>JBJXFG010000052.1:0-43165 GCA_046154665.1 Phycisphaerales bacterium | reverse complement strand
GAAGCGCCGGAGGGGACGGCGGCGCGGCCGAGGGTGCCGCCGGAGAGCGCGGCGTCGACTTCGACGGTGGGGTTGCCGCGGGAATCGAGGATCTGACGGGCGCGGATGTTGGTGATGGTGAACATGGGTTTGTGCCGGGAGTGGGGAGTCGGGAGTGGGGAGTCGGGAAAGGCCCGCTCACTCGCGTGAATACCGGGCGGGGGGGGGGGCGATGATAACGCGGTGGCGCGTCGGATTTCCGCGATGAACAGGGCGGGAATTGTCGCTTTGAGGACGAACAAGGCGTGGTATCATCTGTCTCCGCGTGTTTCGCCGGTCGGAGATGGGTTTCGTTGCGCCCCGCGTCATGACTACCGCCCAACCCACAACCTCCTTCCATGTGCGCCTGGGCGCCCTGAAAGACCAGCTGGTCGCGCAGGGCCGCTTGGTGCAGCGCTCGATCGAGGACGCCGTCGAGGCCGTGTTTGATCGCAAGTCGGGCAAGGCGGCGGAGGTGATCGCGCGGGACCACGAGATCGACCGCGTCGACATCCAGATCGAGAAGGCTGCGGTGCAGTTGATGGTCGACGAGTGGGGCAACCCCGGGGTCAAGGCCGAGGACCTGCGCATGGTGCTGACCATCGTGAAGGTGAACAACGAGTTCGAGCGCATCGGCGATCTGGCGACGGTCATCGCCGAGAAGCACAACGCCGTGGGGGCTTCGGCCCTGAGCATCCCCGGCAAGTTCCGCGTGATGGCCAACAGCGTGATCGGGATCATGCACACGACCAACGCGGCGTTCGGTCAGATGGACGTGCAGGCCGCCCAGCTGGTGCTGGCGAGCGACGACGCCACCGACGCCTTCAAGACGGCCATTCTGCGCGATATCGAGGACGGGCTGGTCAAGGGGTTGCACACGGTGGACTACGCGTTTGCGCTGGGTCGCATCGCCCACAGCCTGGCGCGCATGGCCGACCACTGCACCAACGTCGCCGAGCAGGTGATCTATGTGACCTCTGGCAAGATCGTGCGGCACCAGGGCGAGAAGTGGACCGGCCCGCAGGACCCGGGGGCTTGAACTTCCTTGAACTTCCTGAGTTTCAGAAGAGACAGGTTCAACGCGGAGCACGCAGAGATCGCGGAGAAAGACAGAGAGAAGAGGAGAGAGACACGGAGGCGGTGCGAACAGAACCTCGACCGTGAGGGAAGGGCCGCCCGCAAGAGGTGCGAGGGTGCGAAGGTCTTGATCAAAGATTTCTGAAGGAAGTCCTTCGGCGCTCAACGAACCCTGAACCCCGACACCCGAACCCCGCTCTTCTCTCTGCCTTCCTCCGCGGCCTCCGCGATCTCCGCGGTGAGAATGCCTTCCCGAATCAGAACCGATAGAGGACCCAGCACCATGAGCCAGGCCGTTGCCGCACCGCATGAAGTTGTTCGCACGCTCGACGCCGTCGGGCAGTCGCATGTGCTCAAGTACTTCGACGCGCTCAACGAGTCTCAGCGTCGCGCGCTGCTCGAGCAGGTTCGGTCGATCGATTGGGACGCCGTCCCCGGCCTGATCAAGACCTACGTCACCGGCAAGCCCGCGGCCCAGATCAGCCCCGAGGACCTCGAGCCGGCGCCGTACTACCCGCGCGACCACACCGCCCCGGGGCGCGGCTGGAACAAGAGCAAGTACGAGACGATGGGCGAGGACCTGCTGCGCCAGGGCAAGATCGCCGCCTTCACCGTCGCGGGCGGGCAGGGCACGCGCCTCGGGCACGATGGGCCGAAGGGTGCGTACCCCGGCGGCGCGGTCACCAACAAACCGCTGTTCAACTGCCTCGCGGACTGGATCGTCGCCGCCCAGAAGCGCTATGGGCGCACCATCCCGTGGTACATCATGACCAGCCCGATCAACCATCAGGCCACGGTCGAGTTCTTCAAGGCCAACGACTACTGCGGCCTCAACCCGCGCGACATCATGTTCTTCTCCCAGGGCGTCATGCCCTCGTTCGATATGACCACGGCCAAGGTCCTCATGGCCGGCAAGGACGAGATCGCCACCAACCCCGACGGCCACGGCGGGTCCCTTCGCGCCCTGTGGAACTCGGGCGCGATCAACGACATGCGGGCCCGCGGCATCGAGCATCTCTCCTACGTCCAGATCGACAACCCCCTCGCACGCGTCATCGATCCGGTCTTCATCGGTCTGCACGCCTTCGCGCCGGATTCGTCCGCCGAGATGTCGAGCAAGATGGTCGCCAAGACCGACCCCGGCGAGAAGGTCGGCGTGTTCGTCAAGTCCACGGGCAAGATCAGCGTCGTCGAATACTCCGACCTGCCCAAACACCTCGCCGAGGCGCGGAACCCCGACCACACCGTCCGCTACAACGCCGGCTCGATCGCGATTCACATGATCAGCGTCGAGTTTGTCGCCCGACTCAACAACGAAGGCCGCGGCTCGTCCCAGGGCGGCCCGGGGGGCTTCAGCCTGCCGTTCCACCGCGCCGAGAAGAAAGTGCCGCACGTCGATCTCTCCAACGGTGAAACCGTCAACCCCGCCAAGCCCAACGGGATCAAGCTCGAGACGTTCGTCTTCGACGCCATCCCGATGGCCCGAAGCAGCATCGTCTACGAGACCGACCGCATCGACGAGTTCGCGCCGATCAAGAACGCCGAGGGCAACGACAGCCCGGAAACGTGCCGGCGCATCCAGACCGAGCGGGCGGCGCGATGGCTTGAAAGGGCGGGCATCAAGGTGCCGCGCGACGAGCACGGCAGCTGCCGATGCACGATCGAGCTGCCGCCGACGACGGCGATGGGCCCGGAAGACCTCGATGCGTCACGCTTGCCCAAGCGGATTGAGGTGGGGCAAAGTTTGGTGCTGTGAGGTATCGAACAGAACCGCGACCGTGAGGGAGCGGATTCTCCTCGGGATGCTTCGTGCCCAGACGTGATGCCGATGCTAAGGCCGCTCCCTCACGGTCGCGGTTCTTTCTCGTCACGCATCGCGCCGGAGTTCGCTACCATTCCGACCCGCGATGGCCCCAGTCGGCTCCGCACATCCCCCGACCGCGACGACCCCGCCTTTCATGAACGGCGGCGGGTCAGACCTGCTGCAGCGCATCGCCCGCGGCGACCAGGCCGCGGTTCAGGAGTTCATCCAGCGCTACTCCGCCCTGGTGTGGAGTTTGGCCCGTCGCCTCGCCGCCAATGACCCCGACGCCGAGGACGCCGTCCACGAGATTTTCATCGATCTGTGGCGTTCGGCACCGCGGTTCGATCCCAGCGTCGCCAGCGAGGTGACGTTCGTAGCGATGGTGGCACGCCGACGCCTGATCGACCGACGCCGGCGCCTCGGGCGCATCCCCCGCATGGAGGCGATGCGCGACGACGACGTGTCACGTTCCGCCGATTCCCCGGGCGGCGGGACATCCAACGGCCCCGCTTCCGGCACCGATCAAGGGACTCGGATGGAACTGGGCGAAGACGCTCGGCGTGCCCTCGCCGAGCTTGAGAACCTCAGCCTCGAACAGCAGCGTGTGCTGCGGCTGTCGATTTTCCACGGGCTTTCCCACGAAAAAATCGCCTCGGCCCTGAAAATGCCGCTCGGGACCGTGAAAACCCACGCCCGGCGCGGCTTGATCCGTCTTCGTGAATCGCTCGAAGGACTCCGGTCGAACCCAGCGAGGGGGAACCCCGCAACATGAACCGACCCACGTCCGAGAACGACCGCTTCCTCACCCTGTTGGCCGATCAGGCCACGATGGGTGTGGATGCGCGCGAAGCGGCTGAGTTGGCGGCACTGCTCGACGGTTCGCCCGAAGGCACCGACGACGCAATGGAACTCGCCGCCGCCGCCGCGGATGTGGCGATGCTGATGGGCTCTGGCGGCATGTCGGGGCTTGAGCCCATGCCCGCGTCGCTGGTGGCGTCGATCTCGACCGAGGCGCGCCGATTCACTTCCGGCGCGAACGCGGAAGCAACTGCAGCCCCGGCGCTCGCGCTGGCGCGCACGACCTACGACGCCCCGCTGGCACCGCGCATGAGTGCCCCTGTTCAAGGGCGCGCGGCTTCCGGAACGGGTGCCGGGGTGGGAGCGTGGATGGGCTGGCTCGCCGCCGCGGCGTGTCTAGCCGTCGCCGCGAGTGTGTGGCTGGCACGGCCCGGATCGACGCCGACGGGCACGCCGATCGCCCGCACCGGCGAGAAATCCATCATCATCGATTCGGTCGTCGCCCGCGTCGACACGCTGAAGATCGACTGGAAGCCGCTGCCCGATGCCACCTGCAAGGAGCAGTGCGCCGGCCGCGTCATCTGGAACAACGAGCTTCAACAGGGCTGGATGGTGTTCAAGGGGCTCGCCGTCAATGACCCTGGGCAGTTCCAGTACCAGCTCTGGATTTTCGACAAGGAACAGAAGCACCCGGTCGACGGCGGGGTGTTCGATATCGCCCAGGCGCGGATCAACGCCGCCGGCGAGGTGGAAGTGCCCATCAAGGCCGCCATCAAGGTGACAGACCCGCAGGCGTTCGCGGTGACGGTCGAGAAGCCCGGCGGCGTGGTGGTGAGCGACCAGACTCGCATCGCGGTGCTGGCGCCGGTGTCGAAGGGCTGAGCGGGTTCATCATCATCAGAGCGCCTCATCCATCCGAGCCCTGTGCGCAAGCACAGGGCCAAACGCCGCGCGCGGTGGCACGGCCTCGCACGCCCAAAGACCGCCTTTGGAGTTTGCCCCCGAGCGCATTCTCGCGACCCTCGCCTTGAGCATCACTGGCCCCGTGCTCGCGCGCGGGGCTCGGATGGACGGCACGCTCAGATGAACAAGCTCGCCACGCACGCGGTCATCTGGGTCGCCAGAGCGCCGCCCAGCATGGCGCGGAAGGCCAGCTGCGAGAAGTCCTTGCGCCGCGTAGGGGCCATCACGCTCAGGCCGCCGATCTGGATCGCGATCGATGCGAAGTTCGAGAACCCGCACAGCGCGTAGGCGGTGATCTGGGCGGTGCGGGCGCTGAGCGCCGCCGGCGGCACCGCGCCCGTCGCATCGCCGGGGGGCAACGCGGCCGGGTGCATGATCTGCGCCAGGTTCGTGTACGCCACAAACTCCGTCAGCACGATCTTCTGCCCGATGAGCCCGCCCACGATGTGGCACTCGCTCCAGGGGATGCCCATGGTCCACGCCAGCGGCGCCAGCAGCCAGCCCAGGATCATCTGGAGTGAGAGGTCGGGCGCGCCGAACACGCCGCCGGCACCGCCGATGATCCAGTTGAGTACCGCCAGCAGCGAGACAAACGCGATGAGCATCCCGGCGACGTTGGCCGCGAGTTTCAGCCCGTCGGTGGCCCCGATCGCCGCGGCGTCGAACAGGTTCGTCGGCTTCTCCGCGGTCGGCACGCCCTTCAAAAGCGCCGCCGCATCTTCCGAAGGTGGCGTCTCGGTCTCGGGCAGGATGATGCGGGCGATCACGAACGCCGCCGGCGCGCTCATCACGCTCGAACACATCAGGTGCTTGGCGAACAGCACGCGCTGCGCGTCGTCGTCGCCGCCGAGCATCATCACGAACGCACCCAGCACGCTCCCGGCGATGTTCGCGAATCCCCCGAGCATCACCGTCATCAACTGCGCCCGAGTCATGCCCGCGAGAAACGGCTTCACCGTCAGCGGCGATTCAGTCTGCCCCAAGAAAATCCCCGACGCCATGCACATCGCCTCCGCACCGGTGACACCCATCGTCCGCCGCATCAGCCACGCGAGGCCCGCCACCAGGCGCTGCATGATGCCAAGGTGGTACAGCACGCTCATCAGCGACGCGAAGAAGATGATGATCGGCAGCACCTTGAACGCGAACACAAACCCCCACGGCCCGCCAGGATTGCTGAGGTTCGGGCCGAAGATGAACTCGATGCCCTGCTCGGACTGGTTGATCACGCCGTTGACCAGCCACGCGGCTTGATCGAACACCCATGTGGCCCCTGGGATGCGGAGCATCAGCGCGGCGAGAACGATCTGGAGGACGATGCCGACGCCGACGAGTCGCCACGGCACGGCCTTGCGATTCCAGCTCATGGCGAGCGCGAGCAGGATGAGCACCGTGACGCCGAGGAGGCCGGTGAGGTTGGGCATCTGGGGATGGTGGGGGGAACGGGGCGAGTTCGCAAGCAACGTGCTCGGCCGGTCCCCCACTCGAGTCACCCGCGCCGACGTCGGCCCGCGAGCGCTGCCACCGGCAATCCGAGCACGGCGACCGCCGACGGCGCGGGCACCAGCTGCAGATCCGCATGGAACCCGCCCCCGCTCGCCGGGAACGACGACGAACCGCCCTGCGCAAGGGCCTCCATGGAGTACGCCCCAGGCTGCAGCGTCCCGCTGAAGAACCCCGAGTGGTCGATGAAGAACCCGTTGGGTCCCGTCAGCCGGACATGGAACTCCCCGACGAGGCCGAACTGCAGCGTGAAGCCCAAGGGCTCATCCAGCGTGAACTGAACCGAAAGACTTGACAGGCCGCCTCCCAATCCGCCCGGCAGCCCGCCCTCGCTCGCGCCCGACCACCCGCCGTCGGCCAAGATGCGCAGCGGGTCAAGCGTCGATTCCTGGTAGGCCCGGCCGACGCCGCGGTTCGCACCGTTCCACGAAGTCGCGAACACCTGGAGGTTCTCGACAAAGGGGCCGAAACCCGGGGCCGAGCGGCTGTCCTCAACGAACAACGCGCCGAAGTCCGCGTTCGCAAAGGCCATGATGCGGCGCTCCTGATGGGTGTACACCATGCCCGCTTGGGCCGTGGCGGTTGATGCGACGAGGGTGAATAGGGCAAGAACGGTGGGGTTCATGGGTGCTTCTCCTTGGGAAGGGGATGGGACTGGAGAGGTGGCCGCGATTCAGCGTCTGCGGCGAATGGAGCACAGCGCGAGCGGGGCGATGAGGGCGATGCCGCCGGGCGTTGGTACGACGACTGGGAAGCCGACCGACCACTCGCCGGTCACCACACCGCCGCCCACGGATGTGGGGGACGCGTTGGCATAGAGGCGGTAGGTAGGCCCGGCTTCGAGTGCGCCGGCTGTCATCTGCATCAGGGAGAACGCCGTTGTGGCGTGCGAGATGAGGGTCTCGGACCCAAGCACCGGGTCGATCCGCCAGATCGAGACGGTTGTGGGGTTGGCGGTGCTCATGTCACCCGCCACATAAAGTTGGAACCCGGTGGCGACGTCCGAGGTGAACACGACTTCCATGCGGCTTACAGCGCTGCCGGTTGAAAGCGGGTCGCTGACGGCTTGGGCCAAACCGCCGCCCCAAGAGGGCCGGCCCGGTAGACGCAGCGGAGTCAGTGTGGTCGACTGGTTTGCTCGTGTGATCAACGGCCAGTACTGGACGGGGTACGACGTTGACTTGTCCCAAGGGCCCACGGCGGGGCCGTTGTACACGACGCCGTCGGCCTCAACGGACCTGCTGCCGCTGAGGTAGGTGAAGGCGGCGTTAGCCTGAGGCGCGGCGGTGGCCAGCGCAGAGAGACTCGCGGCCAAGAGAATCACCGGCTTCCGAAGGGGAGTGAACTGGTTAAACATGATGCTGTCCTTTTCATGCGCGGAATTGCGCTCTGCTTTGTGACTTTGATTCATCCGAGATCGATCACGAGTTCGAGCGGCGGCGACGAGCAGCGAGCGCCAGCCCCGCACTGACGAAGCCGGCGGTGCCGGGGGATGGGATCGAGAGGTGGAAGTTCATCGAACTGCTTGTGGGGCCGCCGGCTGAAGCGCGCTGCTGTGCGACCAAGTGGTACATCACACCCGGCTCGGCGCTGAAGGTGTCCGTGAAAGAACCGAGGAACGTGCGTGAGAAGCCGTTGCTCCCGGTGATAAAGAGAGTCGCGTTGTTGCCGAGGTGGCCCTCGATCGTGCCGGAATCTCCGGACATGCTGCTGAATTTCAGGCTGAGTGAAGTACCAGCGACTCCCGAACCCCCGTTGCCCGAGGCACTCGAGCTCGCGGCATAGTCGACCAAGCCACGACGCAGCGTCACATCGAGCGTGGCCCCAGAGTCGCAGTAGTGGCCGTATGTCGGGTCGTAGCTGGACGCGTGGGCGGTGAGGTGCGCCGGGCCGAAGTTGGGATCGTCCTGGAAGCTGCCGAACGGCACGGAATGGACATCTGGATAGCCAGCATAGGCATAGGCGTCAACAGAGCCGACAGAGTACCAAGTCTCAAAGGCGGCGTTCGCCGACCGCAGCGCGCCGCCGAATACGCAGGCCGCCGCCGCCGAGAGGAACGCCGACTTCCGAAGGGGAGTGAATTGCTTGAACATGATGCTGTCCTTTCATGCGCGGAATTACGTTTCTTGTTCTGATCTTGATTCTTCCGAGATCGATTACGAGTTCGGGCGGCGGCGGCGAATGGCCAGCATCGCGAGCGGGGCGGCGAACGTTGCCGCACCCGGCGTAGGGGTCATCGCCACGGCGGTGAAGCGGACGGAGGTGCGGGAGTCAAGGGTCATGTCGGCGATCTTGCGGAACTCGACCGTGCCCGGCGGGTTCCCGAAGCTCGGAGTCCATGAGAGATCAACGGCGTAAAGCTCCGTGTAGTTGGATGACGGCGAGTTGAAGGCGGCGACGCCGATGAGAGTTTGGAAAAACCCGTTGCGGAGATCGAGCACCTCTTGCATGTCGAACCCAGCCAAGTGTGCCAGATCGAGCATCGAGCCGCCGGGGCCGCGGACATCGGCGAGCGCCTGCACCTTCCCTGCACCCAATCCATCGGGCGGCGTGGGCCAGAACGGGTCAAGACCTACCAGCTTCGCTTCGTTTGCCTCAAGCCCAAGGATGTGCCAGCCAGGGAAGTAACTCGGCGCATCGTCGGGCGCGGCCAGCCCGACGACGGAAGCGGGGCTGCCGTCGGGGTACCGCGTGGTGCCTAGGTGGCCCTCCCCGGCGGGCGAGCTGGGAACGCCCCGATACCCGCCGGCGCTGCTGGTCACGGCTCGGTAGTAGTTGCCCACCGTGTACTGTTCGAAGGTATCGAACCCGACCGAACCGCTCGAGAGGTCCAGCCCGGTGGCGCCGGTGAGTGTCGTCACGAACTGTTGCGGACCAGCGTCCAGCCTCATCTGATACAACCGCCCCGTGCTGCCGACCATCATCAACCTCATGGGGTCGAGCGAGGGTTGGTTCCAAGGCAGGCGCGACAGATCGATCCCGCGGATCGACTCGCCGGGCTGGAGCCCGTTGATGGCATGCACGAACGTCGTCTGCTGCGTGTGCACGTCGAAGGTGTAGAGATCGTTCGTCTCCGTCACGGCATACACCGTGCGGAAGGGCTCGGTGAAGTGATCGAGGTTGGCCGCCCGCGAGGTCTCGGCCGTGCTGAGAGCGCCCACCATCGCCAGCGAGAGCGCCGCCGACTTCCGACTGAACGTGATCTGGCTGAACATGATGCTGTCCTTTCTTGGCGCAAAGACGCGCCGTTTGAGAGAGAATCTCAGACCTATCGATGCACGCGGAGCCCCCGCGCGTCATTGTGCGGGCGATCCCGCTTGGTTGGATTCCGCCGCCTTCACACCCTTGTGGTATGTGCTGTAGACGTAGACGGGGATCTTGAGCGACCCCAGGTGCTGGCGGATCAGCGGCTCCACCGCGTCCCACGCCATGCCGCCGACGCCGGTGCAGAGTTTGGGCAGCGCGAGGCTTTGGATGCCCTCGCGTTCCACCCACGCGTGAAGGGCTTTGAGGGCGTGGTTGACGTTGCTGATGCTCGCGGGGCCGGGCTTCCCGCCGTGGTCGAAACTGCCTTCCTGCGTGAGCAGCGCGACGATGCGCACGGCACCGTTTTCGCCCTCGCCGACACCCGACCATTCCCAGATCGTGCCTGACTTGGGGTGGCTGGACTGGCCATAGTGGCGGAAGTCCTTGTACATCGCGGGCCACTTTTCTCGGAGCGCCAAGGCAAGTCCGCTGTGGAAGGGGTCGTTGGGCGCGACGCCGTGGGCGATGGCTTGGGCTGAAGAGAGGAGGATGTCGCCTGAGACTTCGTGGATCATGGGTGGGGGTTCCGGTAAGGGATGGGGAGCGTGGGTCATCACGCGCGCGTGCCGGGTCGTTGCCGGCGGATCGCGATGCAGCCGCCGAGCACTGCTAGCCCGAAAGTGCCGGGAGTGGGTGTGATGGTGAGTTGGAGGTTGAAACCGTCGCCGCTGGGCGGGAACGAGGCCTGCCCCGATGAGTACGCCTGGATGGAGTATTCGCCCGGCTGCAGGGTGCCCGAGAACGTGCCGGGCTGGTTGATCGAGAAGCCGTCGGGCCCGGAGAAGAGGTTTAGGGCGTTCTGTACGTTGGATTGGAAGGTGTAGTCCGCGGGCGCGTCGAGGAGGAACGTGACGGAGAAGCTTGAAGTGCCCCCGCCGCCGCAGCCCTGGCCGGTGCGGCCGCCCGCCCATCCGCCGTTCGCGCGGATGAGCAGCGGTTCGAGCGCCGAGTCCTGGTAGGCACGCCCCCACCCGTTGACGCCGCTGTTGGGATCGACGGCGAGGGCTTCGATGCTCTGGTTGAAGGGCGCGAAGTCTGTCGCGCTCAGGCTGTGCGTGTCGACGATGTTGCCCAATGCGGCGCTCGCGGTAGCGGTGATGGAGCGCTGCTGGACGGTGTACACAATGCCAGCCCGGGCCGAGCCCGCCAGGGCAGCGACGGCGAGCACAGTGAGAGTGAAGTGGTTCATTTGGAATCTCCTTTTCAGAGGGACGAAGTTGGGATTCAGATCAAGACGCCGCGAGGCCGCCGACGAGGCCGGGTGATGGGGCATGCCCAGTCGTCGCCCCATGCCCGGCGCTCGTCGACGCCCCGCGAGTTCGCGGAAAGGGTGCCGCGGGTACGCCCCGCGGCACCCATGCACGGCGGTCGACGCCCCGGCCCGGCTGGGAACCGAAACGCCGACCGAAGAAATCAGGTCACCCAGCGCCGACGGCGCACGCCGAGCAGAAGACCCGCGCCGAACAACGCGGCGGTTCCGGGTGTCGGCGAGAACGCGATCGCCGTGAATCGCAGCGATGGATTGCCGTGGGCGATCATGTCAACGCCGGGAACGAAGTTGATGCCGGTCGCCTGGTACGGGTAGGTCTTGTGGAACTCGAAGAGCCGCGTGTTGGTGAAGTTTGGGTTGTTCAGAGCCACTCCGCCGAACCAGAAGTCCGGCGGTGGGAACAACTGGTAAGCCGGCGTGTGCAGAATGGCATCGAACCCGGCGACGACAGACCCACTCAAAGGCAGCGGCTCCATCCCGGAGGGCCCGAAGTACTGCGCGGGGCCTTCAGGTTCTACGGGAGTGAAGCTCCCGGGCGCATCGGGGTTGAAGTGAACGATGGTCCCGTCCGTCAGGTCCAGTCCGATGAACCGGTCGGCGCCGCGTCCGTCGAAGACCGCCAAGCCTCCGAGCAGCGCCGGGGTTCCGTTGTTGTGCACGGGGCTCGGACGCACGCTCCATGTGTGCGAGGTGAGACCGAAGCGCAGGCTTTGGCCCGCCGACGTCGTGACGTACAGTCCGTCGCCGTCGCGGTCAAAGCCGAAGCTCTCACCTTGAAGCGCGACCGGTGCCGAGCCCCCAAGTTGGACGAGCCCGATTCCGGGCTCCGTGGCGTAGACCTTGCCACTCTTCGAGAGCAGATGCCAGACAGCGCCGCTGTCCGAGAAATCCATACCAACAATCACTTCGCCAGCGGGCGCTTGGTAGCCGAGGATCGGCTCGAACAGCGAGCCGGCGATGTTGCGATCGCGCGAGTACAGCTGATTGTCCTCCCCGACCGCGTACATCCAGCGATAGGGGTTCGGCGGCTCCCACCCACCGGACGCGACTCCGCATCCCAGCAAGATCACCAGCATGCCGAGCGCTCGACGGGCGGCATCAGGCGGTCGGAGCGTACGAGCCTTCTGCATCATTATGAAGTTCATTGCATGCCTCCTTTGAAGTTGTCGCCGGTGCGCCAGCCGCGGCAAACACCGCGAACTACTGGCGGTCGACGTGCGGACGCGAAGGATCAGGCATTCCGACGCCGACGCAGCGTGCCGATGAGCAGGCCCGCGCCGACCAACACCGCGGCACCCGGCGTCGGGATCATCGCCACCGCCGAGAACCGAACCGGACCCGGATCATCGAGCACCAGGTCGCCGACTTTCTCGAACGCGATCGGCGCGCCGAAGGGCAACCCGAACGCGTCCGTGCGCATCGCATAAAGCGACGTGTACGTCGATCCGGCTTCGTTCAGCGCCATGACGCCGTAGACATCGCTCCGGAAGTTCCACGCGCTGGTCTGCTCGAACCACTCTTGCAGGTCGAACCCCGCCATCTGTGACAGGTCCATCGCGCCCGTGGGTCCGGTGAAGGTGGTCATCGGCTTGCACAGCCCGAGCGTCGGACCGCCGTAGCCGTTCGGCGGATGGTGCGGATCCACGTTGACGAACTGCTGCCGCACCGTGTCGATGCCGATCAGGCCCCACGGCGGAGCGACGTTCCCGAACGACGAGTCGTCGTACGACGCCAGCCCTCCGATGAACGCGGGAGAACCGTCGGCGTAGTGGGCCGTTGACTGGCCGGCGTTCTGCACCGGGCCGTTTGCCATCAGCCGCCCGTCGTCACGGCTCGCATAGATGAATGGGTACTCCCCGGGCGGACCCCATGAAGGGGCCCACGGCTGGTACCGCACATCAAACCCCACCGAACTGCCGGTCGCGGCGAACCCGAAGAGATGAGCGAAGCTCGAAGTCGTATAGGAACCCGACTGCGCGTTGTAGTCGAGCAGGTACACCGTCCCGGTGCTGCCGAGCAGATACAGGTCCGTCGGCGGCGCGGGATCGTTCGCGATGTGCTTAAAATCGATGCCGCGGATCGTTTCGCCGGGCTGCAGGCCGCTGATGGTGTGACGCAGCGTCAGCGCGTGGGTGTTCATGTCGTACGCGTAGAGCCGGTTGTCGGTCGTCACCGCGTAAGTCTGGTGCACACCCTGCGGGAACACGATCGGCGCGGCGTCCGCGCCCATGCCCGCGCCACAAACCACGGCGGTCCATGCCACCATCTTCGCCAGCCGCTCATGCGTCAGGCGTTGTCGGGGAGCGTTCATGACTCACCTCTCAGTCTTTGGTTGTTTGCTGGCGGCGCCGCGCCATCTGGGCACGCGCCAAACGCATTCGCGGCGCTTTAATCGGCGTGGTTTGCGTCAGCAAGCCTCACGCCCGCCGCCGTCGGTCCCCCGGCTTCTCCGCTCGTCCCCGCGCTCGCCCCGCCCACTTGAAGGGCTCCGTGACCCTTCCTGTACCGATTGAGCATAGGCCGTAGATGGGACAAGTCAAGAGAATTCGATCGTTATTTCTTAGATCGCTCCGAAGCGTCAACCTGTGTTTCAAACGCCGATCGCCTCAACTCCGACCCACGGCGCGCAACCACCCCTCACCCATTCGCCATCGCCCCAACGCTCACGGTGACAGGCACCACCGTCGGCCTCACCCGTGACTCGAACTCATCCCGGTACTTGTTCACGATCGTCCGCACCGCCCAGTTGTTGCCATCCGCCAAACCGCAGATCGTCGTCCCCGGCATCGCGCCCATGCTCGTCGCGATCTCGAGCGTCAGGTCGAGGTCCTTCGTCCGACCGTCGCCGGCCTCGATTCGGCTGAGCAACTGGTACAGCCAACCCGACCCCTCGCGGCACGGCGTGCACTGCCCGCAGCTCTCGTGCTTGAAGAACCTGGCGATGTTCCGCGCCACCGCCACCATGTCGGTGTCCTCATCAAAAACCGTCGGGCACGCGGTGCCCAGGCCCAGCACGCCGTAGTTGCGGCCGATGTCAAAGTCCATCGGCGCGTCGAACTGGTCGGGGCCGAGGATGCCCGTCGACACGCCGCCGGCGATGGCGCCCTTGAACTTCTTGCCCTTCCGCATCCCGCCGCAGTGCTGCTCGACGATCGTCCGCAGTGGGATTCCCAGTTCGAACTCGAACACGCCCGGCTTGTTCACGTGCCCCGAGACGCCCATCAGCTTCGTGCCGAACGACGGCGGCCCGCCCGCCTTGCTCGCCACACCCTGGGCCATGAACCACGCCTTGCCGTTGCCGATGAGGCTGGGCAGGTGCGCCAATGTCTCGACGTTGTTGATAATCGTCGGCCTGCCGAACAGGCCTTTCACCGCTGGGAACGGCGGCTTGATCCGCGGCCAGCCGCGCTTGCCCTCGAGCGATTCCAGCAGCGCCGTCTCTTCGCCGCAGACGTACGCCCCCGCGCCGCGGTGGACATAGCACTCGACCTTCCACGGTTCACCGGTCGCGGTGGTTGCGCCGTTCAAGAGCCCGGAGCCGCCGAAGATGCCCTTCTCGTACGCCTCCTTGATCGCCGCTTCGAGCACCATCGCCTGGTGGTGGTACTCGCCGCGGATGTAGATGTACGCCTTGCTCAGCCGGCACGCGTAGCACGCGATCGCGATCCCCTCGAGCATCAGGTGCGGGTCGAAGTCCATCAGCAGCCGGTCCTTGAACGTCCCCGGCTCCGACTCGTCGGCGTTGATCGCCAGATACCGCGGCTGCTCGCTCGCGGGCTTCGCGTTGTCATACTTGGGAAGAAACGTCCACTTCAGACCGGTCGGGAAGCCTGCCCCGCCGCGGCCGCGCAGCATCGCGTCCTTCACCTCCGCGACGACCGCCTCGGGCGCCATCGTGACGGCCTTGCGCAGCCCTTCGTAGCCGCCGGTGCGCGCGTACTCGTCGTACGACACGATGTGCCGATCTTTCGGATCGCCCCACGGGGCGGTCGGGATGCGCTGGACGAGGATCGGCTTGTCGGTGAGGAAAGTGGGGCTGGCCATTGGGGCGATTGTAGAGTCATGGCCCCGACGGAACAGGCCGCTCACGCCGCCGGACAGATCGCTCCGAAGTTGCTCAGCAGGATCGTCAGGTCCTGCGTGTTCACCGCGCCCGAGCCGTCGTAGTCCCCGGGGTTCCCCGGCACCACCGTGCGTCCGAACGTCCCCAGGAACCCCGAGATGTCGGCGGTGTTCACGCGCCGGTCCCCGTTCCAATCGCCCGGGCAAGCGGGCACGTTGAACGTGCTCACAAAGAACTGCCGCGCCGGCAAGTCCTCCGTCGCCGGCACCCAGTGGGCCGCACCGGGATAGACCACCCGCGTGTTCGCCACCCCTGCGGCCGTGAGATCACCCGCCAAAGAAACGCTGTGCCGCACCGGGACCACCGGGTCCACGTCGCCGTGGGCAATCCGGAACGGCGGATCGTCCGCCGTCACAAACGTGCGGCTCGAAACGCTCCGCAGCACCGACACCCGCCCCGCGAACGCCGGGTTGGTGAGGTTGTCGAGCGTTTCCTGAATCCAGAACCCAACCAGACGGGATTCGGACGACGTCGCCGACCCGTGCTGCGGATCAAGGTCGAAGAAATCCGTCGGCCCGAAGTGGTCACACACCGCCTGCACGCGCGACGAGAAACCCAAGTTGCCGCCCACCGCGCCCTCGAGATCGACCCCCTCGAAAGTCGCCACACCCCCCGACGTGCCCAGCAGCGCCACCAGGTGCCCGCCCGCCGACGAGCCCCACACCCCGATGCGGTCGATGTCAAACCCGTACGTCCCGGCGTTGGCGCGAATCCACCGGATCGCGCCGCGGCAGTCGTTGATCTGGGCCGGGTGAATCGCCTCGCCCGTCAGCCGGTAGTTGATGCTCACAAACGCGAACCCCAGCGCGACCAGCCCCGAGGCCCGCGGCGCCGGCACCTTGTCCCCGCCCGACCAGCCCCCGCCGTGAATCCACACCACCGTCGGCCGCTCGACCACCGGCCCGGGAGGGAGGTAGATGTCGAGGCGCTGCGCCGCGCTGTCGGCGCCGTACGCCACGTTCGAGAACGTGGGTGCCAAGGGCTGCGCCGACGCCGTCGGCACGCCGACCGTGCCCAGCACCATCGCCGCCGCCACGGTCACACCAAAGAAACGAGTCACGCTCGACACCATCGCGCACCTCCAGCTTACTCCCCGGAGGCGGAACGCTCACGCCGCCGGTTGATTGCCGATCATCGCACAATGGGCCTGAAAATGACAGCCCGAACTCAGACCGAACCCTGCCCGCCCTCACCGGATGTTGTACCACCGCTCATACTCGGTGTTCCGCTTGGCATCATCCGGCAGGTTCCGCATATACCGCTGCGAGCCGTCCTGATAGAGCAGGTCGCGGAAGTCCGGGATCGTCTTCTTGTACATCCGGGTCAGGCCGACGGGGTCTTTGATCACCCACACCCGCACGTCGCCCTGGTTGGTCCGAGCCACCACCGGGTTTTCGCCGTTGTTCAGCACCGTCGCCAGCATCTCACGCGTGGCGTACGTCTCCTTCTGCACATCGGTCACCTCGTTCCGGAACGCGCACTCGCCCCGCATCGTCAGCAGGTCGAACGCACCCGACGAGCCCGACGGCACCTGGTAATAGATGTTCCCGTCGGTCGTCGTCAGCGTCACGGGGTCGGTGATCGGCGTGTTGGTCCGTACTTCCACCGGACCGTCTCGATTGGTAATGCTGTGAGCGCCGGAAGCCCCCACCACCATCACCAGACCGCCGCGGTTGTCGATGCTCACCCCGTCGCAGCGCGGCACGGTGATCATCAAATCCACTGCCTGGTCCTCGGCGTCGGGCCTCGAACTGCTCGACACGATCTTGAGCACCGCGTTGCCGTCGTCGCCGCCGATCACCTCGGCACTCACCGCCAGCCCGTCGACGATGTCGCGGTCCTTCTCCGGGCTGAAGTCGTCTTTGGTGGTGACGCGTGCGTTGGATTCGATGATCGCGCCCTCGACGCGCGGGTTCACGCGCAGCTCGACGCTGCCGCGGACGTTGCGGATGTCGACCGCCAGTCGGCGCGTCTCTTCCGGCACGGCGACGGTGCGCGAGCTGGCTCGCGACGCGGCGCACCCTCCCAGCATGGGCGCGACCACGCCGATCGAAACGGCTGCCAAGAGAACCACAAGCGCTTTGCGTGTTTGGATCATGATCGGGGCTTTCGCGGAGGGACAGGAAATCGCTCGCCCACAGTATCGGCCTTTCCGCCTCGATGGTTCGGAATACCCAAAGAGCGAGCCCCGAGTGCGAGCGAGCGGGTTCTTTGGGCAACCGGAAGCGCCCGACCGCAGAACCCGTCGCTCACGCTCCGGGCTCGTTGCGAGCCGAATCGACCAACCGCCCCGGCACACCGACCACGGTTACGCCGTCGGGCACATCCCGCACCACCACCGCGCCCGCGCCCACCTTGCAGTTGGAGCCGATCCGCACGCCGGGGATCACCCTTGCCCCGGCCCCGATGAGCGCGTTCGCCCCGACCGTGACCCTGCCGCACAGAACGACCCCGGGGGCGATGTGGGCGTTGTCACCGATCGAGCATTCGTGCTCGACGATGGCGCCGGTGTTGATGATGGCGTGATCGGCGATGGTGGCGCGGATGTTCACCACGCAGCGTGCCCCGAAGTAGACGCCCGCGCCGATGTCGGCGCGCCGTGAGATCATCGCCGAAGGATGCCGCACCCGCGCCCAATTGAGCCCATCGAGTTCGCGCAGCAGTCGGGCCCGGGCCGCGAGATCGCCCACGCACAGCATCACCGCCGCGCCCGAAGCTCGAAGCCCAGACGCCTCCGCCACCGGCCCGAGATGAGCCGCCAGCGATCCCAACAGCGCCGCCCCGTCGTCGTCGTAGAAGCCCGTGAGCGTCCACCCCGAATCAAACGCCGCCTCGGCGACGACCAGCGCGTGGCCCCCGCCACCGATCAGCGTGAGCGAGTTGGGGGAGGTGGTGGTCATCGTGATCTCATCGGTTGCTATGCCACTGACCTGTCTTCAGGTCCGTGCATTCGGTCGAAGCCGCTTTCGATTCTCGGAGCATGCTGCGCTCGCAGCACTGACCCGAGGACGGGTCAGTGGCACAAACGCACCCATCGCGCCTCCTATCCTCCCCCATGACGCCGACGGACGCCAACACCACGCTCGCGGAGCCCGCGGCCCCCCTTCGCCTCGGCTGTGTCGGCTACCTCAACACCCTCCCGCTGATCGAGGGCCTGGGCAAGCTCCGCGACCTCCGCCTCACCCTTACCGCGCCGGCACGTCTTTCCGACCTCCTCCAGGCCGGCGACATCGACATGGGCCTGCTCAGCACCATCGATTACCAACGCCTCAGCACGCCCGACTCCCGCACCAACGCCATCCCCGGCGGGCTGTGCATGATCCCCGTCGGCATGATCGGTTGCGATGGTCCCACCCTGACCGTCCGCCTCTTCAGCGCCGTGCCGTGGCCCGACGTCACCCGCCTGCACGCCGACATCGACAGTCACACCTCGGTCGCGCTCGCACGCATCATCCTCGCCGAGCGCTTCGGCGTCCGCCCCGAAATCGTCGAGTTCGATACCGAACTCACGCACGCGAACCGCGCCAACCACGCCGATTCGCCGCAGTCCATGCTGCTCATCGGCGACAAGGTGGTGACCAACACGCCGACACCCGAGCGCTACCCGTACCAACTTGACCTCGGCGAAGCGTGGAAAGCCCTCACCGGGTTGCCCTTCGTCTATGCGGTGTGGATGTGCCCGGCGCACCGCGCCGACGACCCGCGCATCACTGCCGTGTCGGCGGTTCTCGACCGCCAGCGCCGCCACAACGCCACACGCGCCTCGTGGATCATCCAGCAGCGCGCTGAAGTGCGCGGCTGGCGCACCGATCTGGCGCACCACTACACCAACGACTTGCTCCGCTTCAACGTCGAGGAGGAGCACCGACGCGCCGTCGAGACGTTCTTCGATGCGGCCCAGCGCCACGCGATCATCAAGTCGCGCGTGCCCACGCGTTGGCTCGACTTCGCGTGAGTTCGATGCACGTTCATCGCGCGATGATCGCACGATCACGCACACGCGGAAAAATGCAAAATGAAAAACCGTCGGTCGAGAGCTCCGATTCTCGACCGACGGCATGGCACGGCGAAGACGCCGCGTTCTGTCAGAGTGTGGTGCCCAGGGTGTCCGCCCCCGGCGAAGAACAGGCTACCGTAGACACGCCGCCCGCATCGTCAACGTCGGGAAATACAACTTCATGGAGAATCATCTAAGTCATTGATGGATAACGACTTACAGAAATCTCGCGGCTCCGAGCCCGTTCCCAAGGTCGTTGAAGTTTCGGTGTGTGCGATCTTGCGACCAAACGACGGCAACAGCCCCCACCCGTTGGGCCATTTGACCACTGAACCCCACCTGTTGATTACCAAACGTCTTGCGAACACCGTTTATCCGGGTTACTGGGAACTTCCCGGTGGAAAACTCGAGCCCGGCGAAGGCCCCGATCACGCCGCCGCCCGTGAGGCGCGGGAGGAACTGGGGATCGAGATCGTCGTTCGTGCCGTGCTTGAGCCCATCGAGCACACCTATGAGCATGCGCGGGTGCGGTTGTTCACCTGCGTGGCGTCACTGGCACCGCAATCGCCCGCGCCACGGAACATGCAGGTGGCCGAGCATGCGTGGCGGGGCCTTGATGATCTGCCGTGGGACAACTTTCTGCCCGCCAATGTTCGGGTGATCACGGCGCTGCATCGGTACCTGGCGCGCGAAGGCCAGACGCACGCGCGAGCGCATGGGCCCGAGAAGCGGTGAGTTCGAGCATGCCCAAGACCCGTCGCTCACGCTCCGGGCTCGTTGGCGGCGCGGCTTCTCGCATCTTCACGCGGCACTTGTACGATGCGGGCGAGGTGATCTCGTGACGCCCGCGGAACCGGACTATTCCAAGTTGCTGGAGCAGATGGCGGCGCTGCGCCGCGAGCTCACCGGTGCCGCCCGCACTCGGGCAGCGCTGATCGGCGCCGCCGCCCCCGATCGCGCCGCGAGCGTCACCAACATGATCCACTACGCGGCCCTTCGCAGCGCCGATCGGCGTGAGCTGCAGATGGGCCTCGCCGCCGCCGGCTTTTCATCGCTGGGGCGCTCGGAAGCGCACGCGCTGTTCACCGTGCGGCGCGTTGAATCGGCCCTGCGCCGGCTGACGGGCTTGCCCGATGCGGAGGCCGGCGCGCCCGAGCACGCGGGTGTCAGCCTCGCCGAGGGCCAGGCCCGCATGGAGACGAACACGCGGCTGCTGCTGGGTCCGGCCCACGCCGACCGGCGCTCGCGCATCATGGTCACGCTGCCCGGCGAGGCCGCGGGCCGCCCGGCGCTGCTCGACGAGCTGCTCGAGGCCGGTACCGACCTGATTCGGATCAACTGCGCGCACGACGGCCCCGAGGCGTGGCTCGCGATGATCGCCCACACCCGCGCCGCCGCGGCGCGCTTCGGGCGCGATTGTCCGGTGATGATGGACCTGCCGGGGCCGAAGGTTCGCACCGGGCCAATCGCGCCGGGGCCCGAGGTGGTCCGCTGCAGCCCCGTCCGCTCGGCGGTGGGCGACATCGTGCGCCCGGCGCGGGTGCTGTTGCGCCCGGCGGAAACCGCTCCGATCGGCTTTTTCGCCAGCGGCCCCGTGCCGATCCAGTCCGGGCCGATCCCCGACGCGGTGCTGCCGCTTTCCGGCGCGGTCCTCGGGCAACTGCGCGAGGGCGATGTGCTCGAGTTCCGCGACCACCGTGGCGCGGAGCGCGACATCAAGATTGTCCGCCGCGCGCCGTCGGGCGACGCGCCGGACCCGACGATGGAAGTCTGGGCCGAAGCGTGGCGCACCGCGTACATCACGCCCGGCTGCGTGATGCGCGTTCGCCGCCGAAGTGCCGGCACACCGCAGCCGACACGCGGCGATCCGGCGCCACCGGCCCCCCTGGGCCCCCCGGCCCTCGAGATCATCGTCGGCCACCTCCCCGCCTCGGAGAGCTCCATCCTCATCCGCACCGGCGAGCAGGTCATTCTCACCGCCGATCAATCGCCCGGGCGCGTCGAGATCCGCAGCCCCGAGGGCGTGCTCGTCGAGCCCGGCCGCCTACCCATCACGCTGCCGATCGTGCTCAACGACGTGCGCCCCGGCGAGCGCGTGCTGCTCGACGACGGCAAGGCTTCGGGCGTGATCGAATCCTGCGACCGCGCCCACATGGTGGTGCGCCTGACGCGGGCGCCCGCCGCGGGGCTGAGGCTGCGGGCCGACAAGGGCATCAACCTGCCGGATTCGCAGCTGCGCATCCCGGCGATGTCGGAGCAAGACGAGCGCGATCTGGCGTTCATCGCGCAGCACGCTGATTTGGTGGGCCTGAGCTTCGCGCGAGCTCCCGAAGACCTGCGCCACCTCGGCGAGCGTCTGGCCGAACTCGGCGCGGGCCGCCTGGGCGTCGTCCTCAAAGTCGAGACCCGCGCCGCCTTCGAGCGCCTCCCCGAACTGCTGCTCGAACTGATGCGTTTCCCCACCAGCGGCGTGATGATCGCCCGCGGCGACCTCGCCGTCGAGATGGGCTGGGAGCGACTCGCCGAGGTGCAAGAAGAGGTGTTGTGGCTGTGCGAGAGCGCGCATGTGCCGGTGATCTGGGCCACGCAGGTGCTGGAATCACTGGCGAAAAAGGGGCTGGCGTCGCGGAGCGAGATCACCGACGCCGCGGCGGGGCAGCGGGCTGAATGCGTCATGCTCAACAAGGGGCCCAACGTCGCCGACGCCGTGCGGGCACTGGACTTGATCCTGCGCCGCATGGACGACCACCAAATGAAGAAGCGTGCGATGCTTCGCCCGCTGGCGCTGGCGCGGCGTTTCCTGGGCGAGGCGACCGACGTCTGAACGCGGACCCGCGGCCTTCAACCCGAACGCAGCCGCGCAAACCGCGCCAACGCCATCACCGGGAAGTAGTGCCGGTAGTGGTGGTACCGCAGGTAGAACACCTTGGGGAACCCGGTCCCGGTGAACCACGGTTCACGCCACAGGCCCGCGGGGTCGGCGGTGGTGTGGGTGGGGTACATCGGCGGCGCGGTCGCCGGCGCGTCGTCATCGAGCTGGTGCGCTTCGAGCCACGCGATGGCGCGGCGGACCGCGTCATCGTCGGCACCGACCAGCTCCATCATCGCGCACACACCCCATGCCGTTTGTGACGGCGTGCTGGGCCCGCGGCCCATCAGTGACTCATCAGCGTACGAGTTGGCGGACTCGCCGAAGCCGCCGTCATTGTTCTGAACCGAACGGAGCCACTTCAGTGTGCGGCGCAGGTACGGCGCGTCCACCGGCTCTCCCACCGCGCTCAGACCGCCGACCGCCTGCCATGTGCCATAGAGGAAGTTGACGCCCCATCGTCCCCACCAGCAGCCTTGCGGGCGTTGCTGGCGCTTGAGGTACGCCACGGCGAGGCGGACCTTGGGGTGCTCGCGCGAGACGCCGCAGGTGATGAGCGCTTCGAGCGTGCGCCCGGTGATGTCGGCGCAGGACGGGTCCTGCATGGCGTTGTGGTCGGCGAAGGGGACGTGTTCCATCCACTCGCGGTGCGTGGTGCGGTCGAAGGCGGCCCAGCCGCCGTCGTCGTTCTGCATCGCGAGGATCCAGTTGATGCCGCGGATGGCGGCGGCGCGGGCGCGGCGGGCGGTGGCAGAGTTCGAGCTCCGTGCCGCGCGCCACAGCGCCTTGCACACCATCGCGGTGTCGTCGACGTCGGGGTACCAATCGTTGCGATATTCGAAGGCCCACGCGCCGTGGGCGTGGCCGGGGCCCATGCCGGCGATGGCGGCACGGTCTTCCGGGCGCAGGTTCGCGGCCCAGTCGCCCACCAGCGTGACTTCGCGGTCGCACAGCCAGTTGACGGTGGCGCTGATGCGCGGGTCGTTGTCCGCCGTCTTGCCCGCCTCGGTGAGCGCGTAGAGCGCGATGCCCGTGTCCCACACCGGGCTGAAGCACGGCTGGATCCGCGCGTGCCCCCCCTCGGAAGAAACCTCGTCGGGCCGATCGACGATGAACCGATCCAACTCGCGCTCGGCGTTCACGATCACCGGGTGCGAGCGCGGATACCCGAGTGCTTGGAACGCGATCTGGATGTAGACCATCGGCGGGAAGATGGCCCCCAGGCCGTCGGTGGTGTGCGAGGTCATGCGTTCGAGCAGCCACTTTTCCGCCGCGCGGATGGCGCGCTCACGCAGCCCCCGACCGCCCATCCCGAGTCCCCCCACGCCGAGTCCCCCCATCCCGAGTCCCCCCACGCCGACGCCGCGCCGGTGCATCCACTTCAGCGCCCCGTCGATGGTGAGGAACAGGTTGGTCCACTCGAAGGGCCCGTCGCCGGTGCGTTCTTTGTTGAGGCGTGTGCGCGCGGACTGATCGACGAAGAGCTCGCCGATGCCGCGTGAAGAGTCCAGCCGGCGCACGGGTCGCAGCGCGCTGCACAGGGCCAGCGGCAGGATCATGGTCCGCGTCCACGCCGCCACTTTGGTGAGGTGAAACGGCGACCACCGCGGCAAAAGCACGACCTCCGGCGGGATGGCCGGGCACGCCTCCCAGCTCACCTGCCCCAGGCACGCCAGATAGAACATACTGAACGTATTGATCCGTTCGGCCCCGCCCATCGCGATGACGCGCTCCCGCGCGGCCCGCATGTGTGGGGCATCGACGTGGTCGCCGCCGGGATCGCCGAAGAGTTTGAGCGTGAAATAGGCCTTGACGGTTGCCGAGAGGTCGGGGGCCGAGCCGGGGTACTGCCCCCAGGTGCCGTCGTCGCGCTGCAGCCGGCGGAGGTGGACGAGCATCCGGTCCCACAGGGCGCGCTCGCCCCCTCGTTCTCCCGCGCGAATCTCGCCCGGCCCATCGTGCCCGAGAATTGCCTTCATCAGCAAGTATTCGGTGATGAGGATCGAATCGCCCTCGAGCTCGGCGCACCAGTGGCCGTCGGGGTGGGCCGTGTTGAGCAAGGCCTCGACGGCTCGTGCGAGGTGGTTCGATGACGACGCCGGCGCGGCGCTGGCGCGGCGTGCGGGTTCGGCGCCAATCGGGCCGAGATCGAACTTCACCGTTGCCACGGCGGTCGGGATGTCAGCAAGCGTCGACATGGGGAGAAAGCCCGGCACGGAACAGCGGTCACAGTCCATCGGTCGCCGCGCGGACCAGCCGCTCGGTCAGGACAGGCCGGAACAATAGAAGCGCCGCCTCCAAGAACTCATCGCGACACAGACCGCTACCGTGCCCCATGCAGCCCCCGCCCCAGCCCCAGCCCCCGCCCCACCACTGGACCATCCGCGACCGCACCACCGCGTTCAAGGCCCGGCGCTGGGAGGTCGAGCGCAGCCTCCGCACCCGCCGCGGCGGCGATCGCGAGCATGAGTTCTTTCTCATCCGTATCCCGGACTTCGTGCACGTCATCGCCGTGACGCCAGCGCGGGAGTTGGTGATGGTCCGCCAGTTCCGGCACGGCCTCGAAGCGCCCACGCTGGAACTCCCCGGCGGCTTGCTCGACGCCTCCGACGCCTGCCCCGCCTCCGCCGCGCGCCGTGAGCTGCGCGAAGAGACGGGCTATGACGCCCCGATCCTCCGCCCGCTGCCGGTCATCCACCCGAACCCGGCGCTGCTGACCAACCGAGCGCACTTTTTCGTGGCGGAAAACGCGACGGCGCAGTTCGCCACCGAGCTCGAGCCCACCGAAGACGTGGAACTCGTGCTGCTGCCGGTCGAGCAAGCCGCCCGCGCCGCCCGCGAGGGCTCGATGGGCCTCACCAACGCGACGCACCTCGCGGCGTTGTTCATGTCGGGCGTGCTGGGGTGAGGCAGCCAACAAGCACGCGTGCCGGCCGTGCCTTGATCATCGGCGGGCTTCATTCAGACGGCCAGCGGCCAAGATGTGGCCGGTAGGGCCGCGACCGCCCATCCAAACACTCAGTGCCGTCCTCGGCGCTCCGCGGCGGATCGGGTTCACCCGCGTGCCTTGCGACCGCGCCTCGCCTCTTCCACCAGCCGCAGCGCCTCGCTGATCGAACGCTCCAAATCATCGTTCACCAGGAACGCGTCGTACGCCCCGCACCCTTTCGCCTCGGCGATTTCTGCCCGTGCCAGATTGAACCGGCGCTGGATCACTTCCTCCGCCTCGCGCTTCCGCGAACGCAGCCGTTCCAGCAGCGCGTCCTCGCTCGGCGGCAGCACGAACAGCGCGAACGACTGGGGGGGCGGCATCTGGCGTTTCACGCTCTTGGCCCCCTGCACGTCGATCTCGAGGATCATCAACCGACCCCGCGAGAGTTGCGCCTCGACGGGTGCCCGAAGCGTGCCGTAGTGGTTCCCGGCGTACAGCGCCGTCTCGAGAAACTCACCCGCCGCCTCGCGCCGCTTGAACTCTTGCTCGCCCAGGAAGTGGTAGTCCACGCCCTCGACGTCCGCGTCGGTCTTCGGACGCGTCGTGGCCGAGACGGAAAAAACCGCGTCGGCGATCGAACGCTCGACCGCACGGGTGATGGTCGTTTTCCCGACGCCGGAGGGCCCCGAGATGATCAGCAGCATCCCGTTGTCGGTGTCGGTGGCGAGGCGGTGGGGCGTCATTCGGGGATGATACTGACCGAGATTTCAACGCGGAGATCGCGGAGAAGCGCGTGGGGCCGAACGTCGATCCGGCCCTCCGCGCTCAAGGTTCTGGCGGGCCCGCCGGCAGATCGCCCGCGTGATCCAGCAGCCGAACCACGAACGAGCCCCGCCAGCACCGATCGTGCCATACTTGCGGCAAACAAGCCTCCGACCTTGATTCCACGCGCACGGTCAAGCGGCTGATCGCTTCGCTCGTCCAGGCGTTGTGCCGTCGGTAGAACGCAGCCTCGGCATCGGAAAGCTCTGGGGCCATCGCCACCGCGCCGCCGGTGGACGGGTGCAGCCCGTCGTCGGCGGTGCCAATGACGCGGTCGCCGTCGAGGAACACAAATCGGAACGCGGCGGCGACGGGTTCGTGCCATTCAACGACACCGAGACTGAACTTCACCGTGAAGCCGCCGCGACTCGAAGGCGACGGCTCGATTTCAAGCTTGGTGGCCTGTCGCACGGCGTCGGTGAGGGCCTGGTCCCCGACCGGCGTCAAGATCTCGGTCGCGGGGTCGACGATCTCGAAATGGAGTTCACCCGCATAGCGCCATAGCTCGAGTCCGCGCCCCGAGGGCGTGGACTCGACGCACGCGAGCGCGATCGGAAGCCGCACCGTGCCGATGGGGAGGTTGCGGGTATCGATCACATAGCTGCGCACCGGCGGCCCGAACGACCGCGGCGTGCCGCTGTCGAACCACGCCGGCCAGCCCGGGATGAGCAGGCCGCGGGCGCTGTCGCCCAGCGTCCACTCATAGTCGCGATCGATCCTCGCGACATTGGGAACGCCCTCCCACGCACCCATCACGGAACTCGCAAACACCAGCGGCTTCCCGCGCGGCCACTTGGCCCGCGTGAAGAACCAGGACATGGGATCGGGCGGCGGGGTGTACCCTCGCGTGGACAGCCCGCGCCACATCCAATCGGGCAGTTCGCCCATCACATGCCGACGCGCCAATTCAACGCGGAACGGCTCGACCTTGGCCTCCCACCACGGCTGGGCAGGGTCGGCCACCAGTGGGCCGATGCCCCCCACGCCGCCCGGTGCCCCGGCCAGCGTCGGGAGCGGGCTGGCGTTGCCCGCGAAGTAGTCGGGCTCAAACAACACATACAGCGCCCACGAAGGCACAAGCCGCACCCACAGCCCCTGCCGAATGGACGACCAGTTGCTCAGCGCGAAAAACGCCAGGCACGCCAGCGCCCCGATCGCCAGCGGCCTGGCGTGCCACCGCGTCCGGTGCAGTTCACGTTCACGCTGGTGCGTGCGCCCGCACTCCGGGCAAGTGAGCGTGGCCACGCCGTTCATGTCATACCAGCATTTCGGGCAGCGCTTCCGCCCGCGTGAACGATCGCGCAGCAACCCGTACCACACCGCCGCGCCGATGACCAACAGGTACACCACCACGTCGAGGTTCGAGACCCAGAATGACCAACTGCCCGTCCCCATGCGGCCAGTATAACCCTGTGTGATCGGGGTTGCGTGCGAGAAATCCGCGGGGTCTGGACCAGAAACGCCCGTGACCGCGCCCAGGGCGGCACCGTCGCACGGATGTCGCCCGGTTGTTGTTCAAGTCCCGGTTAACTTCCAGGCTCGCGTCGTGTGGTGTTCGTGGCCGGCTGCTCGACCCTCTCAACACCCTGATCTGCGGGGGTCAAACCCGGAAGCAGAATCCCCATCTCATGCGAGAAGTTGACGACGATCACTGGAAAAGCACGCACACCCGGAAACCAACAGGAACCCCGATCAGGCCCGCTCGCTGACGCTCTTCACGCGGAGCGTTGCTGCGGCGTGATTGACCGTACATTGCGCTTCCTCGTGATCGGCCTTACCGCGCCACCGCCCCCGTCATCGCGTCGAGCAGCGTGACATCCAGCCCGGTTTCGCGGGCCCGCTGCAGACTCTGCAGCGAAACTTCGCGCTGGCCCAGGCCGTGCTGCAGGATCGCCACGCTGAGCCACGATTCCGGCGTGCGGGCCTGGCCGGCGTGCAGCACCGCCGTGTCGAGCATGCGCTGGTACACCGTCGCGCCGCCCACGCCGTCGGGGCTCGGGGGGCTCACCGCGAGCGAGCGTTCCGCGCGGTACGCCGCGGCGATCCAGCGGGTGCCTTCGAGCGCGTTGCCGCGGCCCAGTTCGACCAGGCCCATGCCGCGCTGCGCGTAAGGATCGGTCGAGTAGGTTCCGAGGTAACGCTGGTACAACCTGGCGGCGTTCTCAAGATCACCCAGACGCAGGTACGTCGTCCCGAGATCGCGGTCCTGCGGGCTGGCCTGCTGCACCACGATCGCAGCGGGCGGGACCGGGGCGCTCACCACCACGGGCTGCGGGGCACTGACCACCACGGGCTGCTCGACAACCACCTGGCGCTCCACCACAAACGGACGCTCGACCAGCACAGGGCGCTCGACCACGAACGGGCGATGCACCACCAACTGCGGCGGCGGGCAGTACGCCGGTGCCACCACCACGGTCGGCGGGCAATACGTCACAGGGCGCGGCGGGCAATACACGGGAGAGACATAGCGCGGACGATCGTCGCACCAGTTGCGTCCGCGGTACACGCCGTGCGTCCCGTGGAGTGCGCCGTACGAAAGGCTGCTGCCGCAGTCCCCGATGGAGATGCTCAGACCGGACGAATACCCGCCTCGGTGGTACGAGTGCCCGTGGTGATCGTGCCGATCGACATAGCGCGGTCGGTCGTCGCAACGGTCGCGATGACGGCCCCCGCCCCCCGCGAACGCTTCGCTGGGCGACGCCGCGAGCAAAGCGGAAATGAGTGCGAGTGACGAGAACCCGGAGAAGCGCGACGCCGAAACAGCCGCGGGCGACATGGTGTGAAGCTCCTTGGGCCGCGCGCAGACCTGCGCGCACTCGGCCCGTGCAAGATTAAACCACAAAACCAGCGAAACGGTTGCGTCAAGTGTCAAGTTCTCGGGTTTGAAACGCCATGAAACCGTGCTTCAAACACGCTTGCACGGGCGTCCACCCTCGCCGCGGCGAAAAAGGGGACGGGCACAGGTGTTTCAAACACCTCGCAACGTCCGCTCCGCGTTCTCGCCGCCCGCCCGGCGTGCGATCCCGTGCATTTCCCGTCCGTCGTCTCACCTGATCCGGGGCATTATCCGACCCACCATCAGTCCGCTTGGCGGTCGTCCGATGACATCTCAGCCATGACGCGGCCATCTGATCGATCGCACACCGAGCACCGCCGCGCCCCGGCGGAGCCCACAAGCCCGAGCCTTCGGGCCGGGTCGTTGCTGTCCGGCCCGCTGGTGCCGTGCCTGCTGGTGTTGCTGGGACTGGCGCTGACGTTCCTCGGCGGTGCCGCGGTTGAGCGTCAGGCGCTGCGCGACGCGCGGGCGCGGTTCGAACTGGTGAGCCACCGGGTGCAGGCGCTGGTGCTGCGCCGACTGAACCTGCTCGGCTACGGGCTCCGCGGGACGCGCGGCGTGTTCGCCGCCAGCAAATCGGTCGAGCGCGGCGAGTTCCGATCACTGGTCGCGTCGCGGGACTTGCCAAGAGAGTTCCCCGGCACGTTGGGCATCGGCTACATCGAGCGCGTGCCGCGCGACGCCGTCGGGGCGTTCCTCGAACGGGTCCGGGCCGACGAGGCACCGGGCTTTGAGATCCGCGCCGCACCGAGCGAGGTCCCCGCCTCGCATTCCCCTCTGATGGTCGTGACCTACTTCGAGCCCGCCGCTTCGGATGAAGCGCGGCTCGGCTTCGACGCCGCGACCGACGTCGCGTGGCGCGACGCCGCCGAGACCGCGCTCCGCACCGGCGAGGTCGGCGCGACTGTCCCGGTCGCCCTGCAACGGGGCGGCGAGACCGTTCGCGGCGTGATCTGCGTGCTGCCGGTGTACCGCAGCGGTGCGCTCCCCTCGACCCCCGAAGCGCGCCAGCGTGAATGCGTCGGCTGGGTCTACATGCCCGTGGTCGTCGAAGACCTGCTGGCGGAACTCGCCGCCGCCAGCGAAGGGCTGCTCGACGTCCACGTCTTCGACGGCCCGGCGGACGCTTCGTACCTGCTGTACGACGGCGACGGCCACCTCGCGGACCACACGGGTGCGGTCACCGCCGACGAGCTGATCGCGCACACTTTTCATGATGAAGTCGCGTTCCAGTTCGGCGGGCGCTCGTGGACGATGCTCAACGGCACCTCACCGACTTTCGAGACGACCATCACGACCGCCGCCGCCGCGGGCGTGCGCGCCGGCGGCACGTTCGCCAGCCTGCTGGTGGGCGCCCTGGCGTGGTCGCTGCTCCGGACCAAGCGCAGGGCCGGCGAGATGGCCTCGGCGATGACCGCCGACCTGCGCGCCCGCACCGAAGAACTCGACCGCCTGGCCATGGTGGTGCGCCGCACCCAGAACGCCGCCATCGTCACCGACGCCAACCGTCGCATCGTGTGGGTGAACGAGGGGTTCACGCGGATCACGGGCTACACGCTCGACGAGGCCCGCGGCAAGTCGCCGGGGTCGTTTCTGCAGTTTGACAAGACCGACCGCGCGACCGTCGACCACATGGCCACGTGCGTGCGCGAGGGCCGGGGCTGCCGCGTCGAGATTCTCAACCGCTCGAAGGACGGGCGCGAGTACTGGCTCGACGTGGACATCCAACCCTTGCACGACGAGGCGGGCACGCTCAGCGGGTTCATGGCCGTCGAGTCGGACATCACCCACCTCATCGAGCACCGCAACCGCCTTGCTTCAATGTTCTCGGCGATGGCCGAGGGCGTCGTCGTTCAGAGCGTCGACGGTACGATCGTCGACGCCAACCCCGCCGCCGAAGAAATCCTCGGCCTCACCCGCGACCAGCTGCTCGGGCGCACCTCGACGGACCCGCGCTGGCGGGCCATCGACCTCAACGGGGCCGACTTCCCGGGCGAGCTCCACCCCATCTCGCACACGCTGCGGACCGGCGCCCCGGTGCGCGATTTCGTGATGGGCATCGAGACCCCTGAGGGCGAGCGACGCTGGATCTCCGTCAGCACCGAGGCGGTGCGCGGCGCCGACGGCGCCGTCAACTCCGCCGTCGCCAGCTTCAGCGACGTCACCGCCGCGCGTCTCGACCGCGAGCGCCTGCACAGCGCCCTCGAGCAGGCCCGCGCCGCCACCCAGGCCAAGAGCGAGTTCCTCGCCAACATGAGCCACGAGATCCGCACCCCCATGACCGCCATCATGGGCTACACCGATCTGCTCTACGAAGACGGGGACCTCGCCAGGGCCCCCTCCAGCCGCGTCGAGTACATCAACACCATCCGGCGCAACGGCGAGCACCTGCTCTCGATCATCAACGACATCCTCGACATCGCCAAGATCGAGGCCGGCAAGATGACCGTCGAATCGATCCCCGTCAGCCCCATCCAGATCATCGAGGACGTCGTCTCGCTCATGAGCGTCCGCGCCCAGGGCAAGAACATCTCGCTCGAGGTCTGCTACGAAACCAGCGTCCCCGAGACGATTACCTCCGACCCCACTCGCCTCAAGCAGGTCCTCATCAATCTCGTCGGCAACGCCATCAAGTTCACCGAGCTCGGCGCCGTCACCCTCCGCATCGGCCTCGACCGCTTCAACGCCCGCGGCCCCGCCATCCGCTTCGACATCGAAGACACCGGCTTGGGCATGAACCCCGAGCAGCTCTCACGCCTCTTCGGCGCCTTCGAGCAGGCCGACACCAGCACCACCCGCAAGTTCGGCGGCACCGGCCTGGGCCTGCGCATCTCGAAGCGACTGGCCGAGATGATGGGCGGCGACATCGAGGTCCGAAGCGAACCCGGCAAGGGCAGCACCTTCACCGTCGTCATCGCCGCGGGCGATCTCGCCGGGGTTGCCCTCATCGAACGCGACCGCGCCGCCCAGGTGGTGCAGCACGCCCCGACGACCAAGACACCAGAGACCCCGCTGAAGGGCGTGCGCATCCTGCTCGCCGAGGACGGCCCGGACAACCAGCGCCTCATCTCGCACCACCTCAAGAAGGCCGGGGCAGAGGTGAAGATCGCGGGCAACGGCAAGATCGCCGTCGAGATGTTGACCCACAGCGGCACCATGGACGGCCCGCTGGCCGACCCCGCGCCGTTCGACCTCGTACTGACCGACATGCAGATGCCCGAGCTCGACGGCTACGGGGCCACGCGCCTCTTGCGGGCCAAGGGGTGCGTCCTGCCGATCGTCGCGCTGACGGCCCACGCGATGGCGGGTGACGCCGAAAAGTGCCTCGGCGCCGGCTGCGACGCGTACGCCACCAAGCCGATCGACAAGGAAAAGCTGATCGAGACGTGCCGGTCGGCGTTGCAAGGGCGCAACGGGTACCATCCTCCCCCCCGCCGCCCGGATCGAGCGGGTGTCGCCCTTTCGGGCGATGCCGCCGTTGGGTGATCGTTCGGTCATCGGTTGTGTCGGCTTGGGGGCGCGGCGATTGAAAGCCCGCGCGAGATTCCCCCAGCCCGCCCTCCCGAGCGACCCCGCGCATGCCCGCCGAGAAAAACACCGCACTCCGCGTCTTCGTCCCCATCCTGCTGCTGGTGGTCGCCGTGGTCACGGTGTGGGGGATTTACAGCGGCGGCAAGCCGAAGCCCGCCGCGGCGACGCCGAACGCGGCCACCACCCCTGCGCCGCCCCCCGCCGCCCCCACTGCCCCCGTCGCCTCGACCGGCTCACCCGCGAGCTCGGCCCAGGATGGATCGGTGCCGCCCAAAGCCGCCAGCGCTCCCGCCGCCGCCCCGGCAGGCACGCCGCTCACCGGCCTGCGGGCCCGCGTGGTCGCCGTGCCGCTCACCACGCCCGCGCCCATCGGCTCAATCGACCCCAGCGCAGGCTTCGCCGCCCGCTACACCTTTTCCCACCTGGGTGCCGGCGTCGAGACCATCACCCTCGCCCGCCACTACGAGACCCTCAAAGACAAAATCAAAGACCAGCAGCGGTTCCGCGTGCAGCAGCCCCTCGGGGCCACCGGCTCGGCGGGCGAGGCCGTCACAACCCTATCGCTCGCCGCCCGTGCCGTCATCATCGATGGCACCCCGATCGACCTCTTCGGCAACTCAACCACCAACTATTGGACCGAGACCGCCCCCGGCGCGTTCAGCGCCGAGATCGTCGACGCCGCCGGTGCCACCATCGCCCGCGTGACGCGCGTGTTTACGCTCCAGCCCGGTTCTTATGAAGTCGAAGTCCGACAGAGCTTCGAAAACGTGTCAGGGCGTGACCTCAAAGTCCAGTGGGTGCAGTACGGCCCCCTCGACATCCATGAAGAACTCTTCGGCTACCAGCTCGACACCCGGCGCATCCGCTACGGCTACCTCTTTGACCAGACCCGCGATCCCTCGCAGTCCATCGTCTCGGCCGACACGCTGCTCGAGGGCCACGCCGCCCCGATCGCCGCCGCCGACGCCCGATACAACGCCCGCCAGAATCTCGCGGAGCGCAACGCGCTGCTGTTCCCGCGACCGTCGGAGTTCAAGGGCGCGGGCGATCTGGTCTGGGTCGCCCAGACAAGCCGCTACTTCGCTTTCGCGTGCCACCCGCTGCTGCCCGACGGCGCGGCGAGGCCCGAGCGATTCCTGCTCGCCAACGAGGTCTACGCCGTGCCGCTGGGGTGGGGCAAGCAGGCCCGCCTGGCGCTCGAGATGCACAGCTCGCAGGTCGAGGTAAAGCAGGGCGGCGCGCAAGACCTCTCCTTCGCCGCTTACGCCGGCCCGCTAGCCAAGAGTTTTCTCAGCGAGAAGGCGGACCCATCCTTCGGCGTGCTCGGGCTCAGCCAGATGGTCGTCTTCAACCTCGGCGGGTGCTGCGCCCCCTGCACCTTCCAGTGGCTCGCCAAGCTCCTCCTTTGGTACCTCGAACTGGTCCACGGCATTCTGGGCGATTGGACCGTCGCCATCATCCTGCTCGTCTTCACCGTCCGCGCCACCCTCCACCCCATCACGCGCCGCAGCCAGATCAACATGACCCGCTTCGGCAAGAAGATGGCCGCCCTGGCCCCCAAGCAGAAGAAGCTGCAGGAACAATATAAGAACGACCCCAAGCAGATGCAGGTCGAGATGGCCCGCCTCATGCGCGAAGAGGGCGTCAGCCCCACCCAGGCCCTGGGCTGCATCCCCATGTTCCTGCAGACACCCGTCTGGATGGCCCTCTACGCCATGCTCTTCTTCGCGTTCCAGTTCAGGCACCAGCCGGGCTTCTACGGCGTGTTCCAGGCCGCCACCGGCGGCAACTGGTCGTTCCTCGCCGATCTCTCCGCGCCCGACCACTTCTTCGAGTTCGGCACCTCGTTCCACATCCCGCTCATCTCGACCATGATGGGTGATATCAGCGGCATCAACCTGCTCCCGCTCGTGCTCGGCGTCGTCTTCTGGATCCAGCAGAAGTACCTCACCCCACCCACCACCACAGTGCTGACCCCCGAGCAGGAAATGCAGCAGAAGATGATGAAGGTGATGATGGTGGTGATGTTCCCGGTCATGATGTACAACGCACCGTCGGGGCTCGCGGTCTACTTCATCACCAACTCGATCCTGGGCATCATCGAAAGCCGCTGGATCCGCGCCCACATCGACGAACTCGACAAGAACCCGCCGCCCGCCCCCCCGGGAAGCAAACCCGGCGCGGCGTCGGTCAAGCCCGGCAACAGCATCTGGGACCGCGTGCAAGCCGCGGCGGAGCAGCGCAAGAAAGTCGAGAACGAGGCGGCGCAGAAGAAGAACAAGCCGCGCTGAGCAATGGCCTCATCCGAACCCCGTGCGCAAGCACGGGGCCACGTCGAACACTCCAGCGCGGCCCCGAGCTCGCGCTCGGAGCTCGATTGATCCACGAGGGATCTAACTACGCAACGCCAACCGCCGCCGCATCCCGCTCACTCAGCATCCCGCCATCGGACCGCAGCTTCACGGTGCCGTCGCGCTTCCGCGAGCGCTCGCAGCGAGGCTCGGCACGTAAATCATGCACCACAACAGCGGACGCTGAGCGCGACAGCGTCACGCGGCTCACGCCCATCAGGTCGGCGAGGTCGTCCAACTTGAACCGCGAGAGTGTGCCGTCGGGGTCCGGCAGTTCGATGCCCGCATCCAGCGGGTTGTCGAGCTCGCTGGTCTGACGCCGTTCTTCCAGCGCCTTCAGCCCTGCGTCACGCGCCTTCATCACCGCGTCCCAGCCGGCGTCGGCCGTTACCGGAAACGCGTCGATGATCGTCTTCATATGGACGCACGCGGACGCATCTTTCATCAGCGCCCGGTACGCCTCGTCCGCCGTGTGCGGCATCAGCGGGGCCAGCAGCCGGCACACGCCGTCGGTGATGTCCCACAGGCACGACTGCGTGCCCCTGCGGCGTGGCGAATCGGCCTTGTCGCAGTACATGCGGTCCTTGATAGCGGCGCAGTACACGCTGCTCATCGCCTCGTTGCAGAAGTTGAAGATCGCCACCGCCGCGGCACGGAAGTCGTACCGTTCGTACGCCGCCCGAACCTCGGCGCTCAGCGCGTTGTACGCCCCGAACGCCCACGCCTCCAGCGACGTCGGCGGCACCGACGCGAACGGCACGCACATGCCCTCGCCACTCGTGCAATCCTTGCCCGCCGGTGAAGGCGTGAAATCCTCGAGATTCCCCAGCATGAAACGCAAAGTATTGCGGATCTTGCGGTACGCCTCGCCGCTGACCGTGAAGTACGACTTGTCGGCGCGGATGTCGCCGGTGTAATCGATGGTGGCGACCCACCACCGGCACACATCGGCCCCGAACTCCTTCAGCAGGTCCTCGACTTCGAGCGTGTTGCCCTTGCTCTTGGACATCTTCTCGCCGTTCTTGTCGACGATGAACCCGTGCGTCAGCAGCCGCTTGAACGGCGGGCGACCCGTGGCCCCCAGCGCCGGAAGCAACGACAACTGGAACCACCCGCGGTGCTGGTCCGAGCCTTCGAGGTAAAGCTCGACGGGGTAGTCCGAGCCGGCACGGCCGCCGCCGGAGCGCTCGCGCATCACCGCGTTCCACGACGACCCGCTCTCGAACCACACATCAAAGATGTCCGTCGACTTCTTCAGGGTCGCCAGATCGACCCCCTTCGGCGCTTCCGCGTCCGCCGCGTAGTCGTAATGCCGCAGGATGTCCGCGGGCGATTCGAGAAACCACGCATCGGACCCCGCGTCACGGAACCGCTTCGCAACGGCGCGCACCGATGCCACCGTCAGCAGCGTTGTCACATTCCCCGCCGCGTCGGTGCTGTAGAACGCCGGGATCGGCAGGCCCCACGAACGCTGGCGGCTGATACACCAGTCCGGGCGCGATTCGAGCATGCCGCGCAGGCGGTTGCGGCCCCACTCGGGGGTGAACTCGACTACAGGGTCAACATGCGTTGGAGTTCTCTTGAGCAGGTTCCGCTGGTAATCAGTCACAGGGTTGTCGCGGTCGAAACCGACCGCCATGAGCGCCCGCTCTCGCAGCGAGAGCGGAGTCGGGTCATGCTGGTAGTCGTCAGTCGGATGCACGAACTTGGAGTTGACCGAGATAAACCACTGCTCCGTCGCCCGAAAAATCACCGGCGACTTCCCGCGCCAATCATGCGGGTACGAGTGCATGAACCTGTGGTCATAGAACAAATGCCCCGAGTTGCGCAGCATCTCGACGATCTCGGGGTTGGCCTTCCAGATGTTCTTGCCGCGCACCGATTCCGGCGTCGAGTCGTCATACGTCCCGTCGCCCTTCACCGGGCAATAAATGGGCAGCTTCTCGCGCAGGCCCGTCATGTAGTCCTCGGCACCGTGCCCCGGCGCGGTGTGGACCAGCCCGGTGCCGTCCTCGAGCGTCACATAGTCCGCCGCGACAACCCGGTACACGCTCAGCGACGACACGCTCACGCCCTGCGGCAATGCCGCCGGGTTGATCCTCGAAAAATCCGGAGAAGGCGACACAAACGGGTGCCGGTACTTCAGCCCGACAAGCTTGTCGCCGCGGCAAGTCGCCAGCACCTTCACCGACTCGGACTTCGCTGCCTTCGTCACTTTCTCGACCTGCGCCGACGCGATGACGGTGATGTTGCCGTCGACCCGCACCAGCGAATACTCGAACGACGGGTTCACCGCGATCGCCAGGTTCGCCGGCAGAGTCCAAGGGGTGGTCGTCCAGATCATGAAGCAAGGCCGCTGGCCGGGGCGGCCGCCGTCGGCGTCTCCCGCCTCTTCTCCTTCTTCTCCCGCCTCAATGTCTTCCTCCGCGCCCTCCGCGTTCTCCGCGTTGAACTCTTCCGCAGGAAACCCAAACGCGTCATACACGGCGTCTTTGTCAACCGCCTCGAAGTCGACGTACACCGAGATGTCCTCCCGGTCCTCATATTCGAGTTCGGCATCCGCCAGCGCCGTCTCGTTCGCCACGCTCCAATGCACGGCCTTCAGCTGCCGGTACACCAGCCCCTGCTCGACCAAGTCCGCGAAGACTTCGAGCGTCGCCCCTTCGTACGCCTTGCTCATCGTCAAGTAAGGGTGCTCATAATCGCACAGCGCCAGGAACCGCTTGAGCTGGCCCGACTGCAGCTTCTGGTACTTCTCGGCGTGCTTCTGGCACTCGCGACGGATCGCCATGCGGCGCTGGTCATCGGGCAGCCCGGCGATCTTCTCAAGCTTCCCCGCCGCCGCCAGCTCGGTCATCACTTTGTGCTCGATGGGCAGCCCGTGGCAGTCCCACCCCGGCACAAACCGACACGAGTGGCCCTTGCCCCCCGGGCCCGCCATCAACTTCGAACGCACCACAAAGTCCTTCAGCGTCTTGTTCAGCAAATGCCCGAGGTGCAGGTTGCCGTTGGCATACGGCGGCCCGTCATGGAACACAAACCTCGGCGCCCCCGCAGCCTCGCGCGAAGCCTGCAACTTCTCATAAAGCCCCATCGCGTCCCACGCCTTGGTCGACGCCGGCTCGTTCTGCACCAGGTTCGCCTTCATGGCAAACGGCGTCGACGGCAGACGGATCGTCCCCGCATACCGGTTCTTCTCGTCAGCGGGCTTCAAAGCAGCGGCGGGTTGGACTGGCGGCGTAGACATGGCCCGGATCGTAGGGATTCACCCCAACAAATCCCAGCACGTCATCCAAGCCCCAAACCACAGACCCTAGGCCTCTTTCCCAGTGCCCAGTGCCTAGCGCCTTCTCTTACCCCTGAGCCTCAAAGATCGACGACGACCGCAGCACCACTCCGCCGTTGGCCACCAGGTGGTACGCCTCGGCGTTGATCTCCTTGCGGATCCGCTCCACCACCAGGATCGACGCGCACTTGCCGCCGTCGTCGTCGTTCCAGGTGAACACCAGCCCCTTGGCCTCCTTGCCGAACTCGGTGAGTTCCTGGTAGGTGGCCCGGTATAGGCTCTCGGGCAGTTGCTCGGTCTGCACCGTGGTGCAGTACTTGATCTTCTTCCCGAAGCTGTGGTCGTGGTCGCGCTCGCCGGCGCACGGCAGAGCCGTCACCACCCCGCGGTCAGGGATGCCTTCTTCCATGTCGGTGATGAGCTCGACGGCACAGTCGCCGCCGAACTGGAACCGCATCAGGTGCGACCCGGGCATGACCCAGCCCTCGAACTCGTAGCCGTTGTGCTCAATGACACGCCGACCCTTCACCTTGAAAAGCTCAGGGTGCAGGGCGCGGGAATACAGGATGAGGCGATAAGCTTGGAGATTGATCGGCGACTTCATAGATGCTCCGCACAGAATCCGAACAGGAATCGCTCGGTCTCTCTCCCCAAACGCGCGTTTGGCGCTGGGAACATCGACTTTAGGCCCGATTCGCGGTCTGGCAAGGCCTTCGTCAAGATTTTCACATGGTTCCCCCCTGCTCTTTCGCAGGGGTCTCGCATCTTCTCGGGCGTTGGTTCGTGACCACCAGCCGAGGCGGGTTTGACCGGACCGAACGCAACCCGTTGCAGCGCCGGGCGTTATCGGGCCGATTCACTTTCCGACGAACACAACCGTTCCGCGGGTCTTCGAACAAATCCCCTCATCAGGGAACGCGAACGCCGCGGGTCTTTCGTCGATCGGTGTGAAGGCCATGCCCAGTCTCGCGCAGCGCGCGGCCATCCTCAGACGCAGCGGGCGTGCGGCCCGCGAGCAGGCCCTGCTCAGCGCCGTGCCATGGGCTCAGGGTACGGAAACCGACGTGCTCGTCATCGAGTTGCTCGAGTGCATGGGGCGAAGCCGCGAGCCGCGCCGCGTGCTCACCGCGGCACTCAGCGCCTGGCCACGCCTGACGCCCGCGACGCGCGACCTGGTGCTCAGCGCCGCCGCCAATGACCTCGACGACGCCGCGGTGAAGCTGTCGGAATCCGCCGCGCCGTCCGATCGCGGGGCGTCGGCGGAACTGTCGGGCGATCTGCTCAGCGGCCTGCGCCGCGTGTCGGCCCCGCGCCGGGCGCGCCACGGCTCGATTCTCGAAAGGCTCGCGCTCGACGCCGAGCCCGAGGTCGCCGCCGCCGCGCGTCGCGCCGTGGCGCGGGCGTGCGAAGCCGCGCTGCAAGACGACGACGCGCCCGAGCACGACGCCGCCCTGGAAGGCCCCATCGAGGCGGCCCTGTGCGCCGCGCTCGAGGGCTACGTCGAGCACCGCGACAGCGCCCCCGTGCACTGCGCGCTCAAGGTGGTCCATCGCCCCGGCCCGCACCTGCGCCGCTGGCTCGACCGCCCGGACGAGCCCGGGCACATGGCCCTCCGCTCCGCCGCACGCCGGCTCGCGCCGGAATCCGTCTCGGCGCGCCTCATCGACTGGCTCGCCGTCCCCGCCCTCGCACCCGTCGCCGCGGAGTGGGCCGAGGTGGGCGGCCCCGACGCCCAGACCCGTTTGCTCGAAGGCGCGGCGTTGCTGCCGCTGCGCGGAAGGGCCATCGCGCTGCGCCGCCTCCGCGCTGTCGAGAAACTGCTGCCCAGTGATGCCCGCCTCGCCGAAGACCCCGCCCCGCTCCGCCGCGCTTCGATCCGCCTGGCGCGGCTGCTGGTTCGGCCCGAGCGCCGCCTGCTGCACATCTCCGGCTTCCTGGCCGACCCAGAGCCCGCCGCACGAATGGACGCCGTGCTGGCCCTCAGCGGCGAACCCGCCGGGCGGCTTGTCGACGAAACCCTCACCGATTTCACGCTCGACCCGTGCCCCGAAGTCTCCGCGGCGGCGGCGTGCGCGCTCGCCTCGGCCCAGAGCCCTTCGCGCCGCCGCACCGTCGCCCCGTGCTTCCGCACCCTGCTCCGCTCGCCGCACGAAGCGACCCGCTCCCTCGCCGACCAGGTCCTCCGCGAGTTCGACCCCTTCTCATACCCCGATGGCGACCGCCAGTGGGAAAGCGCCGCCGCCGCGGCCCGCGCCCGACACGCCGATGAGAAGCGCTTCGTGGACGAATGCCTCGAGCAACTCCGTTCCGGCCCGGTGCGGCAGCGCGTCGGCGTGCTCGGCACGCTGAGCCGACTCCGCCTCGCCTCGCGCGTGTTCGATGAGCTCGTCGTGCTGCTGACCGACAAAGACCAGCGCGTGGCGGCCAAGGCCGCGCACCTGCTCGGGCGCTGCGCCGAGTCGCTCGCCGCGCGCGTCCTCGAAGACGCCACCGACCACTCCGACCCGCGCGTCCGCGCCGAGGCCGTCGAGGGCCTGTGGCGGCTGCACGCGCGGGTCCGCTTCGAGCGCTGGGCCGAGGACGACACGCCGCGCGTGCGCGCCAACGCGATCCGCGCTCTCATCGGTGCCGACCGCGCCGCGGCCCTTCGCTTCGCCGCCGCGATGATCGACGACCCCCGCGCCCCGCACCGCGCCTCGGGCCTGTGGATCGCGGAAGTGGGCGATCCCGCCTCGGGCGGCCTCGTAGAACTCGCCCCCCGCGCGGTGGAACGCGCCGAGAACGAACGCGACCCGCTCGCCCGCGCCAGAGCCCGGCGCTGCGCCACGCGCCTGATGGCCCGATCAAGGCTCTTGTGGGACGACGCACCGAGCCGCAGCCCGAGCACCGCCGACGGTGCCCGCGCACAGAAAGAGCACGCTCCAGCATGAACTTCGCCCACTCCGCCACCATGCTCAGCGCCGAGACGCCCCGCGCGGTGCTGTTCACTTCGGAGCCTACGCCGTCGTCCTCGGCCGGGAGCGCCGGCACCGACCTCGCGGGAGCGGCCGCGTCGGCGGTCGCCGGCTCGCCTTGGCTCATCGCCGGTTGGTGCGTCATCGGCGCGCTCGTCGTCGTCGCCAGCGTGCTCATTTCGAGAGTCGCCTGGCGCGGCCGCTGGCGCGAGCCCCCGATCAACCGCGCCACGACACATCTCGCCCGTGAACTCGGCCTCGACGAACCCAGCCTCGCCATGCTGAACCGCCTCGCCAAGACACTCGGTGCCGAGCCCGCGGCCCTTCTTCTCAGCGAATCCGCCTTCGAGCGCGCCGCGGACGTGCTCGAATCCAACGGACGCGCCGAGGACAAGAGCCCCTTCGGCCGCGTCACCCGCACCCGCGACGCCCTCGCCGCACCCGACAAGGCCGCCCTGCTCGCGCTGCGAGCGAAAGTCTTCGGCGGCAACGCCGCAACAGGGTCGCCGCTCCCGCATGCCCGACTCGTCGTCAGCATCGAACAACCAACCAGAAAGAACCGAGCCGCGGCGTAACGCTTGGCCGCTTTCCCTCCCGACTCCAGACTCCCGTCCCGCCCCCCACCCCCCGATCAGGGCGATTCTCGGTCTTTCGCCCTGAATCAAGGTGTGATAGCCTCAAGCCCGATCACCGCAGGACCGATAGGGATCGAACGATCGTCGCCGGCGGTCTGTGTGCGCGACACCGGTGGTTCCACTCGCTCGCCCCCTGACGGCGAGCCCCTCCACTGGCTTGCCCCTTCACTGGCTTGCCCTTCCACCCCCCACTCTGGGAGCCGGACATGGAAGTCCACGCTCGGGAACGTCGTCAACATCCGCGCTTCATCCTGCCCTCGATGTACACATCGGTGGCGGTGCGCCCCCTCGACCGCGACCGCTTCCAGTGGGAAGGTCACGCCTATGACCTCTCCGAGGGCGGCATGCGCTTCGAGATCGATCACCCCATCCAGCCAGGATCGCAGGTGGCCCTCCGCCTGCAACTGCCCGGCGCGGGGATGCTCCGCGTCGCCGACCGCCGACCCGTCTACGCCTTCGGCAACGTCGTCTGGATCGAAGAAGACGACATCGACCAGCCCGGCCCCGTCCGCATGGCCTGCGTCTTCAGCCGTTTCCTCCAACCCGGCGACAAAGAACGACTGCTCAAACGACTGCACAGCGGGCGCTTCTCGATGGCGGCGTAATGGAAGAAGGCACGGAGTGGGAACACGCACTCAAACGGAACCCCGACCGTCAGGGAGGGGCTTCTGGGAAGTGGTCAAGTGGTCAAGTGGCCAAGTGGCCAAGTGGCAGAGTGAAAGCGTCGCGTCGCCTCGTTTCGGACCGAACCCCGAACCCCGACACCCGAACCCCACGTTCCTCTCTCTTGCCTTCCTCCGCGCTCTCCGCGCTCTCCGCGTTGAAAATGCCTTCGGCTCCGCGTTCTTCGCGCCTCCGCGGTGAACGCCTCTACCGCGCGGGCAATGGTGCAGCCGGCTCGGTCGTGAACGGTGCCTCGCCCCGCAGCCGCCGCGCGATGTCCACCAAAATCCTCGGGTCATCGAACGCCTGCAGGTGCGCGAACTCCAGCGCCGGGTTACCCACCCACCACAGTCTCCCATCGGGCCCGGCCGCGTTCTCCTCGCCCACAATCTGATCGCCCAGACGCACATACGCGTACACGTCGTAAGCCTCGCTGTCGAGAGCACCGGTTCCCCCCGCGCCGCGCTCGCGGGCCCGTTTCCAGCTGAGCTCCAGCCGGCGCAGCAGCGGCCCGCCGGGGCGCATGTCCATCGCACGCTGATCCCACGGCGCCCGGTCCCACCATTCGGCCCCGTGGTGCGGCGAGCCGATCGTGAACAGCCGCCTCATGTTCAGCCGCGGCGTCTTGGCAGCGGGCTCATCGGGCTGGCGTCGCAACGCCGCCACGCGCGACACCACCCCGCCCATCGAGACCGCCACGGCGTCCACCTCGACGGTCTGCATCGGATCGGCGGCGCTCGGCGGAAACCGCTCGTTCAGCTTCGACACCAGCCGCGCCGCACAATCATCAAACGTGTCGCAGCCCCAGAAGCCTGTGCTGACGACCATCTCGGGTGTGGTGGTGACCTCGCGCAGCACATCGCCGACCCACTTCGACCCCGCCCCGGGGTCGAAGATGCCCGCCGCCACCACGACAGGACGTGCCAGCGCGACCTTGTTGGCCCGCATGCGGCGCAGGTCTTCGCGGGCGGCGTCATAGGTGAGCGGGAACGACGGATTCAGCGGCCGGTCCGCGCTGCAGCCCGAGAAGATGAGGTTGATCCATACCGCCGCGCACGCCGAGGCGACTCGACCGATCTGAACAGCAAAGTGATCGGCGGCGCTGGGCATCGGGGCGGAGTGTATGGGGGAAGGCACGGAGGCACGGAGGCACGGAGGTGCGGAGGTGCGGAGGTGCGAGAGTTGGGAGACGATCTCGGTGACAGCCACCGGTCATGCTCCCGGAAGCCGTCACTGAGCCGCTTTGGGCGAAGTGACGGATGAGCGTGCGATTCTGAAGACTCAACCCCTCTTTGAGTTTGCCAAGTCATGGGCAAAGGAAGCACCCAAGTCCTCCGCTCATACGAATCCCAGTTGATATCCACGCGTTTGGTGTCCATGCAGCGGCCCTCGCTTGCGCTTCGGGTTCGTTGGCGGGCGTCGAT
>JBJXFG010000047.1:0-166959 GCA_046154665.1 Phycisphaerales bacterium | reverse complement strand
CGATCTCCTTCTGAAGCATCGCCAGATTCGAGTAGCTCGCCGCCAGCGTCGGATGGTCCGCGGCGAAGTGCTTCAAATCGATCTCGATCGCCCGATGCATGTGCCCACGCGCCGCCGCCAACTCGCCCAGGTCCTTTTCGATCATCGCCAGATTCGAGTAGCTCGCCGCCACCGTCGGATGGTCCGCGGCGAAGTGCTTCAAATCGATCTCGATCGCCCGATGCATGTGCCCACGCGCCGCCGCCAAATCGCCAAGCTGCTGCTTTGTCGCACCAATGGTGCTCAGAAGCGTTGACAAACTCGGATCATCCTTCGCGGCCTTTGACTCAACAACCGACAGGGCTTCCTCCAGGGTCACCGCGGCCCGAGCAGGCTCGCCCAAAAGAGTCATGACATGCGACTCCCACGCCGCGCCGCTCGCGAATACGCTCCAGTCTTTGCCCGCGCGAGCCCGCTCGCTTACCCGAGCAAACGCCTCGCGCGCTTCATTGAACCGGCCCTCGGCGAGCCAAAGATGTCCCAGTTCCATCAACCAGTCTGTTCGCGCGCGCTGAGCGAACGGGTCCGCCGCGGCTTCCGACCGACCCAATCGTGCGTCCAGTTCCACCGTCCTCGCCAGCCGCCGCGCCGACGGCCAGACCGCGACATCGTTCGCAATCCCGAGGCCGGAGCCGGGCGGCATCGCGACCATCTCCCCGCTCCGTTCATCATCAAACTCAAACAAATGGCTCTTCCGCGACCATAGATCCGGCGCGCCTCGCACGACACGATCGAGCGAAGCCCACGAGAGGATGAACACCACCGGGCACGGGAATCGGCCGCGCCACAGTTCGCGCGACGCGTTCAGAGCCGTCACTGCCGCGCCGGACCGATGCTCGGCGAGCAGCGCGAGATCGAGCCCACTGATGACCACCACGGTCGGCGTGGTGCCGCCCGACTCGCGCGCCGCGGCATCAAACACGTCGTCCCCTTCCGATCGCAACTCGACCGACAGCGTCCCCGGAACCCCTTTCACGATCTCTTCGACGACCTTCCGCCGCAGCGGCACCGACGCGCACACCGCGAATATGAATGAAAGCCCACCTCGCGCAACGGCCAGCGCGGCGAGCAGCCGCTGCAGCGTGCTCGCATTGTCCGCCGCGAGACCGCCATAGCCGCGATCGGGCAATGGCTCAGCCATCGGATTCACTCAACTGAGCGGGCGGTTCGCCAACCAGCGGGCTGACGGCAAGCCAGTCCTCGTCGTTCATGTGGTACAGAATCACACGCCCTTCGATCAGGTCGCGAAGCGCCAGAGCATTCGAGTCATCCGGCATCGGCTGTTGACCCGCCCGAATCTGCTGGATGATGTTCCAGTGCCTTCGCTGCAACCATCTGGCGTATCCACGGTGCTCCTGGCGCTTCACTTCAGTGAGCCGCTCAGAGCGGATGGGCAGCCCGCCCAGGACGCACTCACGAATGAGCGCACAGAGTTCGAGCGGTTGCCCGCCGGTAAGGAGAATCAGTTCGTCGCGAACGGCGTCGCTCTCGAAGACCTCCGCCATCGAAGCCCCCGCAAACGCGACGCGCTTGCGGATGACCTCCCGGAATCGGTCGATCCCCATTTCAAATGGACTGCCATTTTTATCACGGACTTTTGTCACGCCGACGACGGGTGTCTTGCAACCGTACAAGCGCTTGATCTCGGACTCGCGCACAGAGTAAGCCAGTTCCAACGGGATCGCGTAGACGACGTGGCAGTCAAAGCGTGACACCTCAGAGTACCGTCGGATGAAGAGGTTCTCTCCCGGGAACCGCTCCGCTCCTTCACCATCTCTCCGAGCCAGATGGTCCGTGTTGTCGACGATGAGCACCAGATCGGAGTAGCCCTTGCCTTTGAGCGCGTCCCGTGTCTGCGCGATCACGTCATTCGCGGCGTGCAGCAACGAATCGACCCTCGGCTCAAGCATCGCCCGAACCTGTTCGCGCGCCTTCGGGCTGGCCTTGATCGTCCCAACGACCTTGGCCATGCCTTCGCCAAGCTCCAACGTCTCGAGGTTGACCTCCCGGCCGAGGAGTTCCTTGAGCTCTTCAAAGCGATCTTGAAAATAGCTCTTCCGAAGCTCAATCCCGAGCTTGGTCTTCACCTGAATCGCCAGTTGCCGAACGATGGCGAGCAAGAGGTCTGGGAAATCAAGATCATTCCGGTTCAGCGCTTCGTCGATGTCGCAGAAAACCGCGAACAACTTCGGGGTGCCGGCACCCAGTTCTCGTTCCAAGCGGTAGAGTTCGGTGGATTTTCCGCTCCCGCGATGCCCCGTCAGCAACTGGCATGTAGGCCCTTTCGACAGCCTCATGCACATGGCGAGCTTCTTCGCGATGCCACCCACTTCATGCTCGCCACGAACCGCCGACAGATCGACGTACAAATCCTTTTGCTGCCCCGGCTTTAACGGAGCAGGTTCAAACGCTTGGTATAGGCGTGCGAGGTCAACGGTCATAGAGAGAGTGTATCGGCGTTCAATGCTCCAGCGTCACAGTGACTCCGACCGGAGCGAAAGAGTCGTGCAAACAGTCACCAAGCCCCAAAAAGAATAAAACGGGCCACCAAGCGGAGCCCGTTTCACGCGGTGCAGTGGAGATGGGAAGTGGACGGCCCTTGTTCACCGGCGCACCGCGCCGAAGCCAGCGTTCAAGGGGAATGCCGTCAGATTCCGTTGTCATACCGTGTGCGGGCAGGGTGACTGCCCGCACACGGAGACTTACAAGGGAAAGATCAATCGTGCCCTTCGTGAACCCGAGGAGAGCGGAGCGGGGATGGCCCCGATCGGCCTCGCGTGTTCACTTAGCGGCGGCGACGCAGGCCGACCAGACCGGCCACCGCGAGCATCGAGGCAGCGCCCGGGGTCGGGACGATGTCGAAGCGGGTAACGAGGCCGACGCTGTCGCCGTTGGTCAGGGTGAAGCTGCTGCGGAGGCCGATGGAGTTCGCCACCGCGGGGCCGCCAGCGCCAGCGAAGTTCAGAGCGGGCAGGTCAGCGGTCAGGCCGCCGAAGGGCTCGGCCAGAGCGAAGGGGGCGGGGTACATGACCTGGAACACGCCGCCGTCAACCAAGGCCTCATAGAGGGCCGGGGCGGCGGAAAGCAGGGCACCGTTCGAGGTGGCAGGATCGTCGCCGATCGAGCCCGAGATGGAGCCCTGGTAGCTGCTAGGGGCCGCCACAGGAGTGACGGCCAGAGTCAGCGAGGTCGAATAAAGACCAAGCGCCCCGCTGGTATTGGTGAGGTTGAAGTTCGCAGTGGCGAAGGGGTCGGACTTCAGCGTGAGCTGATAGTCGAAAGACACCGTGCCAGAGGCGTACGAGCCTTGGATCAGGAACGCGCCGCCACCGATGGGGGCCGAGGTCCACGAACCGGGGTTCGCAAACGCGCTGTAGACCGGGAGTCCGTTCTCAGAGAGAACGAAGTCAAAGAGCGGCACGGCGGAGGCCGAGCCAGCGGCCAGAGCCAGAGCGGCAGACGCAAAGAAAACTGAAGTGCGACGCATGGGGTCTCTCCCTCGACTAGACGTGTCGTGACAGGTCCGGGCTCCTACACCCGAATCGCTGGTTCTCTTCGCCCATTTGGTCCCCGGGCGGGAGAACAGGAGAAGTATGCCCGAAAAATCCGCGCTTGCAAGAGGCAATTCGGACGCTGATTGAGGGAATGCCCTGGAACTCCCTGAAACAAGGTTCACACTGGGTAATCTCAAAAATGAAGCCCACCGATAAATCCTTGATAGACAAGGATTTACCGGCGGGGCGCTTGGTCAAACAAATGGCGGCCAGTTCCGAAGCAACCGACACGTTTATTTTTCGTGAGGTGTTTTCGGACCCGCTTCAGGTCCCCTGCAGAGGGGATATCAACCGATTAGCGACGGCGGCGGAGGCCGACCAGGCCAGCCAGACCACCCAGAGCCACCGCACCGGGGGCCGGGGTGATGATGAAGGTGCTGTTGCTGGTGACCGAGTCCTCGGCCGAGAGCACGAAGGCATTCAGAATGCCCAGGCTGGTGGCCGCGGCGGGGCCGCCCAAGAAGGCGGGGACGCCGAAGTTGGTGGAGCCGATGCTGGCAGAGCCGCCACCGGGGGCGATCTGGGCGAAGGGGTCGTTCCGCAGGCTGGCGACGGGCAGGCCGTCGAGCAGGGCGGTATAGAGAGCCGAGCCGACGCCGGCGGCAACGGTCGCGCCGTTGAGGTTCGCGGAGTTGTCGAGCACCGAGCCCGAGTGCGAACCACGCATCCCGGTGGCCGGGAAGGGGACGCTGATCGGAACGGTGGTCAGCACCGTGAAGGGGTTGGCAACGGGGAACGAGTTCGTGATGGTGAAGGACGAGCTCACCGAAGCGAACGGGAAGCCGCGGCCGGTGGGGTCGGGCTCGCTCGACGAGAGGACGAGCTCATAGGCCGCCGTGACGGCGCCGCCCTGGCCATCGGTGAAGCAGGTCGACTGACCCCAGAGACGGAACGAGCCGTCGGGGAGAGTCTGAGTCTGCCAGTCCTGCTGGTACTGGCTCATGACCCACACCTGACCCTGGAACTCGATCTGGAGATCCAGCTGATTGCTGTAACCGGCCTGGGCAGAGCCAGCGGCGGCCAGCAGAACGGACGCAAACGCAATGTGACGCATATCCCTACTCCTCATGCTGCAACGACTCGGGTAGCCGCAATCGCCGGGGACCAGTGGCGCATTGAAGCCCTGAACGAGTTCAAACCAAGCACGGAAGCCGGGGGGGAGAGACGTGTTTCCTCCCGCGAGCTTCCCTCCTATGCCAACAGCATACCTCGGAATTGGGAGGGTGCAAGCGCAAAGTGATCGCGCCCGGATTTTTCTCTATGAAAAATCCGTTACAGCTCAGGAATCCCACCAAGCGAAAAGGGATTCCACTTCCATGTCTCCACTCGCAGTGTACGCCAAAAAACCGCGATCCCGAAGGAAAATCCCTTGACTTCCCGTCATTTTGGGGTTGGACGTAGCAGTTCTGCCGCTCCGGGCGGGGTTCGCGTGTCGGGGTTCGGGGTCCGGTCTGTGCTTGATGGACCCATAATCCGGAGAAGGCATCGGGCATCGGGCATCGGGCATCGGGCACTGGGCACTAGGCTCAAACCCGAAATCTCGAAGCCCCGAGTTCCGAGCCTCGCCACAAGCCATAAGCCCCAAGCCACCAAGACCATGCTCGCCAACGCCAACCTCGTGCCCTTTGGCACCACCATCTTCACGGAGATCTCCCGCTTGGCGACCGAGCACGGGGCGGTCAACCTCGCGCAGGGATTCCCGGATTTCGACGGGCCCGAACATGTGAAGGCGGCGGCGATCGAAGCCATTCACGCCGGGCACGCGCAGTACGCCCGCATGCTGGGGGTCCCGGCCCTCAACCAGGAAATCGCCCGTTGCTTCACTTCCCGCAGCGGTGTCTTCACTGACCCCGACGCCAACGTCACCGTCACATCGGGCTGCACCGAGGCGATCGCCGCGGTGATGCTCGGGCTGCTCAACCCGGGCGACGAGGTGGTCCTTTTCGAGCCTTATTACGATTCGTATCGAGCGTGCGTGGCGATGGCCGGGGCCACGCCGAGGTTTGTCACGATGCGGGGCCCGGGCTTCACCTTTGATCCGGCCGAACTTCGCAGGGCCGTCACGCCGCGGACGAAGCTGATCGTCGTGAACACGCCGCACAACCCGACCGGGCGCGTGTTGACGCGGGAGGAGCTCGGGGAGATCGCCTCGGTGTGCAGGCAGAGCAACCTCGTGGCGATCAGCGATGAGGTGTACGACCGGCTGGTCTATGACGGCGAACATATTTCAATCGCGTCGCTCGAAGGCATGGCCGAGCGAACGGTCACGCTGAACTCGCTCGGGAAGGCGTTCAGCTTGACGGGCTGGAAGATCGGCTGGGCGATCGCGCCGCCGGCGCTGACCAAAGCGATCCGCTCGGCCCACCAGTTCCTGACGTTCGCCGTGAGCACGCCGATGCAGCACGCGGCGGCGGCGGCGCTGCGGTCGCCCGAGTCGTACTTCGAGCAGACACGGCGCGAGTTCGTCGAGCGGCGCGACCTGCTGGCGTTGATCCTGCGCGAGCAGGGCTACGAGTTTGAGGTGCCACGGGGCGGGTACTTCATCTACGCCGACCACTCAAAGGTGAGCGCTCGACTGGGGCTGGCCGACGACGTGACGCTGGTGAAGCACCTCATCGAGAAGGTGGGCGTGGCGGCGATCCCGCCGAGCGTGTTCTACGAGAACAAGAGCGAGGGTCGGAAGTTCGTTCGCTGGGCGTTCTGCAAGAAAATCGAGACGATCAGGGAGGCGGGGAGAAGGATGGGCTCAGGCCTCTGATCTCGCGCGTGTGAATCCGGTGCGGTCGCGGCACTCGATCCGACCCTTCGCAGAGCCTCAGGGTCGGCTTCTCATCACGGGTCTGTCCATCCGAGCTCCGAGCGCGAACTCGGTGGCCAAGGGGCTTCGCGCCGCGTTCGATTTCTCTCGTCGTGAGGGGTCGCAACTCCCATTCACGATTCCGCATCCGCCGCCTCGCAGAGCAATCGCCACAGGCGTTCGACGTGTTCGAGTTTGGTGCTCGCGGTGCCGATGGAGACGCGGATGACGTAGCCGTCGCCGCTGCCATCCGGCAGGGGGATGACGGTGTGCGTGAGATAAGCCTGGCCGGTGGCGTTGATTCGTTCGTGGATGCGCCGGGTGAGGGTGTCCAAGTCATGTCGGCTCGGAGAGCCGACGTACCTCGGGCGGATGCACACCAGGCCCAGCACGCGGGGTGTCACGACCTCGAAGCGCCGCGCCTCATCCTCGCGCACCATCTGCTCGAAACGCTCGGCGAGGCCCACATGCTCGCGGATGAAGGCTTGCAGGCCGGATACGCCGTAGTGCCGCAGCACGAACCACAGTTTCAACGCTCGGAAGCGCCTTCCCAACGGCACCTGCCAATCGCGGTAATCGATGACCGCGCCGGTCTCACTGGCCTTGTTCCGCAGATACTCCGGGGTGATCGAGAGGGCGTCGATGAGCGGTCGGCGGTCGCGCACCCACAGCGCCGAGCAGTCGAAGCCGGTGAGCAGCCACTTGTGCGGGTTGAAGTTGTACGAATCGGCGAGCTCGATACCAGCGTTCATCCAGCGGAACTCGGGGCACACCATGGCGGCACCGGCGTAGGCGGCGTCGACGTGCAGCCACACGCCGTGACGCTGCGCGATGGCGCCGATGGCGGGCACGGGGTCGACCGCCGTGGTTGATGTGGTGCCGACGGTGGCGCAGATGAAGAAGGGCACTCGCCCCTCGGCGCGGTCTTTCTCAATGGCCTGTTCGAGCAAGTCGGGGCGCAAGGCGAGGCGATCATCGACACCGATGAGGCGGACGTTCTCGCGCCCGATGCCGCTGACCATCGCGGCTTTGACGATCGACGAGTGCGCTTGGGTGGAGGTGTAAGCGGTGAGGATGGGAGCGGGGTTCGGGCGTGGTGGTTGGTCTGGAGAAGAGTCGGCTCGGAGAGCCGACGTACCACGGGCGCGCGCGGCGAGCATGGCCACGAGCACCGCTTCGCTCGCCGTGCCTTGGATGACGCCGCCGCCGGAGTGGTTGGATGCACCATCGAGGAACGCCAGCGGCAGCCCGATCATTTCGCCCAGCCAATCGAGCACGACGGTCTCGACTTCGGTCATGGCGGGGCAGCCCTGCCACAGGAACCCGACGGCCCCGAGGGCGCCGCAGAGCATGTCGCCGAGCATCGAGGGGTGCGAGTACGCCGACGGGAAGAAGGCGTGGAAGCCCGGTGCCTGCCAGTGGGTGACGCCGGGGAGGATGGTGCGTTCGAACTGCTCGAGGGTTTCGCGCCAGGGGCGCGGGTGCTCGGGGGCGTGGGCGGGGAGGGCGCGGGCGATGTCGCCGGGCTTCACGTTCGGGAGCACCGGTGCCTCGTGCACCGTGTGCTCGTGGTAGCGGATGATCCACTCGACGACCTCATGGGCGGCGGCGCGGAACTCGTCGGCGCTCATGTGGGTCGGCCCGGGGTCAGCCCCGCCGCGAGTTGAAACGTCTGCGCTCATCCACGACTGTACGGCGACGCCGCGAAGGCTTTCACTCCCCCACGCACCTCGGCATCATCACTTCGACTCGAGCGCCGGGTCGGCATACCCCATCCACAGGTCACGCAGCTCGACCCGGTTGGAAATCTCCAGCGCCCGTAGATGCGCTTCACATGGTCGTGCACCGTGTGCACGCTGCGAAAGACCTTGCGGGCGATCTCCGGCTCGCTCAGGCCCTCGGCCCAGTAGACCAGCGTCTCGCGCTGAGCCGGACGCACCCGATCCGCCAGTTCCTGGCGCACCCTCTCGCGGCGCAGGAACCGCTGGTCGTATGCGCGGGCGATGCCGGGCATGACCGCGGCGAGGGGTTCGCAGATCGTCGGACCGACCGACCAATCCGGTTCAAGGCCCTGCACTTCCGCCACCAACCAGCGCCGCGAGCCCGGCGGGCCCACGAGGTGCGCGCCGCGGACGAAGTCATGCACCCCGGCGCGCTCGCACACGACCCGGTACCGCGACGCCTGCCAGTCGGAATCCGAGTAGATCCCCGCGCGGTCGATGCAGGCGGCGCCGGGCACGGTGAACGCGCGGAGCGGGCACCCCGGCGCGTCGCCCAGCGGGAAGCCGCTCCGCGTTTCCGAACTCGCGAGCGTGAACAACTCGTTCCCGTCCCAGGTGCCGGGTGCGAAGACGTTCCCGATCCATCCCGTGCCTTCCTGATCGAGCGCCGCGTCGGACATCCAGCACGCCGTGTTCGGGCCGAGCAGGTTCGCCAGCCGCTCTGCGATCTGGTTCAGCCACGCGCGCGGCTCGGTCAACCGCAAGCAGAAGCCCTCGGCCACGAGCTCGCAGCAACGCCGCGGCAAGTCCGAGGGATCGGTTGTGCCGCGGGTGCCGTTGACGAAGGCCCGCTGCGATTCGGATGTCTGATCAGCGGGCACGAACTCGGTACTCCAGGTTGGACCGCAAGCCCCCCGGGCGCGATGAACGACAGTAGGCAGCGGATCGGAGTCTGCGTCCCCTTCGGGCCACAATCAGCCAGCGCGCGTGCCACTATTACCTTGACAGGCATATCTCGGATGACCTAAACAGGTGAGTCGCTGTGCCGATCTGGGCCCCCAGATCGCTCTTTGAATCATTCGATGCCGTGCGTGCGACTCGGAACGGCTGAACCGGGCCGATCAGGCGTCGGCTGACTGGTGCCCATCCACAGGTCGCGAAGTTCGATGCGGCTCGAAATGTCGAGCGCCTTGTAGATCTGCTTCACGTGGTCGTGCACCGTGTGGACGCTGCGGAAGATCTGCTTGCCGATCTCGGATTCGCTGAACCCGTCGGCGAGCAGCGGGAGCACCGCGTGGGCCGCGGGGCTGACACGCGCCATCAGCGCGGCGCGGGCCCGCTCGAGGCGCAGGAAGCGGTGGTCGTAGGCGCAGACGACGGCGTCGGTGAGCGCCCCGAGCAACGCGGGCTTCTCTGGCGCGCAGGGGCGGCAGGCGTCGAGGCTGCAAAGCTCGGCCACCAGCCAGCGGCGCTGCGACGCACCCTTCAGCACACGAACGCACCGAACGAAGTCATGCACCCCGACGCGCTCGCAGACCGCGCGGTACGACGAGCGGTCCCATTCGCCGTTGTGGTACATCTGGTTTCGAGCCAGACAAATCTCAAGCGGGAGCCCGAACGCCCGGACCTTCGGCCCGCGCGCGTCGTCGGCGGGGAATCCGCTCTGCAACTGCTCGCGCACCGCCAGCCATGTGGGGCTGCCGGGCTCGCAGGTCATGCCGTAGGCGTTCGGACGCCAGTGCCCGGTGGCCTCGTCGATGTTGGCGTCCATCAGCCAGCACGAAGACTGTGTGTGCATCAGGGCGTTGAGCGCCCGCGCGGCGGCGACGAGCCACGCCGACGCCTCCGTTTCCGGGCAGGTGTGCAGCACGCCTGTGAAGCCGCAAAGCTGCGCGGCGGTCTCCGGGCATAGGCAGTCGCAATCGGTACGCAGTTCAAGCAGGTGTGAGCCCATCGTGATCGGCTTCGCGCCGTCTCCATAGCCGTGGTTCGTTTCACCCCCGGAGACGTCCCAACCAGTCTCGTTATATCGACGGAAGCCCGCCACGTCAGCAAGTTGCGGCTGGACCGAGGGGATTCCCGAACGCACGGCTTCACCGATTTACCTCCGCAGGTGTCCGTGACAATCCGGGTGACGTCGCACACGATCACCGCGTCAGGGGGGTCCACGACACACAGCATCGCGATGTCAGGGTGAACCCTGTGAGTGGGCGACTCAAACCTGTGTGATGCCGTTTCCTCGGGAGAAGAGTCAGGGAGTTCCCTCGCTGATACACCGAATCAGGTGATTCGTGAGACATGCGAGTTTTCGTGGTGCCGACGTGGATGACAAACGCGCCCGGTCGGGGAAAAGCCGGGGAGAAGCGGCGTCCTCCGGCGCGTGTTGCAGACGCCGAGGCGATCAACTCGCTTGCGGGACCACATCGTGCGTGTGGAGCATTGCATGCCGCACCCGGCCGGAACCGCGGCGCTCGAGCGAAGCATTCGGCAACCGTGATCGAACCCCGTCGAACCGCCCCCCGGACCCCCGGACCCCCGGACCCCCGACCCCCGACTCCCCTTCAGCCCGTTGCCATGTTCGTCTTGATCCACTCAAGGATTCCCTCGAGCTGATCGGCGACGCTTGTCATGTCTTCGGGCCGCTTGTCGGCGTCCACTTCGACACAGCGCATGATGAGCGAGTTGAGCACCTCGGGCACGCGCTTGTTCAGTTCGTTGACTGGCTTGGGCTTGGCAATGAAGGCGTCGTCGAGCGTCGACACCAGCGAGTTGCTTTCCTTGGGGATCGCCGTGGGGATGTTCTGGCGCGTCAGGGCCCAGTACATCGTGGCCCCGAGGTTGTAGATGTCGGTCTTGGGCGTGATGGCGCGGCGGTGGACCTGCTCCGGGGCGATGTAGTCCGGGGTGCCCTGGATGCGCTCCTTCACCGTGCCGATGGCGCAGGCCTGTCCCAGATCGATGATGCGGATGCTGCCGTCTTCGAGCACCACGATGTTGTTGGGCTTCATGTCGGCGTGGACGAAGCCGGCCTTGTGCATCGCCTCCAGGCCGCGGGCCGTCTGGATGAAGATTTTGAGGGCCTTCTCGAAGGTGTCGGGCGGCTTGCGTTCGACGCTGATGCCGTCGACGTACTCCATCACGAGGTAGAGGTGCTTGACACCGCCGAGCAGCCCGTCGCGCACTTTGATGACGCGCTCGATCTGACGGACCAGCGGGTGGCGGACCTTGCACGAGACCTCGTACTCGGCCTCGGCCTGGTCGAGGAAGCGCTGGTCTTTGGCCTCGAACTTCTCGACGTGCTTGAGGGCCTTGACCTGCTTGGACTTGGGGTCTTGCACGAGATAGATGATCGACGCCGCCCCGCGCCCGACCTCGGCCAGCACGTTGAAATCTGCGATCCTGGTCCCCGGCTTGGCGGGGGTGAACAGGCGTTCGGGGGTGGAAGACTCGTTGGCCATGTGCGCGGGACGCCGATTCGACACCGCGGCCGGCTGGCCGCACCATCACCCGGCGCGACGCCCCCCCAGCCACCCGGCCGATTGAGAACGCCCACGCCCGCCGACCGCTCCGGGTCGACCCGGCAGAGTATCCCCGTCACGGGTGGAAAGATCAACGCGGCGAAACCCGCAAGATTTCAGCGGTGGGGCCGGTTTCCAGCCTGTCTGTTCTTCCAAAAGGCAGGCTGGAAGCCTGCCCCACCGAGCCCCAATCCCTACACTCCGCGCACGCATGTCCGCTCCCCGTGACCATTACGAAGTCCTCGGCATCCCGCGCTCGGCGGGCGAGGGCGAGATCAAGTCCGCCTATCGAAAACTCGCCCGCGAACTGCACCCGGATCGCAACAAGGCCCCCGACGCCGCCACGAAGTTCGGCGAGGTGCAGCAGGCATATGACGTGCTGTCGGACGCGGGCAAGCGGCGCGTGTATGACCAGTACGGGCACGAGGGGCCGCGCTCGGCCGGGGGCGGGTTCGATCCACGTTCGGGTGGCACATCGTGGAACGTCGACGGCGTCAACTTCGAGGGTGCCGAGATGTCGGACATCTTCGAGTCCATCTTCGGCGGGGTGGGGGGCGGGGTGGGCGGTGGAGTCGGCGGTGGGATGGGCGGCGGACGCGGAACTTCCGGGAGAGGCGGGCGATCGGGTGCCGGCACGGCGGGCCGGGCCCGCGCCGCCGGTCGCGGGCGCGATGTCGAGAGTGTCATCGAAGTCGATTTCGTCACCGCGGCCCTGGGCGGTAAACGCCACATCCGCGTCGGCGACGGAACTCACCCCGCCACCTCCGCCCCGCCCCCCAAGGACATCGAAGTCACCATCCCCCGCGCGTTCCCCGACGGGGGGAAACTCCGCATCCGCGGGGCGGGCATGGAATCCACCCGAGGCGGAGCCGCGGGCGACCTCATCCTCACCGTCCGCGTCGCCAAGCACCCGTTGTTCAAGCGCGACGAACTGAATCTTGAGCTCGAACTGCCGGTGTCGATCGCCGAGGCCGCGCTCGGGGCGGCGGTGAATGTGCCAACGCTCACCGGTCGCGTCGAGATCAACATCGCCCCCGGGACCAACAGCGGTCAGCGACTGCGATTGAAGGGCCTCGGCCTGCGCGACGACGCCGGACCAGCCGGGAACGTCGGCGACCTTTTCGCGGTGATCAAGATTGTCGCGCCCAAGTCGCTCGAGCCCGACGAGCGGACGGCGCTCGAGAAACTGGGGGCCCGGATGCCACCACTTCGCCAGGGGCCGTTGTGGGAAGGTCGGTAGAAAGCACCGCTCAGGTGGTGGCCGCGCTGATCCGTCACTTCGCCCAAGGCGGCTCCGTGACGGCTTCCTCAAGCACACCGCAGGCAGAGGTCGCTCTCCGCAGCCTGGCCCATAACGCTCCAGCGGGCATGCGAACGGTTGAATCAAACCAATGTTTGGTTTCTACTCGTGTCCGCAGGTCAGATTTTACGCGCATTGGTGGGTAGACCCGTTGCGGTCTCGCGCTCGCCTGCTACCTTGCCGTCCCCCTTCGAGGGGAACGCGGGAAATGGAGTCAGACCCATCCGCGATCAAACTGAAGTCCTTTCGATCGGCGGCGGTTTGCGCCCCGGCGGTCGTCAGCGGAGGAGATCGAGATGATCGACCAGCATTCGGCCGCGCGAGCGGTGTTCTCGCGCGGCGTTCAAGCGGCGGTGGTGGTGTTGGCCCTGGGGAACGCCCCGGCCCACGCCTCGACGCAGTGCCTGCCGGCCACGCCGCCCAGCACGATCGTCGAGGTCGAGCCCAACTGCGGCGTTCCGATCGACAACTACAACGGGGGATGCCGATCGCCCTCCAACGCCGCGGTGACGGTACCCGCCAACGCGACCATCACGGGCACGCTGTTCGACAACATCACGACGGATTTCGACACCGACACCTACGAGTTTGACATCGCGTGGCCGGGCGGGAACGTGACGGTGAAGGCGTGGGCGCCGTACCCGGTGTACGCGGTGATCGACGACCTGAACTGCTCGAGTCCGCTGCTGGCGGTGGGTCTGAGTGAAGGCTGCACGCCGGCGCAGGCCCGGATCATCTCGCTGCCCCCGGGCAAGCACCGGCTGATGGTGACGACGTCTCCGGTGATGCTGTCTTGCGGCGGTCCGTACGTCGCGAGCATCCAGACCTGCCCGTGCCCCGGTGATTTCAACGGCGACTGCACCGTGAGCACGCCCGACCTCATCATGCTGCTGGGCCGTTTCGGGAATGACGATCTGCCGCCGTACTCGGTGGGGGACCTGAACAACGACCGGCAGGTGGACACGGCGGACCTGGTGAGGTTCCTGGCGCGCTTCGGTTGCGCGGGGTGAGGCGGAGGCGTCGGACTGAGCCCTGACCGTGAGGGAGGGGTTTCTTGTTGAAGTGGTCGAGTGGTCGAGTGGCAAAGTGGTCAAGTGCAAAGGCCCCTTCGATCGGGGCTTGGTTTCACTCCGCCGCTCTGCGACTTGACCACTCGACCACTCGACCACTTTCTTCGGAAACCCCTCCCTGACGGTCGGGGTTCTGTTTCTGTGCGCAGTGATACAGTGGATCGATGTTCGGTTCTCACCTCAGCGTGGCGGGCGGGATGGTCAATGCGCTGGTTGCCGCGGATGAACTGGGCTTCGACACCGTGCAGGTGTTCACGAAGAACCAGCGGCAGTGGCGTGTGCCGGACCTGAAGGACAGCGAATCGCGCGAGTGGCTTGAGGGGCTGAAATCGCGCGGCTGGCAGCGGCGGACCTGCGCCCACGCCACCTACCTGATGAACTGCGCCAGCGCCGACGCCGAGCTGTGGAAGAAGAGCGCGGCGATGCTGGCGACCGAACTCGAACGCTGCGCCGAGCTTTCGATCCCGTACCTCGTCGCGCATCCCGGGGCGCATCTGGGCGAGGGCTTGGAAGCTGGCGCTCGGAGGATCGCGCGGGCGTGCCGCGAGGTTTTTGGGAAAGGCGTCGGGAAGCCGACGGTGCTGTGTCTCGAGAACACCGCCGGCGGCGGATCGACGATGGGGCGCACGTTCGAGGAACTCGCGCTGGTGCGGCGGATGATCGATGAGGAGTGCCAGGGCGACAGTGCGGGGCGTGTCGGGTATTGCTTTGACACATGCCACGCGCTGGCGGCGGGTTATGACCTGGCGAACCACGCCGAGGGATCGACGAAGAAGCGGACGCGCGATGAGGCGGAGAAGGCGGCGCAAGGCGTGCTCGACGAGTTCGATCGTGTGTGCGGGCTGGGAAATCTAAAGGTTGTTCACCTGAACGACTCGAAGGGCAAGCGCGGCAGCCGTATCGACCGGCACGAGCACATCGGTCACGGCGAGGTGGCGCTCGGAGCGTTCCGCGCGGTGGTGCGCCGATCCGAACTCAAGGACGTTCCGATGATCCTCGAAACGCCCAAAGAAGACGATGAGAAAGGGCGGCCCTGGGACACGGTGAATCTTGGGGTGTTGAAGCGGCTGATGAAGGCGTGAGAACCCACAGGCGGACCTGAATAACCTCCTGATTCCCGCCGATGAACCCGGCATGGAATCGGTGCTCTTCAGCGACGTTTTCACGGTGCTCGCCGGCGCGGCGGCGGTGTTCGCGATGCTCTACGCGCTGGCGGCCCGCGTTGGCTTTGACATCGAACTCCACAAACTCCGCGTCGACACGATGACCCTGCGCTGCCGGTACGAGGAACGCCTGGCGCAGATCCGCGCGATGGGCGGCGATGCGCCGGGCGAGACCAAAGACTGATACGCGTTCCGGGTGAAATCCGAGCGTCCGGTCTTCGTGCGCCGGCCCTCGCTTGCGCTTCGGGTTCGTGATCGACGCCGCCAACGAGCCCGGAGCGTCGGCGATGGGTTTCAGGGTGAGTCGCTTCCCGCGCGTTGTTCAGCCCAACTCGCTTACGCTCGGGGCTTGTTCGTTCGGATTTCCAAGGCGCTTCGGCTACGACACGACCTTGAGCGCGATGAGGTCCTGCACGTCGAGCAGACCCACCGGCTTGCCTTCGGCGTCGACGACGGGGATTTCGTCGGAGCGGTGCTCGCGCACCAAGCGCACTGCGTCGCGCACCAGGGCATCGGAACGCAGCGAGCGGGGCGAGCGGGTCATCACCTCGCCGATGGGGCGGTCGAGTTGCTCGGGGCCTTTGAGGACGAGCCGGCGCAGGTCGCCGTCGGTGAAGATGCCCGCCAGCGCGCCGTGCGCGTCGACGATGAGCAGCGCGCCGGGGCGGCGGCCGAGTTTCTCAGCGTCGGCGAGCGCCTCGCGCACCGTGCGTGAGAGCGGCTCGACGGGCAGGTTCTTGCCGACCTCAAAGCGCAGCACGTCGGTGACGCGGCGCAGCAGGCCGCCGAGGCTCCCGCCGGGGTGGCGCTTGGCGAAATCGTGCTCGGTAAACGTGCGTCGGCGGGCGACGGCGAGCGCGATGGCGTCGCCCATCGCCAGCGTCGCCGTGGTCGAACTGGTCGGGGCCAGCACCAGGTCGGTGGCCTCGGTGATGCGTCCGAGCCACACCGCGGCCGAAGCGAGGCGGTTCAGCGCGTTGTGCTCTTCGCCGCCGGTGAGGCTAATGACGGGCACGCCGTCTTGCCTGAGGATGCTCGCCAGCGTGACGACCTCTTCGGTCTCGCCCGAGTTGGAGATGGCGATGAGGCAGTCGGCGGGGCGGATGCGCCCCAGGTCGCCGTGGACCGCTTCGGTGGGGTGGATGGCGTGCGAAGGCACCCCGAGGCTGGCCAGGGTGGCGGAGATTTTCTGCCCGATCAGGCCGGACTTTCCCAGGCCGCAGACCAGCACGCTGCCGTCGGCGTCGGCGCAGGCGGTGATGATTTCGACGGCCTGGTGAACGGCGGGGGTGAGTCGGGCGGTCAGGCCCGCCACGGCGGCGGACTCGGCGCGAAGCACGCTTTCGAGGAACGCTCGCTCGGAGGCTGGGTCAATCGGCGTGGGCACGGGGGAGGGTTGGTGCGTCAGCGTGAGGCGGCTCACTCGGCGTCGGAGGACGTTTTGACGTGAGGGTGTAGGGTATAGGGTTTAGGGTCTGGCACTCGGCGATCGATCACTTTGCACGCTGTCCGGCGTGAACGCCATACCCTACACCCTATCCCCTATGCCCTGCGAGGCGGCTTTCCGCCGCAAAGACATGTGACCCAAGCTTCGATACGACCCCATCGCGGCACAGGACACGCCGCCGAGCGGAGACGACACGGATGTTGACCGACGAATACACAGTTCGGCTGGAGCAGTTCGAAGGGCCGATGGACCTTCTGCTGTACCTCATCCGGCGCGCAGAGCTTGATGTCACCGAGATCTCGATCGCTTCGATCACCGACCAGTATCTGCGGCATCTGCAGCACATCGAGCGGGTGGACGTCGAGGCAGCGGGTGAGTTTCTTGTCACCGCCGCGACGATGCTTGAGGTGAAGAGCCGGCTGGTGTCGCCGGTGCCGGCGGTGGAAGGTGAAGAAGGCGCTTCGGGCATCGGCGCGCTGGCGCGCGGTGCCGAGGAAGAGCCCGACAACCCCGCCGCCGAGTTGATCCGCCAACTGCTGGCGTACAAGGCGTACCGCGATGCCGCCGAGGCGCTCGACGAGCGCCGCGTCGCGTGGGCGCAGCGCTACCCGCTGTCCGAAGCGGCCAGCGATGCGACGGCGTTCGACGCGTTCCTCTCCACCGTCAACGACCTCGACATCGAAGACCTGCAGGTGCAGGACCTCGTCGAGGCATTCCAGCGGATTCTCGAGAGCGTGAGCTTTGACCGGTTGGGCTCGCACAGCGTGACGTACGACGACACGCCGATCGAACTTCACGCCGCGGACATCATGGACCGGCTGGCCCGCGAGCGGGTGATGAGCGGCGCGGCGGCGTTGACGCTGCGGGCGGTGTTCAGCGGGCGCAGCCGCGGCGAGATGATCGGGCTGTTCCTGGCGACGCTGGAACTGGTGCGTCAGCGCCGGCTGCGAGTGGTGCAAGACGAGGCCAGCGGCGAGGTGTCGCTGGAGCAGGTTGAGGAAGAAGAGGCGGTCGAGGGCGCGGAACCTCGAACGTGAGGGAGGGGGGGAAGAAGTGGTCAAGTGGTCAAGTGGTCGAGTGGTCGAGTGGTCGAGTGGTCAAGTGCCAAGGCCCGCCGAATCTAGTGGCTTTGCACTTGTCCACTTGACCACTTTGCCACTTTGCCACTTTGCCACTTCGTCACTCGACCACTTCTCCCCCGGCCCATCGATGACGGTCGGAGTTCGGTCAGGCCTTGACGCCCTTGACGCGCTCTGGGTTGGTGTACTTCTGCAGTGCCCGCTCCAAGTCCACGTTGTTCACGTTGGCGATGGTGGTCAGCCAGGCGATGACGTCGGCGAACTCCTCTTCAAGGTTCGCCCGCTGCTGCGCCGTGGGGTTCTTGCCCGGCGCGTTGTCTTGCAGGGCCGTGGCCAACTCACCGATTTCTTCGATGAGCCACATGAACGTGCCGGGCGTGCCTCGGGAGGCGTCGGTGGCGAAGTATCGCTCGCGGATGAGGGACTGGAACGCGGCGAAGCTGAGGGGAGGCGGGGGAGATTGTTCCATGGGTGAGCGTATGGGAGAGAAGTGGTCAAGTGGTCAAGTGCCCGCGATGCAACAGCGAGCAACCTCTCCGGTCACTCGACCACTTGACCACTCGACCACTTCCCCCCGACCCCTCAGTCATACCGATTGACCAGCTCGAAGATCTTCGGCTGGTTCTTGTTGAGGCGGAGGCTCTGGCGGAGCAGCTTCAGGGCGTCGCGGCGCGCGTCTTCGAGGTTGCGGTTCGAGGCGAGGTAGTCGTTCAGCAGGCACACGCCCAGGCCGTTGAGCGCCGGGTAGTGCGTCGGGTCGATGCTGACGGCGCGTTGGAACGCGTCGCGGGCGGCGTTGAACTGGCGGAGCTTGAACCGCGCGTAGCCCAATCGCTCAAGCCCCTGCGCCGACGGGTCGGTCTGGGCCAGCTGGTCGAGCGTCGAGGCCATTTCCTCGTGCCGGTCGAGCTTGCCGAGGCTCTCGGAGAGGTTGAGCAAGAGCTGCGGCGTGAGGGCCATCAGCTCCGCCGCGGCGCGGTACTCGCGGACGGCCTCGTCGTGCCGGTCGAGCGAGGTGAGCACCGAGCCCAGGTTGGCGCGGGCCGGGCCGCTGGTGGGGCGCAGGGCCACGGCGCGCTGGGCGTACGACAGAGCCGCGCCAGGCTCGGCGAGCTGGAGGTACGCCGTCGCGAGGTTCTGGTTGGCCTGGTAGTCGTCGGGCTGGATCGAGAGGGCGCGGAGGTAGGCGCGGACGGCGTCGGCGAGACGGTTGAGCAGCTGCAGCGCGTAGCCGTGCTTGAACTGGGCGTCGAAGCTGCTCGGCTGCTGCTGGGCGGCGGTGCCGAAGTGCTTCTCGGCGGAGTTCGGGTCGCCTTGTTCGAGGTACAGGTCGCCGATGTCGATGTGCGCGACGGTGAGGGTCGGGTTGCGTTCGATGGCGGCGGCGAGCAGGCGGATGGCCTCCTCGGCGTCGCCTTCGGCGCGGGCCTGCTCGGCCTGTTTCATCAGGTCGGAGGTGTTGGCGTTGCGGCCGGGGCGGCGCGGCGGCTCGGCGGGGTTGCGCTCGGCCCGCGAGTCGGCGGCGTCAACGGCCTCGGTGGGGCGTTCGGCGCTGGAGCGGTTGCCGCCGAGCCATGAGCAGCCGGTGGTACCAACCGCGAGTGCGGCAGCGAGAAGGACGGCCGCCGCGCCATGGCGAGCTGGGGGGTTGGATCGGTTGTCGGACATCACGCGCGGGGGCCTCCTGGGGTGTCCAAGCTCGGGACACCCGGACGTCTACGCCATCTGTTCACGCCTTGTTTGGTTGATCGTCACGGTAGCGCCGCGGGCTCGAATGATCCATGCATGCCGGGTGGGGCAGGCTTCCAGCCGGCCGCGCACTTTGGAGGCAGGCGGGAAGCCTGCCCCACCGACTTTGGTCCGTTGTACGAACCACCGCCGAACCCATCCGTATACTGCTCGCATGTTCCACCGTCCGACGGCCCGGCGGGGCAGCCCGGCCACCTTTTTCTTGCTTGCGACGCTCGTGACGCTGCTCCCCTTCTGGGGATGGGGCGCGGCGGCGTTGGCGCGCCAGTCGGACCCGGAACCGGAAGCCGAGGTCACTTCCGACCTCGGCGCGGGATCGATGACCGCCGGCCCGGACGCCGCGAACCAAATCATCACCATCGAGGCCGAGCAGTTCGGCGTGGGCGACATGGTGCGCGAGTCGGATTGGTGCGGGCTGAGCCTGATCCTTTCTGACCCCACCAGCGACAAGGCGCGCAACGTGGCGGTGCGGGTGGCGATCAAGGACGACGACGGCGACACCCAGTACGCCACCCGAACCCTCGCCCTCAGCATGGCGACTCGGGTGCGAACCTGGCTCTACTTCCGCGTGCCCAAGCAGTTCCAGCAGGGCTCGGTGGTGACGGTGAGTGTGCATGAGCTCGACGCCGACGCCCCGACCGCCGAAGACGGCGACATCCAGGTCGGTCGCCAGCTTTCATACACGCGGCTGGCCTCGCGCAACGTGCTGGGGAGCGCCAACCTCGGGCCGACGATGGGCCTGATGGGCGTCGTCGGTCGGCGGACGTTCCGGCTCGATCAATATCGACTGCCCAGCCCCGAGGGGGGCACCATGAACACGGCCCACGAGGCCACTGAAGTGGTGACGGGGTTGACGCCCGAGGCGCTGCCGGACTCATGGGTGGGGCTGGCACCGTACGAAGTGCTGCTGTGGACCGAAGGCGGGCCGGAGCGGCTCGAGGATAGCCGTCGCCAGGCGCTGCGGGAATGGGTACACCGCGGCGGGCACTTGATTGTGGCGCTGCCGCCGGTGGGCTCGACGTGGTTCGCGCCCTCGAACCCTCTGCTCGACATTCTGCCGGCGTGCAAGGTGCGCCGTCAGGAGGACCAATCGCTTGAGCCGTACCGGGCGCTGCTGACGAACGCGTCGCCTATCGAAGAGAAGCTGCCGGAAAAGACGGTGGTGCAGTCGTTCGAGGCCGATCCCCCGGATTCCGCTTCGTCGGCGTTCACCGAGGTGCTGTCGGGGCCGAACGGGTGCGTGGCGGCGCGACGGATCGTCGGCGCGGGCATGGTGACGGTCATCGGGCTTGATCTGGGCGCGGGCCGGTTGCCCAACGGCGTGCTCGCCGCCGATTCATTCTGGCACCGCATCATCGGACGGCGCTTCGACATCCCCACGGGCGACCGGGCCAAGGGCCTTTCGCAGGGCGGGCTTCTGGGCATGATGGGTAGCGAATATGTTGATGGGTACGTCGGCCCCGAGATCGCCAAGCAGCGTGCGGCGGGCGTGGGTGTTTTGATGGGCCTCTTGGTGTTCGCGGCGTACTGGTTCGCCGCGGGGCCGGGGGGCTTCGCGCTGCTGAAGTGGAAGAAGAGCATCCAGCACGCGTGGGTGGGGTTTGTAATCGCAAGCCTGGTGTTTACCGCCGTGGCGTGGGCCGGGGCCACGGCGCTGCGCCCGCGGAAGGTCGAGGCCCAGCACCTGACGTACCTGACGCACGTGTACGGCCAGCCGGTGCAGAGCGCCCGCGTGTGGGCCAGCGTGCTGCTGCCGGAGTACGGCAGCAAGACGGTTTCGATCGGTCGGCCCGATGCCGACGTACAGTGGCGGCAGGCGCTGACGGGGTGGTCCGAGCCGATCGGCAACACGAAGCCGACGCCGTTCCCTGATGCGCGGGGCTACAGCGTGGACGTGCGGAAGCTGCAGGTATCGCGGGTGCCGGCGCGGGCGACGATCCGGCAGTTCCAGGGCGACTGGCTGGGCGGCCCGATGTGGACAATGCCCGGGCCGCCCGACCCCGCCGACGCGCCGCGCCTGCGCCGCTCGGGCGGAACGGGAGACGCCGCGACGCTGGAGCTCTCAGGCAAACTGGTTCACAAACTCCCGGGCGAACTCTCGAACGTGAAGATCATCGTCGTCACCGGGCAGAGCACCGACGCGCGGGCGGTAAAGGAACTCCGCGCGAAGTCGACCGGTGTGATGCCTTCGACGGCGTACGCGTGGGCCATGTCGCAGCCGTGGAAGCCCGGCGAGGTCATCGATTTCGGCGTTCGCGAATACTCGTTCAACATCGACGCGTCGTTCGAGAAGTTCATGCTGAACACCTCGCCCCGCGGCGACATCACCAGCCTCGGCGGCACATCCGTTCCGTCGTCGGTCGGACCGCGCACGGCGGACTATCACGTGCTGGCCTCCCTTTATTCGCTCGTGCCGCAGCCGGAGTGGAGCGACACCTCGGGCATCTCGAACACCAAGCGGGTGCCCAACCTGCGCCGCCACGCCACGCAGGGGCTCGACCTTTCGAAGTGGTTCACGCAGCCGTGCATCATTGTGATCGGGCAGATCGAAAAGGGCCCGTCGCCGGTGCCGATGAGCGTGGACGGCGAGACGGTGCCGACCGAGGGCCGTACGGTGGTGCGGTGGGTGTTCCCGCTGGCGAGTTCGCCGCCGAAGTTCGGGGGGATGGTGGTGAGGCCGGGAACAGCGGGGCCGGGATCAGGGGGGCCGAAGGAAGAGGAGCGATGAGCGCGGGCGGCGCGGCCCCGAAGCTCAAATGGCACTTGGAAAATCGCACATGGCAAATCAGGAGGGGCCACTCGCGAGTCGCGAGTGGCGATTGGAACAGATCCAAGACCCTTGAAACTGAAACACCCTATCCCCTATCCCCCATTCCCGGCCACGACCACTCCTTTCTCTCTCTCTCTGCCTTCCTCCGCGATCTCCGCGATCTCCGCGGTAAGACTGCCTTTCTTCGTCGCGAAATGAACCGAAGCGAGCCCACATGCCCCCGATGATCGAAACGATCAACCTGTGCAAGGAGTACGGCGAACTCGTCGCGCTCAACAACCTCAACCTCACCATCCAGGAAGGTGACTGCTTCGGCTTCATCGGGCCCAACGGTGCCGGCAAGACCACCACCATCAAGATTCTCGCCACCCTGCTCAAGCCCACCCGCGGACAGGCCTCCATCAACGGGCTCACCGTCGGGTTTCAGAACCGACAGATCAGGCCCGTCATCGGCTATGTGCCGGACTTCATGGGCGCGTATGAAGACATGGTGGTGACGGAGTACCTCGAGTTCTTCGCGGCGGCGTACAACATCCATGGGTCGAAGCGGCATCAGGTCGTCAAGGACGTGCTCGACCTGACGGACCTCTCGTACAAGGCCAACGCCGAGGTGAACAGCCTCAGCCGCGGCATGCAGCAGCGCCTCAGTGTCGCCCGCGTGCTGCTGCACGACCCGAAGGTGCTGCTGATGGACGAGCCGGCGTCGGGCCTTGACCCCCGCGCCCGCATCGAGATGCGCGAGCTGCTCAAAGAGCTCAAGCGCATGGGCAAGACCATCATCATCTCCAGCCACATCCTGCGCGACCTCGCCGAGATCTGCAACGTCGTCGGCATCATCGAGCGCGGCAACCTCATCTTCAGCGGCTCGGTGAAGGAGATCATGAAGCGGGCCAAGCTGGAGCACACGCTGCTGGTGGTGGTCGCCGAGCGAACCGAGGAAGCGGCGAACCTGCTGGCCGCCGTGCCGGGAGTGAAGAAGGTGACCATCGGCGAAGAGGCGGCGCCGGCGTTCGCTGCGATGAGCAACGGGACGGCCGGGGGCGGCGGAGGCGGTCTGGGTGCCGCGGCGGCGGGCGGGGGGGGAGGGGGCGGGTCCACGGGTCGCAGGCCCGTCATCCAGCTCTCGTTCGAAGAATCGGCGCTCACACAGGCTTCGGATATCCCCAGCCGGTTGGTCAACGCCGGCTTCCGCCTGGTGCGGTTCACGGAAGAAGAAGTCAACCTGGAGACGGCGTTCATGCGGCTGACGCAGGGGCTGGTGCAGTAGGTTGCTTTCGCCGCGGAGGCGCGGAGTTCGCGGAGCAAGGCATTTTCAACGCGGAGATCGCGGAGGGCGCGGAGGAAGGCCGAGAGAAAGCGCAATCAGTTCAGATCGTGCGCATTGGAGCCGAGGTGGGTCCCGGGAAGCCGTCACTGAGCCGCTGAGGGCGAAGTGACGGATCAGAACGATCGCACCGATGAGCGGGCGTTCCGTCTCTGCGCTAGCCCCGTTCGATCCGCTACCGTTCCATCATGCCGACTCCGAAGCGCCACCTCGTCCGCGCCGCGCTCGTCTCGCTGACCGCCGCGATCGGCTCATCGATTTGCGGTGAATCGCGCGCCGCCCCTGATCCCTTCGCCAGCCTGCTCGCGCACGAGGTCGACCCCGCTTCGTGCTCCGTCGGCGAACTCATCCCCGACCTGCTCCTGCTCGGGTTTGACGGCCAGGGCCCCACGCTCAGCGAGGCGCTGAAGGACCGCAAAGCGGTCGTGCTGTGCCTCACCTCGGCCACCTGCCCTCTGTCGACGCGCTACGCCCCGCGCCTCACGGCGATGGCCGCCGAGTATGGCCCGAAAGGGGTGCTGTTCGCGCTGCTCAACGTCTCGGACACCGACACGCCGCCCGAGATGAAGCAGCAGAACAAGACGATGCGCTGGCCGGGGCTGTATCTGCCCGATACCGACCGCGCGTTCCGCCGAGCGCTCGAACCTCGCACCACCACCGAGGTGCTGGTGATCGACCGCTCGCGGACGCTCGTCTTTCGCGGCGCGGTGGACGATCAGTTCGGCGTGGGCTCGGCGCTCGCCGCGCCGCGCCGCAACTTCCTACGCGAGGCGCTCGACGCGGCGCTCGCGGGCACGCCGGTGAAGGTGAAGGCGACGTGGTCGCCGGGCTGCGCGGTGGACCCGGTCGAGGGCGCGGCCGCCGCCGAGGCCCCCGGCGAGAACGCGATCACCTATCACAACCGTGTCTCGCGCATCATCCGCGAGCGCTGCGAATCGTGTCATTTCTACGGCGGAACGGCCCCGTTTGCGCTCAACAACTACCGCGCGGTCGCGGGGCGTTCATCGATGATCGCGGCGGTGGTGCGGGCGGGGCTCATGCCGCCGTGGGACGGGGCCGCCCACGCCGACGGCACACAGGGGAGCGGCGGCTGGCGCGACGATCCGACGCTGCGCGAGGACGAGAAGCACGATCTTCTCGCGTGGATCGACGCGGGGCGGCCCGAGGGCGATGTGAAGGAAGCGCTTGCGCCGGCGTCGTTCGCCCCGGGCTGGCGAATCGGTACGCCCGATGCGCTGATGCTCTCCGAGCAGGTGCCGGTGCCCGCCGACGGGCCGCTGGTGTTCGCGCGGCTCGAGATCGACTGCCGGTTCACGGAGCCGGTGTGGGTCCGCGCGTGGGAACTGATGGCCCGCAAGCGGATGGCGCTGCACCACGCCGTGGCGTTTCTCGAGCGCGTCAAGCGGCCCGAAGGCATGGGCGACGACACCGCGATTCGCCAGGGCGTGCTCGAACCAATCCTCGCGGCGGGGGCAGCGCACGGTGCCAACATCTGCCCGCCCGGCGCGGCACGGGCGGTTCCCGCCGGCGCGAGACTCATCGTCCACGCGTGGTTCCGTCCGACGGGCGCGCCGATGTCGGAACGGCTGCGCCTGGCGGTGAAGCTCGCCGCCGAGCCCCCGACGCACGAGGTGGTGTCGCTGCCGGCGATGGTCGAGCCGCCCTTCGGCGACGGGCCCGAGCGGGTGGCGCAGGTGCGGGCCCCGACCGTCGCGGCCCGCAGCCCGAACGACGATGAAGCGCCGGTGCGGCTGCTCTCGCTCACGCCGGTGATCGCGCTGGCGGCGAGCGCCGGCACGGTGCGCGTCGAGGGCGACGACGAAGAGGCGTGGACGGCGCTGACGCTGCGCCGCTTCCGGGCCGCGTGGCCGGTGCGGTACGAGTTCATCGAGCCGGTGAAACTCGGCGAGAACGACACGCTGCGCTGGACCGGCACGCCCAGCGAAGAGCCCGCCGCGGGCGACGTGAAGCAGGGTGTGGAGGGCGGTGGGTTCCTGGGCTTCGCGGAGTTCCTGGTGCGGCGCGGGGAGTAGAAGGCAGTTTCACCGCGGAGATCGCGGAGTTCGCGGAGGAAAGCATTCTCAACGCGGAGATCGCGGAGTTCGCGGAGGAAGACAGAGAGAGGGAGAGAGGCAGAGCCGACGGCGCGAGCCGTCGGTCCAAGCTTGCCGAGCACGCTTCGCTTCGAACAACCCGCTCGCGCGGACGGCACCGCTTCGATCTCGCCCTCTCGGTCTTCCTCCGCGAACTCCGCGATCTCCGCGTTGAAAATGCCTTTCTCCGCTGCGAATGCCTCACGGGGTCGCCGCGGCCTCGGGCTTCACCGGGGCGTCGATCAGCCAGCGTTCCAGGTTGGGGCCGGTAATCGAGAGGGTCGCGATGACTTTGCCGTCCTTGTCATAGACGAGCATCTTGCCGCCGGTGAGGTCGAGTTCGCCGGGGATCGGATCGGGGATGGTGTCGTCCTTCTTCGCGCCCGGGGTCTGGGCGGCGGCCAGGGTGTCGATTCGCCGGGCCACGCGGTCGAGCTCGCGCTCCAGCAGGTCGTATCGGCGCTGCTCGCGCTGCAGCGCGGCGAGTTCGAGCGTGCCCGCCGGCACATCCTCGCCCGTTGGCTGCCACTGCTCGGTCGTCAGGCGCGTCTGGATCGCCTTCACCGCCGCCGAGAGCTGGCGGTCTTTGAGATACTCGAGAATCCACTGGTGATCCGACCAGCGCTGCTCGGCGGCGTTCTCCTGCGCCTTGCCCTTGGCGCGGATCACCTCTTCGTTGCGGCGCACGCGGAGCATCTCGCGCTGCTCATCGAAACTCATCGGCACGTAGAAGCCCTTCGAGGGGTCGACGCCCCACTGCGTGCTTTCGTCGGTGCGGTGCAGGCAACGCCCGCTGGGCAGGTAGTAGTACGCCTCGGTCACCTTGAGCTGGCCCTCGCCGGACGACATGGGGTAAACCGTCTGCACGATGCCCTTGCCGAACGAGCGGGTGCCCAGCGCGAAGGCCCGGTCGTTGTCCACCAGCGCGCCGGCGACGACCTCGCTCGCCGAGGCGCTGGAATCGTTGAGCATCACGATCATCGGGAACTCGGGCAGCGTGCCCTCGGCTCGGGCCGTCGCCTTTTCTTCCCGAGTGCGGCGGCCCTTCGTCGAGACGATCACGCCCTCTTTGAGGAACAGATCGGCCATGTCGATCGCCGCGGCGAGCGAGCCGCCGCCGTTGTAGCGCAGATCGAGAATGAACCCACGCATGCCCTGCGAGACCAGCTTCTCGCACGCAGCACGCAGTTCCGGGATCGTCCCGGCGGTGAACTGCGTCACCCGCACGTAGCCGATCTTCTGCTCCGGATCGACCATGAAATCCCACTCCTGCCCGTCGCCGACGCGGTGCAGGCCCTTCACCGTCGAAGTCACGATCTTCTGGCGGACGATCTTGAGATCGAAGCGCACATGACCGGCTTTGACAGCGGGCCCGGCCTCCTGGCCTTCGTCGGCCTTCGGCTCGCTCGGCGCGAGCGCCCCCGGCGGCGCGTCGGTCTGATCGCCCTGGCGCTCGACGGTGATCGTCACCACGCTGCCCGCCTCACCCATCAGCACGTCGATCACCTGCTCGACGGTGCGCCGGTACGTCGATCTGCCGTTCACCGCGACGACCAGGTCGTCGGCCTCGACCCCCGCCTTCCACGCGGGTGAATCATCCAGCGGCGAGGCGATCTTCAGCCAGCCGTCTTGCGTGTCGACTTCCGCGCCGATGCCGACGTACTCGCCGCGGATCTGCTTGTTGAAGTCCCCGAGTTCCTCGTTGGGGATGAACTCGGTGTAGGGATCGTCGAGCGATTCGATCATGCCGCGGATGGCCCCGTCGCGGAGGGCCTTGAGATCGGGCTCTTTGAGGAAGTGCTGGTCGAGGCCGACGAGCACGTCGGTGACGGGGTTGGCCCAGTCGTAGAGGGTGGGCCGGTCATTGCTGGCGGCACCCGTGAATCGGGCGACGCCGACACCGGCAACAACGGCGAGCGCCAAGATGGCCATGCGTTTCCCGCTGAGCACGAGCAGACTCCTGAATGAGTGCGGCCGGGGAGGGCCTGGGGGAGGTTGGGTCATGGTAGGGCTGGGCTTTGGAGGGCTGACCGTGAACCCCTACGACAATCTGGGCCGGGCGCATGACATCACGCCCGACTCGGTGCGGGTGATTCAGTGATTGGGGTTCGAGGGGGTGGGGTTGCAGTACTTGCAGCACAGAACCGCGACCGTCAGGGAGCGGTTTCTGGGTTGCGCGAGCGATCTCGCCCTTCACGAAACCGCTGCCTCACGGTCGCGGTTCTGTTGGCTTACAGCTGCCGCGTAATCACCGCATCGGCCATCGCCAGCAGCGTCGCCCGCGCCGGCGTCTCGGGCAGGCCGCTCAGGCTCTCCTTCGCCTGGTTCACCAGCCGCTGGGCGGCGGCGCGGGCGTAGGTGATTGAGTCGGTCGCCACGAGCCTGGGGTGCAGGGCGTGGCGGCGGGCCTGGTCGAAGGCTCGGCTGTGGATCATCCGCTCGGCTTCAAGCCGCGCCGCGGGTGGGAGCACGCCGAGGTGGTGGATGAGCGGGAGGGTGAGCTTCTGGTTGTCGAGGTCTTTGCCGAGCGACTTGCCGACGATGTCCTCTTCGCCGACGAGGTCGAGCAGGTCGTCCTGGATCTGGAACGCCACGCCGACCAGACGCCCGTAGTCGCTGAGGCGTCGCTGGGTGGCCTCGTCGGCACCGGCGTGGCGGGCACCGAGTTCGCACGCCGCCGCGATCAGCGCCGCCGTCTTGCGCTCGACGATTTCGTAGTACGTCCGCTCGCCCAGCGAGAAATCACCGCGGTGGGCCAGCTGCAGCATCTCGCCCTCGGCGACCACCGCCGTCACTTCGCCGACCCGCAGGGCGGTCTTCTGTTCATCGAGCTGCGAGCACAGGTGGAACGAGCGGGCGATGAGGTAATCACCCAGCATGACCGCGGCCTCGTTGCCGCGCCACGCGTTGATGGTGCGGTGCCCGCGGCGGATGTCAGCCTCGTCGAGCACATCGTCGTGAACGAGGGTGGCGACGTGGATCATTTCAACCACCGCCGCTACGGTGATGAGAGGGTCGGTAACGGCTTCGGGGACGCAGCCGCGCGGGTCGCAGGCGAGGCCCGAGAGCAGCGTGACCGTGGGGCGGAGCATCTTGCCGCGGTACTTCTCGACGTGGCGGAGCAGCTCGGCGACATGAGCCAGCGGGGTCTCGAGCTGACGATCAAACCGCTCGACCACGCGCGAGAGGCCGATGCCAAGCAGCGGAACCAGAGGGTGGCCTTCGAGGGCGACACCTACGCTGCGGGCCGAAGTGGCCTCTGCGATGCCCAGCAGCGCGGCGAGGCCCGGACGGCGCATCGAATCCGGGGTTTTGGCGACCAGCGGGGCCATACCAGAGTCTAGCGTGTGTTTCTCGTATAGGCAAATGTTTCAGAAAAGATTGAAAATGATTCTTGGGGCGATGCCCCTTGGGGCTTGGGCGGTCGGGGATTGAGTCGGGAGTCGGGAGTCGGGAGTCGGGGGCGAAGAGAGCTGCGTCCGTGAAAAAGTTCCGGCCCGGTTCCGTAGAACTGCGATGATGGCAGTCGCGATGGCCAAATCCCCGGACACTCCGAACCCCCCCGGCTCCCCCGGCACCCCCGGCACCCCCGGCACCCCCGGCTCGGGCGGCCCGAGCGCGTTCGGCGGCAGCACGCGGTACATCGACCCCAGCACCCCGGCGGAAGAACGTACCTACGCGCTGTTCATGCACCTGGTCGGCCTGCTGAGCATGGCGAGCATCCCGGTGCCGTTGGCCGGGCTGATCGGCTCGCTGATCATGTGGAAGATCAAGGCGGAGAAGTCGCCGTTCCTTGATGACCACGGGCGCGACGCCGTGAACTTCCAGATCAGCCTGCTGATCTACCACGTCATCATGGCGATCCTGGTGATCCCGACGCTCGGGCTGGCCGGGCTTGGGTTCGTCGTGATCGTGGTGGTGACGCTGATCGGCTGCATCCGCGGCGCTATGGCGGCCAACCGCGGCGAGTACTACCGGTACCCGGTGACGATTCGGTTCCTCAATGACAGGGTTTAGGGTTTAGGGTTTAGGGTGTGACGTGCGCCCGCATCGTTGACGCGCCCCGTACCTCTCTCGGCACCGTCCCTGGCACCCGCGCCGCCCCCCACTACACTCCCCGCGTGGCGCTGCTTGAAGCCGCAAACCTGGTGAAGTCGTACGCCGCTCGGCGTGTGGTTGACGGCGTGTCGATCAGTGTGGACGCGCGCGAGATTGTTGGGCTGCTGGGGCGCAACGGTGCGGGCAAGACCACCAGCTTTCGCATGGTCGTCGGGATGATCGAAGCCGAAGGGGGTTCGGTCGTGTTCGCCGGGCGCGATGTGACGGCGCTGCCGATGTACGCCCGGGCCCGGCTGGGGATGGGCTATCTGTCGCAAGAGCCGAGCGTTTTTCAACGGATGACGTGCGAGGACAACCTGCTGGCAATCCTTGAGACGCGCCGGCTTTCGTCGGCCGAGCGGCACAACCGGTGCAAGCAGCTCCTCGCCCAGTTCGGGCTCACGCACAAGGCCAAGGACCAGGCCCGCACCTGCTCCGGCGGCGAACGCCGCAAGCTCGAGATCGCCCGCGCCCTCGTGACCGAGCCAAGACTCATCCTGCTCGACGAGCCGTTCAGCGGCGTCGACCCGCTGGCCGTCGAAGACCTGCAGCGCGAGATCAAGCGGCTGACGCAGATCGGGATCGCGGTGCTGATCACCGACCACAACGTGCAGCAGACGCTGCGGGTGTGCGACCGGGCGTACATCATCAACGAGGGCAAGGTGCTGCGCGAGGGACCGCCGCGGGAGTTGATTAATGACCGCATGGTGCGGGAGAGTTATCTCGGGTCGATGTTCCGGGGTGATGAGTTTGACGCACCCGCCGGCGCGACGGCGGGGCAGGAGGTTGTGGCGCGATGATGCATGACATCTCCAAGCGACGCATCGGAACCCCGACCGTCAGGGAGGGGTTTCGGCGGTTGAGGCGCCCGAGAACTTTGAAAGAGACCCCTCCCTTATGCTCGGGGTTCTGTTTTGCGGCGCTCGCGCTGCTCTCGGGCTGCCAGGATCGTCGTCTGTTTATCACGTCCGAGCCCGCGGGGGCACGGGTGATTCTGAACGATGCCGAGGTCGGCACCACGCCGTGCGAAGTCAACTTCACGTACTTCGGCGTGTACGACGTGCGTCTTCGCAAAGACGGCTTCGAGCCGCTGGTGACCACCGCGAAGGCCGAGGCCCCGGTCCACGAGTGGCCCGGAGTTGACTTGGCGGCGATGGCTGTACCGGTCGAAAAGAAAACGCGGATCGAGTGGCACTTCACGCTGTCGCCCGAGGTGATCGACGACGCGGCGCTGCTTAGCCGGGCGGCGGAGATGCACGGGCGGGCGTCGATGCCCGAAACCGATTCACCACTAACGAAGAACTAACAAAGCTGTCGGAATTGCGCGCGGCCGCTTTCGGCGTGTGAAGTTTCGTGACAGGCCAGGGTTTTCCCTTGTGATCCGCGCCCCCCTGATCTAGTGTGGGTTGACGCGTGCGCTGGCGGGCTTGGGAGCCCGCGCTCGACGACACGCACTTTGGGGCTTTTCTTCCAAAGGACAGAGCCATGACACTCCACACCAGCCCTCTCAATCCGAGCGGATGGCATCGTCGCAGCGTTGGCGGCTTTCTGCGGGGCGCGACGGCGCTCGCGGCCGCGATCGCGCTCGCCCCTGTGGCCTCGGCCCGCGTCTGCCCCATCGCCGGGTGGCTGCCCGGTGAGGGCATCCCTGGCGTTGACGGCGAGGTGTTCGCCATGAGCATGTGGGACCCCGACGGTGCGGGCGGGCCGCAGACGCCCAAGCTGGTGATGGGCGGGGTGTTCAACAACGCCGGCAATGTCAGCGCCAGCAAGATCGCGATGCTCGATCTCGACACCGGGCAGTGGAGCGCCTTCGGCACCGGCATGACGGGCACGGGCACCGTCGCGGTGTACGCGCTGACGGTGCTGAACACGGGCGAGCTGGTCGCGGGCGGGGAGTTCACCACCGCCGGCGGCGTGGCGTGCCGGCGCGTCGCCAAGTGGAACGGGACCGCGTGGTCCAACCTGCCCAGCGGGAGCAACAACGGCGTCAACGGGACCGTCCGCGCCATGCTCATGCACCCCGATGGGAACCTCATCATGGGCGGGGCCATGAACAGCGGGAATCCCGATTTCATCGCCGGCGTCGTGCAGTGGAACCCCGTGCAGGGGCTCCGCGGCGTCGGCTTCGGCCTCGATGTCACCGTCCGCGCCCTCACACTCCTGCCCAACGGGAACATCGTTGCGGGCGGGAACATGACGTTCCAGGGCCCCGTCAACCTCAACGGCGTGGCCCAGTGGAACGGGACCGAGTGGCTGCCGATGGGCTCTGGCATGACCGGTGGAGGCGGCTCCTTCGGCACCGTGGTCGCCGTCACCACCGCGCCCAACGGCGATGTGATTGCGGCCGGAAACTTCAATACCGCAGGGGGCGTCCCCGCCGCGAACGTCGCGCGATGGAACGGATCGGCGTGGTCGGCCATGGGCGCGGGGCTGGACTATTACGGCACGGCACTGGGCCGGCTGCCCAATGGAAACGTGCTCGTGGCCCGGCACCAGATCACCGAGGGCGGCGGGGCAGGGATGGTGGCCCGCGTCTACCAGTGGGACGGCACGGCCCTCACCGAGTACTTCGCACGCGTCAACGACAACATCAATGCCTTGCTCACCACGCCCGCGAACGAGCTGGTGCTGGCTGGCCGGTTCTACGGCGCGCCGAACAACCTGACCTACAACCCGATGCTGCGCGTCGCGCGGCAGTCGGCTCAGTTCTCATACACCAACGTCGCGAGGACCGCTAACGCCGCGGGTATGCAGCTCGCTGTGCTGCCCAATGGCAACGTCGTCTCGCTCGGATCGTTCAACGCCATCGGCGGTGAGGTGGGTCAGCAGGTGGGTTTGTGGAATGGCTCGGGATGGTCCAACATCGGGGCCAACCTCTCGTTCGCTTCGTCCATCGCGGTGCTTTCCAACGGCGACCTGGTCGCAACGGGCAACGCGCAGTCGCCCAGCTTCTCCGGGGCGCTCCGCTGGAATGGGGCGAGCTGGGTCCAACTTGGGCCCATCGGGAGCGACCTCAACCACCTGATCCCCACGCCCGACGGCGGGTTCTACGGCCTGGGCAACTTCACCTCGTGGTTCGGGATTCCCTGCGCACAGATCATCCGTTGGGACGGCAGCGCGTTCTTCGGGCTGGGTTCCGGCTTCACCGGGGTGGGAGAAGACGTGTATGGCGGCATCATCGCCTCGAACGGCGATCTCATCGCCTTCGGACGCTTCACCACGGTTGGCGGCGTCGCCGCCAGCCGCATCGCCCGCTGGAACGGCTCCACATGGTCGCCCATCGGTGCCGGCCTTCCCGGCACCGTCGAAACCGTCGTCGAACTCCCCGACGGCGACCTCATCGCGGGGGGCGGCTTTCTGCTCTCGCGTTGGGACGGCACCACCTGGACGCCATTGACCGGCGGTGTGAACGGATTTGTCGACAGACTCATCCGCCTGCCTGATGGTGACCTCGTCGCGACCGGTCAGTTCATCTCAATCGGCGGTGTCAGCGCCAGCCGCATCGCCCGCTGGAACGGAACCACCTGGTTCCCCTTCGGTGCCGGGCTCATCGACACCACCTCCGGGAATAACTCGCCCAACGGCGCGGACCTGGCCTATGTGCCGCAAACCAACGAGCTCTTCGTCACCGGCGGGTTCTCGAAGGTCGGGACTCAGTTCTCCGCGTTCAACGGGCGCTACGCACTCGGCGGGATCGCCGCGGGGATCGCGCAGCCCCCGGCGTCGGGCACCGTCTGCCTGGCCGACCCCGCCGCGCTGAGCATCGCCAGCACCGGCACTTCGCCGATCACCTACCAGTGGCGCAAGGGCACCGTGCCGATCGACACCATCGGCAATCCGTCCGCCGCCACGCCCAGCCTCGTGCTCTCGGGTGTCGGCTTCGCCGACGCGGGCTCGTACGACTGCGTGGTGACCAACGACTGCGGCAACGCGACCAGCCTGAGCGCCACATTGAGCGTGCTGCCGGACTTCAACGGCGACAACGCCGTGAACACCCCGGACCTGGTGTTCTTCCTGGGCGTGTTCGGGACGAGCGTGCCGGCGTTCAGCAGTGCCGACATCTCCGGCGACGGCTCGATCAACACCGGGGACCTCGTGCTGTTCCTGGCGTCCTTCGGGTCGACGTGCCCGTGATGCTCTGAGGCGATCCCGTGATCAACGAGGGGCACTCCGATGGAGCGCCCCTTTTTCGTCGCGCTCTGCTTCATCGAAATCCCCGAGCACACGAGCCCCGAGCGTCAGCGAGCGGGTGTCTTGAGGATCGTGCGAAATGCGAAAGGCACCCACTCGCTCACGCTCGGGGCTCGTGTGCTCGGTTGCCTGATGCCTGGTTCCTGATCCCCGGTGCCTTCCCCCCGGAGGGGCCTAGATCTCAATCAACTCCCCCTCCACCAGCGGCCGGATGTCCGTGCATTCGGTGTCGAAGTTGTCGACGATGTGGGTGATCCGCATCTTCCGCCGGATGTTCTCCGGCAGCGAGTTCAGCGTCTCGATGTTCGTGTGCACCGGGCCCAGGTTGGCCTCGTGGACGATGATGTCACAGCCGCTGAGCCAATCGATGTGAGCCTGCTCGAAGACCGTGTCGCCCGACCAGCCGAGCGACCCCTTGCCGTCCGACAGCCGCAGGCCGATCGTCGGGATCGGGTGGATGGTGTGTCGGCACTCGACGGCGAGCCCCTGGATCATCGCGGTCATGTTGGGTTCAATGATGCGCAGCTCGAAGTAGTCGCGCAGTTCGCTCTTGCGCCCGCCTTTGGTGAGCGGCGCGTCCATCGCCGGAGCGAGGCGCTCCCACACACGGGCCGCCGCGCCCGGGTGGGTCCACAGCCGCGGCATGACCTTGCTCTTGCCCATCAGCCGGTTGACCAGCTTGGCGAAGCCGAAGGACTCGAGCCCGTTGCAGTGGTCGCCGTGGAGGTGGGTGAGGATGAGGTCGTCGATCATCGACACGTCGGCTTCCCAGCCCGACTTGCAGGTGGCCTCGAACAGGGCGCGGTGGATGAGGTCCGGGCAATCGATGAGGACGAGCCCCTCGGCCCCCTGGACGACGGCGGACGTGCCGAAGCCGCGGTAGGTGAACGCGTCGCCGATGCCGAGGATGAGCACCTTCATGCCGAGTCTCCGCGTGCGTTCGCGACGCCGGCACGTGCCGAGCGAGGGGGGGGCGGCACCACTGTACCGAGAGTCGGGGGGGGGAGGGGTGGGGGAGAGGAGGAACTGCGGGGCTGGCGGCACCGGGGGTGGATCGGTTGAAACACAGTCGCAACTTGGGCCCGTCGTTGTGGCGCACGCCGGCGACCCGGTAGTCTCTCTCACCATCATGGCCGAAACGCCCAATGAACCCCCGCAGACCCCGAACCCCCAGGGGACCGCGCTGCCCGCCTCGCCCGCCTCGGCGTCTGACGCGGGGCCCACGGGATCGCTGCACCTCTTCAAGGCTCAACCCGGTCAAGCACCGAGCCCCAACTTCGGGCCAAGCAAGCACCACCACACCGAACGCCCCGGCGACCACATCGGCCCCTACAAGCTCCTCGAACTGCTCGGCGAAGGCGGCTTCGGCACCGTCTGGGCCGCCGAGCAGACCCACCCACTCAAACGCCGCGTCGCCCTGAAACTGCTCAACCCCGGCATGGACACCAAGACCGTGCTGGCCCGCTTCGAGCAGGAACGCCAGGCCCTGGCGATGATGGACCATACCAACATCGCGCGGGTGCTCGACGCGGGCGCTACCGAATCGGGCCGCCCCTACTTCGTCATGGAGCTCGTCCGTGGCGTCCCCATCACGCAGTTCTGCGACAAGGCCAAACTTACGCCGCGGCAGCGCATGGAACTCATGCAGCAGGTCGCGCGTGCCGTCCAGCACGCCCACACCAAGGGCATCATCCACCGCGACATCAAGCCCGGCAACGTCCTGGTCACGCTCCACGGCGACACGCCCGTCCCCAAAGTCATCGACTTCGGCATCGCCAAGGCCACCACCCAGCCGCTGACCGACAAAACCATCTACACCGAGTTCCGCCAGTTGATCGGCACCCCGCCGTACATGAGCCCGGAGCAGGCCGAGATGAGCGGGCTGGATATCGACACGCGGACGGACATTTATGCTCTGGGGGCGCTGACTTATGAGTTGCTGACGGGCTCGCCGCCGCTCGATCCTGAGGAACTGCGGCGGGCGGGGATCGCCGAGGTCTACCGGCTGATCAAGGAGAGCGAGCCGCCCAAGCCCAGCACCAAAGTCACTTTCCGGGGGGCGGGGGTGGGGAGTCGGATGTCGGGAGTCGGGGGGAGGGAATCAGGTGGCGGGGATGGCGAGGAGCAGACGCGCGCGATCGCCGCCAAGCGTGGATGTGAACCGGGCAAACTCGCCGCGCTGCTGAAGGGCGAGCCGGACTGGATCGTCATGAAGGCGATGGAGAAGGACCGCACCCGCCGCTACGAGACGGCGGACGGCCTCGCGGCGGACATTGGGCGGTACCTGTCAGGCGAGGCGGTTTTGGCGGGGCCGCCGAGTGTGGCGTACCGGGTGAAGAGGTTTGTCAGGCGGCATCGGGTGGGGGTCGGGGTTGGTGGAGTTGTTCTGGCGGCGCTGATGGTGGCTGTGGGGGGGGTGTGGTGGGGAATAGGTGCCGAGCAAAAAGCAACCGCCCGCGTGAAAGCCGAGCGGGACTTGATCTTGGAGCGATTCACGGGTGCAATGCGACACTCAGTTGAAGCGAGCATTGCCGCCGGTGATGAGCGACTGAAAGCCGGGATCATCTACCAGGATCGTGATGCTTTGCTTCGCGCGACCGTCGGCAGCAAAGGTGCTGTAGAAATTCAGTTTGCCGCGATAGACCAAGATGGCACGACCTCCGAGGCCTCAATCGATCAGATTTCGCGCATGGTCTCTGCACACATCATTCTGACGGTGGACCGCATCGTCGCGGGATCGGCCGCGCTTCGCGAAGCGAACGAAAGCCTGAGCGAGGAGGTGAAGCGAGCGCGGCTGGCGGAGGCGAGGAACATCTTCCTCACAAGTGGTTCGGAGTGGGAACATTGGAATCCAGAACTTGACCGTTCGTTGGCCGTGTATGACGAACTTCTCGGACCGTCACACATCGAGACACTCGAAGCACTGTGCCTTGGACTGAGATTTCGGGAGGCGGCTTCTCGCCTCGCACAGCAGCCGATCGAATGGAACATATTCACACTGAACATGCACACACTTGCAGCAAAGGAAGCGCTGCATGAAGGGTTTGTCGACGAGGCGATCCGGCTGTACAACTTGGCTCGCACGAATGTGCGGCAACACGGGGCGACGCCACGTTCTGAATCACTTTCTGTTCTATTCAGTGACAGTATTGATAGCATTGACATGGCCAACCGTCTTGTGGTCCCGCACGAGGAACTCAACGGCTTTCGTGGTTCGAGCTTCTTCTCCCTTTCTGAGACGCCAGAGAGTTCATTTGATGAACGCTGGCCCGTGCCAGATGCCGACGCGATTCGAAAGAGAGTCTTGCTTGGATTGGTTGTGGATGCCGCGACCGCAGTCATGAATCCGGACCACGACTCGAACGATTTCTATTACCCCCCTCGCAGAGGTCGTTTCGAGGAGATTGCGACTCGCGTCGCCGCAGGCGATCACGCGATGATGCCGCTCTATTGGCAAGTGTCCGTCGCCATCCATGTTGCAAAGCGTGACTACATCGGTGCACGTGACGAAGCACGTTTTCGAATGCAACTCGACCCGACGCCGGACCCCGCCGATCTCGCCATGCTCTCGATGGCGCTGAACAGTTTGGGTGAGCGAGACGCCGCGTGCGAGACGCTGGAGACGATGATGGCCATGGTCGGAATGACGTACGAGACCATGACCCTAGGTGTGGACGCTTTTTCACGGAAGAGTGACGGGACCAAATGGGAGTGGTACGTCAAGCTTTGGACTTCGCTTGCGCGGGATCAAGTCGCTCCGTAAGTGTCACTACCCTGTGCCGATTCGATGCTGCATCCAATCGTGTCTTGTCGACGTCGTGAGCAACGCCTTTCACCGGCTGGAAGCCGGTGCCACCAAACCCCCCAACCCCGTGATCCGCAGCGTCCGCGCCATGTCCCGCCGGGGGGTCCACCTCGGCCGCGTCGATGACGCCCGCATGATCCTCAAGCAAACCCGCGAGAACATGAACCACCCCTGGGCCTACGACCAGCCCGGCGCCAAGAACTATTTCGACGCCGCGGTGAAACTCATCGAGGGTGATCCAGCGTCGGACACGCCCTGAATCGCTCGACCCGAGCCCCGAGCGTGAGCGAGTGGGTGGCTTTCACCCTTCCATCGAGACAAAGACACCCGCTCGCTCACGCTCGGGGCTCGTTTGGATGCAACCCTCTCGCTCACGCTCGGGGCTCGTTCGAATGCAACCCACTCGCTCGCGCTCGGGGCTCGTTTGAATGCAACCCGCTCGCTCACGCTCGGGGCTCGTGTGTTTGGGGGCTCGTGGTTTTCGTTCGTGGTCGCTATGCTGGCCGCATGGGCGTGCTTGCTTACTTCATCACATTTCATACCTATGGCACATGGCTGCACGGGCGCGACAAGGGCTCGGTGGACGACGAGCACAACAGGCCGGGGACACCCTTGCTTCCTCCTGATCCAGAGTGTGAGAGGCGTGAGTCGAAAGAACTGAAGCATCCGCCGGTGGAGCTTGATGCGTGCCGACGCTTCGTGGTGGACAGAACCATCCGAGAAGTGTGTTCGTTCCGGCGTTGGAGCATCCACGCGCTGCACGTGCGGACAACGCATGTTCATTTTGTGGTCTCGACGCGCAACCCTCCCGAGCGTGTGCTCCGTGATTGCAAGGCGTACGCCACCCGCAGGCTCCGCGAGGCCGGGCTGATCGACGACGCGACCGACTCGTGGTCGCACCACGGCAGCACGCGCTACCTCACCCGCGACGAGGATTTTCACAGTGCTGTCCGTTACACGATGCTCGAACAGGGCGAGCCGCTTGAGATGAAATGCCCCGAAGGATGGGATGCAATCACGAATCGACGCGAAGCATCGAAGAGCGAGCTCCGAGCGTGAGCGAGTGGGTGGCTTTGTGTTTCTCGTGCCTTTGGGCAGTTGATCAAGGCACCCACTCGCTCACGCTCGGGGCTCGTGCGTTTGGTGCTCTGGGGTGACTCTCCAATGCCAGAGGCACCCGCTCGCTGACGCTCGGGGCTCGTGTGCTCGGACGCACCGGGTCGCCCGCTATCCTCAACTCCCATGCCCCCCCCCGCCCCTCACGATCTCCTCGACGACCTGAAGTTCCGTGGCCAGGTGCACCAGTCCACCGACGAGGCCGCGTTGCGCCGGCACCTCTCGACACCACGCAAGGTCTACTGCGGCTTTGACCCCACGGCGGACTCGCTGACCATCGGGAATCTCGTGTCGATCATGGGGCTGCGGCGGTTCCAGATTGCAGGGCACACGCCGGTGGTGGTGATGGGCGGCGGCACCGGCATGATCGGTGACCCGTCGGGGAAGTCCGCCGAGCGGCAGTTGCAGACGCTGGAGACGGTGGCGGCGAACGTGCGCTCGCAGGAACGCATCTTCCGGGCCCTGCTGTCGTTCGAGGGGCCAAACGCGGCTGTCGTCGTCAACAACGCCGACTGGCTGGGGCGGCTGAACTACATCGAACTGCTGCGCGATATCGGCAAGCACTTCTCGGTGAACGAGATGGTCAAGCGCGACTCGGTGCGGGATCGGCTGACGCGCGAGCAGGGGATTTCGTACACCGAGTTTTCGTACGTGATTTTGCAGGCGTACGACTATCTTCATCTGTTCAAAGAGATGGGCGTGACGGTGCAGATCGGCGGGAGCGACCAGTGGGGCAACATCGTGAGCGGGGGCGATCTGATTCGGCGGCTTCTGCCCGAGATACTGGATCGTCGACACCAACACCTGGATACGTTGCAAGAGCCGCATCGCAGTGCATTTTTCCTTGAGCAGATAAAGCCCCTCGAAGATGCTGACGCCACAGGCAGCGTTTCCCACGCCCTCACCTGGCCCCTCATCACCAAAGCCGACGGCACCAAGTTCGGCAAGACCGAGTCCGGCGCGGTGTGGCTCACCAGAGAGCGAACCAGCCCGTATGCGTTCTACCAGTTCTGGCTCAACGCCGCCGATGCGGACGTGATGAAGTTCATGAAGACCTTCACGCTGCTGCCGCGGGCGGAAATCGAGGCCCTTGAGGCCGCACACGCCGCCGACCCGGGCAAGCGTGAGGCGCACCGGGCGCTGGCGCGGCACATGACCGAGATGCTGCACGGGCGGGCCGACCTCGAACGGGCCGAGGCCGCCGCGGGCGCTCTCTTTAGCGGCGATGTGGCCTCGCTCGACCTCGAAACGCTGAACGAAGTCTTCGCCAGCGTGCCCAGCAGCACGCACTCGCGGAGCGAACTAGTCGGCGAAGGGCTGCCGATGGCCGATGTGCTTGCGATGACGACGCTGGCCAAGAGCAAGCGCGAAGCCCGCGAACACCTGAGCAGCGGCGCGGTGACACTCAACGGCGAGAGAGTTGGTGAGACGGATCGGCTGACGGCCGCCCGCCTGCTGCACGGCTCACTTGCGGTGCTGCGGCGTGGGAAGAAGGCGTGGCATGTGACGCGGTGGGGGTGAGTGTGCGACGGTGACGTGCCAAGACTTTGCGGTCTGCCGCAAAGTCGTGCCTCTGCACGATCGTCGAATCCAAGAGCACGACTCTGCCGCGGCGGCAGAGTCGTGGCGCATCAGGCCGCTTCAGTCGGCCTTGGCCTTCGCCCACGCATCCTTCAGTGTTACCGTCCGATTGAACACCGGCTTCCCCTGAGCCGAATCCTTCACGTCGGCGTGGAAGTAGCCCAGTCTCTCGAACTGGTACGTCTCGCCCGGTTTCGCCGAGGCCAGAACGGGCTCGACCATCGCGGTGACAACTTCGAGGGACTTGGGGTTGAGGTCGTCCATCCACTGGCCTGTGCGTTCGCCGGGCTGCTCGGCGTTGAAGAGGCGGTCGAACAGACGCACTTCCACTTCTTTCGCGTGGGCGGCGCTGACCCAGTGGATCGTGCCCTTGACCTTGCGCGAGGGCGTACCGGGGGGGCCGTCGGGGTTGGCGGGGGCGTCGCCGCCGCGGGTGGCGGGGTCGTAGGTGGCGCGGACTTCGACCACCTCTCCCGCGGCGTTCTTCACGACGCCTGTCGCCCTGATGAAATACGCCCAGCGGAGCCGCACTTCCGGCGCGGGCTGACCCTCCCCCCCGCCCAGCGTCAGCCTGAAGAACTTCTTCGGCGGCACCTCCTCAAAGTCCTCGCGCTCGATGTAGATTACGCCTGAGAACGGCACCTTGCGCGTGCCGGCGCTCGGGTCTTCGGGGTTGATAACGAAGTCGAGTTCGTCGACCTTGCCTTCGGGCCAGTTCTCGATCACGACCTTCAGCGGGCGCAGCACGCCCATGGCCCGCGGGGCGACTTTGTTCAGATGATCGCGCACGGCGTTCTCGATCCGCCCCAGATCGATGAAGCTCTCGACCTTCGTCGTGCCGACTTCTTCACACACGCGGCGCAGGGCCTGGGCGGTGTAGCCGCGGCGGCGCAGGCCGCTGATTGTCGGCATCCTGGGGTCGTCCCAGCCGCTCACGAGCTTGTCCTGCACCATCTTGAGCAGGTTGCGCTTCGAGAGCACGGTGTATGTGGGGCGGAACTTGGCGAACTCAATCTGCTGGCTGTGCCAGACTTTGCGACCGTCGACGCCGATGGGGCCGGAGCCGCCCAGGTACGTCGGCTCTCCGAGCCGACTGTCTTTGTTGGATGGCCCCTCTCCGTCGCTCTTCAACCCGGAAGAGTCGGCTCGGAAAGCCGACGTACCAGCTTCCGACGTACCCGAAGCCAGCGCCTGGCTGATGGCCCGCATGAACCAGTCGTAGAGCGGGCGATGGTTCTCGAACTCGAGGGTGCAGATCGAGTGGGTGATGCATTCGAGCGAGTCCTCGATGCCGTGGGCCCAGTCGTACATGGGGTAGATGCACCAGGTGCGGCCCGTGTTGTGGTGCTCTTCGTGGAGAATGCGGTAGAGGACCGGATCGCGGAGGTTGAAGTTGGGGCTGGCGAGATCGATCTTGGCGCGGAGCGTCATCGTGCCGTCGGGGTGCTTGCCGGCGCGCATCTCGTCGAACAGCTTCAGGCTCTCGGCGGCCGGGCGATCACGGAACGGGCTTGTCGCGGGCACACTCGGCGTGCCGCGGCGTTTGCCGACTTCTTCGGCGCTCAGCTCGCACACATACGCCAGGCCCGCGTTGATCAGGGCCACGGCGCATTCGTACATCTTCTCGAAATAGTCCGAAGCCCAGAAGATCCCGCCGGCGTGGGGGCCTTCATCGAAAGACCCGCCGAACGCGCCGGTGAGCCAGCGCACGTCGGCCTTGATGGCGTCGACGTACTCCTGCTCTTCCTTGGCGGGGTTGGTGTCGTCGAAGCGCAGGTTGAACTTGCCCCCATAGCGGGCCGCGATGCCATAGTTCAGGCAGATGCTCTTGGCGTGCCCGATGTGGAGATAGCCGTTGGGCTCGGGGGGGAAGCGGGTCTGCACGCGCGGCGTGCCGTCCGGCCAGATGCCCCACTTGCGCGCGGCGTTGTCGGCCTCAACGATCTGCTCGATGAAGTTCAGCGGGGCGGCGGGGGGGACGGGCGGAGCGGCGGGCGAAGGGTTGGGTGAGGCTTCGGGCATGGGGCAATCAAAGCGGGGTCGGGACAACGTGTCGATGAGGGCACCCGCGTCGATCCGTCGCCCGAACGAACGAGCCCCGAGCGTCAGCGAGCGGGTGCCTTTGCATTCGCGAAAGACCTCAAGGCGCCCACTCGCTCACGCTCGGGGTTCGTTGGATCACCCGCCGCCCATCTTCACAGGCGGATCGAACGTCGCCAATGGCTTGGTGCCCAGCGCGAAGCTCGCGATCGACACGTTGACCGTCGGGCGGAACAAGAGCCGCACCGTCTGGTCGCGCTTCGAGCGCGATACGCGGCTGGGCAACTCGCTCAGGCCCCGCAGCGGCTTGCCCGGCGTGAAGCGGATCTTGACGATGTTGCCCTCGGAATACACGTACCCGATCGCCTCGTACTGCTGGCCGTTGGTGTCGATGAGCATCGGGGGGAGGATGTCCTCCGCCGCCTCGACGCTGCGGCCCAGCAGCGACATCGCGCCCTGGTTCGAAAGGGTGACCTGCACGATGGTGGTGTCGCGCGTGCGGGCGAACTGGTCGACGCGGAGGTTGCGGTCGATGCCGCGGTTGTTGGCGAGGACGGACTTGTCGAACTGGTGCTCGCCGTCGGTGATCTGGCGCTGGGCGTTGAGTTCGAGCTTGCCGATTTCGCCGGCGTTGAGGATGAGGCTGTCGGGGAGGCCGACGGACTCGAAGAACTCTTCCATGCGGCCGCCGGAGTTCTTGATGACCTGCCCGGCCGAGGGTGGTGAAGTGGACGCGCCACCGGACCCGCCGGCAGCGGCACCACCAGCCGACCCGCCCGCGGCGGCTCCGCCGGGTGCTCCGCCGCCGACGTTCAGACCGAACTTTTGGAACATCGCCCCGTTGCGGATGGCGTCATCGCGCATGGCCGTATTGGGATAGAGGGTCGTCTTCGAGGCGTCCAACTTCGAGAGCGGATACCGGACACCTTTGACGATCAGGTCCGTCGGCGTGGCTCCCTTGGGCACGAAAAACTCGGGCGCGAAGATCGAACTCGATCCGCCGCCGACCGAAGGGATGAAGATCTCCGGTGCATCCATGCGGAAGCGGTACATCCCGCCGCCGGCCTCGGGCCGCGCGATGATGGCGGCGGGCTGCAGCGCGATGGCCGTCGAGCCAGACTTGCACACCAGGCGGATCTGGCCGGGCCCGAGGACGACCTGCCCGGACTTCTCCGCCGCCCCCGAGTTGAACTCGAGCACGAAGCCTTCGACGTTGATCTCACCCGATGGGGCGGCGCCGGTGCTGTCCTTGAAACCCGTCTTCGAGGGCTTGCCGTCGACGAGGATGAACGAATCCAGCGTGGCCGTGTCGGCGGGCAGCGGGCCGACGGTGTAGCGGCCCTTGATGGCCATGTCGCCGGGCTGCATGGTGGTCCGCCCGATTGCCGCCTGGTTCTCGCCGCTGCCGCGGAGCGTCGTCCGCATCATGGCGGCGGCTTCCCAGGCGCGCGGGGCCCGCAGCGCCAGCGCGTCTTCGCTGCCGAAGCCGCCCGTGCTGAGCACCTCGTACATCGTCACCACCAGGCGGTCAACGGGGATCCACAGCTTCTTTTCCGCCACGAGGCTGCCGCCCGAGTAGTTCAGCGGCGTGTAGCCCAGCAGTTCCTTCCCGGAGCGCAGGTGGCTGATGCCCAGTACCACCATGCCGGCGGTGATGAGACCCGCCGCCCCGCCGAACACCCCGCCGCCCACGAAGTTCGCGGCGTCGCCCAGGTCCATGTTCTTCGGAACCGTGAGATCGGTGACAATGCGGAAGATGAGCAGGCTGACGATGAACGGGGCCAGCAGGCCCAGCGTCCAGGCGTAGTCCGGGGCCGACTTGAGCAGCACGCCGTAGACCAGCGGCTCCCACACCGCGAAGGCCACGCCGCCGGCGGCGATGACACACGCGAAATGGATGAGCGCACTGAACAGCCCGCGCCCGCGTTGCGGGGCGCCCCACAACAGGGCGCTCAAGATGATGATGGTGATGACGAGAAGGTTGAGAACCATTGTGGGGGGAGTGGGGAGATGGCCAGTGGCCAGTTGGGGAATGGGGGGAGAGATCGGGTGGCATGCTCACGTCTTTGTGAGCGTGGTTTTCGAATCGCGCGGCGTCATTCGGCCGCCGCGGGGGCCGCCGCCTTCTGTGTGGTCGGTGCCTGTTCCGCCGTGACTCGGAGCACCTCTTCGACGCTGGTGTTGCCCATGATGACCTGCTGCAGGCCCGAGCTCTGCAGGCTCTGCTGCTTCTTCTGACGCAGCAGCGCCCGCAACTGGCTCAGCTCATTGGCGGCGATCAGCTTCCGCTCCTCTTCACCCAGCGGGTGTACGGCATACAGGCCCACCTGGCCGAAGTAGCCGGTGCCGCCGCAGACCGGGCACACCTCCGGCTTGTCCTTGACCATCACCTGCCCGCCCTTGCGGTGCAGCTGCTTGGTCTCGGCGGGCAGGCCAAGCTTCTTGAGGTCTTCGGGCTTGGGCTGGAAGGGCACCTTGCAGTTGTTGCACAGGCGGCGCACCAGTTTGGCACCGATGAGGCCCGACAGCGCCTTGGCCGCCGTCTCCTGCTTGCCCACGCCCTTGGCGAACAACTGAACCGCCTGCAACGGGTTGTCGGCCTTCATGCTCAGATAGATCCGCGAGCGATCCGTGTCCGCCTTGGAGGCCTCGGCACATGTCGCGTCATCCGGCGTCTCGCACACCGTCACCACGTCCGGATCGCGGCGCAGGATCGACCGCAGCGTGGTGGCAAACTCGGCCCCCTCCGCCTGCGCGTCGAACAGGTTCTGCCGCACGCCCTCGATCGAGGCTTGGATATCCGTCTCGATGGTCTGCACATTCTGCGTGTACGCGTCGTGCTTGCGGGTGAGCGCGTAGAGAAGCGTCGTCCGCCCGTTGTCCGGCGGGGCCGACACCAGCACCACGCCCTTCCCGGACAGGATGGTCTGCATGTCTTCCTTCTGGTTGGGAAGGAAGCCCAGATCATCGAACTTGATCGAGACCTGCTTGGCCGGGTCGAGCAGCATGCTGAGCTTCATCCCGCCCGAAGCGCCGGCGGTGGTCAGGCGTGCCGGGAGCGTGTTGCCGCCGGTCATGCCCAGTTGGATGTCGCCCTGGAGACGCCGACGACGATCGTTGACGTCCAGCTTGGCCACGCCCTTGAGCGTGTCGATGATCGCCACGGCCCGCGGTTGGGGCACGGCCTCGGGCTGGGTGCGCACGCCGTCGATCATGTACGCCACGCCGTAGACGTTGGGCTTGATCGGTGCGATATCGAACTGGTTGGCGCGGAGGTCGATCATGCGCCCGAAGAGCTGCTCGAGGGCCAGACGGAGCTCGAACTCGGGGGTGTCCTTGGCCGGGACCGGGAGCTCGCCGCCGGGGCCCTTGAAGATCATCGCGCTGCTGCCGACGCCCTTGGCCTTCTTCTTGCTCGCGCTCGACTCGGCGCGGGCGGCGAGCATCTTGGAAATGTCCAGTGTCCACTTCATGGCCTCGGGCACGCGCGAGTCGGCGTTGCGGGCCATCCAGTAGATCGCCAGGTCGGTCGCCAACAGGCCGATCATGATCGGCCAGGTGATCCAGAAGGTCATCGGCAGCAGGATGACGACCAGCGCCGCCGCCGCGAAGGCGATGTGGACCATGTTCCACATCCGACGCTTGAGGTACCAGCGCGCCGCGTCCTTGTCATAGATCGTCGAGACGACCCACGCCCACCCCCAGAAGGGGAGCAGGTAGAGCACCGGCTTGTAAGGCGACATCAGGAACAGGGCCTCGGCCAGCACACTCGCGGCCCCGGGAATGGTCGGATTCGGATTCATGCGGAGAGGATTGTACGGAGTCGCTCACACCCCACCGGATCGCCACAAGGCACGATGCCCCGCCAGGCCGCCATCCCTTGCGCAACCCTGACAAATGGTTTGGGCGTTCTCCAACCCTCGAAGTTCCAACGACCCCGCCTTTCTCTTCCCGACTGCCGACCCCCCACCCCCCCACTCCCGACTCCCGCCCTCACTTCCCCACGCAAAACACCGAAAACACCCGCCCGATCACCTCGTCCGGACTGATGTGGCCGGCGATCTGCCCCACCTCGTCCAACGCCGACCTCAGTTCCGTGGCGATCAGTTCGGGCTCCGCCAGGCTCCCCCTTCCACCTTGCGACCTAACCAACCCCAGGGCGTGGGACACTCGCTCACGGGCCCGGATCAGGCACGATCGATGCCGGGCCCACACCGGGGCGCCCGAAGCCGCCCGGGCTCCCACCCGATCCGCGGCGTCGAAGATCGCTCGGCGCAGGCTTGACACCCCCCACCCATCGATCGCGCACACCGCCAGCGGTGCCAACGCCGCTCCGTCCACCCCCTCGCTCGTGTGGACCAGGTCTGACTTTGTTCGCACATGCAGCACTCGCCCCCGCCCAATGACCTCACGCCCAACCTCGGCCCACTCGCTCCCCCACGGCGCGCACAGCACCACGACATCAGCCCCGGCGATCCGCTCGCGGGCCCGGCGCTGCCCGGCGTCGTCAAGCGACGATCGCGCCGCCAGCGCCGTGTCAAGCCCCGCAAGATCAACCAGCCGCACGCGATCGGCGCCCGAACCGTCAAACTGCCACCCCGCGCCGCCAACCAGTTCCGCCTCGACCGCGTCGCGCGTCGTCCCCGGCTCCGCAGACACCACCGCACGCTCGCGCCCCAGCAGCGCATTGAACAGCGTCGACTTGCCCGCATTCGGCGGACCCGCCAGCACCACCACCGGCATCGCCGAGCCCGCGCCCTGTTCCGCCGCGGGCCCGGCCAGATGCGTCAGCGTCCCCAGCAGCGCCGTGAGGCGCTCTCGCAACGCCGCCGGCGCGATGGCCACCACATCCTCTTGATCCGTGAAATCGATCCCCGCCTCGACCAGCGCCAGGGTGTGGGCCAGGTCATCCGCCAGCGCGCGGTATGAAGCGCCCGTCACGCCGTGGAGAAGATCGCGGGCCGCCCGAAGCTGCTCCTCATTCCCGGCGGCGATGACCGCGGCGACCCCCTCGGCCTGCTCGGCGCTGAGTTTGGCGTTCAGAAATGCCCGCGCCGTGAACTCGCCCGGCTCGGCCTGGCGCACGCCGTCGATCCCGAGCACCGTCTGCAGCACCCGCGCCCGGAGCGCCGGCCCGCCCGGAAACATGATCTCCGCGGCGTCCTCTCCCGTGTACGACCGTGGACCACGGAACACCGTCACCAGCACGGAAAACGACGGGGTTGTGCCACCGACCCGTCCTCGGGTCGGTGCTGGATCATCAACCAGCCGTCGATTGTCAGCGATGCACAGGGAGCACTGACCCGAAGCCGTGTCAGTGGCACTCACACGCATCACATGCACGCCCGGCTCGAAACCCGACTCACCCGAGAGCGCCTGCAACACCTCGGGCACCCCCGCCCCGGACAGCCGCAGCACCGCCCGCGCCCCGGCCCCGGCGCCGGTCGAGATCGCCGCGATGGTGTCGCCGAGGATCACCTCAGCAGGTTAGCCCGGCAAGGTCGATCCGCGCCCCGGTGCTGAACCGAGCCCCGTGCGCCAGCACGGGGTCAGATGGGGCCGCAAAGAAGCGGACTTCTCAGTTGACTCGCCGTTCGACCAGCCCAATCGCCGCCGATCGACGAAGGCGCGTGGGCCGGCGTTCCGTAGGGCGCTTGACCTTCGGGCCCGAACGTGTCAAAGTCCACGCGGCAAGAGGCCTTCGACGGACCGGGCGGGGTCTGACTGCAAAGGAACCACATGGGTCGCGCTTCGCGGAACAACGTGCTCGCAGGGGGGCTGGTGCTGGGGGCCATCGGGGCGTCTCTCGGCGTGGTGACCGTACTTGGCGGTTGGTACGAGAAGCTCGGGAAGGCCCGGTTCACGGCGGTGTTCGATATCAGTGAGGGTGTGCCGGGGCTCAAGCCTGGGGCCGAGGTGCGGCTGGGCGGGCTCAAGGTGGGACAGGTTGAAAGCGTGTCGCCCCGGGCGGCGACGGGCGACAAGCCCGCCGTCATGGAAGTGAAGCTGCTGCTCGACAAGAGAATGGCCCCGCTGCGCCAGGGGGCCCTGGTCTATCTCGAGCAGGGCCTGCTGGGTTCGATCAGCGCGCTCAACTTCAAGTCTCTGGGCGATGCGGCGGCACCCGAACTCGTCGAGACCATCGACATCGACGGCGTCATCGCGGCCCCCAGCATCCTCGAATCCGCAGGCTACGGCGACAAGCAGAAGTCTCAGGTCCAGAACATCATCGACAGGGTCGAATCCACCGTGCTCAAGGCCGAGAGCTTCATGGCCAAGGCCGAGGCGGAAGTCGACGCGTTCAAGGGCAAGCGTGACGCGTGGTACACCGACGTCGACGCGATGATGACCAACGGGCGCGAGATGATCGCGACGGCCAACAAGGAGACCCCAGGGCTGATCGAGCGGATCAACAAGGCGTCGGACGAAGCGAAGCAGGCGTTCGCGGACGCGCGGGCGGCGATCGAGGAGAACCGCCCGGCACTGAAGAGCGCGATCGAGCAGGGCGAGGCCGCCGCCAAGGGATTCAACGAGTTGGGCGAGCGGCTGCGGAACCAGACGGTGAAGCTGGTCGAGGAGATGATCGCCGCGGCGCGGGCGAAGACCGAAGGGGCGCTCGACACGCTGCAAACGCTGCTGGGCCGCGCCGACAGCGCCGTGGCCGAAAACGTGCCGCAGGTGCGGGCGACGATGGCGAAGCTGCGTCTCAGCGGCGACCAGCTGGCGTCAACACTGGCCGAGGTGCGGCGCTCGCCGTGGAGACTTTTGTATCGACCCGACACGCGGGACCTTGAGTTTGAGCTTCTCTATGACTCGGCGCGGGTATATGCGCAGGCGGTGTCAGACGTCGGCTCGGCAACGGACGCGCTGAAGGGGCTGAAAGACAGCGGCGGGGGCGTGTCGGACGGCGGGCGGAGCGTAAGCGAACTGACGCGCGACCTCGGGGCGACGGTCGATCGGCTGAAAGAGGCCGAGGGTGAGTTCCTGCGGCAGCTCAAGGCGAAAGCGAAGTAAACGAGCCCCGAGCGTGAGCGAGTGGGTTGAAACGACTGGAGAGCCTGGTTTTCAGGAGAACCCGTCGCTGACGCTCCGGGCTCGTGGCTCAGGCGTCTCGGCGATGCGGTCAGGAATCGAAGCGGGAACGTTGACACGATGAAGGTCGTGACCACAGCCGAATCGCTGGCAGCCTTCCGCGGCGGGGTGTTCGTCCCGACGATGGGGGCGCTACACGAAGGTCACGCGGCGCTGGTGCGCCGCGCGGCGGAACTCGCCGCGCCGGGCGGGCTGCCGGTGGTGGTGAGCGTGTTCGTGAATCCCACGCAGTTCAATGACCCGCGCGACCTGGAGCGATACCCTCGCACGCTCGACGCGGATGTGCGGGTGTGCGAGTCGGCGTTGGGGGGCACCGGGATGTCGTGCGTGTTCGCGCCGCCGGTGGAAGTGATGTACCCGCCGGAGATGGGCGGACGCGGCGGCGTGCGCGTGCCCGAACTGCCGGCGGCCGCGACCGTCCCCTTGCTTGAGGATGCGCACCGGCCCGGTCACTTCGCCGGGGTGTGCCAGGTGTGCCTGCGGCTGTTCGAACTGGTGCGGCCCGCGCAGGCGGTTTTTGGTGAGAAAGACTGGCAGCAGCTCGCCGTCGTTCGCGCCATGGCGGCGCGGGAGATGCCGGGGCTTGAGATCATCGGGCACGAAACGGTGCGCGAGGGTGACGGCCTGGCCATGAGCAGCCGCAACACGCTGCTGATGCCCCAAGACCGTCGGCGTGCGCCGGCGATGGCGCGGGCGCTGGTCGAGGCGGGCCGGCACGATGATCCCGCCGAGGCCGAGCAGGCGGGCCGGCGTGTGTTGCTCGCCAACCGGCTCGTGCCCGAGTACGTCGCGGTTCGGGATTCGGCGACGCTGGGCCCACCGAAACCGGGGCAGCCGGCACGAGTCTTGGCGGCGGCAAAGTGCGGAAACGTGCGTCTCATTGATAACGCGGGTTGGCCCGGTTTCCGCCTGGAAACCGCGTGATTATGCGTGAAGAACCGGTGAAACCGGGGCGGAGTTTTTGCGTATACCTATGCGGGAAGAGTCAGTCCACCACAGACCGGGCCGACGCAGTGTGGAGGTTGGCGTTCACAGACGCCTGTTTGTTCTCACGCACAAAAGCAGAGCCCCGTTCGTGCTGCCTGAACTTCCTCAAGTCGATGGAGGGGAACCGCGGCCAGATGTTTCAACCCCGCGCGTTCCAACCGGCGTTCTGGTCCAACGCCGGGCTCTTCAGTGCCGTGGAAGCCGTCCGCAGCGTGTCCGTCCTCTCACGCTCCGGCGGCTTCTGCGTTTTTTTGGAAGGCATCGAGGCACCAAGGCATCGAGGCATCGAGGCATCGCGACGCAGAGGCGTGCATCTGCGCCAGCAGGCGAATGAGCGTGCTTCGTGCTCCCTTGATGCCTTGATGCCTCGTTGCCTCGATGCCTTCCCCTCACTGCCCAAACAAGTTCTTCGCAGCGAACATGCCTTGTTCTTCGAAGTAGGTCAGGGCTTCGGGCACGCTCTTGAACACGCGCGTGGCGGTCTCGGTGATGAAGGGCGACGGGTTCTTCTTGGGTTTCCAGACGATGTAGACCTCTTTGGTGTGCTCGAAAGCGTGCTGGAGCTCGCGTTCGACGCCGCTGGAGAGCCCGGGCACGCCGCCGGCCAGTTCGGGGACGAGGCTGACGATCATGTGGGACTGATCGATGAGCTTGAAGTCGCGCATGTAGATCTGCCCGTCGACGTCGCCGGCGATGTCGAGGATCTGGCGGACCGAGACCTTGATGGGCTTGGCGTCGGCCGAGCGGCTACCGCCGAAGGAGTGCGGCTTCACTTCGAGGAACTCCTGGCCTTGCTTGGCGGCTTCGAGCCCGCGGTCGAGCAGGAGTTTTTCGTCGACGTCGCCGGGGTCGAAGGTGATGAAGTGCTTGGCGAGCTCGGCGCGGAAGTGATCGATCTCGGCGAGCACGTCGGGCATGTCGACGACGTGGCTCATGGGGAACGAGGGGTAGACCGTCTTCATGTCGGGCCGGCAGACCAGGCGGAAGGCGGTGCGAGCCGTGGGCTCGTGGCGCCCACGCGAGAGGATGTAGAACGGCTTGCCCATCGCCTGGGCCATCAGCTCCGTGGCGAGGATTTCCTCCTCGCGCCACACCATGCAGTCCTTCAGCGTGGCGTCGATCTCGAAATCGCGGTGCAGGCGGTGGTGGACGACCTCGATGTTGTCGACCAGGCAGATGAAAAGGTCAGGGTTGCACTCGCGGATCTGGTCAAAGTCAAAGGCCGCGAACAGGCCGTGACGCCAACGAAACGTCGCGTGCGTGTTCACGATCAGATTCGGCTGGCCCTTGCTGTGTGAAATCACATCCTTGAACGCGGCGCGGCGGAGTGAGTGCAATCGGCTCCACGGCAGATCGAGGATGCGCCCGGGGCGGACATCCGGTGCCTCGGCGTACATGATGTCGCCGATGTGATAGACGTCAACGGACTCACCCTGCTTGCCGGCGAAATCGACGACGGAGCGGAGGTAGTCCTTCTTGTCCATGCCGATCTGGCCGGTGACGATTGCTCGCATAGGCAAGCAGTGTAATGGCGGCACGGGAGATCAGGCTCGCAGCGGTGAATGGTGGCTGTTTGGGTGCGCGTCCGCAGCTCACGCCGCGTCGCTGAGCCGCAGGTTGCGGTTGATGTAGCGATGAAACGTCCGCACCGCGTCGGGCTGGCGCTGGTGGTAGTCCTCGAAGAACCCAGGCGCGGCGAGTTCGGGCGCATAGGCGTATTCGACGCCGTCGTCGGTCCAAGACTTCCAGTGCATCGGCCTGGCGGGGTCGATCATGTCGAACAGCGCCGGATCGAAGAGAACAGGCGACCCTGCGTCGTCGATGATGCGGAGATCGCCAGCCTCGATGCCGATGACTTCGTACGCTCCGCCGAGGGTCAGAGCGTGTCGTGATTCGTTCACCGAGTTGGTGCGGCACTTGACTCGCATCAGAATCGATCTCGCAGCATCACCCGTTTGACCTCGAACCTACCGAGGCCGTGGTGTTCGTACCAATGATACTCGCACCAATCGCCGGACTCTGTGGTCGGGACCGTGGACTTTTTGACCCAAGTGCAAGGCGCTCCGCCGTACTGGGCGAGGAGTCGCTCGAGATCGCGGATTCCACGTCCGCGTGCGATCACACGGGCGGTGCTGAGCATCTGCTTGGTCAGGCGAGTTTGCATGTCGCAGTCAGGCGATCAGACGTCCATGCCCATCCGATACGTGGGGTTGACGTGCTATGCCATCACCGGCTTCCGGCTCTCATTCAGCAGCTTCCGCAGCACCGTCTGGAGGATCCCGCCGTTGCGGTAGTAGTTGATTTCGACGGCGGAATCGAGGCGGCAGTTCACGCTGAAGGACTTCTTGGTGCCGTCGGACTTCGTCGCAGTCACGTGGATCTCGGCTCGGGGCTCGAGCGCCGCGGGCAGGGTGATGTCGAAAGCCTCGGTGCCGTCGAGGCCCAGCGAAGCGGCGGTCTCGCCGGCCTTGTAGGTCAGCGGCAGCACGCCCATGCCCACCAGGTTCGAGCGGTGGATGCGCTCGAAACTCTCGGCGATCACCGCCTTCACGCCCAGCAGCATCGTGCCCTTGGCGGCCCAATCGCGGCTCGAGCCCATGCCGTAGTCCTTGCCCGCCAGCACGATCAGCGGCGTCTTGCTCGCCCTATAGTTCAGGCTGGCCCCGTAGATCGGCGCGACCGCGCCCTTGCCCACTGCGCTGAAGTCCTTCGTCCACCAGCCTTCTTTGATCTTCCCGTCCGCCCCGACGGCGAGTTTGTTCTTCACGCGCACGTTGGCGAATGTGCCGCGGGTCATCACGCGGTCGTTGCCGCGCCTCGAGCCGTACGAGTTGAAGTCGCTCTTCGCCACGCCGAGTGTCTTGAGATACTCGCCCGCCGGCGACGCCTCGGCGATGTCGCCCGCCGGGCTGATGTGGTCCGTCGTCACGCTGTCCGCCACGCTCACCAGCACCCGCGCCCCCGTGATCGACGGCAACGCACCCTCAGGGGCCTTCTCCGGCATCCCTTCAAAGTACGGCGGGTTCTGGATGTATGTGCTCTTGTCGTTCCAGCCGTAGAGATCGCTCTTGCTCACCGGCACGGCGTTCCACGTCTCGTTGCTCGCGAAGACGTTGGCGTACTCCTTCTTGAACTGCTCGGGCGTGACCGCCATCGAACGCACCTGCTCGACTTCGGTCTGCGAGGGCCAGATGTCCTTGAGGAACACCGGCTTGCCGTCCTTGCTGAAGCCCAGCGGCTCGGTGGCGAGATCGATCGTCACGCTGCCGGCGATGGCGTAGGCCACGCACAGCGGCGGGCTGGCGAGATAGTTTGCCTTCACGTTTTGATGCACACGCCCCTCGAAGTTGCGGTTGCCGCTGAGCACACTGGCGGCGACGAGATCGCCCTCCTTGATCGCGGCCTCGACCTCCTCGGGCAACGGGCCCGAGTTGCCGATGCAGGTGGTGCAGCCGTAGCCCACCGTGTGGAAGCCGAGCGCCTCGAGGTGCTCGGTCAGGCCTGCCTTATCATAATATTCCGTGACCACCTTCGAGCCCGGCGCCAGCGAGGTCTTGACCCACGGCTTGGACTTCAGCCCAAGCGCGTTGGCCTTCTTCGCCACCAGACCCGCGGCGATCATCACATCCGGGTTGCTGGTGTTCGTGCACGACGTGATCGCGGCGATCACCACCGCGCCGTGGCTGAGCTTGCTCGTGGTGCCGTCCTTGTGCTTCACGGTTCCGGCCGCGCCCAGAATCTTGTCGCCGGGCAGGCCGAAGGCGGTGTTCCCGAGCGGCGCGGCGAGGCTCTTGAAGAACTCGGCCTTGACGCCTTTGAGATCGACGCGGTCCTGCGGGCGCTTCGGCCCCGCGAGGCTCGGCTGCACCGTCGCGAGGTCGAGTTCCATCATGTCGGTGAACTCGGGAGTCGCCGAGGTGCCGTCGTGCCACATCAGGTTGGCCTTGGCGTACGCCTCGGTCAGCGCGGCCTGCTCGGCTCGGCCGGTAAACTTCAGGAAGTCGATGGTCTTCGCGTCGATGGGGAAGAAGCCGACCGTCGCGCCGTACTCGGGCGCCATGTTGGCGATGGTGGCGCGATCCGGCACCGACAACGCCGCCATGCCGGGGCCGAAGAACTCGACGAACTTCTCGACCACGCCCTTCTTGCGAAGAATCTGCGTGACGGTGAGCACCAGGTCGGTAGCGGTGGCACCCTCAGGCAACTTGCCGATCAGCTTGAAGCCGATGACTTCGGGGGTCATCATGTAGTAAGGCTGCCCGAGCATGACGGCCTCGGCCTCGATCCCGCCGACGCCCCAGCCGACGACGCCGAGCCCGTTGATCATGGTGGTGTGGCTGTCGGTGCCGACGCACGAATCGGGGTAGGCGACGGTGTCGCCGCCGTGTTGCTGCGTGAGCGTCCCCGGTGAGAGATACTCAAGGTTCACCTGGTGCACGATGCCGGTCGCCGGCGGCACACAGCGGAAGTTCCGCAGGCTCTGCTGGCCCCACTTCAGAAACTCGTACCGCTCGCGGTTCCGGCTGAACTCTTTGTCGGCGTTGATGGAGAGCGCCACCTTGCTGCCGAAGGCGTCCACCTGCACCGAGTGGTCGATGACCAGATCGCACGGCACCAGCGGGTTGATCGCCGACGGGTCGCCGCCGAGTTTCTTCATCGCGTCGCGCATTGCGGCGAGGTCCACCACGCACGGCACACCGGTGAAGTCCTGCAGCACCACGCGGCCGGGCATGAACGGCAGCTCGACTTTCGCGGGGCTCTTGGCGTTCCAGTTGGCCATGCCGATGACGTCGTCGTTGTTGACGACAAAGCCGTCGACATTCCGCAGCATCGCCTCGAGCAACACGCGGAGCGAGTAGGGCAGCTTCGCGACGTGCCCGACCTTCTGCTGCGCCAGCGCGTTGAGATCGAAGTAGGTGTACGTCTTGCCGTTGACGGTGAGAAACTTCTTGGAGTTGAAGGGGTTAGTCATTGTCATGGGGGATGGGGGGAGAGGTGTGGGGGGCAGTTGGGACCAAGGCCGAACTGACCGGCGATGTCAGTCAATGATGGGCGCGCACGCCACATGAAGCAAATCAATCATGCATACATGCTTCATAGACAACATCAATGCGACGGCTCTTCACCGAACGAGGCGCGGTCGGCAACCCGCCTGGCGATCAGCAAGGCGGTACACACCCCGAACGGCACCAGCCATGCAAGCGCGGAGAACACGATCCTCCACGCCAAGTGCCAGCGGAGGAAGGCGGGCGTCCACGCTGTCAACAGCCGAGCACCCAGTAGATTGACGCCACCCACCAACCCGATCAAGGAAAACACCGCCTGGGCGGTGAGATCCCGTATGACAAACCACGGAGCGATCGACACCTCCAAGATGCAGGCCGCGAAGATGATCCAGCGGGGCACGCTCAACGGGCCGGAGGCTCTCGACTCGACCACAAAGTGCAGACCCAGCATGCAAGACGACACGATCGTGGCGGTCCCCCACTTGCCGGCCGAGGGCGTGGTGTGTGCCTCGAGGACCAGCAGGAAGACCACCAGCGCGACCGCGGCGAGACCGGTCGCCGCCAGCCCCCCCAGCGCGACCCGGCCCGGCAGGTCGAGCCGAGCCTCCCCGGGGAACAAGTACCCGTGCCGGTTCTCATGGGTGGTCACTTCCGCCTCCCAAGCTGTCGAAGCAACTCCGACTCGAACACCGCCCCCGCCGGGCTGGGCAGCCGATCCCGCCGACGCACCAGCGCGAGCCCGCGCGCCAGGCGACCATCCCGGCACTTCAGCCCTTCACCCTCATCAAGCGCGAAGCGTGACACGAACCCGACGCCGATGCCCGCTCTGACCATCTGTTTGATGGACTCGATGGATCGTAACTCCATCACCACATTGAGCGTCACGCCGGCGGCGGCGGACGCGGAATCGATCATCTCACGAACCGCCGCCCCCGCTTCGAACGCCACAACCGATTCACCCGCGAGGTCCTTCCATCGAAACGACGCGGCTCCCGCGAGCCGGTGCCGCGCCGGGACAATCAGCCGGAACTCGTCCTCCACCAGCGGGATCACGATCAGGTCCGGCGCGTCCACCGCGGCGAGTGGCAGCGTGACGATGCCCATATCAAGCTCACCCGAGCGCACCGCGGCGGCGACGGCGTTGCTGCCCGCCTCGCGCAAATAAAACCGCAAGCCGGGGTGCGCCCGCCGCACGGCGGACACCACCGGCGGCAGCAGGTACGTCGTCGCCGTCGCACCGCCGCCCACGCGGATCGAGCCGGTCTCGAGCCCGATCAGCTGCCTCACGGCGGCGAGGCCCGCATCAGCACGGCGCACCGCGTCTTCGGCGTGAAGGAGAAACACCCGCCCCGCCTCGGTGAGCTCGACGCCGCGCCCGGTGCGGTGCAGCAGGTCCGCGCCGACCTCCGCCTCGAGCTTCTTGAGCATCGCCGAGAGCGTGGGTTGGGTCACACCCAGGGCCCGCGCGGCCTTGGTCATATGCCCGTGAGCCGCGATGGCTCGGAAGTAGCGGAGCGGGGTGAGTTCCACAGCGAGAGTCTATCGGTGCGTGTCTCGAATCCTGATGGCACCCAAACAGATCACGCCGCCGGTGTAAACTCTGTGAGATTCACGCCATCAACGCCCAAAACCATTTGCGTTCTTTGCGGCACCGGGCAAACTAGTTCTGCACACGTTCGTTCCAAATCCGACATCCGTACCCGTCATTCGTGAGGAGTCCGCCCATGTACCGTTCCGCGTTGTTGTCCGTCGTTGCTCTGACCGCGCTCGCCTCGTCGACCGACGCTGGCACCGTCTCGAATCTCAGCCCTGTCTCGTACGACATGGTCAACGGCCGCTCCGGCTTCGGCACCTACCGCGACGACACCTACAACGGCAGCGGGAACCCCAATCTCGATTCCTCGTTCCTCTCCGGCGGACTCGGGCAGCTCACCGACGGCGTCATCGGCACCGACGACATCTTCGACAACAACTTCTTCGACTGGGTCGGCTGGCTCGAAGTCCAGCCCGTCATCACCTTTGACTTCGGTGCCGTCTCCACCATCGACTCAATCAGCGTCCGTGCCGCCAGCGTCTCGCTCTTCGGCGACGTCGACATCTTCGGCACCATGACCGTCGAAGGCTCGATCAACGGCACCGACTACTTCCCCGTCGGAACCCGCACGACTTCCGCCGGCGAACGCGCCGACCCCGCCGCTCAGTGGCTCGCCCTCGATACCACCGGCACCCAAGCCCGCTACCTCCGCGCCTCGTTCGCCGACGGCGACCAGCCCTGGCTCTTCTTCAGCGAAGTTGCGTTCACCGGCGTGCCCACGCCCGGCGTGGCGACCGTCGCTTTCGCGGCCCTTACCTTCGCGGCCCGTCGTCGGCGTTGAGCGCCGCCTTCCGTTTCGCCGCCTGGCCCAGCCACAGCCCCAGCACCGCGCCGATCACGCAGATCGGGCCGGCGAACCACAAGATCGGCGTGTTGCTGCGGTTCAGCCCGTTCTCGATCACCGCGCCGACGACGTCGCCTCCGCGGTACACGAACGTGTCGATGAAGCTCTTGGCCGTGTACTTCTGCTCGGGCGGGATAACGGTGTAGAGCGCTTCGCGGCCGGGCTTGTCCACCGCGAAGTGAACGCTCCGCCGCGCCACCACCGCCTGCGTCAAGCCCTGCAACCCCGGGCTCGCGCCCATCCACGCCAGACCGGCGATGGTGACCAGCGGCGTCGTCGCCAGCGCCGGCCCCTGGCCGATCCACCTCAGGATGCGCCCCGTCAGCAGCAGCTGCACGATGAGCGTGGCGCCGTCGGCCCACAGGCTGATGGTCGCGCTCATCGCCGTCCGCGCCGCCTGGTCGGCCCCCGCCTCGGCGACGACACGCTGCTGCGCCAAGTAGAAGAACGTCGTCGTGACGGTGTAGATGAGCAGGTACGCCGAGGCCCCCAGCAGGTACGGCGAGGTCACGACCGCGCGCACGCCCGAGAGCACGCCGCCACTGGCCCGCTCCGTGTCACGGCTCTGCTCGGTCTTCTGAGCAGCGTCGTGCTCCTCGCGGGGTGCCGTCCCGCCGCCATCCCGCGCCCATGCTACCGCCGCCCGCGCTCCCGCGGCCCCCACGGCACGCGCCAGCCGCGCGGCGATCTCCAGCATCACCGCCAGCGCGATCATGAACACCCACGCGTCGAGTTTCTGCTGCCCCATCCACCGCGCCGCGAACCCGCCGCCGATCAGCCCCAGCGTCGCTCCCAGCGCAATCAGCCCGTACAGACGCAGCGAGCGTTCGCGCGGGAAGATGTCGGCGGCGAGTCCCCAGAACACGCTCACCGCCGCCATGTTCGCCACGCTGGCCCAGACGAAGAACACATAGCCCACGATGTAACGGTGCGCCTCGGGCGTGAGCCACTTCGCCGCCGCGAACACCAGCAGATTGAGCGCGAGAAAACGGTACAGCACCGTCGGCACGCGACGCCGACCCGCCGACCCGCCCCCCAGCCGCCCGATCACCCAGGCGATCCCCGGGCTCACCACCAGCGACACCGCGGCGGTGACGATGATCAGCCACATGACATAGTCCGCGCCCTTGGCCACGCCCATCGAGTCGCGGAGCGGGCGCATCATGCCCCAACCCAGGAACCACGCGAAGATGGTCAGGGCGCTCAGCAGCGTGACCACGCCCTCGCCGCGGCGTAACGAGAATGCCGCGAGCACGCGGTCGCCCCAGTGCGTGGGGGCGAGTTCGGGCTGGTGGTGTGTTGGGGGCGGTTCGGCCATGCGTGACGGGCGTGATACCCGCACGAAGCGAGCGGGGTGCATCCCGGACGACGAAGCATCGACCGTCCGCGGGCGATGCTCCGGGTCGATCTACACCGAGATCCCGAGGCTCAGAAGCGCCCCGCGCACCTGTGCCGCCGTGTCGCCCTCGTGGTCGATCTGAAAGGCCCGCCACCCCAGCCCGCTCGCCGCGGCGACGTTCTCCGCCAGGTCGTCGAAGAACACGATCTCGGGACCGCTCGCGCCGAAGAGGCCCTCGGCCTTGCGGTAGATTTCGAGTCCGGGCTTGGCACATCCCAGCAGCTGGGACGCCCCCGTGAGGCGCAGGGCCTCGACCGACGGCGAGCGCCAGCCCTCGCCGCCGGGCAGCCCGAGCATCCCGGCCCAGTGGGCGTGGTTGGTGTTGCTGAGGCAGGCGCTCACGACGCCCCGGGTGCGGTTGAGACCGTCGATCACGGCGTCGATGCTGGCGTAATCCTCGATGATCCACGCGTTGTGGACCCGCCGGACGTCGTGCGCGGAGTGCTGCCCGCCCGTCGCGCCGGCAAGAGCATCGAAAAACTCGTCGCACCCCTTCCGACCCGTCTGGTACGCCTCGACGAGCTCGCGCCGTCGTGCCGCCAGCTCGGGCCGAGCAAACGCCGCGGCATCGGGCGCTTGCACGCCTGCTCGGGCGCACGCCTCCTGCCAGCTTCGGCAGATGCGAACCACCACGCCGCCGAGATCGAAACACACCACGCGGATGCTCATGTGCCTCCCCCACCGCCGCGGGCCCGCTCGCGGCGGGCGAGTTCCCGCAGCCGCTCGGCGAGCGCGTCCGCCAACCGTCGCTCCAAGGTCGCATCGCGCGTCACGCCTCCTCCCGCCCCCCCGCGCACCCGCACCTCCATCGGCTGCTCGGTGCGCTTGGCCAGCAACTCGCCACCTTCACTCGCCGCACCCTTCCATGTCACCCGCACCCACACCGGCACATCGCGCATGGTCATGAGCCGGTATACCCGCTCACCAGCTACCCGCGCGCTGGCGGGCTCGGGCGTATACACCTGCTCAACAAGCCCCAGTTCACACTCCTTCATCGAGAAACTCATCGCGGCATCGAGGTCACGGAGCATTCCTGCCGCGGCTTTGATCGTGCCGCCGCCTTCTTCCCAGGCACCCTCCGGCGGCTCTTCGGTCAAGGCCGAAGCCCGCCCACCGGTCATCGTGAATCCAGCCCCGAGCAGTCCGGTGGCCTCCCCGGCGACACCACCCCCACCCTCCGATTTGCATCCCGTGAGCGCAAAACTTGCCGCCACGACGCCGCAAGACCCGATCACATACCAAATAGAGAAGCGATGGGCATCAGGGCGGGCGCGGGTGGTCGATCTAGAATCCTCGCCAGTCGCGGTGGTCGGTCGGGCAAGGCCGTCACGCTGCGAACACCAGTTTTCACCGCCATGGGGCGCGAGAACCGGGGCGCGTTCGGCGCAGATCCGGCCACCTGGAGCAATGTCGGCTTTGGAAATCACCATCCGAGTTCCTGCCTCCGTCGAGCGCGTGCCGGTCTACGGCACGGGCGAGCGAAACCTCAAGATGATCCGGGAAGCCCTCGGCGTCAACATCGCGGCTCGTGATGACGTGGTCCGGGTGCGGGGCGAGGTCGACGCCGTGGACGCCGCGAGGCGGGTCATGGAGCGGCTGATCGAGGCCTCGGAGAAGGGTTCGAGCCTTTCGCGCCGTGAAGTCGTTGACGTGATCGCCCAGGCGGGGTGGGAGTCTTCGCAGGATCGCAAGCACGGCGCCCACGAAGGCGACGCTCCGGCGGGCCGCAGAGAAATCGCACCCCTGACAGCCCGCGAACGGATCGCCGAGGCGCGCGAGGAACGACCCGAGTGGGACTTCTCGTCTCCCTGGACGGACAAGCTCAACGTCTTCGCCAACGGCAAGCGGATCGAGGGCAAGAGCGCCAACCAGCAGGCATATCTCGACGCGATCCAGAAACATGATCTGGTCTTCGGCATCGGGCCGGCGGGGACGGGCAAGACTTACCTCGCCGTCGCCTGCGCCATCCACCTGCTGCGGCTGGGCAAGGTGAAGCGCGCCGTGCTGGCCCGCCCCGCGGTCGAAGCGGGCGAGAAGCTCGGCTACCTGCCCGGCGACCAGTTCGCCAAGGTGAACCCGTACCTGCGCCCGCTGTGGGACGCACTGGGCGACATGCTCGACCACGCGACCATCAAGCGGTTCCTCAGCACGGATGTGATCGAGGTGGTGCCGCTGGCGTTTATGCGGGGGCGAACGATCAACGACGCGTTCATCATCCTTGATGAGGCCCAGAACACCACGCGCGGTCAGATGCACATGTTCCTCACCCGTATGGGCCAGCGCTCGAAGATGGTCGTCACCGGCGACCCGACCCAGATCGACCTGCCCGACCCGCGCGAGAGCGGGCTCATCGACGCCTCGCGCCGGCTCAGAAAGGCCCAGGGCGTGGCCTTCGCCAGCCTCGACAAGGTCGACGTGATCCGCCACCCCATCGTGCAGCGCGTGATCGAGTGTTACGGCGAAGACGAGCCACCTGGTACGTCGGCTCTCCGAGCCGACTCTTCCCAGACTTCTTCGAGCAAGAGACGAACCAAAGAGCGGGCCAAAGAGCGCGGCTCGGAGAGCCGCGGTACCAAGACCAATGGCTGAAAAGACCGGCCCCATCTCGCGCCGAGAATCGGTCGCCGCCAAGCTGCGGAAGCGCGGCGGCCGGCGCTGGCTGGTGCTCAAAGAGCCCATCGTGATGCGCGATCTGCTGGCCCATCCCGCGTTCCTGCCGGTGGCGGGCATCGTGTGCCTGTTCGTGCTGGTCACCGCCGCGATCGCGTGGACCGCCCGCGGCGGGCTGACGATCGCGCCGGGCCGCATCATGGATGACACTCGGGTGGTCCGCGTCGAGTTTAGCGACGTCGACGAAGACCAGACCCGCGCCCAGCGCGACCTCAAACGAACCCTCGCCCCGCGCGTCTACCGCGCCGACGAGAAACTGCTCGAAGAAGTCGAGAACTCCATCCGCGGCCTGCCGGCCCTCTTGGTGGGCGTCGGCAGCATCGAGAAAGTCGACGAGGCCGTCGCCCGCGCCTTCCGCCTGATGCCGGAACGCTTCGACGCCATCAAAGCTCAAACGAGCGAAGGCCAGCCCAGCCAGACATGGCTGGCGCGGACGGACATCCTGATGACGCTGCTGCGCCGAACGGCGCTCATCTCCGCCGAGGAATATCAGGCCGCCCTGCGCGACGGCACCGAGCGGCTCGAACTGCGCTCCGGCGGCAGCGGCAAAGTCGTACCCGAAAGCGTCGGCAAGTTCGAGGCGATGAGCGTTGGCTCATCGGAGCGCGACATGCGGGCGAAGGTGCGAAAGAAGTACGAGAGCATCGTCCGCGAAGCAGGGTTCACCGAGGCGGGGCGCGACATCGGCGCGATGATCGCCGACCGTTTGGAAGAGATCGACCGACCGATCTTCGAGTTTGATGCATCCGGGACCGAGGAACGCCGCGCCGAGGCCGCCGCGGCCGTGCCGCCGGTGCGGGTCACGCACCGGGCGGGCGAGGTGATCCACCAGCGCGGCGAGCGGCTGGGTGCCGAGGCGTTCGCGCTGGCGCACCGCGAGCATCGCGAGTATCGCAGCCGCGTGCCGGTGACGACCGCGGCGATCGCCGGCGCGGGGATGGCGGGCGTGGCGGCGCTTCTCGCCGGGGCGCTGGGCGGGTACATCGGGGTGTTCTATCGACGATTGGCGACGAGCCCGTGGTGGCTGGCCGCTCTGGCCGCGCTGATCTGCGCCACCTTCGCGCTGGCGACCCACGGCACACTCGCGTACCCCTCCGTGCTGTGGTTCACCAGCATGGCACCCACCGTGATGCTGGCGCTGATCTGCGTCATCGCGTACGACCGCAGGCTGGTGCTCGCCGTCGCGGGCTCGCAGGCGCTGCTGGTCGCGCTGGCCGTCGAACTGCCCGTTTCACAGGTGATCGTGACGATGGTGGGTGTGGGCGCGGTGGCGTGGCAGTTCAATGATCTGCGTCACCGCTCCGACGTTGTCCGCGGCGGGCTCGTGGTCGCCGCGGCGCTGGGGCTGAGCGTGCTGGTCGCGTCGCTGCTGGAGCGCCCGATGGTTCCCGGCATCTGGAGCGAAGTCATCCGCGACGCGGCGTGGGGCACCGCCGCCGGGTTCCTTCCCGCGGTGCTGACGCTCGCGCTGCTGCCGAGCATCGAGCGCGTGTTCGACGTGACCACCGGTATGACCCTCAGCGAACTGCGCGACCCCAAGCACCCGCTGCTGCGCCAGCTCCAGACCCGCGCCCCGGGCACGTTCAACCACTGCCAGACGGTGGCGGTGCTGGCCGAGAGCGCCGCCGAGGCCGTCGGTGCCGACGGGCTGCACGTCTACGTCGGCGCGCTCTACCACGACATCGGGAAGATGAACAAGCCCGAGTACTTCGTCGAGAACCAGCAGGGCGGCGTCTCGCGCCACAGCCGACTCTCGCCCGCGATGAGCCTGCTCGTGATCGTCGGGCATGTGAAGGACGGCGTCGAACTCGCCCGCGAATACCGCCTGCCGCAAAGCCTGCACCACTACATCGAGAGCCACCACGGCACCACTCTGGTCGAGTACTTCTACGACGCGGCGCGGAGGCAGGCCGAGGACGACGAACGCACCGAGCCCAGCGAGCTCGAATACCGATACCCCGGCCCCAAGCCGCGGACGCGCGAGGCGGCGATCCTGATGCTGTGCGACGCGGTGGAGAGCGCGACCCGCGCCATGCCCGAGCCGACGCCGGCGCGGATCAGCACGCTCGTGCACTCGATGGCGGCCAAGCGCCTCGCCGACGGCCAGTTCGACGAGTGCGACCTGAACCTCCGCGAGATCAACCGCATCGAGTCGGCGATCGTGAAGAGCCTGTGCTCGCTGTACCACTCGCGCATCGCATACCCGCGCGGCGAGGAAGAGATCGTCAGCGACGCGCGGCGCGTGGCGATCGAGCGGTCGGCTTAAGGCTGAGGCAAGACACCACGCCCACGATGAGCGGAGTCCTCGGAGCGACTCGTCGCGCCGCAGTTCTTCGCCCGCGCGATGCGAAACCACCGGACCCGGCAGGGGTCAGCGCCGTAAAGATCACGGCTGATGTTCGCACGTCCGTTCTTCGTGCGCCGCCCTTCATGGAAATCTGTATTACATTGGACGAATGCTCGCAGTCGGCCCAGCGCGCGACAACGACGCCGCGAACAGCGCGGGCGGTGTGTCGTGGCGCGACCGCCGCGCCGTCGGTGTGCTGGCGCTGGTCGCGTCCGGGTACGCGCTCGGCGCCGCCGGCGTGCTGCCCGCGGCCCCCGCGTGGGCGGCGCTGGTGCTGGGCCTCGTGATCGCGCTGGCCGCGCTCTTTCTTCGCGGTGCGTGGTGCCGCGCGGCCCTGGCGATCGCGGTTGTGACGCTGGCGTTTGGGTGGTTCCGGGCGCGGTGCGACGAATCACCCGGCGACGCGCTCGCGCTGATGCTGGGCGAACAGCCGGCGCTCATTCGAGTAGAGGGCGTTGCGCTGAGCACCCCTGCCTTTGATCCGCCCGAGGCGGACCCACTGGATCCCGACGGGTCCACCACGGCTTCGCCGTGGGGCTTCGAGTTGCGCACCGGCGCGCTCGTCGGCGCTGACGGATCGCGCTCAAGCGTGTCGGGCGTGATTCGGGTGCGCGCCTCGTTCGAGCCTGAGAAACTCCGTGCCGGGCAGCGCGTCGTGGTGCGCGGATTCGCGCGCGGGCCCGCGCAGTCGATGAACCCCGGCGAACCCGACCGCGCCCGGCTGGCGCGGCAGGCGGGCATCGCGGGTTCGATGCAGGTGCCCACACCGGAGTTCCTCGAGATCAGCCGCGAACCGCCGACAACGATCGAACGTGCCCGGGCGTGGTGGCTCGGCTCCGCCGAGCGTCTCCGGGCGGCGGCGAACCAATCCCTCGCGCCGCACGACGGCTCAGTCAACCCGCGGCGCGACGAAGGCGTGGCCCTGCTCCGCGCCATGCTGCTGGGGCACCGCGATGATGATCTGCGCGATCTCTCCGGCGCGTTCACGCGCGTCGGGCTGGCCCACGTGCTCAGCGTCAGCGGCATGAACCTCACGCTCCTCGCCGCCTTCGCGCTGTACGCCGTGAGGCTGCTGGGCGATCGCCCGCGCTTCGAGAAGCTCGCGGTGGGAGCGCTGCTGGCCATCTATCTCGTCGTCGTTCCGCCCGAGGCACCGATTGTGCGTGCCGCGCTGATGATCGGCGTGTTCCTCATCGCCGAGTGGGGTGGTCGCCGCTACGACCGGCTCAACACCCTCGCGTGGGCCGCTGTCGTCTCGCTGCTGTGGCGGCCGATGGATTTGTGGTCGGCGGGGTTCCAGCTCTCATACGTCGGCGTGGCGTCGCTGATCGTGCTCGCCGCGCCGGTGCGCGCTCGGTTGTTCGGCGCGCACCCCGAGGACGACGCGCTGGGCGGCGGCCTCCGCGGCGTCTTGCTCCGTCTGCTCGAAGCGCTCAAGACGGCCTTCGCCGTCACGCTTTGCACATGGCTCGCCACCTCGCCGCTGGTGCTCTATCACACCGGCGTGGTGAGCCTGATCGGCCCGGTGGCGAACCTGGTGGTCTGGCCGCTGGTCACGATCATCACCGGCGCGGGCTACGCGCTGGTGCTCGTCGGCACGATCCTGCCCAGCGCGGCATCGTGGGCCACGCCGGCGCTGCACGGCGTGGCGGAACTGCTGGCGTGGCTGGTGCGGGCGCTCGACGCCGTGCCCGGCGCGACGGCGACACTGCCGCTGGTCAGCGTGTGGTGGGGCATCGCGGCGACGGGGGTGTCGGCGTGGTGGGCGCTGCGGGCGCGTCCGGCGCTGCCGACGATCGCGCAACGCCGTCGTGGATGGATGCTGACCGCCGGCGCGGCGGGCGTGGTGCTCCTGTGGCTCGGCGCGGAGGTGCGTTTGCGCCCCGGCGTCGGACGCGACGAGGTCGAAGTGGCGGTGCTGCACCTGCCCGGCGGTTCATGCACCGCGATGATCTCGGGAAGAGAAGCGGTGCTCTACGACGCCGGCTCTTCATTGGCCGGCGCGGGTCGGCGGCTCATCCCGCGGGCCCTGCGCGAGATCGGCGTGGCGTCGGTGCGCACGGTGATCATCTCGCACGCCGACGCCGCGCGGTTCAACGCTCTGCCCGATCTTGTGCGGCCCCTGGGCGTACGCGAGGTGCTGGTGGGCGAGCAGTTCCTCCGCTTCGCCGCGGACCGCCCCGCCCCCGACGGTGCCGCGGCGAACCTCATCCGTGCCCTCGAAGAACTCGGCGTCGCGGTGCGCGGCGTGGCGGAAGGCGAGTCACTCGCGCTCGGCGGCGCCACCCTGCGCGTGCTCGCCCCGGCACCCGGCGCCAAGATGCGCACGCACCGCGATGCGTCGCTGGTCGTCGAGGTCGAGTCGCCCGGTGGAGCGGAACCGCGAGCCGCCGTTCTGCTGGGCGATGTCGGGCGCGAGGGGTTCGAGTCGCTGCACGGGCGCTTGCCGTCGCTGCCTTCGCAGGTGTTGATCGCGCCGCGCGTGGGCTGGGCGGCGAACCGCGTCGACGAACTCGCGCTGTGGGCAGCGGGCCCATCGACCAAGCCGGTTGTGATCCAGCCCGATTCCGACCGTGTGGAGCCTGCGGGGGGCGTGCGGGTCTTGAACACGCGCGAGACGGGGTGCATTCGCGTGCTGCTTCGCGGCGGGTCGCCGCCAGCCGTCACGCTCTTCCGCCGGCCGCAGAGCGCGCCGTCAGCCGCACCTTCCCCGTCCCCTTGACAATCTCGCCGATGACCCGCGGCCTCTCGCCCCAGCGCTTCAACTGCTTGACGATGGATGCCGCGAACGTCGGGCGCACGATCAGGCAATACCCGATGCCCATGTTGAACACGCGGCGCATCTCGTCATCGCTGATCCCGCCGCGGCTCTGCAGATACGGGAACACCGGGTGCGGCGTCCAGGTGTTCTCGTCGATCACCGCATCCACTCGCTTGTGCAGAGCCCGCTCGAGGTTGTCGCCCAGGCCCGAGCCGGTGATGTGGGCCATGCCCGTCACCACCTTCTTCACGGTGTAGGCGCGGAGCAGCTTCACAATCGTCTTGGCGTACAGCCGCGTCGGCGTCAGCAGCACCTCACCCACGGGCCGCTTGGGGTCGAGCTCCTTGTCGATCTTGTGCAGGTCGATCCCGGCGTGCTTGACCACCTTGCGCACCAGCGAGTAGCCGTTGCTGTGGACGCCGTCGGACTCGAGGCCGATCACCACGTCGCCCGGCTCGACGCGCGTCGGGTCGGTGGCGCGCGACAGCTCAACAACTCCCACCGCGAACCCCGCGAGGTCGATCTCGCCGGGCGGGTAGACATCGGGCATCTCCGCCGTCTCGCCGCCCAGCAGCGCCGCCCCGCACTCTTTGCACGCGAAGGCGATGCCCGCGACGACGCGCTCAAGGATCTCCGGCACCAGCTTTGAGCAGGCGATGTAGTCGAGAAAGATCAGCGGCTCGGCGGCCTCGACCACCATGTCGTTCACGTTCATCGCCACAAGATCAATGCCGATGGTGTCGTAGATGCCGGTCTCGACGGCGAGCTTCACCTTCGTGCCCACGCCGTCGGTGCACGCCACCAGCACCGGGTCTTTGTAGTTGCGCTTGAACAGCGACTCGTTGTAATCGAGGCGGAACAGGCCGGCGAACCCGCCGAAGTTGCTGATGACCCGCGGCCCGTGGGTGCGCCGGACGTGCTGCGAGATCATGTCGACAAAGCGGTCGCCTTCGTGGATGTCGACGCCGGACTGCGCGTAGGTCAGGCCCGCGCCGCCATTCGCTCCCCCGCGCTTCCCCGAACTCTTCGATGTCAGCTTTGCTCGGCGTGCCATAGGCGGGCAGGATAGCCGATGGGCCCAATCGTCGGCGGCGCGTCATGCGCCAGAACGAACGAGCCCCGAGCGTGAGCGAGTGGGTCTGGTTCTCGGAGTTCCTCAACGATCAAAGCAGCCCGTCGCTCACGATCCGGGCTCGTTGCCTGGGCACGTTCTCACGGCACCACAACCCCAATCCCAAACATCCCCGGCTCCACCGTCCGCACCCGCAGCCCCATCTCGCGCGCCTCGCTCACTGATACTCGGCGCAGCTCGAGTTCGCGCTCGGCCCCCGAGTCCGCTGCCGGAACGAGCACATGCAGGTGCGTCTTCTCCTCCCCCAACACCGTCGGCAACTGCGTCAGCCGGAAGTGCTCCGCGAGATTCACCACCATGCTTTCCCACGGCCCCTCGAACACGCCGGGCCCCGCGCTGGTGCGCAGCCGCCCGCGGCTGAAGCGCCAGAACTCATCGGGCCACTCCTGGCAGCGCCGCGTCGCCGCGATGATCGTTCGATAGTCGCACCCCGGCTCGAACAGCGACACCCGCGCCACCCCTTGCCCGAGATCGCGCACTTCCCACGGCGTGCCGCCGCTGTTATCCCGCCCGCGGATCGCCGTCGCACGATCAGCGAAGTAGCGCACCTCGATCGGATCGCCCGCCAGCCGGGTCCGCTCCCAGCCGTAGCGATCACCCATCCAGCGCCACATCGACCACGAGCGCATGACGGGCATCAATGAGAAGTCGAGCGCATCGGGCCTGGGCAGCCACGTCAGCCACACGGCGACCGAGCCGAGGATCGCCGCGATGCCAACCGCGCCGCCCCTGCCGAAAACAAACTGCATGAACGGCGTCCGCGCGATGCCCTGCCAGGTCTTGGGTTGCGAAGGCACATACCCACGCCCACACTCGGGGCACTGATGCCCAACATCCGCCGTGGCGGCGTCGGCCAGCCCGGAGAGCTCGTAGCAACAGGATCGGCAGTACATCCGATCGGACATGTCCCAAGATCGTAGAGGGGATCGGAGAAGTGCGATTCGGTCGCATCGGCGCAGCGGGGGCGAACCGCCGCGCGGAGCGCGGCGTTCGCAACGCGTTCGCAACGCGTTCGCAGCGAACGCCCGGTGAAGTCCTGCCTTTTTGCACCGCTCGGCTCCCAAAGCACTTGATTCGAAGTGGCAATGCGGTCACAGTTGATCGTGGAACGCACGGACCGAGGGGTTTGCCTCGGTCCAAGGTCACAACATCTGAACGGGAGGCCATCATGCGTACGCATCCGCAAGTCCCCACGATTCGTGGTATCCACGCTGTCGGCGCGGCAGCGTTTGTGAGCGCCATTGTCCCAGTTGCTCACGGGCAGTGGAAGTCCATCGAGCTTCACCCCGCCGGCGTGACCTCTTCGATCATCGTTGCCGGCGTCGGTGCCAGCCAGTTCGGCCAGGTCATTTCTTCTACTACGCTCACGGCGGGTCGGTGGACCGGCACGCCGGCGTCCTGGGTCAGCTTCCAGCCGGCCGGCTCGATCATCTCGTCCGTGCATGGGGCCGATGACACGAGCCAAGTCGGGTGGTCTTTCGACGGCAGCGTGTCGGAGGCGAGCCTGTGGGCCGGCAGCGCCGCATCGTGGGTCAGCCTCCACCCCGACGGCGCGATCAACTCGTTCGCCGTCGCCACCTCGGGCGGGCAGCAGGTGGGGGTCGCGGCCTTCGGCGGTCCATCGTTCGCAGGCCTTTGGACCGGCACGGCCGCGTCGTGGGTGAGTCTGCACCCCGCCGGTGCCGCCACGTCCCAGGCGATCGACGTCGCCGCCGGCCAGCAGGTCGGCGACGCACAGTTCGATGTGCGGCGCGCGGTGCTGTGGAACGGCACGGCGGGGTCGATGGTGGATCTCCATCCCGCCGGCGCGGTGTCGTCGTCCGCGATGGCGACCGACGGTGTCCAGCAGGCCGGCACAGCGGTGTTCGATCTCGGATTCTCTGGCCAGGTGACCATGGCCTCGATCTGGTCGGGCACCGCCTCGTCGTGGGTGAGTCTGCACCCCGCCGGCGCTGGAGCTTCGATTGCTCGCGCGTCGACCCCCGGTGCCCAGGCCGGCAACGTCAGGATCGGTACGCGCGCCCACGCTTCATACTGGCGCGGTTCGGCCCCCTCGTGGGTCGATCTGCAGAACTTCGCACCGCCCGGCTACGACGCTTCCGAGGCCTACGCGGTCTGGCGCCACGACGGCTTCACTTATGTCGGTGGCTACGCGAACCACGTCGCCAGCGGGCAAGCCCGCGCCATGCTGTGGTACCAGCCGTTCCCCCCACCCGTCTGCTTGGGCGACGCCAACTTCGACGCCAAGATCAACACACTCGACCTCGTCATCCTGCTCGCGAACTTCGGCGCGGCGGTCCCGCCAGAAACCAGCGGAGACTTCAACAACGACGGCCTCGTCACCACGGATGATCTCACCACGCTGCTCGGGAACTTCGGAAACACCTGCACCTTCTGATCGAAGACGGTGATGAGAATCCGGACCGCACGCATCAATCGCTCGCCGCGGATGTTGGCGAGCGGTTGACGGCAAGCTCGAACCGTGCGGCGTCCCATGTCAAGGATGTCGATCTGCCTCGGCACCAGGCATCGGACCTCGTCCCGCGTGAGGCCGCATGGCGCGCCGATGGACTCCTCGCGCCTCAGAAGACCGGGCCATGCTGGTTCGACTTATCTTGCGTGCCGCCATGCCGCTCTTTGCCTGCGGTGCGGCAGGACATCCGATCGGACATGGGAGACGATCGTATGTCTTCCGCGCCACGCTCGGAATCGCACTGGCATCGGGACCAGGCGCCGACGACCATTGATCCAAATCAGGCCGCCCCCAATATCTCGCGCACCCGTGCCCGCACCAGCGGCAGCACCTTCTTGGAAAACCACGGATTCCGTGCCAGCCACATCTGGTTTCGCGGCGAAGGGTGCGGTAGGAGCACGCGCCGCGGCAGCAGCTCCGCCGCGCCGCGCACCCCCGCGGTGAGGTCGTCATACTCGGTGCCCAGGTACCGCTCAAACGGGTACCGCCCGATGTAGACGGTCAACGCGAGGAGTTTCAGCTTCGGCAGGATGCGCGGGTGCCAGAGCGGCGCGCACTCGGGCCGAGGGGGCGCGTCGCCGCCCTTGGACTTGCCGGGATAACAGAAGCCCATGGGAACCAGCGCGATCAGGGCGGGGTTGTAGAACTGTTCGTCGGTGACGCCGAGCCACTCGCGGAGGCGCTTGCCGCTCGCGTCGTTCCAGGGGATGCCGGTCTCGTGGGCGACGCGCCCCGGGGCCTGGCCGATGAGGACGATGCGGGATGATGAGGAGGCGGCGAGGAGCGGGCGGGGGGCGTTGGGAAGGTGGTGTTCGCACTCGCGGCAGGCGCGGGCTTCCTTGATCACGGGCAGGGAGAAGGGGCGGCTGGTGGGCATGGGAGGTGGGATGTCATAATCGGCAGAATGGGTGTACCGATCTTGATTGGGCCAGCCCTTGGATGGGCCAGAAGGCTATCGGCCTCAATCCAATGTCGTCGATCTTCTCGCTTGCTGGATTGCACGATTGTGGATCGGACGACTCGTCAGCCTCACGATCACCTTGGCAGGAGGTGTTGACTCGAGGGAATAGGCCGGGTGATGCCGAGGCGCTTCATTTTCGAGCGGAGCGTGCTGGGCCGCAGTCCCAGTCGGTGCGCGGCCCCGTTCCGACCCTCAACGATCCAGCCGCTTGCGTCCAAGGCCTGGACAATGTGCGTGCGAATGGCTTGATCAAAGGGCGCGAGGGTGTCGAGAGGCTGGGCGTGCAACGCCCCGCGCAAGTCGTGCCAGACGGTGAGCATCGCCGGTCGCCCGGACCATTGGATGACGGAGATATCGATGGCGACTCTCCGGGGCGAGCCGTCCTTGGCGCGATGGTTCGCGTGGAACGAGTCCCGCCCGATGCGGAGGATACGCCGGATGTGTTCGTGTGTTTCTCTTGGTCGAGGGTGACGCTCGAAATCGGTGATCGAGAGTTCCCTGAACTCGCTTCTGGAATAGCCCATGAACGACGCCGCGAGGTTGTTGAATTCCAATGGCTTCCACGACTGAACGTCAAGGACGAGAATCGGCACCGGCGCATCTCGAAACATCTGCTCGTAGCTCATCTCACGCCCTCTCATCCCACGACCCTGCGTGGGAACCACGAATGATCGTGGGCATTGTCAAAAACAACTGTAGAAACGGGCTCATGCACGGGCAAAACCGCCATTCCAAACGTGTCCCGTGATTATTGTCCGTAAGGCTTCTCATCCTGGAGACGACAGCGTATGGCGGCGGTTCGTGGAGTGGGCACGGCGCCGAGAACGGCTGATCGTACCCATCCCTCACACTGACTATCCCACGGAGAAACTCCATGTCCGATGTTCGTTCACTCGACACTCAGCTCAATGAAATGACCCGCCAGGGCAAGATCCTCGACGCCCTTGAGAAGTTCTACGACGAGAACTGCACCTTCCAGGAGGGCAACCAGCCCGTGCGCAAGGGCCGCGCCGCCCAGCACGCCCACCTCAGCGCGTTTTTCAAGACCCTCAAGGCCTTCAACGGGGCCACGCTCCACGCCCAGACGGTCGGCGAGAACTCTTCCATCTCGGAATGGACCTTCGACATGACCGGCCCGGACGGGCCCATCCTGTGGAACGAGATCCTGTCGCGCCGCTGGCGCAACGGCAAGGTCGTGAGCGAGCGGTTCTACACCGCCGCGTAAGGGGTTGATCGACATGCGACCGGAGCGGGCGGGCCGAGAGGCTCGCCCGCTTTTTCAACAGGGGTGCCAGGCGGGGGGAGGGGATCGCGGGATCGATTTTTTTTTCAAGTTCGATGAGGGGGCCGGGCTGCGGATCTCGCAGGGGTGGTATGAAGACCACTCAAACCCTCATCGCGGCGTTGGCGCTCTCGGCTGGTTCGCCTTCCTTTGGGGCCGATACGCCGGGGCTTTCGTATGTGCAGGGTTCGGGTGCCGCGGCCGGCAGCCCGGGACCCGGGGGGGCCTCGGCCGGTGGGTACACCTACGGCTGGGCGTTTCGGCCCAGCGTCGACATCACCGTTACGGCGCTGGCATTCCCTGACATGTTTGCGCCCGGGTTCCTGCTGAACCATACGATCTTCTTGTGGGACGGCGTCACCCAAGACGTGCTCCGGACTGCCTTGGCACCCGCGGGTGCCCACCCCGGCGGGACGATGGGGGCCAACGACTTCCGCTATTACAGCATCGCGCCCATCACGCTCACGGCCGGACGCACGTATGTGGTTGGCGCGGGGTTCCCCGCCGTGGGAGACCTTGAACCCAGCGACTATTTCTACCTCTGCTATGCCGCGGCGAGCATCAGTTTCGATCCGCGGATCACCTGGCTCGATGGCGGGACTTCGGGCGCGCTCAACAGGTTCCCGAACCAGTGGCGCGGGACCGGCCCCTCGGGGAGGAACTCCCTGGGTACCTGCAACTTCTTGATCGCCCCGCCACCGCCGCCCTGCGCCGGCGACCTCAACGCCGACAATGTCGTCAATACGGCCGACCTCGTGGTGTTCCTGGGCCAGTTCGGCCAAACGACCTCACCCGCGGGCAGCGGAGCCGACTTCACCGCCGACGGCGTGGTGAACACGGCGGACCTGGTGTTCATCCTGGGGAGGTTTGGGAATGCGTGCCCGTGAGCAGTGCGGGGAACGTGGGTCGACCCGTTGCCGTGCCACTGCTGGCTCGGTCCGCCGAGACAGCAGTGCCGATCTCACCAAAGACGGGGAGCACCGGAGTCGGCCTCGGAAGGCCGCCTCCAGTGGCACGGTGTCGGTTCACATGAACCCCTGCCAACGATCCCAAGCGATTCGTTCGGACGGCGGCGGGTCGCATGGCAACTCGCCATCGCGCTTACCCATCCACCATCGAACACTTGACCACATCCAGTCTTCGGGCCGCTCGACCAGACCTCGCTCCACAGGGTTTCGGTGCATGTAGCGGACTTCCTTGCAGAACTCTTCCATGTCACGGACGTTGCGGTCGAAGCCGCCGCCGGCCTGCCAGAATCGAACGCTGCCGTCGGGGCGAGTGATCTTGGGCAGAATGCCCGCGTTCACCTTCTTCCAGTGCGGCACCACGCGCTGCGATACGCCCTGTTTGATCGAGACCATGGTCGGTGCCAGCGGCAGTGAGCCACTCCCATCCGGTGCTTTGGAGGAGCGGATCAGGATGTGGAAGTGCTCCGGCATCAGCACCCACGCGAACAGTTCGAAGCCGTGCTTGGCGCGTGCGGCATCAAGTGACTCGACAAACACGGCCTTGATCGCGTCGTTCTTGAACAGCGGCAGCCGATGCTCGCACGACGCCGTGATGAACCGGATGCTGCCCGGTTCGTCCCGCCGCACCATCCGCTTCCGGATCGGCATGACGGGAGTCTATCTGCCGCCAGCGATCACTGATTGGCCCTGTGTCGTGCCACTGCTGGCCCCGTCCGCGGGGACAGCAGTGCCGATGACACAGGAAGCAAGAAGCACTGATGTCGGCCCGAGGACGGTCCGCCATCAGTGGCACGGCGCTTGCCCGATTCGTTGTCGGAGGGGACCGGAATCGTGCCACTGCTGGGTCCGTTTGCGGAGACAGCAGTGCCACCCCGCCGCAAGAGTGGTCACTGCGCGGCGGAGGGTCTTTGTGGGGGGTCGTGGTGGGAAAGGAGGCGCGGGAGCCTTCAGGCGGGGTGGTCATGGCGCAAGCGCCCAATCAACGGCGAGCTGTTCGGAGCATGCTCACGCGAGCGTGAGCATGCCACCCGCCACCGTCGCATCCAGTTTCACGGGTTGGGAGGCGGCCGAATCACGCGATACTCACCGTCCAACGACTCAACAACCCAGTAGAACAGAAACACGCCAGCGAGACTCCATCGACGCACAATAGCCAGCAGATCGATTCCTTGAAGCCTTGCGGCATTGCTATGCACAGCATTATGACGAACTTCGAGCAGTTCGCGCGCATGCGCGGGAGTCACAGAAGAGGCTTCCGGAAGCCCTGGATAAGGTGCCATATATGTAAATATGATCTCAAGTCGTTTTTCAATTGAGGATTCACACCGCCTTCGTAGCCAGCTGTCAATCACTCGATTCTCGATTGAGTTCTTGTCTTGATCGAGAGCGCTCTTCAGCGAGATTGTCTCACCCTTGGACGTCTTAGAGATATGATTGAGCACGTCCCGCCTCCGTGTCCGTGCAATCTCGTGCAACAGATGATTGAGTATGGTCTCGACGCCTGCATAGGCAGCCGCGACCGCGCCGGTTCTCAGTCCGAGTGTCGCATCTTCAGACCTAAATGGCTTTAACATCTCAACTGTAGGACGAAATGGCTCGCGAATCGCACTGTATGCCAGTGAATTGCGGCCAAACTCTGCTTGTATGGCTAGTCCAATTGGCCCATCACCACTATCTGGCCAGCTCTTCAGCACGCCTTCTAGATCAATCAAGAACTCCGCTCGACGCATCAGGCTGACGTAGTCCAAGATGAGTTTGGTTCTCGAACCACGAAGATCTTTGGCAGATTCACTCACCACTCCGGCCCCCCCGAGTACCGGCCGTGGACGTCTGCCATGGCCTGAACCAGTTCGCCCAGGGTGCAGTTGGATTCTGCCGCGGACGCAAGCAAATCCATCGTGGGAACATGTGGCGTTGACATCGTTCACCCCGCCAATCTGCGGGCCGTCGGCATGTCGTTTTTCATTACCGGTCTCACCTGCTGTGCCGTCACAGTGACGACATCGATGGTTTCGCCGCTGAGGGTCATGAACTCGATCTCGTAGCCGGCGCCGTGCTGGTGGACATCGACGACCACGCCGACATCGCCGGCTTTGAAGCCGTGGTCCGGCAGGTCGGTGGTCAGCACTGCTCGGGTGTGTTCCGGGATGGGTGTCTGCGTGGGAGCCATATCAGCGAATCCTACGCGGGTGGGGGGTGGGATAGGCTGTGATCAGACGCGGGTTCGGGGATGGAGGTTTGATATTCCAAACGGACCGAACATTGACAACCGAACCGTCCGGGCAGTGCAACGGGCCTTCGACGACGTATTTCGTGCCCCACTGCGAGTTCGATTCTTGAACAAAGGGAACCGTGCCAACCTGACGACGCAGGGCCTCGGCGAGAGTCGGCCAAAGCGCCGGGCTGAATCCTCGCCCGATGAAGAACACGGCCTTGGCGTGCCCGTCATCGGAACCGAGGTCGAGCAGATACCGCGTGATCTTCTCAGGTGGTACCTCGGCGTGCTCCGCGTTCGGAATGAGTCGGTTGGGCTGATTCATGGGGCGACGTCGGCTGTCGAAGCTACCACTCCGGCCCCCCCGAATACCGCCCATACACATCCGCCATCGCCTGCACCATCTCGCCCAGCGTGCAGTTGTGCTCCGCCGCGGCGACCAGGGCGGGCATCACGTTGTGCTTGTGCATGCCGGCGCGTTCGGCCTCGGGGTCGCCGTGCTGGCAGGCGGCGCGGATTCGTTCCAGGGCGGCGTTGACGGCCTTCTGGTCCCGGCGTTTCTTGAAGTCCGCGAGTCGCTCGCACTGATCAACCTCAACCTGGTGCGGGATTTCGAGGATGTCGATGGCACGTTGTTCGTTGGTATCGATGTATTCGTTGACGCCGACGATGATGCGGTCCTTGGCTTCGCACTCTTCGCTGAATCGATACGACGCTTCGGCAATCGCCCGGCGGAAATAGCCCTTGTGGATGCCCTGCACCACGCCGCCGGAGCGGGACCACGCGGCGTATGCGGCGTGAAGGGCGGTGGGGCGTGGGGCTTGGGCGGTCGGAAGCGCCGTCGCGGCGAGGTTGCCTCCGCCCGACTGCCCACTGCCCACCTGCCCACTGCCCACCTGCCCACTGCCCATCGGCCGCCCCATCGTGTCGATCTCGGCGATGAGTTCGAGCGCCCCGGCCTCCATGCGGTCGGTGAGTTCTTCGATGAACCACGCGCCGCCGAGGGGGTCGGTCACGCGCGTGACGCCGGTCTCGTGCGCCAGGATCTGCTGCGTGCGCAGCGCCACGGTCACCGCCTGCTCGGTGGGCAGCCCCAGCGTTTCATCCATGCTGTCGGTGTGCAGCGACTGGCACCCGCCCAGCACCGCGGCCATCGCCTGATACGCCACGCGGACGATGTTGTTCAGCGGCTGCTGCTCGGTGAGGCTGCACCCGGCGGTCTGCACATGCGTCTTCATGAACCACGAGCGCTCGTTCTTGGCGCCGTAGCGCTCGCGCATCATGCGGGCCCAGATCCGACGGGCGGCGCGCAGTTTGCAGATTTCTTCGAAAAACTCGTTGTGGCTGTTGAAGAAGTAACTGAGACGGGGAGCGAACTCGTCGATGTCCATGCCCCGCAGCAAGCACGCCTCGACATACTCCATGCCGTCGCGCAGCGTGAACGCCAGTTCCTGCACGGCGGTGCTGCCCGCCTCGCGGATGTGATATCCGCTGATGCTCACCGAGTTCCACTTGGGCACGAGCTTGCTCTGGAACTCGATGGTGTCAACGACCAGCTTGACGCTGGGTTCCGGCGGGTAAATGAACTCGTTCTGCGAGTGGAACTCTTTGAGGATGTCGTTCTGGAGGGTGCCGCCGAGGTTGTTCCAGCTGATGCCGCGCTGCTTGGCCATGGCGAGGTACATGGCCCAGATGACGCACGCTGGCCCGTTGATGGTTTGGCTGACCGTGACCTTGTCAACGGGGATGTCGGCGTAGAGGCGGTGCATGTCTTCGATGGTGTCGATCGCCACGCCGCAGCGCCCGACTTCGCCCGTGGCGAGCGGGTCGTCGGAGTCACGGCCCATCAGCGTCGGCAGGTCGAAGGCGGTCGAGAGCCCCGTGTTCGCCGCCGTGTTGGTCTTGGCCTGCGAGAGGAGGTACTTGAAGCGGTTGTTGGTGTCGTCCGCCGACCCGAAGCCGGCGAACTGGCGCATGGTCCAGAGTCGCGTGCGATAGCCCTGCGGGAACAGGCCGCGGGTGTAGGGGTATTGGCCCGGCATGGCACCCTTGCCCAGGTGCAGGTCGATCGCTTCGGGTGATCGGAGCGACTCAACCACAGGCTTGCCCGGCGCATACACCGGATCGAGCACCAGGCCCGAGATGGTGACGGCGTGGGGGTCCACCCTGCCGGGCGCGCTCCCGGGGCCGGAGATGGTGGTGCGGGCGGGTGGGGGGAGGTGGGCTGAGGTGGGGAAGGTGGTGGTCATGGCGATTGCGGGTTTGGGAGTCGGGGTCCGGGGTTCGGTCTCGACGCGGAAGGGCTGAGCGAATGATAGCAATGAAGCGTGCAAAACCGACGCTTTTTCAACGGCAATGACCACGATGTTTGCTGAGGCCGCTCGTCTCGCCTGGCGCTTCCGGCGGCTCCATGTCGGGAAGCCTCCGGCGTCGTCAGCACTTCCCTTTGCGGCGGATGCGTGGCGGCTTCGAGCCCCGGGCTCGTTTCACTTCCGACTCGTTCCGGATTCGGATGCCATCATCCTCGACGATCACTCTGTACGAATCGCCGGGTTTGAATCCGGTGGCCACCAAGACAGCCCTTGGAATCGTCACAACGCCGTGCTCGGACATCCTGACAATCGGGGAAGCGGAGGTCGATTGCGGTGGCATCTGTGAACTTCCTCCATCCGGTTTTCGCGCGATCTGAGTTCGCGATGAAAAGGTCGATGATCGCGGCGGGATCAAGTGCCCGGCGCGCCGCCCTCGGGGGCGTTGCCCAACCCCTCCGCCGCACGCATCGCGTGATACGTCTTCCACGCCTCGAGCTCCACGATGATCTCTTCGCAGCCCGAGTACCGGTCCGACGGCCGCTTCGCCATCATCCGGCAGATCATGTCGCTCACCCCCGGCGTCAGGTCCGCGCGATGCCGGATCGGCGGGGTCAGCGGCTCTTCCACGTGCTTCCGCATGATGTCGTCCGAGTCGGTCCCCACAAACGCCGTCTTGCCCGTCACCATGAAATACATCGAGGCGCCCAGCGAATAGCAGTCCGTCGCGGGCCCGATGTCCACGTCGCCGCGGACCTGCTCGGGGCTCATGTAGTACGGCGTCCCCAGGCTCTTCCCGCGCTCCGCCTCCGCCGTCGCGCGGTCCTGCGTGAACCGCGCCAAGCCCAGGTCCGTCAGCTTCGGAATCCCCGTCGAAGTGATGATGATGTTCTTCGGCTTGACGTCACGGTGTACCAGTCCCTTCGTGTGAGCGTGGGCCAGTGCGCGCGCCACCGCGAGCGCGATGTCGATGGTCTCTTCTTCCCCGAGCATCCCTTTGCGGATGATGCGGTCGTGGACGGTCTCGCCGTCGACGATCTCCATCACCATGTAGTGGTGCTCGCCGTGCGAGCCCACGTCGAACGTCTGCACGAGGTTCGGGTGGTTCAGCGAGGCGGCCATGCGTGCCTCGGCGTAGAGCTGCTCGACATATTTCGGGTTCGCGGCGAAGCGCTTGGGCAGCACCTTCACCGCCACGTCGCGCCCCAGGCTGTCCTGCCGAGCCTTGAACACCGTCGCCGTCGCCCCCTCGCCCAGCTTGCCGCGCATGGTGTAGCCCGGCAGCTTCGACCCACCCTTGCCGGTCCCCGCGGTTTCGCGCAGCCGCGTCATCTGCCGACGCGTCAGGCTCTCGCTCTCCACCAGCAGTTCCGCCAGCGATCGACCGGCGTACTTCCGCTCCCGCTGCTTCAGCTGGCAGAACTCGATTTCTTCCGACGTGCAAAACCCGCGGTCGAGCGCCAACTTGGCGATGGCGGCGTCAATCGCCTTCTCGTCGGGCTCGCCGCCCCCCGATTCGCCGCCCCCTGCCTCGCCGCCCCCGGCCTCGCCACCCCCCATCACCGACGACCCCGGCACCCCGCCCGAAGCGCCCGCGCCCACACCCGAAGGCAATGACCCGAGCTTCAGGTCCATCGAGGTCTCGTCCGGCATCGGGAGCCGAGACTCATCCGAGGACGTGGGGCTTGGCTTCGGGCTGCTTGGCATGTTTGCGGCTTCCACCCCGGAACACCGGTGAGATGTTATCGGCATCATGGCGGGAGCGTTCCAGCTCGCGCGCGGCCTTTCACATGATCCCAACCCGAACGAGCCCCGAGCAACCCCCCATCCCCAAGCCGCGGCTCGATTCGGCCGATAACAGATGAACACCGAGAACGACGCTCGGACCATCCCATCGTGCGCGTCCACCCCCGCGCCATCCTCCTGCTGATCCTCAGCGCCGGTGCCTTCGCGCCCGGCCCCGCCCACGCGCGCCCAGACGAAGGCTTCATCCGACCAGACGCCGCCCGACGCACCGTTCGCCTCTGGGACTTTGAAGAGCGACCGCAGAACGTCGAGCCCGTTCCGCGCGAGTGGGTCCGCAACCAGACCAACCCGCCCGACGCGCCCCGCCCCGGCTTCCCCGCCTGGAATCTCGCCGCCTTTGACGACACCCTCGCCTACCGCGGCAACACCTCGGTCAAGCTTCCCACCCGAGGCGGCAGCACCGCCCTCTCACTGATCCGAGGGGTGCTGCCGGCGATGCCCGGCGGTCGCTACGCCGTCTCCGCGTATGTCCGCACCGAGGGCCTGGTCCACGCCCGCGCGTTCGTCCGCGTCGCGTTGCTCGACGCCGCCCAGCAGCCGCTCAACACCCTCGGCACCGTCGCCGTCAGCGAGCCTGTCATCACCCCCGAGGCGGGCGAGGGAGCCGGGTGGGTCAAGGTCAACACGCTGCTCGAAGGCAGCGAAGACGGTGCCTGGCTGCAGATCGACCTCGAACTGCTCCAGCCCGCCCAGATGCGCCGCGACGGTGACAAGCCCCTCACCTACGAGATCACCCAGCAGGACTACGAAGGCGCCGCCTGGTTCGACGATGTCCGCATCGAACAGGTGCCGCGCGTCGACCTCGTCAGTGCCGACCACACCGGCGTCAGCATCGCGCCCGAGCGCCCCGAACTCCGACTCCGCGTCCAGGACCTCACCGGCGAATCGCTCCGCGTCCGCGTCGTCGTCACCGATATCGACGGCACCGAAGTCGACACCCTTGACACACCCGTCGAATCCGGCGGGCGCGTGCTCGCGTGGAAACCCGTGCTGCCGTGGTTCGGCTTCTACCGCGCACGGATGGAAGTGCTCGGCCCGCAGGGGCTCGCCGCGGAGCGTTCCACGCAGTTCGCCTGGGTGGCACCGACGCGCCCGCTCGACCGTGGATCGCGCCGCGGCTGGGGCGTGATCGCCGAATCGCTCGAATCCAGGCGCGTGCCCATGCTGCCCGAGCTGCTCGACCTGTGCGGCGCCGGCGCGGTCTCGCTCAGTGTGTGGTCGCACGTCGGCATCGGCGAGCTCGACGAGGGCGACCGGCGCTCCCGCACCGAGATCGACGCGGTCGTGAACCAGCTCGTCGAGCGCCGACACGACATCACCTTTGTCCTCGGGCGCGCCCCCGAGGCGCTGGCCCGCGAGGCCCGCGCCGACGCCGACGACCCCATCGTCGTCCTCGCCGGGCCCACCGAAGTATGGATGCCCGGGCTCACCTCGCTGCTCTCGCGCTTCGGCGAGCGCGTCAACCGCTGGCAGGTCGGGCCCACCGGCTCGGACCGTTCGTTCTGGCGGCCCACCCTGGCGCGCGACCTCAACCACATCGAGCGCGGCTTCCGCGGCCTCGTGCCCCGCGCCACCATGACCGCCCCGTGGCGCATCGAGCACAGCGTCGCCGCCGTCGCGGGCCAGCGATCGGGCGTCGACGCCCTCACCGTCGTCGTGCCCTCCACCGTTCCCGCGTGGTCGATCCCCGAGTATGCGGCGGAGTGGAGCCAGCTCTCGACCTCCGGCCCCGGCTCCGCCCCGACCACTCCCCCGGAAATCGCGCTGGTGCTCGAAGGTGCCGACGCCGAGACCTTCGGCGAGCGCGAGATGGCCGAAGACCTCGCCCGGCGCGCCGCGATGGCCTGGAGCGCCGAGGTGCCCCGCTCCAGCATCCGCCTGCCGTTCCTCTTTGACGCCGGCGACGCCGCCCGCGCCCTGCCCAGCGCTCTGCCAACCCCCGAACTGGTCGCCTGGCGCACCATCAGTTCCGCGCTCTCGGGCCGCTGGTATGCGGGTCGGCTGCCCATCGCGCCGGGCGTCACCGCGATCCTCGCCCAGGGCGAGGGCAAGACCACCGGGGCCGTCGTCGCCTGGAACGACTTCGCCACCGACGACGATGCCCGTCTGGCCGGCTACCTCGGCACCTCCGAGATCATCATCACCGACGTCTTCGGCAACGCCCGAACCTCAACCCCCGATGACTCGGGCAGACACCTCATCCCGCTTTCGCAGGCCCCGATCATCGTCGAGGGCGTTGATGTCAACCTGCTGCGCCTGCGTGCCGGCGTCCACCTCTCACCCGCCGCCCTGCCCGCCCGCGCCGAGCGTCACAGCCTCAGCGTCGTCATCCAGAACCCCTGGGACCAGCCGGTCTCGGGCACGCTCCGACTCGCCGAGCCCATCGAGTGGGAAATGGCCCCGCGCGTCATCCCCTTTGTGCTCCAAGCCGGTCAGGAGCGCTCGTTCCCCTTCACGGCGTCACTGGGCGTCGGCGAAGCCTCGGGCCAGCGCTGGGTGCGCGCCGAGCTCGAGATCACCAGCGATCGGCGCTACCCGACCATCCGCCTCGACCTGCCCATCGAGGTCGGCCTCGACACCATCCAGATGCAGCCCAGCTATCGCTACCTGCCGGGGGCCGACGGCACCATGACCGACCTAATGATCAGCATCCTGGTGACAAACCTCGACAGCCGCCCGGTCACACTGGAATCGTTCGTCGCTGCTCCGGGCCTGCGCAGCCAGCAGGCCCCGATCAGCGCCCTGGGCCCGGGCGAGAGCGCGATACGCCGCTTCGTCTTCCCCGGTGCCGCGAAAACCCTGCGCGGCAAACGCCTCCTCACCGGCCTGAAAGAAATGGGCGGCACCGGGCGACTGAACCGGGTGCTCGAGATTCAGTAGCCGCGGGCCCGCGCGGCGCTCCGCCGCCAAGCCCGAGGAAGCCAGACAAGGAATCCCCTTGCCCGGGCAGGGGCAAAGGAACCGAGTACGCGGCCTCGCGAAAGCGAATCGATTCTCGCCGCGGCGTCCGCTTTCCTGCAACTCTTCGCTCTCGCGCCGCTACACCAGCCCTTTGGACCGGTGTTGGCGCGCCTCACTCCGGGGGTGCGCGGTGCGGCCTGGTATCACCTTCGTCTCTGTGCTCCGCTTGTGCTGTCGCCCGCGCGCCCTTTCTTGTGAGCCCCCCATGACCACCCACCAACCCTCTCGCCGCGATCCCTCACGCCGTCAGTTCATCGCCACCACGCTGCTCGCCGGCGGCACGTTCGCGCTCGGCGGCCTCGCCGCCGCCAGGCTTGCCGGCGCTCAATCCGAGCCCGCCACCGGCGGTGCCAACGCGGGTGGCCCACGACTGCTCATCCTCGGCGGCACCGGCTTCATCGGGCCGCACATGGTCGAGGCCGCCCTCGCCAAGGGCTGGAAGGTCACCATCTTCAACCGAGGAATCCGCGAGAAGCGTCTCGAAGAAATGGGTCGCGGGCACAAGTGGATCGATCAGGTCGAGGTCCTCTACGGCAACCGCGACCCCGACAAGCGCGCCGACGACAAGGACGAAAACTCCGCCAAGGGCCTTGAGTCTCTGAAGGGCAAGTCGTTCGACCTGGTGATCGACAACTCGTGCTTCTTCCCGCGCCACGCCAAAGCGTCGGCGGAGATGCTCGCTGCCGCGGGAGCGAAGCACTATCTCTTCATTTCGACCATCTCCGTCTACGCCGAGAACAATAAGACGAACGAGGACGAGACCGCGAAACTGGGCACCATGTCCGACCCCGCGTCGGAGCAGCTCAGCAACGAGTCCTACGGCCCGCTCAAGGCCCTCGCCGAGCAGGAGGTCGAGAAGGCGTTCCCCGGCAAGGCGGCCCTGGTGCGCCCCGGCTTCATCGTCGGCCCCGGCGACACCACCGACCGCTTCACCTATTGGCCGTGGCGGGCCGCGCAGCCGGGGCTGGAAGGGCAAGCCAACGAGATGCTGCTGCCAGAGCCCGCCGACGCCCCCATCCAGTTCATCGACGCCCGAGACCTCGCCGACTTCTGCCTGCTGGCCCTCGAGAAGAAACTCACCGGCGCATACAACGCCACCGGCCCGGCGACAACGCTGAAGTCGGGCGATTTCTTCCAGGCGTGCATCGATGCGAGCCCCAAAAAACCCACACCCGTGCGGGTGCCGCTGACTTTCCTGCAGGCGTTCGCTGAGACTAACGGCCCGGTCGACCTGACGATCTGGATCCCCGCCGAGGGCGAGACCGCGGGCTTCCACACGCGGAACGTAAGCAAGGCGGTGAATGCCGGCCTGAAGTTCCGCCCCCTGGCAACCACCATCAACGACACGATGGCATGGATGAAGACCCGCCCCGAGGAGCGCCAGAAGAAGCTCGCCGTGGGAATGACGCTGGAACGCGAGGCGGAGGTGCTCAAGGCGTTCCGGGAGAATCAGGCGAGGAAGACGGGCGAGAAGTCGGGGGGGTGAGATCGGTTCCACTCGCCGCGCGGCAGCGTGAGAGCTCAAAGGGACCAGCGACCGAGAGAGTCAGGCTGGCGTCGAATCGGGCTGGTCCCTCGCGCGCACTGATCAGGCACCTGCTCCGTTCATTGCGACCGGGCCAGCAGCATCCCTGTGAGCGTGAACGAAAGCGAACTTTCGTTGGAGCGGAATAGCGAAAGCGAAGGGCTGCTTCTCTTTCGTTAAACCGCTCACACATTGAAATACTTCGCCTGCGGATGATGCACCACGATCGCGGAAGTGCTCTGTTCGGGGTCGATCTGCCAGTTCTCCGTCAGTTCGCACCCGATTCGCTCCGGCCTGAGCAGGCGGAACAGCTTCTCCTGGTCGGACATATCCGGGCACGCCGGATACCCGAACGAATACCGGCTTCCTCGGTACTTCTGGATGAACAGGTCGCGGAGTCTCGGCGAGTCGTCGCTGGCGATGCCCATCTCCTGTCGCACCCGCTTGTGCCACATCTCGGCCAACGCCTCGGCACATTCGACGCCGATGCCGTGGAGGTAGAGGTACTCGGCGTACTGGTTGCCCTCGAACAGCTTCTTGGCGCGCTCGCTCACCGTCTTGCCCATCGTCACGCACTGCAGCGGCAGCACGTCGCGCCGTCCGCTCGACAACGGCAGGAAAAAGTCGGAGATGCACAGCCGAACACTCTTCCCGACTGCCGACCGCCCACTCCCGACTCCCGCGCCCCCGCGCTGGCGTGGGAACCGGAACCGCTCGATCTCCTTCGATTGGTCCACCGCGTCGAAGACCACCAGATCATCGCCGTCGGAGTTGCACGGCCAATAGCCGTAGACGACGCGCGGCGTCAGGACCTTCTCATCGCGGCACTGCGTCTTGAGGCGTTCGAAGATGGGCCTGATCTCATCGAAGACCTGGGCCTGGTAGTCGTCTTCGGAGAGGTTGCCCTTCTTGAACTGCCACTGCCCGCGGAACAGCGCGATGGTGTTGATGAAGCCGTAGATGTGGTCGAGGTTGAGGCTGGATTCGTCGATGACGCGGCTGCCCCAGAAGGGCGCGGCGGGGATGTCGGCGGGTTCGAGGGTGCGGACGCCGGAGGTGCCGATGGATTCGGAGCGGGCGGTGGCGCCTTCGGTGGAGGGGGTCCATTTTGGCCTTTCCAAGCCCTCCGCGCGAGCGGAGGGCACCTCGAGCGTCCCCGCGGCACCCGTGCCCTGGGGAGCCCCTTGGCCCCGAGCTTGCGCTCGGGGTTCGGATGAGGCCGAGGAGCCCCCTGTCCCTACCGCTTCGAGAATGCGGCCCTGCATCGAAGTCTCCTGCCCGCGCAGCGGCGCGAACTTGGCTTCCGCTTCGGACCGTTGGCGGTTGCGCGTGGCGATCTCTTCTTCGATCGTCGCCAGGCTCTTCGCGTGCAGCAGGTCCATAAAGCGCAGGCCCTCGAAGGCATCGCGCCCGTAGTAGACGCCGGGGTAGACGCGGCGCAGATCGTCCTCGGCGTACTGGCGGGTCAGGGCCGCGCCGCCGAGGATCACCGGGACGTTCATCCCGAGCGTGCGCATCTCTTCGAGGTTGTCGCGCATCACGCCGACGGACTTGACGAGCAGGCCCGAGAGGCCGATGGCGTCGGCCTTGTGCTCGTGGTAGGCCTTGAGGATCGAGTTGATGGGCTGCTTGATGCCCAGGTTGACCACGTCGTAGCCGTTGTTGCTGAGGATGATGTCGACGAGGTTCTTGCCGATGTCGTGAACGTCGCCCTGCACCGTCGCAAGGATCATCTTGGCCTTGCCGCCCGAATCACTCTTGGGCATGTGCGGCTGCAAGTGGGCCACCGCGGCCTTCATCACCTCGGCACTCTGCAGGACAAACGGCAGCTGCATGTCGCCCTTGCCGAAGAGGTCGCCGACGACTTTCATGCCCGCGAGCAAGTGGTCGTTGACGATCTCGAGGGCCGGGTACTTGGTCAGGGCTTCGTCGAGCGACTTTCCGAGGTCGCGCTTCTCGCCGTCGATGATGTGGCGCTGCATGCGCTCTTCGAGCGGGAGGTCGGCGAGGGATTGCTTCTTCTTCGCGCCGCTCTTGCTCGTGCCCTCATCGGGGAACAGCGTGATGAACGCCGTGAGCGGGTCGAAGCCCTCGCGTCGGCGGTCGTAGATGAGGTCGAGGGCCCCGTTCCACTGCTCGTCGGAGATGTCTTTTCGGGGCAGAATCTTCGAGAAGTGAACGATGGCACCGGTCAGCCCCGCCTCGCGGCACTCGTGCAGGAACACGCTGTTGAGCACCACGCGGCAATCGGGCTTGAGGCCGAAGGAGACGTTGCTCAGGCCCACGCAGGTGCCGCACTCGGGCAGTTCGGTCGAGATGCGCCGGATGCCCTCGACGGTTTCGAGGGCGAGTCGGCGGTCGGCCTCGACGCCGGTGGTGACCGGGAGCACCAGCGGGTCAAAGAGGAGGTCGCAGGCGGGCAGGCCGTACTTGTTCACGGCGAGGTCGGCGATGCGCTTGGCGATGGCGATCTTGCGCTCGGCGGTCTTGGCCATCGCCTCGAGGGGGTCTTCGTCGATGGTGCCGGCGATGACCGCGGCGCCGTAGGTGCGGGCCAGGTGGCAGATCTCGGCGAGCTTCTCCTCGCCGTCCTCGAGGTTCATCGAGTTGATGATGCATCGGCCCGGGGCGTGCTTGAGGCCGGCCTCGAGCACATCGATCTGGGTCGAGTCGATCATCAGCGGGACGCTGACCTGGCGTGCGTAGCGGGTGATGACCTCGGTCATGTCGCGCACGCCGTCACGGCCCACATAGTCAACGCACACGTCGAGCACGTGCGAGCCCTCGCGGACGAGCTCTTTGGCCATCGAGACCAGGCCGTCCCAATCCTCGGCGTTGAGGAGGTTCTTGAACTGGCGCGAGCCGTTGGTGTTGGTCCGCTCGCCCACGATGAGGAACGAGTTGTCCTGGCGGAACTCGGCGGTGGAGTAGAGCGACGAGCAGCCGGGGGGCGTTACCTCTTGGTGGCCCCGGTCTCCGACCGGGGTCTTCAAAGAAGTGCCCACACGCTGCTGCTTCCCTTTTCGCAGACTCTCCACCGCGCTGACCAGCTGCTTGATGTGCTCGGGCGTTGTGCCGCAGCAGCCGCCGACGATGCTGACGCCGTCGTGTTCGATGAAGCGGACCATGGCCTCGACGAAGGGCGCGGGCTTGAGGGCGTAGTCCGCCTTGCCGTCGAGCAGCACCGGGAGGCCGGCGTTGGGCATGACGCTGACGCGCTTGCCCAGGGGCATGCCGCGCCGTCCGCCGATGGTCCCGCCCCAGTTCTTCCCGAGCCACGCGATGTGCTCCATCATCTCTTGCGGGCCGGTGGCGCAGTTGAGGCCCAGCGAGAGGATGGGATACGTGCGCAGCGCCTCGGCGGCGGCGGCGATCTCGGTGCCCAGCAGCATCGTGCCGGTGGTCTCGATCGTTACCGAGCACATGATGGGAACGTCGTCGGTGGTCTTGCCGCGCTCTTTGAGTGCGAGCAGGCACGCGTTGACGGCGCACTTCACCTGCAGGATGTCTTGCGACGTTTCGGTGAGCAGCACATCGGCCCCGCCGTCGATCAGGCCGCGGGCCTGCTCGGCGTACGAGTCGAGCATGATGTCCCACGTGGTGTGACCGAGGGTGAGCAGCTTGGTGCCCGGGCCGATGGAGCCGGCGACGAAGCGGGGCTTGTCGGGAGTGGAGTGCTTGTCGCACGCCGCCCGGGCCACTTCCGCGGCCCGCTTGTTCAGCTCGTAGGTCTGCGGCACGAGATCAAACTCGGCGAAGACGAGTTTGCTGGCGCCGAAGGTGTCGGTCTCGACGATGTCGGCCCCAGCGCGGAGGTACTCCTCGTGGATGCCGCCGATGACGTCGGGGCGGGTCTGCACGAGGATCTCGGTGCAGTTCTCCTTGTCGAGGTAGTCGCGGTGCAGGTCGCAGTCGCACTTGTGGATCATGGTGCCCATGGCACCGTCGCACACGAGGACGCGGTTCGAGAGAGCTTGGAGGAATCGGCTGGGCATGGGGTGTCTGGGGGAGTGGGGATTGGCCAGGTGGCCAGTGGGGAGACCAAGTTGGCGTGTCGTCGCGGAGTGCGCCGAACAGCGGCATCGAATCCGGCCAACTGGCTACCTCGCCACTGGCCATCTCCCCCCTGTCCGAAACTATATCCATTCATCCGGATACACGGATGAAGCGATGACCCGTGAAACGCGGACAAGCAGTTTCGGTAGGATTGCGCGGTTTTCCCACTCGATCCTCGGTTGATCGGTGGCGAGTTGGTGAATGTTCGGGTCGCCGTCGGAGCACCCGTTCCCCGCGCTTGCCGTTGAGGCCCAATACCTCGGAGGACACTTGAGCCAGTACGCCGTCGAACTCAGGGGGATTTCCAAACGGTTCCGCGACAAGGTGGCGGTGAACAACGTGGACTTGCAAATCCGGGCGGGGTCCGTGTGCGGGTTCCTCGGGCCCAACGGGGCCGGGAAGACCACCACGATCCGGATGATCATGTCCATTTTCTACCCGGACAAGGGGTCCATCTCGGTGCTGGGGAAGCCGTCGGCGATCGAGAGCAAGGACCAGATCGGGTATCTGCCCGAAGAGCGCGGCGTGTACAAGAAGATGAAGGTCGGGGAGTTCCTGAACTACATGGGACGCCTCAAGGGGATGCCGGGGGGAGGGCTGGACGCGACGATCCGCAAGTGGCTCGAACGCATGTCGCTGGGCGAGGTGTACAAGAAGAAGTGCGAAGAGCTGTCGAAGGGCATGCAGCAGAAGGTGCAGTTCATCGCGTCGGTGATCCACGAGCCAGAGCTCATCATCCTTGATGAGCCGTTCAGCGGGCTGGACCCGGTCAACCGGCGGCTGCTGCGCGGGCTAATCGAGGAGCAGAACACGGCGGGGCGGACGGTGATCTTCTCGACGCACGCGATGTTCGAGGCCGAGCAGTTGTGCGACCATCTGTTCATGATCAACAAGGGCGACAAGGTGCTCGACCTGCCGATCGAAGAGGTGTGGCGTCAGCACGACCCGCGGGCGATCGTGATCGAGTCGCTAGACGGTGCGCCGCTGGACGCGACGCAGATCGACGGGCTGGCGGGGGTGCGTTCGACGCACATGCTGCCGCGGGGTGTCGAGGTGCGGCTCGAGGACCACGGCGATCCTTCACGGGTGATGGGCGAGCTGTCGTCGCGGTTCCGGTTGCGGCGTGTCGAGCTGAAGCGCCCGAGCCTGGATGACATTTTCATCTCGCTGGTCGGTGAGAGCGCCACGCCCGAGGGCATGGCCGCCGACGCCGAGCGGGAACTGGTTGAGTCGTAAGGTTCGGGTAGCCCAAGGCCCGCTGTTCGAGCTTCGCTTGTCTCCGCAGTTCCTTTCCTCCGCGAATCACCTGCCATGTCTAGAACACTCGTCGTCGCCGTCCGTGAGTACATCGCCACCGTGGCGACCAAGGGGTTTGTTTTCGGGATTCTGGCGCCGCCGCTGATCATGGCGGCGATCATCCCGCTGATGACGGTGATGATGAGCCAGATGTCGTCGAAGGTGAGCGGGACGATCGCGCTGATTGACCAATCCGGGTTGGTTGGGCCGCGGCTTGAGCAGGCGTACTCCGCCGAGGCGCAGGTCGAGCGGTACAAGCAGGACCAGGAAGCGGTCAAGAAGGCGATGGACAAGACCGGGATGCCTTCGATGGGGGTCGACGCCGAGGCGATCCAGAAGCAGCAGGAACGGTCGATGGCGGCGATGGTGATCCAGTCGGACCTGAAGCTGCAGCGTCTGCCGGCGGACGCCGACCCGGAGAAGGAGAAGGAGCCGATTCTCAAGAGCGTTGGGCGTGAGAAGGACCTGGACGGTTCGGAGAAGCGCCTGGCGTTGATCGTGGTGCCCGCCGAGGCCGTCAAGGGCGGTACCGACGGCAAGTTCGCGCCGTTCCAGACGTTTATCGCGCCCAAGCTCGACGCGAAGGTGCAGGGCGACATCGAGCGCGAGGCGCGCCGGGCGATCGTTGATGCGCGGCTCGAGCACGCGGCCCTCGATGTCAAAAAGGTCCGCGGCCTGATGGAGAACCCCGAGACCAAGTCGGTGGCGGTGACGGCGGGCGGCGAGCGCGCCACCAACCGGCTGGCGGCGATCTTCGTGCCCATGGCATTCATGATGCTGCTGTGGATCAGCGTGTTCACCGCGGGGCAGTACCTGCTGACGAGCCTGATCGAGGAGAAGTCGAGCCGGGTGATGGAGCTGCTGCTGAGCGCGGTTTCGCCGATGCAGCTGATGGTCGGCAAGATCGTGGGGCAGCTGGGGGTCGGGCTGACGATCCTGCTGCTGTACGCCGGGGCGGGGCTGATTGCGCTGTTCGCGTTCAAGATGGGGCACCTGCTGGACCCCGCGATGCTGGTGTACCTGGCGATCTACTTCATCATCGCGTTCTTCACGGTGGCGGCGCTGATGGCGGCGATCGGGAGCGCGGTCTCGGACATCCGCGAGGCGCAGAGCCTGATGGCCCCGGTGATGATCCTCTTGATGATCCCGATGATGCTGTGGCTGCCGATCCAGCGGGCCCCGAACTCGGTGTTTGCGCAGGTGTGTTCGTTCGTCCCGCCGCTGAGCCCGTTCGCGATGATCCTGCGGCTGAGCGGGAGCGAGAAAGTCCCGTTCTGGCAGGTTCCGGCGTCGATCATCGTGGGGCTGCTCACGGTGTGGGTGCTGTGCTGGGCGGCGGCGAAGATCTTCCGCGTCGGCGTGCTGATGTATGGGAAACCGCCTTCGTTCCTGGGGCTGTTGAAGTGGGTCAGGTATGCGTGATCTGCTTCTCACTTCGGAGAAAGGCATTTTCAACGCGGAGATCGCGGAGGACGCGGAGGAAGGCAAAGAGAGAGAGAGAGAGAGAGAGAGAGAGAGAGAGAGAGAGAGAGCGACAGAGGCGGCGCGTTGCCTCTTGCCTCATCCGAGCCCTGTGCGCGAGCACAGGGCCACGGCCCGCACCTGCAAGCGTGGTTGATCGCTTCGAGTGCGGTGCCTCCACGATTCAATCGCTACACCCGGTCGCACTCATCCGTCACTTCGCTCAGAGCAGCTCAGTGACGGCTTCCACTTGTTCCTTCCCCGATCCCGCGCCCTACCCCCGCCCCGCGAGTTTCGTCAGCGCGGACTCATTGACGCGGTAGACCGTCCACTCGTCCATCGGTTCCGCGCCGAGGCTCTTGTAGAAGTCGATCGCCGAGGTGTTCCAGTCGAGGACGCTCCACTGGAGGCGGCCGCAGCCGCGTTCGACGGCGAGCTTGGCGAGATGTTGCAGCAGGGCCTTGCCCAGGCCGACGCCGCGGGCTTCGGGTCGGACGAAGAGGTCTTCAAGGAAGATGCCGGGGCGGCCGGTCCAGGTCGAGAAGTTATGGAAGAACAGGGCGAAGCCTTGGGTGACGCCGTCGACCTCGCCCATGACGCACTCGGCGATGCCCGCGCCGGGGCCACCTTCGGGGGCTGGGGCGCGCGGGTCGGCGAACAGCGCCCGGTGCATCTGCGCCTCGGTGGCGACGGCGGCGTCGGGCTCACGCTCGTACTCGGCGAGTTCACGCACGAGATCGAGAATGAGCGGGACGTCGGCGGGGGTGGCGGGACGGAGGGTGAGGTGGGGCATGGGGGGAGAAGAAGGCACGGAGGCACGGAGGCACGAAGGCACGAAGTGGAAAAGCCGTTCAGCGCGGGATGAGGACGAGGACGGCCTTGAGTTTGCGCTTGTGCAGGTCGCCGGCGGCGCCGGGGGTTCCGGGAGTACCGCCCGCTTCGCCGGGGTCGAAGCTCATCATCGCTTCGCCGATGGTGCGGGTGGGGCGGACCACCGGGCCCGCGCGCTCGGGGGCTTCTTCGGCTTCGGCGCGGGCGCGATCGCGCGGGGAGGTGCCGCGCCATTCGGCTGCGGGTGATTCCGGGGCGACCACATACGCGTAGCCCGGGGTCAGGGCCGTCTCGATGCTGAGCGACGAGAAGACGCGGCCCTCTTCGACGATGCCGCGCGGGCCCGCGGCCTTGAGCTTGAGAGCGGCGATGGCGTCGTCGCGCGAGGAGGTCTGCAACTGCACGGCGGCCTCGAAGCGGAGCACGTCGCCGGCTTCGCCCGGCGCGGCCCAGGCGCGGCCGATGAGGCGGAGCACGCCGGGGGGCACGCGCTCGGGCTTGCCGTCGATGAGCAGCACGAGGCTGTCACCGGGGCCGCTCGCGGCGGGCACGGTCCCGATGCGTCGGCCGATGAAGAGCGGCTTGTAGTCGAGCACGCCGCCGAACCAGGTGCGTTCGAGGTTTCGGACCGCGGGGAGCCGGTCCTGCAGGGCGACGAGGGCATCGAGGCGGACTCGGACGAGTCTCAGGCCGTTGTCGATGAGGGCCCGGGCCTGTGCCGCGGGGAGCGGTGCGGCGCCGTCGGCGAGGTCGAAGAGGGCCGAGCCGACGGCACCTTCGCGATCATCGGCGACCCACCACTGGACTTCGAGGCCGCCGCGGGCGCGATCGACCAGCGGGAAGGCGTAGGGGCTGGTGGTGTCGGTGCCGGTGGGGTTGTCGGCGCGGGCCGGTGCGATGAGGGCTTGCTGGGCTTGGGGGTCGGGGGCGGGGGCTGTCTTTGGTGTGGACTTGCAGGAGGCAACGAGCGCGAACAGCGCGAGTGCGGCACATCCGAGCCCCGAGCGCAAGCTCGGGGCCACTCTCCGTGTGTGCATCCGGCGCGGGGACTCGGAAGGGAGGCGGGTCATCGAAGGGAACTCGTGGGCGCTTCGTGATTCGCGGCGTGGCCCCGAGCTTGCGCTCGGGGTTCGGAAAAGGCCAAACGGCACTACTCTGGATCAAACTCGTTGATGCGGTCGATGAGACGGCGGATCAGGCCGATGTTGCGCCGGGTGTGGGTAAAGGCCAGGCGGGGGAGGTCGAGGTGATCGGTTTCAACGTCGTAGGGGCCGCGCTGCTTGATGCTGCCTTCGCGCAGGAGCAGCGCGAACTCCTTGCTGAGGCGGGCGACGTCGGTCTCGCGCAGGCGGCGTTTCACGCGGATCACCAGGTCGTCCCGTACGTAACGGGCCGAGTGGTAGTTGCGGTAGAACCTCTGGATGTGGCTGACGGCGTCGGCGGGGTCGCGCGCGATGTAGTAAAGGCTCAGGTCTTCGTGGCTGATGAAGTGCTTGGCGAGCAGGTTCTTGCGGATGTAGTGGTCCCAGTCGTGCCAGTAGTCGCCCCCCGGGCCTTCAAGGAAGACGATCGGCATCATGGCACCCTTGCCGGTCTGGGTGAGGGTGAGGCTCTCGAAGGTTTCGTCCTGGGTGCCGAAACCTCCCGGGAAGCAGACCACGGCGTCGCACTGGCTGACGAACATGAGCTTGCGGGTGAAGAAGTAGCGGAACGTAACGAGCTTGCTGTCGCCCTTGATGACGGTGTTGGCGTTGGTCTCGAAGGGAAGGCGGATGGAGAGGCCGAAGGATGAGTCCTTGCCGGGGCCTTCGTGGCCGGCCTTCATGATGCCGTCGCCCGCGCCGGTGATGACGCCCCAGCCTTCCTCGGCCATCATGCGGCTGAAGTCAACGGCGGCCTTGTAATCCGGGTGTTCCGGCGGGGTGCGGGCGGAGCCGAAGATGGTGACTTTCTGGCTGGCGGCGTGCTGGGCGAAGACGTTGTAGGCGTAACGGAGCTCTTTGAGCGCGGTCGACATGAGCTTGAGTTCGCCGGTGTCGCGGTCGTCGGTGACGAGCTTGAGACTGGTCATGACCATGTCGCGGACGAGGTCGAAGTCGATGCTATCGGGGTCGCCGCCGCAATCGGCGACGAGGGCGGCGACGCGTTCCTGGAAGGCGGGGTCGTCGATTTTCCTCGGCGCGGTGCGAGGGGCGCGCGGGCTGGGGGGCACCGGGGCGTCGCTGGGGGGGATGAGCGTCGGGCGGTGCTCGGGGAAGCGGGCGGGGTTGCTGTCGTGCGCCGGTGAACGGGAGGCGGGCGCGCTGCGGTCTTTGCCGTGGGTGGTCATCGTGGTTCCGGTTCTCGGCGCGGTTGGTCGCTGGTGGCCTCGGGGCGGTCGCGCTTTTTCTTACTGAACATCTGGTCGAGCATCTGGCGGGTCGCGGTGAGCTGGTCGTAGGTGAGCTGGGGATCGGAAAGGGTACCCGAGACGGTGGTGGTGACGAGTTCGTCGCGGACGCCCTCGAGCAAGTCCGTGAGCAGCGGGACGCGGTTGAGGCTGCGAGTGACGAATCGCATGTTGATGTTGAGATCGGGCCAGAGGATGGCACCGCGCCCGTCGATGGCGAGGCTCTTGCTCTGCAGCGTGAACTCGTCGAACTCGAGGCGCTCGCCCTGGATGTAGAAATCGGCGTAGCCGAAGCCGACGCGCTCGTTCACCGGCGGCTGGAGGTTGCTGAGCCTGAGGATGGGGATGACGGCGGGCATGTTCAGGACCTCGCCGTCCTGCACGCGGAGCAGGCCGCGGCCGCGCCGCGAGCTGGCTTTGCCGACGATACCCGCGATGGAGAACGAGCCGTCGAGGCGGCCCCGGTCGACGATCGGTTGCTGGTCGTCGGCGGGCGCGTCGGTGCCGGCGCGGGTCGTGCGTTCGTCGAGGGCGGACTTGGGGTACAGGTCGGCGAGCAGGTCGCCGAAGCGGACGTTGGAGAGGTCGGCGGTGAAGTCGAAGGATCGGTTGGAGGCGGCACCAGAACTGCTGTCGGTGCCGCCGCCCTTCATCGAACCCTGCGCGCTGAGCTGCCCGCCGTGGCACTCCGCGCCGAAGCGCGGGATGGTGACGGCACCGGTGCGCGTGTCGGCGAGCACGCGGGCGGTGCCGGCACCCATCTGGATGCCCGCAAGGGTGAACTTCTTGGCGGCAATGTCAAGCGCGACGACGGTGCCGGTGCCTTCTTTTGCGGGGTCGGCTCTCACTTCGACAGTGCCCTGCGCATCGGTGATGGGCACGACGGGCTTGATGGTGATGCCGTCGAGATTGACGGACCCTCGGAAGCTCGCGGCGGCGGTGCTTCCTGAAGCGGCCGGGGGGGCTGGGGCGATGCGGATCACGGCGTCGCGCATCTCGAAGCGTCCGTGCTCGCCGAGCTCGACATTCGCGAGGGCGTCGGCGACGCCCGACGGGAGCGCGGCGCGGAAGTCCGGGCCGATGGCGTCGCCGCCGACGCTGAGGGTGAGGTCGAGCCCCGCGCCCGATTCGGGCGAACTGAAACTCCCGTCGGCGTGGGCCCACCACTTGGCGGCGCGGGCTTCGAGAGCCTCGAAGCGCCCGCCGCCGTCGTCGAAAAACACGCGGCCCGACATCTCGGGGATATCGATGCGTGTGCCTCGGCGCGTGAGCGCGGCCGACTTGGGGGCGAGCCAGCCGGAGCTCGACGAACTGCCGGGGCTCTCGTGGTTGCGCCGGTGGGAAACCTCGGCGTCGAACAGGCCGGTGGGGCGGGTTTCTTCGACAAACGCCGCGACTTCTTGCCCGCCCATCGGAGCCAGCGCCCGCACGAGCACGCTCTCGAACCTCGCGGCGGCGGCGCGGATCGAGAGCGATGTCGGCGGTGCGTCGCTCAGCGCGAGTGCCCCGTCGAGTTCGGCGCGAGCGCCGTCGGCGGCGGCCATGTTGAAACCGCCGAAGCTCACGGCGTTCTCGGTGACGCCGACGACACCGGCGGCGCTCTCGATCTCGAAGCGTCCGCCCGGGGCGACGAACGATCCGCCTTCGAGCGCTTCGAGGCCGATGAGCGCGGCGACGCCCGCGCCGGCGTCGAGGATCGCCATCTCGGCGGTGGCGCATCCCGAGGGCATGCGCTCATTGCGCAAAGCGGCGATCCGCGCGCCTGCTCGAGGCGAGCCCGCCGCGATGAGGCGCTCCAGCGGAGCCGCGAGGTTCAGGCCTTCGGAGCGCAGCGTGCCGAACATGGTGGTGGGATCAGCGCCGCCGTACCACGCGTGGGCGGCGAGCTCGAATGGCTCCCCCTCGATGCGTCCGGTGAGATGGGGGATCTCGACAGCGCCGTCGAAGACGGAGATTCCGCCGTGGATGTCGGTGAGTTCGAGCTCGGGTCCTGCGGGCTCGCCCTCGGCGCGGCGCGGGCGGGCGGTCAGGCCGTTGGCCACGAGGTCGACGCGGAACGAGGCCGACTCGGGGTCGCCCGGGTCGGGGCGGACCACGGCGAAGCCGCCGAGGTTGCCGGTGAAGTTGAGGTTCGAAACGAGCTTGCGCGCGGTAACGGAGTCCTGGGTTCCGCGGTCGGGCAGGGCGCGGATGAAGAGGGCGTCGACAGGGACGGCGTCAACGGTGAAGTCGACCATGGGGACGATGCCGGCACCGTCGGGGTAAGCAACGCTGCCGGTGACGAGGGCCCGACCGCCGGTGGGCGTTTCGACCTGGATGGGCTTGAAGGTGGTGAGCGAGCCGCCGAGCCGCATGTCGACGTTCCGCGCGATCATCGGCAACGGGAAGGTTTTCATCAGAAGGCCGAGGCGCGAGGCGGTGAGGTGGACGTCGGCCTTGGTCTCTTCCTCACGGCCCACGGCGCGGGTGACGTGGACCTCCATTTGGGCCAGCCCGCCGAGCTCAAAGACGGGGACGGCGGATTCACGTTCGAGATTGTCGGCCTCTTCGCGCATCTCGGTCATGCGTTCTTCGCCACCGCCGTAGCGCTCGCCGACGGCGAGGTTGGTACGCAGGTCGGCGAGTCGGGCCACCTTCGCGGCCTTCTCGTCGGCGCTCTGGATGAGCCCCTCGGCGCGGAGCGCCGCGTAGGCGTTCTCGTCGGCGAGCGCGTCGTAGACGATGCGGCGCTTCCGGGGCAGCGCCTCGCGGAACAGTGCGTCGACCGGGATATCGACGACGGTGACACGTACATCCGCGCCAGCGGTGTCGTCGATCGGGGTGATGGTGCCGCTGGCCAGCACCTTGGCGCCGTTGGCGTGCGAGCCCTTGATGTTCAGCAGCTCGACCTTCTTCTCATCAAACCCGATGATGCCCGAGAGCTGGCTGATGGGGTAGGCGAAGAGCTCGTGGGCGGCGGTGCCGTTCTTGAACTTGAGCGAGCCGGAGGCGCGGATGGGCGCTGGGGTGCCGTCGGCGCTGGGTGCCTCTCGGCGCAGCTTGACAACGCCCTCGGCCTCGAGCGTCGGGCTGCCCAAGCGTTGGAACAAGAAGCGCACGATGGGCGGCGCGAAGGGCAGCAGCATCGGGCGCTTGGCGACGAGGAACTCGCGAGCCTCGAGGTCGCACGAGAGGGCCGAGTTGATGTCGCGGCCTTCTGTCTTGAGGCGGACGGTGAGGGGGAAGTCTTCGATATCGCCGTTGAGCTCGGCCTGCAGCCCGCGGCTGTCGAGGGCGACCTTGCCCGAGACGTTGCGCATGGCGAGGAGCCGGCGTTCGCCCTGCGCTCCGGGGATGGGGTCGCCCTGCGCGTCGAGATCGGGCTCGACCGGGATGGGGATGTTCATCTGCACGCCGCGGACGAGGAACGACATGGTGAAGCCGCGTCCGGGCGTGAGCGAGAAGTTGACGGTGGGGATCTCGCCGCCGAGTTCGAGGTCGCCCCAGACATCGCTGAACCACTGCGGTGCCTGGCGTCGTCCGAGCTGTTCGAGGTCGACGTTGGTGAGGGTGAGGTCGGCGGCGACGGGGTTGACGTTCAGCACGCCGGTGATGCGCATCTTGGGCGAGTCGAAGGCGGAGCCCAGGCCGGGAGTCTTTCCGCCGCGGAGCGGGTCGGCGTTGGCGCGCCCTGTGCCGGGCATGTTGATCTGTCCCTCGGGGCGCTCCTCTCGGAAGTCGACGAGGTAGCGGTCTGGCAAATCGGGGTCGGGCCGGATGGTGCCCGAGACGCGCAGGCTGGTGAGCTCGGTGTAGATCGCCGGCGGCCCGGCGGCGTGCTCGCCCAGCTCGATGATGGCGCCGGTGACGGCGACTTCGGGCAACGTCGTGATCGCCGGGCCCCCTGAGGCCTTTGCCAGGTGCTCCACCACTTCCTTGATGTTCAGCACCAGGTCCGCATCCTGGCTGATGCGGATGACGGGCTTGTTGAGCTCGATGCGCCGGATGGGCTGCTTGCCGCGGAGCAGGCTCGACCAATCCACCAGCACGCGGAGCTCGTCGGCCTTGACAAACTGGGCGGCGGTTCCGGCGAGCCCGGGCCGGTCGTTGCGGAGTTCGGGCTCGTCGACAACCAGCGCGCCGTCGGGCCCGAGGTTGACCCCGCCGGTGCGGATGGTGGCCCCGACGAGGGCTTCGAGCCGTGGAACCACCAGGACGCGAAGCAGCCCGGAGTGGAACAGAAGAATGACCAGCGCGACCAGCACGCCGGCGGCGACGAGGAGGAAGCGCCGAAAGGCACGCGGCCGCGAGGCGGCGGGTTTGCGCGGCGGGGTCCGCGCGGCGCGCGGGACATGCCCCGAGCCGGGCGTGGGCACGCCGGGCTTGCGGATCGGTTCGGGGGCTTGGGTGGCGTCGGTCGGGGGCATCTCGCGGGATCGCTGCGAAAGGGTACCCGGCGGTCCCCGGCGCGGTGTCGACGTGTCGGATGTCACGGGCGAGCGCCGTGTGCGGCTCTCCGAGCTCGGTCCGCCGAGCACGACGCGCTTTCGTACGCTACCGACAACCGAATGCCTCAAGCCCCCGCACAACCTCACGTTCCCTGGCCTCACCCGGCGTGCCTCGATGACGACACGCTCCTCTCCCAGTGTTCGATGGGCAAGAGCCGTTCCCGCGGCCCCGGCGGGCAGCACCGCAACAAGGTCGAGACCGGTGTAGAACTGCTGCACGAACCCACGGGCGTCGAGGCCCAGGCCACCGAGCGACGCAGCGTCACCGAGAACCGGCGCGAGGCGCTGTGGCGGCTTCGGCTCGCGCTGGCGGTGCGCGTCCGCACCCCGGTCGGCGCGGGCGAGATCGGCTCGGGGCTGTGGCGCTCGCGCGTGAATCGCCCCAAAGCGGGGCCCGGCAACGCCGCGGGCACGGACCCGGTGTTGAAGGAACTCGGGGTGAGGCTGCGCGCGGACGCCGTGGGCGCGGACGGGCGCAGTCCGGGTCGGATTGTGGTGAGCCCCGAGCACCACGATTTTCCCAGCCTGCTCGCCGAGGCGCTGGATGTGATCGCGTCGGCGGGGTGGGACCCCAAGCCAGCGAGCGCGCGGCTGGGGGTGTCGGCGACGCAACTCGTCAAACTGGTGAAGGAGCACCCGCCGGCGTTCCTGGTGCTGAACCGCGAGCGCGAGCAGCGCGGGATGGGCTCGCTGAAATAGGCAGCTCGGTTGTCTTTTCAAGACAGCTCACCGCGGAGCACGCGGAGAGCGTTGGGGAAGGCAGAGAGGCAGAGAGAGGGAGAAAACAGGTGCGATGGGCTGCTCGCTGTGCATCATCCGAGCCCTGTGCGCGAGCACAGGGCCACGCCGCGACGACAGGCCGCGTCGCCACACGCAAACACGCTCTACTTCTTCTCCGTCTCAGCGAGCGCCTCGGTCAGCCGAGCATCATCAAGCTTCGCACGCACGCTTTCGATGATCGTGCCCAGGTCCTCGATGAACTTTGGCTCCGCAGGGGACATCCCGACGGGCATAGGCGCCGAGGCTTCGGTCTTCACACGCTCGAGCGTCCCCAGCGCCAGTTCAAGGCTGGCGGCGTCGCCGATGGCGATGAGGCGGCGCGCATCGGCCAGCGGGGCGGCGAAGCGCACGCGAGCATCGACGATCGGCGTCGATTCCGATCCAACCGCCGCGGGGTCTTTCGTCGAGCTTCCGGTCGCACCTTTCGACGCCACGGCAGGGCCGCGCGTCAGCGCCACGCCCAGCACACCCGCCAACGCCACCGCGACCAACGAACTCGCCCCGATCAACAGCATCTTTCGACGGCGTTGATCCTCACGACGACGGCGCGCCAGCAGCGACTCAATCGGGACCGCATCGCCCGTGCCGACCGGCCCGGCTTCGGGTGCCGGGACATCGAGCATCGGCGTCGGCACCTGCTCCACCGGCACCGCCGCGAACGCCGACTGCGGCGAAGAGGTCACGGGCGGCTGGCTGACCGGCACGCCCACGGGCCGGACCGGCGCGAGGCCCAGGTGCTGGCGATCGGTTCGCGGCGAGAGCACCACGCCGCAGTGACGGCACAGGTATTCCTCCGCGCGCGCCGGCTGGTGGCAGGCGTGGCATTCCCCGAGCAGCACAGCGACGCCGGGGGTGTTGGCGGCCATGCTCCAGAACTGGCCGGTGGTGGGCCCGCGCACGATGGTCTCGCGCGTGACCTTGCCGCGCCGGACCAGTTCTCGCAGCGTCGGGTACGAGCAGCCCGGATGGAACGGCGAGGCGGGGTTGCGAACCTGCCACGGCCCCATCGCGTTTTGGGTGGCTTGGCGGGATTCCTGGTCGAGCAGGCCCTTGCAGCCGTTGCAGCGGGCGGTGACGGGCTGGATGAGGCCGCAATAGGGACACAGCACGCGCGGGCCGGCGTGAGGGACCTGCGCGGCGTGGCCGGCGACGGGCTGAGCCGCCGCAGAGGTGTCCGGCGTCATCGGATCGGGGGTTTCCCCGGGGTTCTCGGCGGGGGGTTCCGCGGGGGAGTTTGGGTGATTCGTGGACATCGGCGGCTGGTTGAGTATTCGACGCGGAAGCGCGTTCGGTTGAGGTCGGCTTGACGCCGAACGTGGGATTCTCTCCCATCTTGCCATGCGGCCAAGCAGACCTTCAACGAACGCGGTCAAAACAGTAGACGGCGGAAGCGCACGCCCTCGGGGGGGAAGCGACAGGAACGGTCTGCCCGAGGGCGGCGCTTGCCTCCGCCGCGGTAGGAGGGAGGGAAACAACGGAAGGGACGGGGGATTCGGTCCGGTCCGCCGGGCCGTTTCTCTGATGATTTGGACGCTCGTATTTGCGTCGTGTTCCACGAGCGACCCGGGCCGCGGAAATCGATCCGTGCCCGAAAGCGGTCGTTCGCCGGAATCCCTCAGCGACCGGGACACGCGTGGGCTCACCGCGTCAGAGCGATTTCTGCGGGAGAGCCCGCTGGGGGAGCGGGCGGCGTCGGGCACTGCGGAGGCGGCGGCGGACCGCGCCGCCGCCATGGTCGACGGCGCGGCCCTGTCATGGGATCAGATGCGCGCGGCCCTGGGCGAAGCCGCCGGACGCGAGGTGCTCGATGAGATCGCACTGGAAGCGGGGCTGGCCGGGCGGTTCCGCGACGCCGGGCTCACGCTCGACGCGACGATGATCGATCGCGAGCGAACGCTGTTCGAGGCGTCGGCGGGCGCGGGGGGGCTCGTTGGTTCCGAGGCTCGGGTGCTGCTCGAGCGCGTGCGGCGCGAGCGGGGGCTGGGGCCGGCGCGCTTCGCGGCGCTGCTCCGGCGCAACGCGATGCTGCGAACCCTGGTGCAGGGTCAGGTCGTGGTCAACGAATCGGCGGTTCGTCAGGCCTATGAGCTGACGCACGGCCCTCGGCTGCGGGCACGGGTGATTGTGGTCCCGACGGCGCGAGAGGCGGGTGACGCCACCCAGCGCGTCCGCGCGGGAGAAGACTTCTCGAAGGTTGCGGCGGAGATGTCGACCGACGCGTCGGCCTCGCGCGGCGGCATCATCGAGCCGCTCAGCGCGGCGGACCCCTCGTACCCCTCAGCCCTGCGCGACACGCTGGCCGGCCTGTCGCCCGGCGAGATCGGCGGCCCGGTGGTGCTGGGGGACAGCTTCGCCGTGGTGCGGCTCGACAAGCGCCTCGGCAGCGCCGCGGCACCAAGGCTCGACGAGTGCCGGGCCGAGATGGAAACCGTGGCAAGGCGCCGCCAGGAACGGCTGCTGATGGAGCAACTGGCACGCGAGGTGCGTGCGTCGACGCGTGTGCGGGCGCTGGACGGGTCTTTGCGCTGGGCGATTGAGGAGCGGTAGAAACCCCCGGCCGATGGCTCGGGGCATCCCGGCGTACGCTGGGCCCATGCTCGTTCCGATCCCCGTCATCGCCGCCGCGGGCGTTCCTTCGCTCATCTGGGTCGCGCCGTTTGTGGCGCTGCTGCTGTGTGTGGCGCTGCTGCCGCTGTTCCACCGCACCGCGCACTGGTGGCACGCGAACTCGAGCAAGCTGCTGGTCTCGATCGTCTGCGCAGGCATGGTGCTGGCGCACTACTGGACGCGGGGCTTCGGCGTTCACCTACACGGCGATGTCACCGTCGCCGCAGCACGGCTGCTGGGTGTCGGCATCGAGGCCGAACCATCGGGCAAGGGTTACTCCACCATCGCCGGGTTTCCCGCGCTGATGGGGGCGGCGATCAACTCGATGTGGGAATACACGCCGTTCATCGTCATGCTGTTCTCGCTCTACGCCATCGCGGGCGGGATCGTGGTCCGCGGCAGGCTCAGCGCCGCGCCGGGCGCGATCACCGCGCTGATGGCGATCGGCGGCGTGCTCGCCAGCCTCGTCGGCACCACCGGGGCCTCGGTGCTGCTCATCCGCCCGCTGCTCAAGGCGCTGCAATCACGCCGTAACAAAGTTCACACGGTCGTCTTCTTCATCTTCATCGTGTCAAACGTCGGCGGCACCATGCTGCCCATCGGCGACCCGCCTCTGTTCGTCGGTTTCCTCCGCGGCGTGCCGTTCCTGTGGACGCTCTCGTTGTGGGCGCCGTGGGTGTTCATGATGGGCTCGCTGCTGGCGATCTACTTCGTGTGGGATTCGATGCTGTGGAAGAAAGAGCGCCGTGAGGGGTACGACGCGTCACCCATCGGCGCCGCGCTGACGCCCGAGCCGGTGTCGGTGGCGGGACTCATCAACGCGGTGTGGCTGGTGCTGGTGGTGCTGTGCGTGGCGACGCTGGCGCCGGGGTCCCAGTTCCCGGGGACGAGCTGGGTCGTGCCGCCGCTGCTGCGCGAGGGCGCGATGCTCGGGCTGGTGGCGGTGAGTTTTCTCACGACCGCGAAGGGGCTGCGGGCGGAGAACAAGTTCGACTGGTTCCCGATCGCCGAGGTGGCGGCGCTGTTCCTGGGCATTTTCGTTGCGCTGCAGGTCCCGCTGGAGATCCTCTCGGTCCGCGGCGGCGAGCTCGGGCTCACCACCGCGTGGCAGTATTTCTGGGCTACCGGGGCGCTCTCGGCTTTCCTTGATAACGCGCCGACGTACGCGGTGTTCTTCCAGACGGCGCTCTCGGCCCCGCCCCCGCCGGCGGGCGTCGAGATGGTCACGCTCGCCAACGGATCGCAGATCCGCGACGACTTCCTGGCGGCGGTCTCGCTGGGCGCGGTATTCATGGGCGCGTGCACCTACATCGGCAACGGGCCGAACTTCATGGTGAAAGCGATCGCCGAGGAGGGCGGCGTGAAGATGCCCGGCTTCTTCGGCTACATGGCCTACGCCGCGGCGGTGCTGGTGCCGCTGTTTGTGGTGTTGACGGTGGTGTTTCTGACCTAATCCGCGGCGATCACCAGATCGGCATTCTCGGCGGGTCGATCGCGGGCGATGTGGTGGCGCTGCGCGGGAAAATACACACGCTCGTAGTCGGCCCGGATCAGTCCCGGCGTCAATCCCTCCTGGTTGCGCTCAACGGCATGACGCAGCGCAAGATCGAACGGGCAATCGATCCAGACCCGCAGGTCGAGTCGCTCCGCGTCTTCACGCCGGAAAATAAAGATGCCTTCGAGCAGAACAACTCGGACCGCCGTGTGCACGAAGCGCCTCGGCGAGACCGTGTCGGTGCGCATGTCATGCACACCCACCTCGGCGTCGCACCCGCCGGTTCGGCACAGGGGTTCGATCAGCCGCTCGTGCAGCTCCGCCCAGCGAAAAGCGTTCTGGTAGAAGTGCCTGCCGTGAGATTCTGGCGGCTCGTGGCCACGCTCCATCGGAAGGAAGCGCCGCGATGCCAGCGTATGGAACCAATCGATCGAGATCTCGGCCACGCTCATCTCCGCCGCGCGCAGCCGCCGTCCCACCGCTCGGGCAAGCGTGGACTTGCCGGAGGCGTCGATACCCGAGATGCCGACGAGCGTTGGTCGCGAATCGGCTCGGCGCTCATGCAGCAAGCGCTCGACGGCGCTGACGACGGCTTGCGTTTGGGCGAGATGGTCCACAGGGGATTGAATGCGCCCGATGACGGACCGTGCCGGGAACCCCGCCACGCGTCTACTCAACCACGCCATCCTTCAATCGCACCACACGGTCGGCACGAGCGGCGACGCGTTCGTCGTGCGTCACGATCACCATCGTCTGTTTCGTCTCGCCGCGCAGGCCCATCATGGCGTCGAGGATCGCGCCGCCGGTGGCCGCGTCGAGGTTGCCGGTGGGCTCGTCGGCGAGCAGCAGGCGCGGGCGGTTGATGAGGGCGCGGGCGATGGCGACGCGCTGGCGCTCACCGCCGGAGAGCTCGACCGAGCGGTGGTTGAGCCGGTGCGAGAGGCCGAAGCGGTCGAGGAGTTGCGAGGCGCGGGAGCGCACGTCCGACGCGATGCGGGACCACCCGAAGCGCCCGACGCCGACCATCGCGGGCAGCACGGCGTTCTGCAGCACGTTCAGCTCGGGCAGCAGGTGGTAGAACTGGAAGACGAAGCCGACGGTGCGGTTGCGGTAGCGATCAAGCTCGGCGGCGGAGTACGAGGCGAGGTTCCGTCCGTCATAGAGGATCGTATTGCCGACATGGCCGGACTCGAGCACGCGCCCGCACTCGGGGCATGTGGTACCGGTGAGGCCGTGGGTGTCGTAACGACACTTGGCGCAGCGTCGGCCCTTGCCCGGCACGTCGGGTCGATCGAGCCCGCCGAGGATGTGGAGCATGGTGCTCTTGCCCGAGCCGGACGCGCCGAGGATGGCGACGCACTCGCCCTCTTCGACCGAGATCGACGCGCCGCGCAGCACGGGCACCTCGACACGCCCGAGGCGGTAAGTCTTGACGAGTGTTGAAGCTTCGAGGAGCGGCATGGGGAGGTGGGGAAAGAGGGCAGTGGGCAGTGGGGCTTGGGCAGTCGGGGGTCGGGAGTCGGGAGTCGGAAAGAGCTACAGGCTCATCTCATCACTTCGTGCCTCCGTGCCTTCGTGCCTCAGTCCCTTCCTATTCAAACCTCAACGCCCTCACCGGGTCCATCGTCGCGGCGCGCAGGGCCGGGATGATCGCGCCCACGGCGCAAGACAGGATGCCCCCCGACAGCACGATCACCGCGTGCAGCGGCTCCACGCGCGCGGGGATATCCGTGAAGTAGTACACCGTCGGGTCCCACACCACGATGCCGAGGGTCTTGCCCAGCCACTCGTGGATCGCGTTGATGTTCAGCACCACGGCGTACGCGAGCATCCCCCCCAGCACCGAGCCGACGATCCCGATCGCCAGCCCGTAGCGGATCCACAGCCACGCGACACCGATCTTCGACGCCCCGATGGCCCGCAGCACGCCGATGTCTTTGGTCTTCTCGCTCACCATCGCCCAGAAGATGGCGATGACCAGGAACACCGCCGTCAGGCTGATGAACGAGAACAGCACGAGCACCACCGCCGTCTCCTTCTTGACCGCGGCGATGAAGGTCTCGAGGCCCGGCTTCCTGTCCCAGGTGAAGATCAGCACGCGGTTCGAGAGCGGCATGGCGTTGAAGCGCTCGTCGTCGGTCTCGGCGAACCGCCTGTAGATCTCGCGCACGCGGTCGCGGAGCACCTCGGGCGCGACGCCGGGCTTGGCCTTGATGAGGATGTTCGTGGCCCGCGCGGGCTCGACGCCCATCGGCTTGGGCGGCACCAGCCGCTCGCGCCCGTCGGGGCCGATCTCGATGGTGCCGTTGCGCTGCGACCTCGGGATGCGCTGGCCCGCGTCGAGCTTGAGCATTTTCTGCAGCACGTCGATGGGCACGATGGCCCAGTTGGCATCGGCCTCGTAGAGCCCGGTGCGGAACTCGTTGACCACGGGGAGGCGTCGGTCCTCGGTGCTGATGGCCACGCCGCGCTGCGACAGCGGCAGCACGGTAAGCGTCACCTGCTGGTCGGGCATGAACAGCCCCGGCTCGGGGACGATGAAGCCCTCGGGCGTGCGCCGGTTATAGCGTGCGACCTCGACGCCCAGCATGATGCCGGGCAGTTCCACGCCGGTGCCGGCGTCGCGCTCCACCAGCCGATGCGCATCGTTCTCGAAACCCTCGGGCAGCGTGAGGCGCGGGTCGCGCTCGTCAACATCTTTCTTCAGCGGCGCATCAAGCCGCTTCCAGTACACGCGCTCGTGATACCCGGTGACGCGCTGGTAGCCCTCGGGCTCGATGCCGAAGACCTGCACGGTCCGCGATTCGCCGGTGGGCAGCCCAAGCAGGCCGAGGGCCTCGATCGTCGGTGTCGCCGCTTCGACCAAGGGGTCCTGCTCGATCTCCTTCACCAGTTCGCTGTAGTACGGGATGCCGACCACGGGCCAGGCGATGGCGACATCGCCGATGAACGTGCGACCCGATGACAGCAGCATCGAGAGGAACCCGCCCATCACGCTCCACACCGTGAGCACCATCGCGGTACACAGCATCACCGCCAGCGAAGCCAGCAGCGGCATCACCTTGCTGAACAGGTACCGACGTGTGAGCAGGGCCTGGTACACGGGCTGATCCTACGGCGTGACGCCGCCGGAAAGGCGGTTCAACGCGGAGTTCGCGGAGGAGGAAGACAGAAGACAGAGAGAAGGCAGGACACGGGCCGAGGGCCGAAAGCGCACATCCATTGGAGCCCATTTCGATCGAGCTTGACACCCACGCGTTCTGGGACGGCACTCCCCGAACCCAGCGCTGATTCGCTTCGGCCGGCTGCTTCTTGGGAGGAAGTTGATCGGCCTTTCCTGCAGAACAGAGAGAATTTCAGTGCATACACAACTCCTCTCATCTCTCCTGCCTTTCTCCGCGATCTCCGCGATCTCCGCGTTGCAACCGCCTTGAACAACCATCGAAACGCAGACTTCCTAGAATCGCTTGTGAGCCGCCACCCGCACAATCACCGTCTCGGCGTGCCGCTCACCATCGGGCCGGTGCGCCTGGCCACGAACCTGCTGCTCGCCCCCATCGCCAACTACTGCGACCTGGCCTTCCGCATCGTCTGCCGCGAGCAGGGCGGCGTCGGGCTCGCGTGCACCGACCTGCTCAGCCCCCACGGCCTTCTCCGCGGCACCGCCCAATCGCTCGACCTCGCTCGCACCAACGACGCCGACAAGCCGGTCGGGATGCAGCTCTACGGCGCCGAGACCGACATCATGTGCGAGGGTGCCCGCTGGGCCGTCGACCACGGCGCCACCGTCATCGACATCAACATGGGCTGTCCCGTCGACAAGGTGACCAAGAAGAACGGCGGCTCGATGCTGCTGTGCCGCCCCGACAGCACCGTGAAGATGGCCGAGGCCATCGTGGGTACCGTCACGCGGGCCACCGGCGGGCGTGTGCCGGTCACGGCGAAGATGCGCCTGGGGTGGGACTCGACGTGCATCGTCGCGCCTTCGCTCGCCCGCGAACTCGAAAAGGTCGGCATCGCCGCGGTCACAGTGCACGGGCGCACCACCGAGCAGAAGTTCTCCGGCAGCGCCGACTGGTCGGGCATCGCCCGCGTGGTCGAGGCCGTCGAACGCATCCCCGTCATCGGCAACGGCGACGTCACCACGCCCGAGCACGTGCTCGCGATCATGCAGCAGACCGGGTGCGCGGGCGTGATGATCGGGCGCGGGGCGCTGAGTGCGCCGTGGATTTTTCGGCTGGGGTGGGAGGCACAGCTTCAAGCCTCGGTGTCCGCAAGGTCGGCTGGGGGAGCGGCGACGGGCGACTGGCGGGCGGAAACGCGGGGCGGCGACTCCGAGTTTGCACTCGACGAGCCGAGCGGATTGACCCCGCCTTACCCACGCGCCGCACGCCATTCGCCCTTCGCCACTCTCGAAGAGCCTTCCGAGGCTCAGAAAATCGCCATCCTCCGCCGCTACCTCGACCTGATGGTCGAGTACCGCGGCGAGCACTACGCGATGAACCACATCCGCCGGCGCGTGACCTGGTTTGCGAAGAAGCTGCCGCCCTGCAAGCCGTTTAAGGAAACGGTCCGCGAAGCCCCCGACGCGGCGGCCGTTTACCGCGCCTGCGACGAATACCTCGCGGGCGGGCTGCGTTCACGCGGGTGGGAGTCGGAAGTAGCGCCGGAGCGCGCCCGCGCGACAGAGCCCCGCTTTGCTCAGCCAATCGAAGCGTGAGCAAAGAAAAGCCCACGGGCTTGACCCGTGGGCTCTGCTTTCGATCCGCTTGGCTCTCGTGCTCAGGTGCCCGGTCGCATCATCTTCTTCAGGATGGGCGTCAGGGCGAGGATGATGAGCCCTGCCGCGATGCTGACCACCACGAACATGAAGAAGTAGTCGGCGCGTCCGCCGAACTCGATGATCCCGGCCCAGGGCATCTTGATCTCGCCCTTTTCGACCTTGACGACCTGGCTGGCGATGAGCCCGCCCCCCAGGTTGGCGATGAACGACGAGATGAACCAGATGCCCATCAGCAACGAGACATACCGCTCAGGGGCGGCCTTGGTCACATACGAAAGCCCCGTCGGCGAGAGGCACAACTCGCCCAGCGTGTGGACGAGGTACAGCGAGCACAGCCACAGCATCGACACCGGAACGCCCGTCTCGGCGTGGATCTTCGACGCGAACACCATCGGGATGTACCCCAGCCCGACCAGCAGCAGACCCAGCGAGATCTTCACCGGCTGGCTCGGGTTCATCCGACCCAGCGCCCCCCACAGCCACGTGAAGATCGGCGCCAGCAGGATGATGAACGCCGCGTTGAACGACTGGAACCACGTCGAGGGCATCTTCCACGAGGTCATGGGCACGGTAAGGTCGGTGCTCTTGTCGGCGAACACGTTCAGCGTGCTGCCGGCCTGCTCAAAGGCGATCCAGAAGAACGCGTTGAACAGCATGAAGATGAAGATGGTCGTGACCGGGCCCTTGTCGCCCCTGTCCTGCTTGGACACGAACCACCCCACGCCGCCGACCACCGCGAGGGTGATGACGATCGGGAACGCGATGCCGATGGAGGACACGGCACCGGTGATCGAGCCCCAGATGCTCTGGATGGCCCCGAAGTGGTACATCGCCGCCACCAGCGCCGCCGCCCCGATCGACGCACCCATCAGCCAGGGCACGTGATTCGACGCGCCCTTCGGCGGGTCGCCGATGTTCTTCAGGAACTTCGGGCGGCCCCAGAAGTAGATCAGCAGCCCGGCCATCATCCCCACCGCGGCGGCACCGAACCCCCAGTGCCAACCCACCTGCTGCCCCAGCGTGCCGCACACGAACGCGCACAGGAACGCGCCCAGGTTGATGCCCATGTAGAAGATGCTGAACCCGCCGTCACGCTTCGGGTCGCCCGGCTTGTAGAGCTGGCCCACCATCGTCGACACGCACGGCTTGAAATAGCCCGTCCCGATGATGATGGTGGCCAGACCGAAGAAGAACACGCTCAGTCCGACGGCGTTGTGGGCCATCTCCCCGATCCCGCTCACCGCCAGCGCGATGTGACCCAGCGCGATCAGCACCCCTCCCAGCACCATTGATCGGTGGGTCCCCAGCATTTTGTCGGCCACGAACCCGCCCAGCACCGGCAGCAGATACGCCAGACCGGTGTACACGCCATACAGCGCGTTCGCGTCCTCTTCCAGCCATCCGCGCCCGGGGTTGACGATCTCGTACTGCGTCTTGTGGTCGCGGGCGGCGTTCTCCATGAGATACAGCACCAGCAGCGCCCGCATGCCGTAGTACGAGAACCGCTCCCACATCTCAACGATGAACAACAGAAAAAGCCCAGGCGGGTGCTTGCTGGGATCGGTGTTCACGTCGAAACCGGCGGGGATCTGGCGTCCGACGGGGTCTAGGGTGTCCAAGCCCGTAGGGCCCGCCGAGATGGGAGGGATGCTCGACATCGGGTCTGCTCCTGACGGGGTCGCCCTCTCGCGGCGGGGCAACAACCCCGGCGCGCGACGCCGACCCCGGCGTCAGGAGTGTACCGCGAGGCGTCCCGAACACGCACGCCCCGGACACGCACGGGGTGCCGCCTCAAATCGGCAAATCATCCTCCGCCATCTCCGACAGATGCGAGGGACCGCCGCCATCGCGGAAGCCCTGCTCGGGCCCGGTCTTCTTGCCGGGCGCGAAGCCGCCGTAACCGCCGCCGGCCTGACCCGCCGGCAGCCCCGCGGCGAACGGGCTCGGGCGCGCCGCTTGATACGCCGCAGGGCCGGAACCCGTCGAGCCGCCTGCGCCGCCTCGACCACCCGCACCGCCACCTCCCCCCCCACCCCCACCGCCGTGAGGGGGCGCCCCGCCCCACCCACTCGCCGTGTAGTTGCGGAAGCGTGTCGTCGTCCGGTCCCACGTCAGTTTCACGGTGTCGGTCGGGCCATTGCGCTGCTTGGCGATGATCAGCTCGGCGACGCCGACCTTGTCCTGGTTCTCGCTCAGCCACGCGTCGTCGCCGACGTGGTAATAGTCCTCGCGGTGCAGCAGCGCGATCACGTCGGCGTCCTGCTCGATGCTGCCCGACTCGCGCAGGTCGCCCATCCGCGGACGGTGGCCCTCGCGCGTCTCGGCGGCACGGTTCAGCTGCGCCAGACACACCACCGGCACGTTCAGCTCGCGCGCCAGCGCCTTCACGCCGCGTGAGATCGCGCTGACTTCCTGCTGGCGGTTCTCCTTCGCCTGCTGCGGCGCCGTCATCAGCTGCAGGTAGTCGATCACCAGGCACCGCACGTCGAACTGTGCGACCAACCGGCGTGCCTTGGCCCGCAGCGCCATGATGCTCAGCCCCGGGGTGTCGTCAATGAACACCGGCGCTTCGTTCAGCTCCGAGCAGGTGTGGATCACCCGCTGGAACTCCTCCTGGTTCAGCATGTTGCGGCGCATCTTGTGGCTGTCAACGCCCGAGCGGGCGCAGATGAGCCGCTGAACAAGCTGCTGACGCGACATTTCCATCGAGAAGATCGCCACCGGCGTCCGCGGACCGCGCGCATCGTGCGGCGAGCCGCCGAAGGCGATCTGCTCCGCGAGGTTTAAGGCCAAGGCAGTTTTGCCCATCGACGGTCTGGCCGCCACGATGATCATCTCCCCGCGCTGCAAACCGCTGGTCAGCTCATCCAGATCGTGATACCCCGTCGACACACCCGTGATCGACTTGCCCTCGTCCGCCATGATGCGGTCGAGCTCGGCCTGCAGCAGCGCCGGCAGCCGCGCCACGTCCATGTTGATCGCGTTCTCGGCGATCTTGAAGATCCGGCTCTCGGCGCGGTCCAGCACTTCCTTCGCGCCGTCGTCGCCCAGGTCCGCCGCGTGGTACGCCTCGTGGGCCGTCATCCCCGCCGCCTGGATGAGCTCGCGCAGCTGGTGCTTCTCTCGGACGATCCGCGCGTAGTGCTTGGCGTGGGCCGCGGAGATCGTCTCGCTGGCGAGCTTATAGAGGTAGTCGATCCCCCCGACGTCTTCGAGCACGCGCTTGTCGCGCAGGATTTCGGCGAGCTGGACCAGGTCGCCGCCGTGGTGTCGGGCGGCGAGCTGCACCATCGCGTCATAAATCGCCGCGTGCTTCTGGTCGTAGAACCACCCGCCCGTGGGCACCATGAGCACGATGTCGCCCATCGCTTTGGGATCGATCAAGAGCGCCCCCAGCAGGCTCATCTCGGCTTCAAGGCTCGCCGGCGGCGGGCGATTGAACAGCTCCTTCAAGTCCACCCGGACCACGCCGCGGCCCCCGGGCCCGCCTCCCAGTCCGCGCGACGAAACCGTCCCCAGAAGGGGAATCTCCATGCCGCCGATCGATCCTCCTTGACTGGGCAATCCGCTCATCAGTGCGTCCATGCTCCGGCGGGACATGCCCGACATGGGCCCGCTGCCAAATGCTCCACAGGTTACCCCGATGCCGTCGTGCGACTGACGCTGCCGTGCCACTGATGGCGGCGTCCTCGCCGACATCAGTGCGAAACCTCGAAACACCACTCGAAAACTTGCACTGCTGTCTCCCAGAGCGGAGCCAGCAGTGGCACGACGATACATCCCGCCTACTTCACCACCACAGATTGAGCCTCAACCAATCCGTCACCCCACGGGTCCACGCCCGCGCCAATGACGCCCGACCCGTCGTCACCACCGCCACACCTTCCATCCCGGGCCGCAGCCACTCCGGCGCATCGCCCTCAAACTTCACCCGCACCTTCACCACATTCCGCAGGTTCAGCACCTCGGCGAACGGGCTTAACCGCTCGACCGTGCCGGTGATCTCGACATCGGGCCTCCCCGTCGGGCGCAGCCGCACCGGCTGACCCACGGCCACGTCCGCCGCGCGGGACTCCGGCACCGCCACCACCGCCACGAGGTCCGCGTCGTCGTCGATCTCGAATAGCACGTCGCCGATGTTGACCGAGGCCCCGCGGAGCCGTTCGATATCGCCCGACGACACGACCCCGTCAATCGGAGACTTCAGTTCCGCGCGCGCCAGCCGCGATTCGAGCAACCCCACGCGGGCCTGCGCCTCTTCTGCCTGGGCCTCCAGCAGCCGCGCCTCGGCGATCGCACCCACCGAAGTCCCCCCAGAGCTCGGTGCCGCCCGCGCCGCCTCGGCCTGCCGCAGCAGCGCATCCCGTTGCGCCCGCGCCTCGGCGAGCTTCAGCAGCAGCTCTGTCGTATCGATCGCCCCCAGCACCGTCTCACCCGCGCGCACGCGGTCGCCCACCTTCACCCGCACGTCGCCCAGCGTGCCCTCAAACGGTGCCGCGACCACGCGCCGGGCACCCGGCTCGGCCACGAACGTGCCACGAGAGCCAAGATCGGTCGGCACGACGAACAGCGCTGCGACGCCGACCGTCGCCGCCAGCGCTCCGAGTTTCCACGCCGAGTGCCTCGGCGACGCCGCCCCGCGCAAGCCCCGTCGCAGCCCCAGCGCCATGCGTCGCCCGATCGGCGCGTCCCGCTCATCCAGCTCGATCAGCCGCGCCCCCACCAGGTCGAGCGCCAGCCGCAGCCAGCGCCGCTCATCGCCGTCGAGCGGGCGCTCGGCGTCCCGCTCGACCAGCAGCGCACCCGCTGGCTCGTCCCGCCCCGGCACGCGCACAACGAAAGCCGCGATGCTCGACGGCCCGTGCCGGTGCGCCGCCTCGCCTGCCTGCCGCGCGATGAACGTCGCCTCGGGCGGGTGCGGCCACGACGTGTCGGCGTCCTGATCGACGCTCTCATCCATCGCCGCTTCGAGATCACGCACCAGCGCCCCGGCGCGCACAAAACGCTCGGTGTGGCTCACCGCCACGCATTCGACCGCCGAACTCCGCACCAGCCCCAGCGAGACGCGGCTCGCACGCAGGCGCGACGCCACCTCGTTCACCAGCGCCATCGCTCCCGCCTGAAACTTCGCGTGCGCATTGACCGCCCCCAGCACCTCCGCGGCGTGCCTCAGCCCGTCCTCACGCCCCGCGCTGTCGTTGAGCGTCAGCCGCGACCCCACCAGCGCCGCGAGCACCGAAGCGCTGCTCAAGCGGTCCCGCGCCGCGTCCACCTCCAGCGGATCGACACTCTCCACCACAAACGCCAGCAGCACCATCCGGCCCGCTTCGAGCCGCGCCTCCCGTCCGCACGCGATGACGATCACCGCCCGGTCCTCGCCCGCCAGCCGCCCCGCCACCGTCCCGCCCGAACGAAGCGCCTCTTCCAGCCCCTCGCTCGACGCCGTCAGCCACGCCGGCGGCGTCTCGCTCGGGGGCACCAAGGCGAGCAAGTCCAGCGCTCCGCTGTCGGTCTGCGCCAGCATCGCCCCCGCCGACGCGCCGCCAAGGCGCATCTGCGCCGCCAGCACGCGCCGGGCCAGTTCCTCCGCTGAGCCTTCAAATGCCCCGAGATCATCAGAAGCCGAGCCCGCGCCGTCCCCCCCCGGCAGGTCGATCCCCGCGCGCTCGGCATCACGCCGCGACGCGGCCCCGGCCTGCCCGGGCGTGGAGTGGCTGGCACGCTGGTTCACTCCACAAGCGTAGCGACCTGTGCCGACCGATCGTCCCGACAACAACCCACCCCGCGCGTAGACTCGGCTCATCGCGGCGGACCACCCCGATCCCCCGCGCTCCACCTCTCGCCTCAAGGAGCTCACTCAATGCGACGCTTGCAGCGCGGATGGCTCATGGCATGCACGGCGGCGGCCCTCGCTCTGGGCACCGCCCACGCGCGCGCCCAGGCCCCCCGCGCCGCGCCGCCCGTCGAACACATCGGCGTCGTCGCCGCCGAGCGCGACGCCCGCCTGGGCTTCACCGTCGCCGGGCAGGTCAAGGCCGTGCTGGTGAAACCGGGCGACCGCGTCGAGGCCGGGGCCGCGCTGATCGAGCTGGATGACGCCGTGGGGCTGGCTCAGGCCGAGGTACACCGCCTGCGGGCCGAGAGCACGCTCGCCGTTGACGCTTCCGAAAAGCAGTGGAAGCTCGCGCAGGTCGAAGAGAACCTCGTCAAGGAAGCCCTCGAAAAAAGCTCGGCGGGCCAGTTCGAGCTCGACCGCGCCACCCTCAAAGCCCAGCTCTCGTGGCTCGAGTTTCAGAAGGCCAAGCAGGATCGGCGTGAGGCCGAACTCGCCGTCAAGCAGGCCGAAGCCCTCCACGCCCTCCGTACCCTCCGCGCCCCCGAGTCCGGCGTCGTCGAAGAGGTCATCGTCCAAACCGGCGAGAGCGCCGAGCCCGGCCGCCCTGTCGTCCGCGTGGTCTCCACCGAGCGCTTCCGCGTTGAGATCAACCCACCCACCGCCGAGGTGGCACGGCTCCGCGTCGGCACCGCCGCGACCGTTCGCTTCGACATGCCGCCCGGCCCGGACCCATCCAAGCCCTCGTCCATCGACGCCCCGGCGGTGATCTCCCACATCGCCAGCGTCGCCGACGCACGCAGCCAGACCCGGCTGGTCCGACTCACCCTCAAAAACCCCGGCGATCTGCCCGCCGGCGTGCAGGTCCGAGTCACCTTCGCGCAGGCTGAAGCAACCGCGGCCACGCCGACCGCGCCCTGATCGACCCGTATCATCCGACCCTTCCATCCGACCGATCGCGGTTCATCACAACAGGCCTCCACCTTTCTCATGCTCACCACCTTTCAGGCGATCGTGCTCGGCCTTGTTGAAGGCATCACCGAGTACCTGCCGGTCTCCTCCACCGGGCACCTCATCCTCGCTTCGGGGTTGATGGGGCTGAACCGCGACCCCGCCGTGAAGCAGGCCGTCGATGACTTCAACATCATCATCCAGGGCGGGGCGATCCTCGCCGTCGTTGGGCTGTATTTCCCGCGGTTCTTGCAGATGCTGCGGGGCCTGATGGGCAAGGACGCCGCGGGCCTGCGGCTGTTCATCAACATCGCGGTGGCGTTCACCCCAGCGGCGATCGTCGGGCTGCTCTTCGACGACATGATCGAGGCCGCCCTGTTCAAGCCCGGGCCGGTGATCGGGGCGCTCATCGTCGGCGGGCTGTTCATGATCGCGCTGGACGTGCTGGTGATCTCCAAACGCCGCGGCGCGCGGAACGCTCACGCCGCGGGCCTCGACGACGTGGCCCGGATGTCGCTCGGCCAGGCGCTCACCGTCGGCTTGATGCAGGTCGCCGCGTTGTGGCCCGGGACCAGCCGATCAATGATGACCATCGCCGGCGGCGTGGTCGGGGGCCTGACCCCGCGGGCCGCGGCGGAGTTCTCGTTCCTGCTGGGCATGCCCACGCTGCTGGCGGCGACCGGCTACAAGCTCGCGAAGAACCTGCGGCACGCCGCCAAAACCGGCGAGCCGACCCTGTTCGAGACCCTCGGCTGGACACCGGTGCTCATCGGCATGCTGGTGGCGGCCGTCAGCGCCGCCTTCGCCGTGAAGTGGCTCGTCGGCTTTCTGAACAAGCACGGCCTCACGCCCTTCGGCATCTACCGCATCCTTGTGGGGCTGCTGCTGATGGGGTTGATCAACCGTGGGATGGTGACGATCGAGCCGCCAGCGGCGGCACCTGTGGCCGCACCCACAACGCCTTGATCGGAGCCGACCGCGCGAGCGGTCGGTCCACGGCTCACGATTCACCAAAAGTGACAGCGCGACGATGCGCTCCGAGGACTCCGATCATCGTCGGCGTGGCCCTCCCGATGCGCGCGAACCCTCTTCGATCGCGCCGACTTCACCGAACCGCCCCTCGCGCGCCAACGTACCACTCCCATGCCCCGCTTCATGATCGTCGAGCGTTTCAAGCCCGGTAGAGTCCGCGACGTCTACGAGCGCTTCGCCCAGAAGGGCCGCATGATGCCCGACTCGCTCCGCTTCATCGACAGCTGGATCACCTCCGACGTGACCGTGTGCTACCAACTGATGGAGGCCGAAAACGTGGCGGCGTTCGAGCCGTGGACGCAGAACTGGAGCGACCTCGTGGACTTCGAGATCCATGCGATCATCGACAGTTTCGAAGCGAAGCAGCGGGCGTTGGGGTAGCAGAGCGTCACCCGTCCAGCGTTCGTTGGTGGTCACCGAATCGGTTCTGGTAGACGTCCATCCCCTTCATGTAAAGCCCCTCGGGGTAGTACCCCTGCACCGCGCGGGCGTCGGCGAAGTGCTTCATCGTCCGGCGCTCGGACTCCAGCACCGCCCGGTCCGTCACCACCTTCGCCGAGAACCGGTCAACAAAGTGCCGCGGGATCGGGATCACGCACCCAATCGGCGTCCCCTTCGGGATGAACACGTCCGCGTGGCGCCGCGTGATCTTGAGGTTGAACGTGAAATCGCGCCGCAGGTTGTCCGTCTCAACCACCCCCGTCATGTGCATCACCGCATCGAGCGGGAAGTTGGGCGGCGTCGCGGTCATCAGGCTCACGCCGGGGGGCGTGCGCATCACCCACCGATTCTGCACCGTCACGATCCCCGACCCAAAGTGGCTCGAAATCACCTGCAGTCTCATGTCCGACCCGGGGCACAGGCAGTGCACGAGCGTGTCCTCGGGGCGCTCGCCGCCGTTCCACCTCGCCACCACATCGAAGGCGCTCCGCACGATGAACCCGTACTGGTTCCCGATGGTCAGCGGGAGGCAGAAGTAGGCGTGCTTCACGAACCAGTCGCGCTTGATGTTCCCCTTCAGGGGCTCGAACAGCCGCTCGAACAGGGCCTCCGCACCGTCGTACTCGGGAATGACCCAGATCTCACCCTCGGGCACGTTGACCGGGTCGGGCAGATTCTCGCCGGGGTCGTAGAACTCGCCTGGTTTGACGTACTGGCTCACGGGATCACCTCCGCCGCGACCTCGACCGGTGCCCAGAGCTTGCGCGACAGACGGTCGTCCGTGTACAGGCGCACCGGCTGATCGGGGGAAAGCCCGGGCGCTTCTCGGAAGCCGCCGCGACCCGGCGGCACCGAGATCGCCAGCATGAAACCCGGCAACAGCACGATGTCGCACAGGCGGATGACCCCGTCGCTGCGGAAGCGGATCGCGCGCACCTGCGCGGGCTCAACTCTCAATGGTGAAGCGGGATCGCCCGGACGCTCAACGATCACCCGCTCAAAGCTCACTTCATCAATCCGCTCGACCGTCAAGGTGTGAAGCAGAGCATCACGCACCCGCAGCCGCCCCTTGACGGACGCCAGCACGCACCTCGACAGCAGCGGCGGAGCGGGACCCATCACCCGATGGTACCCCCGCGCGCAGACTTGCGAACCACCGCTGGACCGCGCGGCCCCTCTGCCCGCATCGAACACGGCAACGACGGCGCCTTGATCGACTGCTGGTGTCCGCCAAAAGCCAGGCACCGCCCCGAAACGACGCGCCGACCACGCGGCGGACGATCGAGTTAACTCCTGGCGATGATGATCCGAGTCGTTATCGGTCTATCAAACGCTCTGCTTGCTTTGCCCCCAAACGGGGGTACATTCTTTCTGTCGCACAGGGTCGGACAAAGACGCCCGGCCAATCTGCTTTGTTTTTCCTTCACGCACTCTGAGAGGAGTCTGTGTCCATGTCTGTTCACTCGAAGACCGCCTTGCTTTCGGCCCTCGCGCTCGCCTCGATCGCCGGCGTCGCGTCCGCCGTCCCCGTCACCACCTGGAGCTTCGGTAGCTCGCACCTGCAGCACCTCCGCGATGACGACGGGACCTTCTGGGTCGACTATGACCCCCTCAACCCCAGCCTCGTCCCCGACGTGATGAGCACCCCGCTCGACAACGGCATCAAGCTCTCCGGCCCCGGCTCCAAGGGCTTCGTCTTCGGCTTCACCGGCGACAACTACATCCCCACGCCCTCCGAACCCACCGCCAGCGGCAACCTCCGCGGCAACCGCCTCGTCATCAATGGCACCGCCACCATCAACGGCGCCGCGTGGCAAAACCCCTTCGATATCGTCCGCACCTCGTTCGAGTTCGACTTCGCTCACACCGGCGGCGACGTCGAGCTTTACACCATCGAAACCTCCTTCACCCTCCTCGACGCCTCCAACAACTTCCTCGGCGGCGTCGGCTCCGCCACAGGCTTCAGCCAAACCTTCGACCCCGGCTTCCACGCCTTCGACATCGACTTCGACGACCGCTTCGGCCCCATCGATCAGCCCAATGACATCTCCGCCGCCGTCGCCATCGAGTGGCAAATCGCCTTCTACTTCGACTGGACCAACTACGCCCAGGGCGACCAGTTCTACTTCGACATCCCCCAGAACTCGGTCGACATCCAGGCCCAGACCATCCCCACGCCCGGTGCCGCGGCGCTGTTGAGCCTCGCGGGCCTCGCGGGTCTGCGCCGTCGTCGCTGAGCGCTTCGCAGTGATCATCCGAACCCCGAGCGCAAGCTCGGGGCCACTTAACCAAGACCACTCGCACCGGGATAAGCAAAGACCCTCCGAAGTCGGAGGGTCTTTTCACTGGCACGCACAAGCACGCTCACGGGCACGACGTCGAGAACTTCCCAAGGAACGCAACCAAGTCCACGGTGTTCACAACCCCGTCGCCGTTGAAGTCACCCAAGCACAGGTTGGCCGGCGGGGCGGGGATCAGGGCGGCCGTCAGCGCATACTTGCCAGTGGTGGCGGCGCTGAAGCCGCGGACGCGGATGAAGTAGCGCCCGTCGGCGGTGGCGCGGTAGCGAATCGCCGAGCCGCGGTCCTCGCCGAACTGATCGTTCCCCGCGTCGTCGCTGGTCAGGATCACCGTCGCCCCGTTGGTCCCGACCAGATCGATCACCGTGTCGGGCGTGCTGAGATCATTCGGGAATCCCTCGCACGGCGTGGTGACGGCGGCAAGGATATCGCCACGCTTCATGTCGACGCCGTAGTGGTCGAAGTCGCCCGCGGTAAGCGTCCCGGTTCCGATCTTCGGCCCGCCCAGGGCAAGGCCGAGCATGACGGGGAAGGCAGGCCCGTTGTTGGGTTCCTGCTCGACGAACTGCCCGTTGTCACCGGTGTAGACCGAGGCGAGGATGGCATAGGGCCCGATACCGATGCCGTCGATGACCTTGATCTTCTGATTGCCGCCGGCGGCGGGGCGGGCACGGGCCACCGCGCCGCCGCTGTTCTCGGTGGTGCCCGCCTGATCGACGCCGTCACTGAACGACTGAACGTGCTGAACGGAGCCGTCGCCGTTTTCGAGGCCAAGCCCGGCGTTGGGGCTCGTGAACGGCCCTTGGGGTGTGCCCAGCGGTATGGTCATGGCGGTGATGTAGGTCGAGGGCGGGAGTTTGTAGCCGAAGAAGTCGGTCATATCGAGCCCGCCGATGGTGCCCATGCCCATGATGGCGGTGCTCTGCGTGGCGTTGAGGTAGTACGCCGCGCCGGCGGTGGTGTCGTTGTTGGGATCGCGGTCGACGAACACGCCGCCGCCCACGATGGACTGCGCATCCGCCGTGCCGGCGAGAAGCGTGAACAGGGTGATCGCGCCGAGACAGCGCCCGAGGGTGGGGGTCTTCATGGGGGTGGCTCCGAGTTGAAGATGGGACCAATCGCTCCAACCCCATGCGCCCAAAGCGCGGCGCGCGGCTAAACATCGTGCAGAGCCGACCGCGCAAGCGGTCGGTCCACAGCACAGGAAGAGCATTGACCCTCCTCATGCGGTGTTTGGGGACCGTCCGCTCGCGCGGACGGCTCGGTGCCGGATATCCCCCGAACAGTAGTTTGTTTGGATTCAGTACGGACGATTCTCACAAGAACATGACGAAGGTTCGGCACACATTCGGGCTTGCTCAAACCCCCTGGTCCGAGTAGCATGTAAACCGCTTTACCGCCGTGCGCTTTCGCGCTTCAGAGCGAAAGCACCCACGCCTTCAAACCCCACATCTCAACGAAAGAGAGAGACCCAGATGACCCCGTGTCGTTCCGCCATCGTTCTTGTCAGCGCCCTCGCCGGCCTGGCCACCTCCGCCCCCTTCGCCTCGGCCCAGTGCGTCAACGTCAACGGCAGCGTCAGCCCCTCCACCGAAGGGTGGAGCCTGCTCACCGAAGCCGGCCACTGCGTCCCCGCGATCGGCGGCTCGGCTGTCGCTTCCGACGCCGTCGCTGAGTCCTCCGGTTTCAACTGGTGGGACGGGCTCGTCAACGTCAACGTCTCCATGAACGACAACCGCGGCGACATCGTCCAGCTCCTCTGGTACGCCGACAACGACTTCCTCTACCTCGCCTGCACCGGCCCCACCGTCCTGTTCAACCGCTTCACCGACAACGGCCCCAAGGCTTCGAACGACCAGGGCGACCTCTTCTTCGTCGTCGATGTGAGCCTCAACCCCGGCACCGACCCGATCGTCAACACCCCCGCCGTCGGCTCGACCCAGACCTTCGGCTTCCGTGCTGTTGACTTCTCGAACACCTTCGGCTTCTCGCCCAGCCACGTTTTCGCCGTTCAGTTCGTTGACAACGGCGGCGGCGGCGGCGGACGCGCACGCTTCGAGACCCTCAACCCCTTCAGCGCCACCGTCGACATCCCGCAGCAGAACGAGACCGCCGGAATCCTCTGGAACGGCACCATCAACGGCGCCGCCTCCTACGACACCCACAACACCAACGCCGGCGAGATCGAGGTCCGCATCCCCTGGACCAGCTTCGGCTTCCCCGGCCGCCCCGCCCCCGGCGTGCAGATCGGCCTGGTCGCCTTCACCGCCCAGAACTTCGCCAACGCCGACGCCTACGACTCGGCCCCCGGCGTCGGCAACGGCACCTTCTTCGAACAGATCGGCGACTGCCCCGGCGACCCCGACAACGGCCCCGGCGGCCCCCTCCTGGGCGCCTGCGACACCGGCTCCTTCGGCGCTTCGCAGCCCGGCGCCAACTTCGTCAGCTCGCTCACCTTCCAGCAGTCGTTCGTCGGAATCCTCGACCAGGTTGACACCATCGCCGCCCACTTCCGCTTTGTCCCCACCCCCGTCTGCCCGGGCGACATCAACGGCGACGGCGCCACCAACACCATCGACCTCGTCATCTTCCTGGGCGTCTTCGGCACCAATGTCCCGCCCAACACCAGCGGCGACGCCGACTGCAGCGGCACCATCGATACCAACGACCTCGTCGCGTTCCTCGCGGCCTTCGGCTGCGGCGGGCTCTGATTCTGCGTTGAGTTGAAACGGATTCAAGACGACGCGGGCGAGAGCCCGCGTCGTTCTTTTCTGGAGTCTGCTCCAGCCCCACCCTACGCCGGGAACTCCGGCGTCTCGCCCGCCAGCACGCGCCAGACGTCGCGGACGACCCAAGACATGTTGCGATGGGCCGTCGCCGTCGCCGCGCCGATGTGCGGGGCCAGGTGCGCATTCGGCACGCTCAGCAGCGGGTAATCAGGCCCGAAAGGTTCGGGCTCGTGGACATCAAGCACGGCCTGCGCCTCCGGCCGCTCCCACAGGAACGCCGCCAGCGCGATCGAGTCCAGCACCATCCCACGGCTGGCGTTGATGAGCAGCACGTCGCGCTTGCACAGGTCCAGCCGCTCGGCGGAAACGAACTTCCGGTTCGAAGCACGCCCGTCGATGTGCAGCGTCAGCACGTCGGACTCACGAAAGAGCGTGTCCACGTCCGTCGAGGATGCGCCGCAGCGTTCCGCCTCGGGAATGTCCAAAAGGTCGGTGTACAGAACCCGCATCCGCAGCGCCGCCCCGATCCGCGCCACGCTCTTGCCCACGCGCCCCAGCCCGAGGATGCCCAGCGTCAAATCAGACAGCTGCCGCGGCGCAATCAGCTCGCCCCGCGCCCGCTTCCACTCCGCCATCGTCAGCGGGTGCTCAAGAAACACCCGTGGCCGCAGCGCATCGAGGATGAACGCAAACACCAACTCAGTGACGGCCCGCGTGTTGGCGTCCGGCGTCGAGACCACCGTCACGCCGCGAGACTTGCAGGCGGGCACGTCGATGTTGTCAAGCCCGACGCCCGCGCGCCCGACCACCTTGAGCCTCGGCGCGATCTCCAGCAACGACGGCCCGACGCGCGTGTACGTCCGCACCACCAGCCCATCGGCACGCCGGATCAAGTCGGGGAAACGCGAGTCTTCTGACGGGCACGCGACGAGCTCGCACCGCTCCGCCAGCCACGCCGCGCACGTCGCGTCGAGCTCTTCGGTCTGGACCACCAGCGGTTTGGCAGGACGGCTCACGGCGTGCTACGCCTCGTCGCCCGCATCGGCAGGCTCAAGGATCGCCGACATCGGGCCCTTGCACGAAGCGATGCTCGCGTCACGCCCGCACGAGTGCATCTGGTCGAGCTTGAGCTCGGCGAGTTCCTTGTGGTATGTGCCGCAGATCGCCCGACCATCCGAGTCCACCGTCTTGGCCACCTGGAACGCACGCTCCAGCGGCGCCGAGAACACCCGCTGCATCATGGAGATGACATATTCGTACGAGTGGTCGTCGTCATTCAAAAGCACGACGTTCCACAGCCGCGGCTGCTTCAGCGCTGGCTTGCGGGCGGGCATCGGAAGGGTCGCGGCGGCGTGGTCGCCCTCGGTCAATCCTGTGTCGGCGTGTTCGCTCATGGCCCCAAAGTGTACGGGCGCTGCGGGCGAGAGAAAACCCCCGCGCCTGTCAAGCCCTTCCGCGGAAACCCGGAGCATTTCTTGATCCCCCCCTCGGCGTCGCGCCAGCCGCCCCCATCGCGGCTCGCGCGGTACATCAGGGTGGAAACACTGTGAACCAACCGTGCGGGGTTGAATCCGCGCCGCCGTTCTGTACGTTGGTGCTCGGGTCGCGCCAAGTCCGCGCGAGCCGGAGGCAATCGGAAGCGGCCTCGAACCCCTCTTCACGCACGGACGCTGGGCGGTCGGAAGGAACGGAGACACGCCGTGAACAAGAACGGCCTGGTGCAACTGGTGGCGAGCGAACTCAACGTCAGCCGGACCGACGCGGCCCGGATGGTCGAGTCGGTGATCCGCTGCATCGCCGAGGGCGTCAACAAGGACGAAAAAGTCGCCCTCTCAGGCTTCGGCACGTTCCGCAAAAAGCACCGCAAGGCGCGCACGGCGATGAACCCCCTCACCCAGCGCGAGATGAAAATCAAGGCCAGCAAGACCGTGGGGTTCTCGCCGAGCAGGAACCTGCGCGAGAAGCTGTGACGTGCCACGATGCTCGGCTTCCGAGCCGAGCGTCGTGCCGAACACACAACGACCCAGCGCACCACCCGCGATGCCCCGCCACCCTCACCCCAGCGCCCGCTCCAGCGCCGCGCTTTCGATCTTCACCATCCCCATCATCGCCGCCATCGCCTTGCCCGCCTTCACCTCGTCGGCACCGGTGATCAGCTCGATCAGCCGCTTCGGATCGATCTGCCACGACACGCCGAAATGGTCCGTGATCCACCCGCACGCCACCGGCGTCCCGCCCGCCGCCACGAACTTGTCCCAGTACTCATCCACCTCCCGCTGCGTCTCGCAGATCACGGCGATCGAGATGCCCTGACTAAACGCAAACTGCGGCCCGCCGTTGAGCGCCGTAAACGCCCGCCCATCCAGCGTGAACTCCACCGTCATCACAGCGCCGGTCACGAAAGGCGACTGCGGCCCCAGGTCCGGGTACCGAGCAATGCGGGTGATGTGCGAGTTGGGAAACACCGAGACGTAAAAACGCGCGGCTTCTTCGGCTTGGTGGTTGAAGGTCAGGAAGGTGCGGATTTCGGGCATGGGGGGAGTCTACGGCGACGCGCCCGCGCACATGAGGTGGCACGGGTCTCCGACCCGTGTCGGGCGCTGCGCAAGTGTCGTCGCGCCGCACCGACCCGCGCCCCGTTCGCCACCGGTTCGACGAACCCGAAGCGAACGTCCTGCGGGGACCGGCTCAACGCCGCCGACGATTGCTCACCTGCGCCGCCCGCGACGAAACTGACGCGAATGTCAGATTTCCGGCGGAACTGCGGGGATTCCGCGTACGTCTAGACCAAGGTCGAATGCTCGCTGTCACGCGACACACTCCGCCCCGTGCTACTCTTGGAACCTCCCGAGCGGTTCGTTCCGCAGGGTTTTCTTCGCACAGGAACCGGAGTTTCAACATGCTCAGCCTGTCTGCTCGTGGTGGCCAACGCCCCACCGTGTCCGTGCTCGGCGTCACACGCGCCTCCGCGGTCGTCATCGCGCTCTTGTGCCTTCCCGGGCCAGCGCTCTCGGCTGTCACCAGCCAGATGCCCGCCCAGCCTCAGTGGGCCCATGTGACCAGCGCGGGCAACGCCCCGTACCGATACACGGACCCCGGCCTCGGCGAACGCGCCATCGGTCGCGTCGATCACGATTACTACATCCGCACCACCGAAATCACCGGCGGCGAGTGGTTCGAGTTTGTCAACGCAGCAAAGCGGTACGTCCCGACCAATGCTCAGCTCGGAAGCACATTTATCGGCGAGTACACGACCTGGGACTTGCACTCCGACGGTACCGTCACTCACTATCTGAACGATGTCGGCATCAACCGGCCGATCACCACCGCTTGGCGCTATGCCGCGATGTATTGCAACTGGTTGCATAACAACAAAGGAACCGATATCAGTTCATTCCTCACCGGGGCCTACACGCTCGATGGCACGACAAACTACGAACTGCCGTTCGCGGCACGCGAGCCCGGTGCCCGCTATTGGTTGCCTAGCGAAGACGAGTGGGCCAAAGCCGCTTACTTTGACCTCGGCCGCGACGGTCCCAACCAACCGGGATACTGGCAATATCCCAACGGCACGAGCACGCCGCTGATTCCAGGCCAGCCGGAGACGGGTGCCCAGACCAGCGGAGGCGTGTTGCTCTCGTTCGAGTTTCCGCTTCGTCCTGAAGTTGGAGCGTATCCCGAGACGGTCTCCCCGTGGGGTTTGCTCGATGTTTCAGGAGGGCCAAGAGAGTGGACGGACAGCGCATCGTACAGCGGCGGTCTAGTTGGTGATTGGCAAGGCTATCTGCAACTCGGTTCCAGATACGGCGACCTGGGCATTACCGACGTGACCGACCGGCTTGGCCACTACTCATCCACCCATTCCAACTCCGCATCAAATGGAATCCGTCTGGCTTCGAGCGTTCCGAGCGTCGGAACCTCGATGTTCTTTCTCTTACCGTTCGCTTGGCATCTGGCTAGGCGAAGAAAGGTCACGCCATGAAGATCCGTACGCTGCAATCCGCGATCTTGGTGTTCCTCGGCCTCTGTGCCGCCGCGGCCGCCGACGGCGCACCATCGGTCAGTTGGACGGGCCCGGGGAGCAGTGCAACCGTCACCAGCGTCGGTACGGACCTGTACGACATTGTGCTGACGAAGTCGTTCGGGTCCGCGACGGACTCGTCCGACTTCACCATCACCTCCAGCGGCGCGACCGATAAGATCCGAAAACTCATCGTCCGAAACCGAGAGCCGATTCAGTTGCTCCGCGTCAACTTGACAAACACAGGAACTAGAATCGCCTCGGTGGGCTCTATCGAGTACGGGACGGGCAACGACGGCGCGGGGCACAACGACTACGACGGAATGGCCTTTATCCTCGCGATGAAGGTCGCGGGTAATGTCGGCGACATCAAGGTCACACGCGTCTTCAACTCAATCATTGACGGCAGCGTCACCGGAGTGATCGACATGCCCGCAATCAACGGGTACTCGTCCCTCATCAGCGGAGTGGAAGTGCTCGGGAGCGTCCTCGGCAATATCACGCTCAACGAGGTCTCCACCAGCAACCGAAGCGTCATCGACGACCTCCGAGTCCGCGGAACGATCGGCACCAGCACATCTCCCGTCACTATCAAGGTCGGCCAGGCGATCAACCTCCTCTTCGCCGGCGAACTCAACGCTGACATCATCGGTACCGCGTCAGGCACCGGCTACTACTCGTACGTCGAGTGGATCAATCGCATCGAGATCGGCGATTTCGGGCGGTATCCCGGTGCCAGCGGCAATATCCGGGGCCTCATCAAGACAAACCTCATCGGAGTGGTCAGCACCGTCGACAACCACATCTGGTGCAGCGGCGACCTCGCCGGCACAATCGCCCTCAACCGCGCCCACGCCACCCGCACACCCGCCAGCGCAACGCCTGAGATCAAGACTACCAAGGCAGGAGGCTTGAAGGGACAAGTCATCATCTGCGCTGGCAACGAGAACGCACACCGCACCTGGACCGCGCCGGTGAAGGTCGGGCCCGACGGCGCTGGTCAACTCAACCTCGCCAACGCCGCATATGCCAACACCGCCGCATCGCTTGGCGGCGGCGCGATCGGGCTGATGAGCTACCGGCTCCACCCCGAAGACTGCTTCCCGGTCGAAGCCGGCACGTCAACGCCAGCCGACCTGACCGTCGCTGCCCGCCACAAGGGGCCGGTAGGTTGGAGCAGCGGGACGCCGCTCAAGGTGCTCCATCGGGCTATTGGGGGGAGCACCTACGGCGACAACCTGACGGGTTGTTTCTCGATCGCGCTGGACTCGACCAACGCGACGATCGTCAACATGACGGCGACCGGATTCGTCCCAGTCGGTGACTATCAAGTGACACCCGAGACGGGAGTCCTCAAGAGCGCTGTGCTGGGCAACCTCGTGACGGATGTGACGCCGTACACCTACTCCTTCAGCGTCCGTCACCCGTGCGTGGGCGATTTCAACGGCGACAACACCGTTGACACCGCCGACCTCGTGACTTTCCTCGGCCAGTTCGGTCAGTCGGGTGCCTGTGGCAACAACCGCGACCTCGACGGCGACCTCGCGGTCAACACCGCCGACTTGACCCTGTTCCTCGGGCAGTTCGGGAATACCTGCTCGTCCGGACGCCCTGGGAGCGGCGAAGCTGTCGATGCGACGGGCTCACGGACGCTGTCGGGAGGCGGCGTCACCCGTGAGGTTTCCGATCCGGGCCGCTCTGGCGACGGCCAAGCCACGATGCCGCCGGTTCTCGCCGCGCTTGGATTCGTCAGCATCGAGCAGTACACCGCGTACATCGATGGCCTCAGCCCCCAAGAACTGAGCGCTCACATCGTTCAACTGCTCGAAACCATCGAGGAACTAAGCAATCCGTAACGCCGGAAGACGAAGCGAATCTGAGGACAGGTCGGCCCTGACTGAGCGCCCAAGCCCCGGTGGCTTGGGCGCTCGTTCTATTTGCGGAAGACGGAGACAACAGATGGCGAAATCCCCCGCCAACTCCGGGCACCACTGCGCTCCCCCCCACCCCCTCACCGCTGCCTCACCTCAAACTCCTTCATAAACGCCACCAGCGCCTCCGCCCCTTCCACCGGCATCGAGTTGTACAGGCTCGCCCGCATCCCGCCCGTGGAACGGTGGCCCGCCAGGGCATCCAGCCCGCGCTTCTCCGCCTCGGCACAGAACAACTTGTCCAACTCCGGCGTGCGGCAGCGGAACAGCACGTTCATCATCGAACGGTCCTGCTTCCGCGCCGGAGCGACATAAAAATCAGTCGAATCCAGGTGGTCGTACACCATCCCCGCCTTGGCACGGTTCATCTGCTCCATCGCCTTCAGACCGCCCTGGCGCTTGATCCACTTGATCATCTGACCCACCAGATAAATCCCAAAGGTCGAAGGCGTGTTCGGGCGCGACTGCTCCTTATCAAACGTCCGGTACTGCAGCAGCCACGGCAAATCCTTATGCCCACGCTCCAGAAAATCACGCCGACACACCACGATCACCGTCCCCGCCGGGCCGAGGTTCTTCTGAGCACCCGCGTAATACAGCGCGTACTTCCGAACGTCCACCGGCTTCCAGAACATGTCGCTGCACGCATCAACGACCAGCTCGACGCCCGCCGGCGGGGTCGGGTCCTGGTGAAACTGAATGCCGAACACCGTACTGTTGCTCTCGAAGTAGCAGTACTTCGCGTTGGGCGAGTACTTCACCTCCGGACCCTTGGGGATGTGGTCGTACTTGGTGGCGCTGGTGTCGCCGCAGAGGTGGATGCTGCCGAAGAGCTTGCCCTCGCGGATGGCCTTGTGGCTCCACTCGCCGGTGTCGAAGTAGTCCGCGGTGTCGGACTTGTCCTTGGCGAGGAAGTTCATGGGGATCATGTGGAACTGGCTGCTGGCCCCGCCCTGAAGGAACATGACCGCGTAGTCGCTGGGGATGTTGCCAACTTCCCTGAAATCGGCCTCGGCCTCGCTGAGCACGCGGTCAAAGACCGGGCGCCGGTGCGAGTGCTCGAGGATGCCGACGCCTGAATCAAAGATGTCCCAGAGGTCCTTCTGAGCCTGGCGCAGCACCTCTTCGGGCAGGGCCCCGGGGCCGGCGGAGTAGTTGAAACAGCGCCCGGACTTGCTGGGGCGGCTGACGATGGTCGGGGCGGGGGGGACGGGGGTGGCGGCGTGAGACTTCGGCATCGTGGTCATTCGTCAAACTCCTTCGGCGGCACGACCTCCCGGCGAAAGCGGTGCCGACCAAATCAATGATAGGGCCGAGATTCGGCCTCCCAACCCACGGCAACGTGTCAGGCCGCGCTGGTGCGTACGACTCTGGGTGTGACAGGTTCGCCGATGCTCGGAACAACCCCCGAACAAGTCGAAGCCGCGGACGCGGACGAGGCGTCGCCGGTCCCTTCACCGGGGCCGGGGAGCGAGGTTCGGCGCGCCCTGGTCGAATCGTGGCTGCGCGATCACGGCGACGCACTCTGGAGATACGCCATGGCCCGCACGCGCCACCCAGAAACCGCCGAGGACCTGGTGCAGTCGACGCTGCTCGCGGCGGTGTCCGCGGCGTCGGTGGTGCCCACGCCGGCGGCGCGGGTGTGGCTGCTGGGGGTGATGTCGCACAAGATCGCCGACCACTACCGGGCGCAGCACCGCCGACCGAGCGCCGGTGCGCCGCATCGAACCGACGACCCCGACCACGAACCCGCCGACGCCCCGGGCCAAGGCCGGTTCACGGCGCACGGCATGTGGGTCCGCGCGCCCGCGGAACTCCCCGCACCCGACGCGCGGGCCACTCACGCCGAACAGTCGGCGGCCCTTCGCGCGTGCATGGAGAAACTCCCGCCAACGCTCGACCAGGTGTTCTGGCTGCGCGAGGTGATGGGCGTTTCGGCGGACCAGGTGTGCGCGTCGCTGCGCATCTCCGCCGCCAACCTGTGGCAAAGGATGCACCGAGCCCGCACGGCCCTGCGCGAGTGCCTGGAAGCGGGCGGAGAGGGCGGGGCTGCAGAGCGCGGCAGCGGAGAGCACCGGGGCGGAGAGGAGAGACGCCGATGATCCGCCTGTTCCAAGACGCCGCCAGAGTGCTGGGCATGCGCTGCGACGAGCACGCGCAGCTGATGAACCGCGAGCTCGAGTCTGGGCTGACGCGCGGCGAGCGCGTGGGTCTGTGGGTCCACACGCGGTACTGCCGCGGGTGCCGGGGGCTGAAGCGCCAGTTGGCGGCGCTCGAGGCGATGGCCGGCTCGCTGCGCCGCGCCGTGGACGCCGAGCCGGGCCTGCCGCCCGAGGTGCGCGAGCGCCTGGCGGTTCGGGTGCGGACCGAAGCGGAGAAGTAGAACACGCGGCGCTCAAACGCGCCAGCGCGGAGCCGACCGCGCGAGCGGTCGGTCCGAAGTGTCCGAAGCCCACAGGGCTGGAACCGACCGTTTCCGCCGTCGGCTCTGACCTGACCTGCGGCGATTGAATGAAGTTCCACGAAGTCGCTTCGTCAGGCGCGTCGCCCTGGTGCGATCCCTCTGTGCATCGTCGGCGACGCCGGCGGTGAGGGAAGCCCCGAGCGCGTGCCCGGGGCGAGAGCGAACCAACGCCGGGATTCACCGGCACAAATCAAGCGAGGTTTGAGATGTCGAATATGCGTATCAACGCCGCCCTCTTGGGCGCGGCGGCGGGTGTCGTGCTGGCCGCAAACGCCAGCGCAGGCACCGTCCAACTCCGGGTCACGGCGACCAACCTGTCGCCGACCAACAGCCTCTCGTTCGCGCCGCTGCGCGTCGGCTTCAACAACGGGACCTACGACGCCTTCAACAACGGCCAAGCCGCCACCGCGCCGATCATCTCGATCGCCGAGGGCGGCAGCGGCGTCGACTGGTTCCCCGCCTTCGCCGCCGCCGATCCCACCGCCACCCTCGGTACGGTGCTCCCCAACCCCGCCGGCCCGTTGCTGCCCGGCGCGTCCGGGACCATGACCTTTGACGTCGACCCCGCCGTCAACCGCTTCTTCACCTTCGGCTCGATGGTCGTCCCCAGCAACGACTACTTCATCGGCAACGACAGCCCCACCCGCTACCAGCTGTTCGACGCGGGCGGCAACCTCGTCATCAACCAGATCTCGCAGTTCGGGCGCGACATCTGGGACGCCGGTTCCGAACTCGACGGGCCCTTCGGTGCCGCGTTCCTCGTCGGCTCGAACAACGACGACCGCATCCCCCAGAACGGCGTCGTCAACTTCGACTTCGAAGGGCTCGACGTGTTCAATGGCCTCACCACCGCCGCCGGCTACATCTTCCAGCGCCAGATCAGCGCCGATACCGAGGTGTACCGGATCACGTTTGAGGTCGTGCCTTCCCCGGGTACTGCCGGCCTGCTCGCCGCCGCGGGCCTGACCGGGCTGCGTCGTCGCTCGCGTTCGCGCTGATGTTCCTCAGGGACGGCCGGGGCCTGCCGAAACCCCTGATCGGTACCCCGCCCGGTCCCGCCAGGCGTCGGCACGGGCCCTGGCCGATCCCTTTCCCCTGGCACACGCCGTCGGCTCGCGGGCCATGCCCCCACAAGCCGACGGCGTTGTGCTTTTCCGAACGTGTATCCTTCTAGAATCCGAACAACCGGGCGGAGAGTCGCCCGGCTTGCCTCCGCGTGACAAACGGGTAAACTTCTCGGCTCGCCCCAGTTCGCCCCGTTCGCTTTGGCCCGGGCAAGGGCCGGGGGCCTCGGCGAGTCAGACCCGACCCACACGGACTTGTGACCATCAGGCCGCCCGGCGGCCCCAGGAGTAGCATCGATGTACGCGATCTTCGAAGACAGCGGAACCCAACTCAAGGCCCAGGTCGGCGACGTCCTGATCATCGATCTGCGCGATCTCCCCTCGGACGCCAAGAGCGTCACTTTCGAGCGCGTCCTCTTGGTCAGCGGCGACAAGGGGGCCACCGTCGGGAACCCCTACCTCACTGGCGTGAAGATCGTCGCCGACGTGATCGAGCGCGAGTTCAAGGACGAGAAGCTCGACATCGTCAAGTACAAGCGCCGCAAGGGCTTCAAGAAGAAGCAGGGCCACCGCCAGCGCTACATGCGCGTCAAGGTGACGGCGATCAACGCGTAAGCTGACTCGTGCAGTCCGTTAGTGATTTTATCAGCCGCCTTTGCCGGGCGGCTGTTTTTTTCGAGGTGTTCGACCGAATCGACGCGCGGTAGTCTGGATGGATGACCGCGCCGCCGTCAGACGACGACCTGCTGAAATCGGCCCAGTCGCTGCACGACCAGGCGTTGTTCCTGCTCGAAGACGAAATCTCATACGCGAACGCGCTCCGGGAATCCCGAAAGACCGCGACCACGTTGATCGCGCTGATGGTCGGCGTTGGCATCTTCAAGCTCGACCTTTACCGCGATCCAGGACAGGAGTTGGCAGTTCCCCCGGTCGCGTGGTGGTGGATTCGCGCGTGCTTCTGCTCCGCATTGCTGGGCGTGCTCTTGGGTGCCTACTTCATCTATACCGAGCGAGGGTGGGACCGAGAGTTCAGCCAGACCAGCGACGGCGGCAAAAAGGGCGGCGCGCTGTCGATTCTGTTTCTTTCACCTACGGTCCTGAAGGAGTACCACGAGAAGGGGCCGATAGAGGTCATGCGGATGCGAACCGACGGCATCCGGTTCGCGTACAGCCGATTGCGGGACGCCAACCGACGCGTCCGAAAACGCATCGCCATCGGAACCATGCTCGTGATCCTCTCTTTGGCCTTTGTGCTGGTCGGGTTTGTCTTGTATGTTTGGATGGTTGGATTGACCTAGACTCCAGGGAAAGAAGCCCATGGAAAACAAGCAGAACACGCCGGAGCCCAAGGTCAACGACCAAGCTGAGAGCGTTCCCTCACCCGAGAGCGCCCGGACCGCCGACGAATACCGCCGACTCCTTGTCAGCGAGACGGATCGTCGCTTTCAGGCGATCAACAAGCAGGAGCCGACCTGGGTGGACAAGTTGGTGAATGCCATCGCGGTTCCGTGAACGGCGGAACCCGGGAACTTGCCCCCCAACCGCTGGCTTGATCGTCGGCGCTGACGCTTCAACTTCACAGCCCAAAGCCTTCCCATGCCGATATCACCAGCATGGTCCGCGCCGGTGAAACGGTGGTGCTGTGTGTTCTCACGCTGCTGTGCATCGGCGTGGTCATGGTCTCGTCCGCCGGCATGAACGTCGGGGCCGCCGACGCTGTCACTTTCCAGTCGATCGTCCTCAGCCGTCAGGCGATCTACATGCTGCTGGCCATCATCGCCATGATGGTGGTCAGCGCCCTCCCGTTGCGGGCGATCGCCGCCAGCGCCCTCGAAAACCGCTGGGTTCTGTGGCTGATCCCGATCATCCTCGGGGCCCTGGCCCTGGTCTACATCCCCGGCATCGCACACCAGGCCAAGGGCTCGAACCGCTGGATCCGCCTGCCGGTCCCGGGGCTCGACCTCACAATGCAGCCCTCCGAGGTGGCCAAGTGGGGGATGATCGTCCTCGCGGCGTGGTACGCCACCCGCCTGGCCGATCGCCTGCACCGCTTCCGCACCGGGCTGCTCCCCGCGCTGGCCCTCGCCGGCTTGCTCACAGCGATCGTCATCAAAGAGGACCTCGGAACCGGGTTCCTCATCCTGTGCATGGTGACGGTGGTGCTGATCGGCGCCGGGGCGCGGATGTGGCACTTCGCGGCCATGGCCCCGGTCGCCGCCGCTGGCCTGGCGCTGGCGGTGTGGCTCGAGCCATACCGCATGCGCCGCCTCACCACCTTTATGGACCCCTACCTCGACCCTGAGGGCGCGGGGTACCACGTCATCCAGTCCACCGTCGCCATCGCCAACGGGCACGGCGCGGGGCGTGGCCTGGGCTTCGGCCTGCAGAAGTTCGGCTACCTGCCCGAGGACCGCACCGACTTCCTCTTCGCCGTCATCTGCGAAGAAACCGGCATCGTCGGTGCCACCATCGTCGCCAGCCTCTACATCCTTCTTCTGACGGCGGGCTGGCGCATCGTCTCACGCGAGACCCACCCGATGCTCAAGCTGATGGGCCTGGGCATCCTCGCTACTGTCGGGTTCCAGACGGTCATCAATCTGCTGGTGGTGACGGGGCTGGCGCCGACAAAGGGGATCGCGCTCCCGCTGCTCTCGTCCGGCGGCACGGGGTGGATCCTCACCGCCGCCAGCCTGGGCGTGCTGGTGGCGATGGACCGCGAGGCGCGCCGGCGCGAGTCCCGCGGCGAAGTCGGCCTCTCCGCCGTCGCCACGGCACCGGCGTTCACGCTGCGGCCCGCGGGCGGAAGCACGCACACCGTTCGGCCCGCGCCCGCACCCGAGCCCATCCGCACCCCCCGCCCCGAGCCGGCGGCGGCGTGAGCACGCCGACGCGGTTCATCTTCGGCGGCGGCGGCACCGGGGGACACCTCTACCCCGGCCTCGCCATCTGGCGCGAAATCCAATCCCTTGACCCGAGCGCGACCGCCCTCTTCCTCTGCTCGGCCAAGCCGCTCGACGCCGAACTCCTCAAGACCGCAGGCCTCCAGGTACGTCGGCTCTCCGAGCCGACTCTTCCGAACGATCCGAGAATCCCCGCCACCTTCACCGCCATCCCCGCCAAAGCCTTCGGCATCCGCCCCGTGGCCCTGTGGCGCTTCCTCAAAGGCTGGGGTCCGAGCATCCGACTCGCCCGCGCCGCCGTCCAGCGCGCCCGCTCCGAAGGCACGCGCCCCATCGTGGTGGCCATGGGCGGCTACGTCGCCGCCCCGGTGGTGCAGGCCGCGAGAGCGGAGAAGACGCCGCGCGTGCTCGTGAACCTCGACGCCGTCCCCGGCAAGGCCAACACCTGGATCGCCCGCCATGCCGACCTCCGCCTCACCGCGGCGGATTCATCGATGGTCCCCGCGGCGTGGGAGCGCCTCCCGCCGATCGTCCGCCGCGGCGCCGCCCGCGCAGGCTCTCCCGAGCAAGCCCGTGTCGCGCTGGGCCTCGCGCCGGACCGCCCGACGCTCGTCGTCACCGGCGGCAGCCAGGGCGCGGGCTCACTCAACAACTTCGTCACCGCCTTCGCCGAGCGCCACGCAGGCCCGCTCCGCGAAGGCCGATGGCAGGTCCTCCACCAGACCGGCAAGGGCGAAGTCGAACAGTGCCAGTCGGCGTACGCCCGCGCGGGAGTGGACAGCGTGGTCGTCCCGTTCATCACCGACATGGCCTCAGCCTGGGGCGCGGCGACCCTTGCCGTGGCCCGCTGCGGCGCCAACACCGTCGCCGAACTCTGGTCCAACCGCGTCCCCGCCCTGCTGCTGCCCTACCCCTATCACAAGGACGAACACCAGAAGTTCAACGCCGAGCCGCTCGAACGCTGCGGCGGGGCTCTGGTCTGCAAAGACCACATTGACCCGGCGAAAAACCTCTCTGAGCACGTGAACGACCTGCTGCGGCTGGTGCAGGACCCGCGCCGTCTTGACGCGATGCGAGCCGCACTGCAAAGCCTCGGCCCGACCGACGGCGCGGCACGGGTGGCGAAGCGGTTGCTCGATCTCGCCAAGTCGGCACGGTGAAATCCCATCCTGCTGTACGACAGGCGTCCCGCCGCTCTGTTGAAACCCTCATCAACAGAACCCCGACCGTGAGGGAGGGGTTTCGAAAAGCCCTGTGATTCCAGCCCGTACCCGAGGCCCCTCCCTCACGGTCGGGGTTCTGTTTTGGAGCATCGCAACAGAGCGGCGGGACGCCTGTCGTACGGCTCGACCGTTGTTCCTGAACCGCCCAGTTCCCCGCTCTCGCTCCGCTGCGGCTATCCTGCCCGCATGGCGTCTCTTCGTCGCGAAATCATGGCTCTGGCGTCCGCCAGCACCCTTGCCCTGTTCGGCCCCACCACCCTCGGCCAAGCCGTCACCTACGACCTCGACGAGGACCGCGCTTTGGTAGCGAGCGACGAGCCCGCGCTGGAAGGCGACGCCGCCGTGATGGCCCGGGCGCGGCGCTTCCTCGCCGAAGACAACCCCGCCCAGGCCCGCGCCCTGCTGAACGACTGGATCACCCGCAACGAGCGCACCGAGAACCCGTACCTGCCGCAGGCCTATCTGCTGCGCGGTCACTCGTGGGTCGCCGTCAATGACTTGTACGAAGCCTTGTTCGATTACGAGTCGCTCATCAAGCAGTTCCCGCAGACGCCCGAGTTTGTCGACGCCATCGACCGCGAGCTCCAGATCGCCATCCGTTACGCCAACGGCGAGACGCGGCGCACGCTCCTCATCTTCTGGGTCGACGCCTCCGACATCGCCGTCGAGCTGTTCATCCGCACGCAGGAGCGCATGCCCGGCAGCCAACTCGCCGAGCGTGCCGCGATCGAGCTGGCCGACTACTACTACCGTGAGCGCGAGCTCACCCTCGCCGGCGAGGCATACGACCTCTATCTCGAGAACTTCCCCAAGGGCCCCAACCGCGTGAAGGCGGCCCAGCGGCGCATCTTCTGCGACATCGCCAAGTTCAAGGGCCCGCGCTACGAATCGGCCAGTCTCATCGACGCCTCGCTGCGCATCAAGGATTTCCAGCGCGTCTTCCCCGCCGATGCCGAACGCACCGGCCTCGACGCCGCCCTGCTCACGCGCCTCGACGAATCCGCCGCGGCACAGATGCTCGAAAACGCCCGGTGGTATCTGAGAGTCGACGACGAACCCTCGGCGCGCCTCGTGCTCATGCGCCTCCTGAAGAAGCACCCCGGCACGATCGCCGCCGACCAGGCGCTGGCGCTGTTCAAAGAAAAAGGCTGGGAGGGCGCGGAGGTTCCCAAGCTCGAGACTCCCGAAACGCCGAGCGAAGGAGTGCCCGCGGCCCAAGCAGAACCCGCACCGGAAGCCGCGCCCGCCGCGGCGGAAGGGGTGACGCCATGATGCACCCAGCTTCTCGGCAGTCGTCTCTCGGCGAAGAAGAGACGCCCGAACATCGAGCCCGGAGCGTCAGCGACGGGTCCGCGAGGGGTCCGAGCGCGCCGAGTGCTTCCAACCCGCTCGCTCACGCTCGGGGCTCGTTGTTTGGCGCGCGCCTCGTTGTTCGGCGCGTCGCACTTTTCTGCTCCGCGCTCGCAATCGCCATCACCCTCCCCGCCTGCGGCTCCAAGAACGCCGAGGGCGCGTCCGCCGGATACACCTTCGGCTCCGGCCACCGCACCGACATCCGCACCGTCGCCGTCCCCATCTTCGAGAACCGCACCTTCACCCACGGCCTCGAGATGCAGCTCACCGAAGCGATCGTCAAAGAGATCCACCGCGTCACGCCGTGGCGTGTCGCCCCGCGCGACGGCGCCGAGACCGTGCTGACCGGCGCGATCACCGGCGCCGACATCCGCAAGCTCTCCAGCCAGCGCGATTCCGGCCTGCTGCAAGAGGGCGCCGTCGAACTCGCCGTGAACTTCGAGTGGAAGTCCACCAGCGACGGCAAGGTGCTGGTGGGCCGCCGAAACTTCCGCGCCGCCGAGCCTTTCGTGCCCGCCCGCGGAGCCCAGGAGCGCCTCGAAGTGGGCCAGATTTCCGCGATCGACCAGATGGCCAAGGACATCGTCTCGGAACTCCGCGGCAGCTGGTGAAGCCGTCACTGAGCCGCCCTGGGCGAAGTGACGGATGCGCACGCCGAGCGCACAAACACGGACAAAGCCCGCTCTTCAGCCCTCCGCGTCTGGCTCCGCCTCTCTCCGCGATCTCCGCGTTGAAACTGCATCTCTCCGCGGGAAACGCCCCGCCTACTCGTCGTCGCCCGCCAAGATGCTCCGCGTGGCCACCGCGATCCCGCGCAGCGTCAGGTCCGGGTCGATCAGCTCGATCAGCTCGTCCTCTTCAAACAGAAACTTCGCGTCACCGCCGGTGGCGATGATCTTCGGGTACGCCCCGTACCCCTCGGCGTACCGCTCCACCAACGCCCGCACCGCCCCGCGCACGCCGTGGAACATCCCGTGCAAGATCGCCTGCTCAGTCCCGGTGCCGAAGTGCGCCGAGTCCGGCCGCCTCGGCTCGACCATCGGCAGCGCCGACGTGTGCTCGTGCATCGACCGCAGCCACATCCGCACCCCCGGCAAGATCGCCCCGCCCTGGAACACCCCGTGCCCGTCGACAAAGTCCACCGTCATCGCCGTCCCCGCCGACACGATGCAGCACGCCTGTTTCACTCGATCAAACGCCCCGATCGCGTTCAGCAGCCGGTCTTGACCCGTCCGCACCGCCGCCTCATCGCTTAGTGCGTGCCGCGCCGGAATCTCGATGTCCATCCCGATGCGGAACACCTCGACCTTGAGCGAGGGCACGAGCGCATCGAGCAACTCATCGCGGAAGGCGTGGTTCGTCGACGCGACGACCACCGCTCCACGCTCCTCCTCCCCCGCGTGCTCGGCGGCGTGGGCCAGCGCCGAAGTGAGCGAGACCAGATCAGCATTGGGCAGACTCACGCCTTCGTGGGCGTGCGCCAAATGCCCTCCCCCGCCGCCGTGATAGGTGATGAACCGCGTGTTGGTATTGCCCACACTGACGGCGAGCAGGCCGACCCCGGGCGGCGCAAGCGGCTCATCGCCGCGACTTCCTGAAGAGTGGGCGTGGTCGTGCGGGCCGGGATGTCCGTGTTCGTGCGGCATCGGGGAGGGTACGCCGATGTGGCACGACCTTGCACCGTGCCACGACTTGGCCGTCCGCACCGAAGTCGACGCACGAACCCCGGCCCGCACCCCATCATCCTCCCCGCATCGCCTTGCGCATCGCCCGCGGCCTCGGGATGCCCAGCTTCTCCATCCGTGACAGCAACGTCTGCGGGTTGAGGCCGAGTTTCTCCGCCGCGCCGCCCTTGCCGAACACCCGGTAGTTGCGGGTTTCGAGGGCGTGCATGATCTGGAGGCGCTGCAACTGATCGGTCGTGAGGTCGAGCAGCACGTCTCGGGCGATTTCGGACGTGCCGCCGCCGCCCCCCACGCCTTCGCGACCGCCTTCCTCATCGCGCATCACCGGGCCGCCCTGGGGCAGTTCGATCTCCAACTCCGAATCATCCTCATCGCACAGCACCGTGGCCCGCTCGACGGTGTTCTCGAGCTCGCGCACGTTGCCGCGCCAGTCGTAGGTGAGCAGCCGGCGCAGGCTCCGCTCGCTGATCGGCAGCACCGGCTTGCCCAGTCGGCGGGCGTGCAGGTCGTGGAAGAACTCCGCCAGCGGGCGGATGTCCTCGCGCCGTTCCCGCAACGCCGGCACCTCGATGCGGAACACGTTCAGCCGGTAGAACAGGTCTTCGCGGAATCGCCCGCGCTCGACCTGCGTGGCCAAATCCCGGTGCGTGGCGGCGATGAGGCGCACATCAACGCTGATCGTCTCGGTCCCGCCGACGCGCTCAAACGTCCCCTCTTGCAGCACGCGCAGCAGCTTCGCCTGGGCCGCGAGCGAGAGCTCGCCGATCTCGTCGAGGAAGAGCGTGCCCTCGTCGGCGAGTTCGAACTTGCCGAGCCGTTGCCGGTCCGCGCCCGTGAACGCGCCGCGTTCATGGCCGAACAGCTCGCTCTCAAGCAGGCTCTCGGGGATGGCGGCGCAGTTGACGGCGATCATGGCCCGGCCCGTCCTGCCCGAGCGCGTGTGCACCGACCGCGCCACAAGCTCCTTGCCCGACCCTGATTCGCCGTGGATCAGCACCGTGGCGTCGGACCGTGCGACGCGTTCGACCTGACCCATCATCGCCAGCATCGGCGCCGAAGCGCCCACCAGTTTCACCGTTCCCGATGAACCCGAAACCCCGGGCGTACCGATCTCGCGCGTCAGTGCGTCCATCTTGTCGCGGGCCCGTTCGCTCGCCGCCAGCGCCGCCTGAAGGCGCGTGAGCTCGGACTGCAGCGCGGCCCGCTCGTCGGCGTCGACCAGCGTGACCACAAACCGCGACCGAGCCTCGGCCGACGCGTCGACATCGACGACGAGATCGACCAGCGCCGGCGCGTGCCCGGCGCTTCCCGCGGGCGTGCCCGTCCCCCCGCCGCGGCGCAACTGACAGGCGGGGATGAGCGCCCGAGGCTGCACTGCCCGCGCCACCGCCGAAAGGCGGCCGGCCACCGCCTCGCCATTCTCAAAGAGCTCGGCGATGGCCCGGCCCACCGGCGAAGGCGATCCCACCCCGATCCGATCCGTCAGGGTCCGATTCGCAAACACCACCACGCCAGCGGCATCCACCAACATCACCCCTGACCCAAGCCGAGCCAAGACCGCCGCCCCTTCTGGGTGGATCACGTTGGGGATTGGGACGCCAGCATCGGGCACGCATCAAATATGCCCTAGCACAATCTCAGAGTCAACTATGAAATGACGTAGTATTTATTGTGACATATCGTCGTATATCATGCCGATTCGGTCGTTTCGGGGTGAAAATGGGGTTCCGCGGTCTGGCACGGCGGTTGCATTCTGTCCCAGTGCCTCGCCGGTCCGTCTGGCGGTGGAGAAAGACAGCCGGTTGCTCGGACCTGAAAAAGGATCGAGCGACCGTTCGGATCAGAAAGCGAAGCGAGCACACCATCCGGAATCTACCTCGCCGTGGAATCCGGACTTGCAGAACGACGGGTTTGCAGAAGGGGGACGGGGCACGCCGCATGGAAAAGGGCGTGCCTCGATCCCGACCCCGGGCCCGACCTCTTGCCCAACGGTGGGCAAAAAAATCGGGAGGCGAGAAAGGAGTCGGCGTGAGTCACAGGGCACGCCGACGCCGGAGAACTGGAGGGAAGGGCCACATGGAAAGGCCCCTCCAGGAACCGGGAATTGCGGTGGGGAAGGGCGAGGAATCGTCGGGCGCGAGCCCGCAGGTTCCTTTGAAAGATGGCTCGCTTTCGGCGTCCCGGCGTGCGGGGACGCGGGTCTGGTGGGCAGACACGTGCCCCGTGCGCCCGGACGACCGAAAGCGACCTTCGCCGATGCCCGGACCACCCGGTTCGGGCTCGGATTCCCAGCTCTTGGTTCGTCGTAGGACGGATCTCCGGCCTGGACGCCCCCCAACGGGGCCGCCCCGGCATCTGCCACCACAACGCGCGTGACGTGTTCCGACTCCTCACCCACGCGACTCACGGGTCCTTCCAACCGCGCCCGCACAGGGTGCGGTTGGTTGTTTTTGGGGGGAGTGGGGCTTGAGGCTTGGGGCTTGTAGGGATGAGGCTTCGGGTTTCGGGCGTGGCGTTTCAAACTCGAGTAGCGGGGGCACTGCCGTGGGACATCTCAGTGTGTGAGACTTTGCGCGCCAATCGGCGATTGTTCCGAGGGCAGAGCGCGGAGTGTGTATGGTTCCCTTTCTCGCGAGCGTGCGACGCCGACGTGTTCCCAACGCGTGGCGATCAACCCGACTCCCGACTGCCCACTCCCGACTCCCGTCTTTTCCCCGGAGCCCTCGCTTTGCACATGCACCATGAAGTGGAATCGCGCGAGCCCGCGTCGCTCGCCATGCGCGTGACCGTGCTCGTCGTGATGATCATGCCGTTGATCGGACTTGGATTCGCGATCTGGTCGACCTGGGGCTGGGGCTTTTCCTGGCTCTATCTGACGCTTTTGGTCACGATGTACCTCGCCACCGGCTTGGGCATCACCATCGGGTATCACCGCTTGTTCACGCACAAGTCGTTCGAGACCAGCCGGGTGGTAACGTTCATCCTCGGCGTGCTGGGCTCGATGGCCATCGAGGGGCCGCTGATCCGCTGGGCCGCCGCCCATCGCAAGCACCACCAGCACTCGGATTCGGCGCTCGACCCGCACAGCCCGAACCACTTCCGCGAAGCGGCGAAGCAAGATCACGCCCACGCTGAGCACCACGATCACGACGGTGCCGGAGCCGGCGCGGGAGCCAAGGCGGGCATCAAGGCCGTTCTTGTCGGCTTCTGGCACGCGCACATCGGCTGGATGTTCGATGAGTTCCCGAAAGACCTCGACCGCTACGTGCCGGACCTGAAGCGCGACCGCATGCTCCGCGTCATCACCGCGCTATTCCCGCTGTGGGTGCTGCTCGGTCTGATCATCCCAACAGTCATCGGCGGCGTGGTCAGCGGCACCTGGTTCGGCGCCCTCTTGGGCCTGGCCTGGGGCGGCCTGGCACGCGTCTTCCTGGTGCACCATGTCACATGGAGCGTCAACAGCGTGTGCCACATCTGGGGCACGCGGGCGTACAAGACGAGCGACCTGAGCCGCAACAACCCGATCTTCGGCGTGCTCGCCCTGGGCGAAGGCTGGCACAACAACCACCACGCCTTCCCGACCAGCGCCCGCCACGGGCTGGAGTGGTGGCAGTTCGATCTTTCTTGGATCGTGATCCGGGGGATGGAGGTGCTCGGTCTGGCGCGGCGCGTGCGCGTGCCTTCGATGGAGCGGCGCGAAGGGGTGAGGTTGAGGTGATCCGCCGAGTGGGGACGGCGGATGGCTTGGACTGCCAAGACTCGCTGTCCTCAGAAATCGGTGCTTCATCGTGCGACCTTCAACGCAGCACCGATTTGCCCGAAGCGGCAAGTCGGTGGCACGAATCGGTGCCACGCGCCCGACCGTGGAATCTCTGAGGGATTCTGGGGCTTGGATTTCCTTGTAGGACGCTTGAGAAAGCACCTTGCAGTGGATTCTCCGGCAAAGCCACATCCATCGATCGATCGTGAAGGTCACCCCGGGCTGAGCAGACTGGCACTGCGATCGCGTTACCGATGGGCGAGCGTTGCTTGCTTCTGTGGAGTGCCTCTTTCCTTCGTGCTCACGGGCCTGTGGATGGCATCGATCCCCAAGCCGCCCGAATGGCTCGGCTGTTGCTGCGGCGTTCCAGTGTTCTTTCTTGGCGTCGGCGCTCTCACGCTCGCGCTGCAGTTTGGCTTCGAGTTTGGCAATAAGGCGCGGAACCTCTCTCATTCGATCGCCGATGTGGCTCGGCTCAGAGACCTGATCAAGGACAGTTCGCCGTACTTGCTGTATTTGCGTCCATTTGACTCGGAGCGAAACGATCGCGTGGTTAACACCGCGCCGTACACCGAACTCATCGAGGAGGACATGATGCGGGAACAGCTCGAGCGTGACATGGCCCGCGGGCTTCTGCCGGAGCTCCGCGACCTCGTCCCACGCGTCGCTTTTCTGAATCCAGTCGGTGGCCGATCGCCCTATTGCGACCTTCAGATCGATCTTCTAGGCGCGGACTGGTTCACGGAGTTTGAATTGGCGGCGGCGTCAGCGCTCGTGATTCTCGTTGGTTCGGGAGATGGCGAAGATCACCCAAGCTTCCGGAAAGAAATCGACCTTCTGATTGCCCGGGGTTGGCTCGATCGTGTTCTCGTCATGTCAAACACCAGTTCTCACTTGCTTTCTGCCGTGCCGGAACTGCGGATGGCCAAGTGGATCGTCCACGGCCCAACGACTTCAGCACGCCTGCCAGAAGACCTCTTGGCGCTGGTGCGGGGCGCGGCGGCCGCAAGAGCCAATGCGGCTGTGCGCGGCGTCTCGCCATCCTGGCGTCAGCGGACCTGAAGCATCGAAGTCGCCTCGGAGAGCCCGCCTGCCACACGGCCCGACCGGGCGTCGCCCTATACTCCGCCCCCTTTTTCCCACACTTCCAACCCTTCCACCCCACCCACGCAGACCGGAAACGACCATGTCCACCCCGTCGACGAACTCCGCTTTGGCCCCATCGCCTTACCGCCGCACGCACACCTGCGGCGAGCTGCGCGATGCGCACGTCGGCACCGCGGTCACGCTGTGCGGGTGGGTCAACTCGTACCGCGACCACGGGACCGGGCTGATCTTCATTGATCTGCGCGACCGCTTCGGGCTGACGCAGCTGGTGTTCAACAAGGAGGACTCGGGCATCGACCACGCCACCATCGAGCGGGCCGACAAGCTGCGGAATGAGGACGTCGTCGCGGTGACGGGCACGGTTCGCATCCGCACCGGCGGCGAGAACCCCAAGCTGCCCACCGGGAAGATCGAGGTCGTCGCCAAGAGCCTGAACTTCGTGAACAAGACGGACAACCCGCCGTTCCTGCCCGATGACATGCTGGCGCTGCCCAACGAGGAGCTCCGCCTCAAGCATCGCTACGTCGACCTGCGCCGCCCCAAGATGCAGACGATCCTCGGCACACGGCACCGCGTGACCAAGCTCACGCGCGACTATTTCGATGAGAACGGGTTCCTCGAGATCGAGACGCCGATCCTCTACAAGAGCACGCCGGAGGGCGCGCGGGAGTTTCTGGTTCCCAACCGGCATATTCCGGGCTCGTGGTACGCGCTGCCGCAGAGCCCGCAGGTTTTCAAGCAGATTCTGATGGTTTCGGGCTGCGACCGGTACCTGCAGATCTGCCGGTGCTTCCGAGATGAGGACCCGCGAGCCGACCGCCAGGCGGAGTTCACGCAGATCGACCTTGAGATGTCGTTCGTGCAGCGCGACGACGTGATGGCGACGATGGAGGGCTTTGCGCGCCGCCTTTGGAAGCAGGTGCTGAACGTCGAGGTGCCGCCGATCCAGCGGATGTCGTACAAGGAAGCGATGGACCGCTTCGGGATCGACCGGCCCGACACCCGCTTCGGGCTCGAGCTGGTCGACATCTCTGACATCGCCAAGAAGATCGACTTCGGCGTGTTCTCATCGGCGCTGGCCCAGAAGAAGGGCGTTGTCAAGGCCATCCGCGTGCCCGGCGGTGCCGAGAAGCTCACGCGCAAGATGACCGACGGTTACACCGAGTTCGTCAAAGGATTCGGCGCCGGCGGCTGCCCCGTCGTCAAACTTACCGCCAACGGCTTTGAGACCGGCATCGCCAAGTTCATCGAGCCCATCAAGGCCGAACTGATTGAGCGGCTGGGCCTGCAGGTCGGCGACACCGTGCTGTTCGGCGCCGACACCTACTCGATCGTGAGCAAGGCGCTCGCCGAGCTGCGCCTGAAGGTGGCGCGCGATCTCAACATGATCCCCGAAGGCAAGTGGAACTTCCTGTGGGTGATCGACTTCCCGATGTTCGAGTGGGACAAGGACGGTGGCTCAGGGGGGCGCTGGATCGCGACGCACCACCCGTTCACCTCACCGAGGCATGACCAGATCGAGAAGTTCATGGCGACGGACCTCGCCGACACCGAGTCGATCGAGGCGCTGCGCTCAGCGGGGTATGACCTAGTGCTCAACGGCTCGGAGATCGCCGGCGGCTCGATCCGAATCCACGACCAGGCCGTGCAGACCCGCGTGTTCCGCATGCTCGGGATGACCGAGGAGCAGGCCCGCGCCAAGTTCTCGTTCTTGCTCGAAGCCCTCAAGTTCGGCGCTCCTCCCCACGGCGGGATCGCCTTCGGCCTCGACCGCCTCATCATGCACCTGGCGGGCACCGACAACATCCGCGACGTCATCGCGTTCCCCAAGACGCAGATCGGCGCCGACCTGATGACCGGGGCACCCTCGGGCGTGACCGACGACCAGCTGCGCGATGTCCACGTCCGCAACGTGATGCCGGTGAAGCCGGAGCCGGCGAAGCCGAGTTGAGGCCGCCTGCTTCGGGCTTCGGATCGAGGACGACTTACTCAAGGCGGGGTGCATGCGCCGACGGCCATCCCGCGCATGATCGTGCCCATCATGCGCACGCGGCCCCATCGCGGGAGCGTTTTGAGGGACAGTTCAAGTCCCTTGGCGATCAGGCCGGGGCGAACGGTGCCGCGCGAGCCCAACGCTCGCAGCGTTCCCTCCGCGACTCGCTCAGCTCGCTCGCCGAAGCCAAACTTCATGCCAGCGCGGGCCGCGAACTCGGTGTGAACAGGCCCTGGGGCGGAGCTGATGACGTCGACGCCGAGCGGCTTCAGCTCGTGGTGCATTCCTTCCGCGAACGACTGCACATACGCCTTTGTGGCGGCGTAGACCGCCGAGCCCGGCACGCCCTGGAAGCCCACCAGCGATCCCATCAGCACAACGCCGCCGCGGCGGCGCCCCGAGAGTCGTCGGGCGAAGTGCCATGACAGTGCGGTGAGCGAACGGCAGTTCACGTCGATCATTGCCGTGCTTTCACTGAGTTCGCTGGCGTGGAACGAGCCGCATGATCCGAAGCCCGCGGCGGCGACCAGCAGGCCTGCGTCAATGTCCGACGTCGCTTCGGCCAAGCCATCGGGGCCTTCCGGCGTCGCCAGATCAACGGTCAGGACTCGGCAAGCGACTCCGCATCGACTCTGCAAGTCGTCCGCGACAGCCCGAAGCTCTTCGGTGCGCCGTGCGGCAAGCACAACGTTGAGCCCTGCCTTCGCAAGCCGACGAGCGAACGCCTGGCCGATGCCCGAGGAGGCGCCGGTCACAACCGCCCACGGGCCGTAGCGGCTGACAAGGTGGGCATCCAGCGGCGTGCGATTGGTCTGGGGCATGGCTCATCCGATTGTTCAGTGGGAGGGAAGCGGCCTGACAGACTCTACGCCATTTACTTGCATTATGCAAGTGATTGGACTAGGCTGGTGTCCGCTCATTCGTGGCCCGTCAGCCGAGGAGAACCCGTGAAGATGTTCATCGTCATCGCCGCAGTTTCGATCGCGTCCGTCGGCGTTGCCGCGGTCGGGTGCCTCGGGATTCCGGTGTCCAGCGCCGTCACCGGACCGGGCTACACGCCGGGGAAGGGCCTTCGTCGTCAAGGCGGTGTCGGGTCCGAGGTGACCGAAAAGCCTGTCGTGTTCGGCGTCACCAACGTGATCTTTGATCGTCGCAAGCGATCCGTGTTCCTCGAGCACACGCAGCGCGTGCGCGACAGCCTGCCCGAGCAGCCGGGGTATCTGGCGAGCGCGCTTCGAATCGTGCTGATGGGCAACGAAGCGTGGACCATGACGGCTTGGGACGATGCGACCAGCCTCGACGCCATGGTTGCTTCGCCGATCCATCGAGAAGCAGTTCGACAGGGGATGCCCGCGGTCGTCCGCGCCCGCTTCCTTCGGTTCCAATGGCCGCCGGGCGGGGAGCCGCCCTCGTGGCGCGAGATTAGAGATCGGCTTGAATCGGTCCCGTGGATCGAGTATCGCTGAAGGAGACGGAGGAACTCCGCTTCAGTTCGACGAGGTCTTCGCATGCCCAGCGCTCCGACACGATCCGTGTGCCCCGTCGCCTGCACGCTCGACCTGGTGGGCGACCGATGGACGTTGCTGGTGATCCGCGACCTGTTCGCGGGGCGGTCGAGATTCGGTGAGTTTCTCCGATCGCCCGAGGGCATCGCCACCAACATTCTGACAGCAAGACTGGAGCATCTGATCTCGAGCGGGCTGGTGCGGGCCACGCCGTGCCGCGCGCGGACCGGAGCATCGGTCTACACGCTCACCGCCCGGGGGCGGTCGCTTCGTCCCGTCCTTGAATGCATCGCGGCTTGGGGGCTGGAGCACATCCCCGGCACGGAAGCCAGGATGGAGCTGCCAAACCGTGGCACCGAGTAGCTATCGACGACCCCGAGTGTTGGACGCGATCAGAACCTCGCCCGCCGCGCGATCTCGGACCTGACCAGGGACCGCCGAGTCCGGTCTGGCTCTGCCCAAAAACAGCATGCACGCCGCATTTCAAGGCCTTTTGGCCCGTCTCCGGCCCTTCGGCCTTAGGCTCATGCCGATGGATGGAGGTTCCATGGAGCGTGGGAGCTGGGCCAGTCTGTTTTCTCCGCTTTTGCGGGGCGTCCGCGCGATGATCTTCGCGATGCTGTGCGTTGCGTTCGGGCCCGCGGCGAGCGCCCAGGTGGTCGCCACCTTTGAGGCCGTCGCCGACGCCACTCTCTATGAAGACGTCACCGGCGGCAGCGCCAACGGGACGGGCGACTTCATCCACGCTGGGCAGAACAACGGCGGTCTGATCCGCCGGGCCCTCATCCGCTTCAACGTCTCGACGATCCCGGTGGGCTCGACCATCACCGCCGCGAGTCTGCGGCTGGTGCACACGCAGTCGCGCAACGGGTCGATCGCTTCGACCGTCACCCTGCAGCGCGTCAGCGCCGACTGGGGCGAGGGCACCACCGACGCCGGCGCTGGCGAGGGCGGCGGCGCGGGGGCCACGCCCGACAGCCCGACGTGGGTCCACCGCTTCTTCGCCAGCGATCCGCCGCGGGTGTGGACCACGCTGGGGGGCGACTTCGTCACCGGCGTCAGCGCGTCGACGGTTGTCAACACCGGCCCCTTGGGCGCCGCGTACACCTGGTCCGGCGCGGGCGTCATCAGCGATGTGCAGGCGTGGGTCAACGGCACGCAGAGCAACTTCGGCTGGATCGTTCGCGGCGACGAGGTGGGCATCGGCCACGCCAAGCAGCTCGCCAGCCGCACGCATCCGACACCCACGAACCGCCCGGTGCTCACGATCACCTTCACCCCGCCGCCCGGCGCGGGCGCGTGCTGCTTCGCCTCGGGCGCGTGCGCCGTGACGCTGCCCGCCACCTGCGCTTCGCAGGGTGGCACGTTCAACGGCGTGGGCATCCTGTGCAACCCCAACCCGTGCCCGCAGCCCACCGGGGTGTGCTGCCTGCCTTTGGGCGCGTGCCAGATTCTCACGCCGCCGGCGTGCGCCGCGGCGAACGGCACGTACCGAGGCGACAACACGACGTGTGCCCAGATTTCCTGCCCGATCCCGCTGGCCCCGTTCGTTGATGCGTTGCCGATCCCGCCGATCGCCGTGCCGACGTCGGGCGTGCAGGGCGGGGCGGCGCACTATGACATCACGATGACGGAGTTCAGCGCGAAGGTACACCGTGACCTTCCGCCGACGCGCCTGTGGGGGTACAACGGCATCTCGCCGGGGCCGACGATCCTGGCGCGGCGCGGGCAGCCCGTCACGGTGAACTGGATCAACAACCTGCGCGATCTCTCGAGCGGCAACCTCCGCACCACGCATGTGCTGCCCGTTGAGACGTGCCTGCACGGGCCGGATGTCACCGGCAACGTGCCCGTCACCGTGGTCCACCTGCACGGCGCGAAAGTCGCGCCCGCGAGCGACGGCGACCCAGACGCGGCGTTCCCGCCCGGCTCGCAGGCCCCGCTTTACACCTATCCCAATGACCAGCCCGCCGCCACCATGTGGTACCACGACCACGCGCTGGGGCTCACGCGGCTCAACGTCCACATGGGGCTGGCGGCGTTCTACCTCATCCGCGACAGCATCGAGGACGCCCTCGCCCTTCCTCGCGGGGAGTACGACGTACCGCTGATGATCTCCGACAAGTCTTTCAACGGCGACGGCACCATCGCCTATAGCCCGTCCTTCGACGACCAGTTCTTCGGCGACAAAGTCCTCGTCAACGGCAAGGTCTGGCCTTTCCTTGATGTGAAGCGCACCAAGTACCGCTTCCGCATCGTCAACGCCTCGGGCACGCGGACCTTCCGCCTCTCACTCTCCAACGGCGGGACGTTCCAGCAGATCATGTCCGACGGCGGGCTGCTCGCGGCACCGGTGATCCTCACCAGCGTCACCCTGATGCCCTCGGAAAGAGCCGACATTGTCGTGGATTTCGCTCTGCTTTCGCCGGGCGAGCGCGTCGTCCTCACCAACAACGCCCCCGCGCCGTTTCCCGGGGAGCCCGGCGTCGGGGTCGTGCCCGACGTGATGCAGTTCCGCGTGCTGACGGACTTCGGGCCGGCGGTGTTTCTGCCGCCGACGCTCGCGAGCGTGCCGCGGATCCCCGAGAGCCAGGCCGTCGTCTCGCGCGAGCTGCGACTCCAGCAGGTCTTCGACCCCACCTGCAACTTCGACATGTGGACCATCAACGGCCTCACCTGGGACGACGTCACCGAGTTCCCGCGCATCGGCAGCACCGAGATCTGGTCGTTCGCCAACCTCTCCGAAGTCGCCCACCCGCTTCACGTCCACCTCGTGCAGATGCAGATTCTCGACCGCCAGAACTTCGTGATCCAGAACGGCAACCAGATCGTGCCCACCGGCCCGCGCGTCCCACCGCCGCCGAACGAGGCGGGTTGGAAGGACACCGTGCAGGTGGCCCCGCTGCAGATCACCCGCGCCATCATGACGTTCGATGGCTTCAGCGGCGTGTTCCCGTATCACTGCCACATCCTCGAGCACGAAGACCACGAGATGATGCGCAAGTTTGAAGTCCTGTGCGATCCGCCGACGATCGCGACCCCGCCGACGGCGCAGACGGTGAACGAAGACCAGACGGCCCAGTTCAGCGTGAGCGGCGGCGGCGACGTGCTGACCTATCAGTGGCGCCGCAACAACGTGAACCTGTCCAACGGCCCGCAGCCGGGCGGCTCGGTGGTGTCTGGCGCGACGACCAACACACTGACGATCGCCGCGCCCGATCCGCGCGACGCCGCCGCGTACACGTGCGTCATCACCAACCCCTGCGGCACGCAGACCACCACGCCGGTGAACCTCTTGGTCATCCCCCGATGCCCGGGCGACCTCAACTTCTCGAACTCACGCAACACCGCGGACCTGACGCTGTTCCTCTCAAACTTCGCCCGCACAACCTTCCCCGGCACCAACGGCGACCTCAACTTCGACGGCGTGGTCAACACCGCGGACCTGACGAACTTCCTGAGCGTGTTCGGCGTGCCGTGCCCGTGAGAGGGCAGGGGATCCGGGTGTCGGGGTTCAGGGATCGGTCCGCATGCGGAACGCTCCGGCCGCCCGAACCCTGCACCCCGACACCCGGACCCCGCGCCATACCCTCGGGCATGGCCAGCACCTCCGCCCCCCTCACCCTCCACTTCAAGCGCCTGCGTGAGGGTGCCGTCATCCCGCGTTACCAGACCGACCACGCCGCCGGCATGGACCTGCACGCTTGCATCCCCGTCGGCGAGACGGTCGTCCTCGCGCCCGGCGACATCCGCGTCATCCCGCTCGGGTTTGCCGTGGCGATCCCCCACGGGTTCGAGGGCCAGGTCCGTCCGCGTTCCGGCCTCGCCACCAAGTTCGGCGTCACCGTGCCCAACGCGCCCGGCACCGTCGATGCCGACTACCGCGGCGAGATGATGGTCGCCCTCATCAATCTCGGGAAGCAGCCGTTCACGGTCGAACCGGGCATGCGGATCGCCCAGCTCGTCATCGCCCCGGTCAGCCGTGCGGCGATCGTGGAGGTGGGGGAACTTAGCGAAACGGCCAGAGGCAGCGGCGGGTTCGGGTCGACGGGTGTGAGGTGAGTCAAAGGCTGTGAGGCGGCCACCTGGATCGGCATCTGGGCATCAAGGGCAGGTGCGCCCGAACTGGCCGAGGAACCGGACCAAGTCGGCGGTGTTGACGACGCCGTCGCCTGTGAGATCGCCGACGCAGGGAGTGACCGTGAACGAAAGTGTCGCTGGGTTGCTGGGCGTGCCGCCGCACGAGTCGGTCACGAGACAGTCATATGAGCCGAGGTCGGCGGCCTGCACGTTGGTCAGCGAGAGCACTGGCGTCGCGGCCGAAGGGTTGGTGATGGTGTTGATCGCCACACCGCCCTTGCGCCATTGGTACGTCAGTGTGCCGCTGCCGGCGCCACCACTGGCTGTCACGCCGAAGAAGGCGCTGGCAGATGTCGCTGTCACGATCGGGAGCGGCTGCGAGATGATGCTCGGCCCGTTTGCGCCCTGGGTGAAGCGGGCGACGCGGTTTGCCCCCAATCCGCCGGCACTCGTGAACTCCCCTCCCAAGATCACATCACCCGCCACACCGGGAAGCGACGCCAGTCCGTACCCGGTGGGAGAAAAATCTCCGCCCGCAATCCCGCTCCCAATGGGCGTCCACACGCCGGTGGCGGAGTTGACTCGAGCGATGCCATTGACCACCGCGTTCCCGGCGAGAGTGAAAGCGCCGGCCACAAACACATCACCGCCTGGCGTGGCCAGCAGAGCCCGAACGTAGCCGCTGGTGCCCGTTCCCAAGGCCGTCCATGCGCCGGTGGTCGTGTTATAGCGGGCGATGTTGCTCGCCGCGATGCTCCCGGCAGTGTTGAATTCGCCGCCCGCGATCACGTCACCACCCGGAAGGACCGCCAGCGCGGAGACGGAACTACCGAACGGTGGAGGGGTGAATACGCCCAACCCAAGAGGTGACCAGTCACCGGTGGTCGGGTTGTAGCGGGCGATGTTTCTCGCCGGGACACCCCCGGCGAAGTTGAAGAGGCCGCCCGCGATCACGTCACCACCCGGCAAGACCGCCAGGGCGATGATGCCACCAGAACCGCCTGCTCCAGTGTTGATAACGCCCGACCCAAGCGACGACCACGTGTTGGTGGTCGGGTTGTAGCGGGCGATGCGGTTGGCCGACACGCCACCCAAGTCGGTGAAGCTGCCGCCCGCGATCACGTCGCCACCGGGCAGAACGGCCAGGGCGCTGACGGTGCTGTTGGTTCCGCCTCCCAAAGAGGTCCAGACGCCCGTGGTCGGGTTGAGGCGAGCAATGTTGTTGCTCACCGCGACGCCCCCGGCGTTGTCGAAGAACCCACCAACGATGAAGTCGCCGCCGGGTAGAGCTGCCAGGGCGTTCACGGAGCCGTTGATTCCGCCGCCCAAGCCGGTCCAGACGCCAGTGGTCGGGTTGTAGCGGGAGATGTTGCTCGCCGGCGCGCCCCCGGCGTTGTTGAACGCCCCACCCACGATGACGTCCCCGCCCGGCAGCGACGCCAGGGCAAAGACAACGGGGGTGTTCGGTAGTTTGGGATCGTAATAGGTGATCATGCCGGTCGTCCCAAACCCCGGCACCCACGCCGGGGGGCACTGGGCTCTCGCTGGCGCGGCCCACGCCACCGTCAGCAGCAGCGTGAGGGCAACGACGGCCCCGCGGATCGCCGACGGCACTGGTCGAACCGCATCGTGGAACGAACTCGGGATCTGGAACAACAAGATGGTGCCTCTCTCGTTCGTTGCAACGGGGTGGCCAGCTTCCCCTGGGGGGAGGTGGCGGACGCTTGCCCTCGCGTCGCGGACACGGACAAAGTGGCATCAACGTTTGAAGCGTACTCCACACGGCGTGATTCTCAGCGCACAATCGCGTCATCAACCGAAACGAAGTACGGAGCATCCTTGGACGGCGGACCTCGAAATCGCTATAGTTGAGACTGAGTCGCACTTGGCAACCGCACCTGTCCAGCCCGAGTCCCCGTCGGACATTGAGAACTCTCCCGCGCTTTCGGGCTCGGCGGGCGACTTGGCCAGCGGCCAGCGGTCGGGCTTTCGTGCGGAGGACAGCGCACCGGGTGGCGTGCTCTTCGGGGATGAGTGGATCGCTGGCGCCGAGGGGGGTGGGCCGCACGCTTCCACCGAGCTCACCTCCGAGTCTCCTGACGAACGAGCCCGCCGCCATCGTGTCAGCGGCATCGTTTTCCTCACCGTCTTCATCGATTTCCTCGGCCTGGGTGTGCTGCTGCCGGTGATCCCGCATCTGGTCGAGCGCTTCGAAGACAGCGCGCTGGCGGTGGGTGTGCTGGGGGCGGCGTTTGCTTTGGCGCAGTTTGTCGCCACGCCGGCGCTTGGGGCTCTCTCGGACCGTGTCGGTCGGCGTGCGGTGCTCGGGCTGAGTTTGTTCGGCTCGGCGGTCGGTTATGCCGTGCTCGGCCTCGCCGGTGCGCTGTGGGTGATGCTGTTGGCGCGCGTGATCGACGGCGTGACGGGGGCGAACATTTCGACGGCGCAGGCCGCGCTCGCCGACGTGACCCCGGCGAGCAGGCGCAGCCGATCGTTTGCGCTCATCGGTGTGGCGATGGGTCTCGGTTTTGTTCTGGGGCCGATGCTGGGCGGGGTGCTGGCGGACAAGGCGGCGCTGACGGCGCCGGTGTTCACCGCCGGCGCGTTGTCGCTGATCGCTGGCGTGTTCGCGCTGTGGCGGATGCCGGAGACGTTGCCGCCCTCGCGGCGCCGGTCCGCCACCATCACGCTGCGCGAGCTGAACCCGCTGGCCCACGCGGGGTGGGGCTGGCGCATCCCCGGCGTGCGCTGGGGCGTGCTTGCGCTGGTGTGTGTGGGGGTGCCGTTCGCCGCGTTGAGCAACAACCTCGGGGTTTATCTCGATCGCGTGTACGCGATGGGCCCGCGCGACGCCGCCATGCTGTTTAGTTGGATGGGCGTGGTCATCATGCTGATGCAGGGCGTGGTGGTGCGGCGTCTTTCAGGCACCATCGACGACCGCGCCATGGCCCGCGCGGGGCTGCTGATCTTCGGCGTCGGGTTGCTCGTCATCGCCTTTACGCCCGTCAGCCCCGGGTGGACGCTCGTGGGGCTTTATACGGGGATCGCGATGTTCGCCGCCGGGCACGCGCTGACCAGCCCGACGCTGACGGGTGTCGTCTCGCGCGCCGCACCGAGCGGGCACCAGGGCGCGGCGATGGGCATCAGCACCTCGATGGTCAGCCTCACCCGGGTCGCCGGCCCGCTGCTGGGCGGCGTGATGTTCGACCACGTCGCACCCAACTCACCCTATTGGAGCGGCGTGATCTGGGTGGGCGTGGCGATGGTCATGGTGGTGATGTTGGGCGGCGGGGGAGGGAAATCGCAACTGGCAAGTGGCAGATAGCAAATGGGCAGTGGGCAGTGGGCAGTGGGCAGTCGGGAGTCGGGAGTCGGGAGTCGGGAGTGGGGAGAGGGGAGTGGGGAGAGGGGAGAGGGGAGTCGAGTATCCAGATTTTGTACGGATCGCAACTGACTTCCTGGCGCGTGGCGTCAGACGTTCGTGCAAGCGTTGCCTGTTTCACGCCCGGAGGGCGCATCGATCTTTGGCAGGGGCGCGGCGAGCAACGCGAGCAAGCCCCTGGATTCCGTGCTCAAGAATCGTTCGCCCGGAGGGCGAACGAAGTCACGTCTCGCGGCGCGCTGATCGCCGCTCCAGGTCGCATGGCCTCAGCTCGTCCGCCCTCCGGGCGGCACTCACCCGCACCGTCTTCCCGGGGCTTGCTCGAAGACTCGCCGCGCCCCTGGCAAAGATCGATGCGCCCTCCGGGCGGTGACAACCGCACATTATGTGTTGTGCGTTGCGTGTTGTGCGTGACTCGCCGCGACGAGATGCGACGCGAGCCTGGAAATCGAACGAGATCCTTGCAGTGTTTTGATTGCCGACACCCGAATGCCCACTGCCCAGCTTGCTCTTTGCAATGTGCTCGATGCCACTTGCCATTTCCTGCCTCTATCGCTCTCCCGAGCTCTCGTGCCCCTGGTCCGCCAGGAGATTCAGTCCTCGGGCGATCGCCAGATCAAGGTCCGGGCAGGTGTTCGACGGCCTGAGGTGCTCGCCCGCGCCCATGTGGCGCAGGCGCCGGTACTGCTCGTGGGTGATGCCGCTGATGATGAGGCGTCGGCGCTGGGTCTTGAAGCGGACCAGGAGGGCACGAAGCTCGAGCGCCGAGTTGGCGTCGAGTTGCTCGACCGCCGCCACGTCGAGCACCACCACCCTCGAAGCGTGCGGCAGGCGCTCGCTCCACTCCAGCAGGTTCGGCATCCGGTGCATCTTTGAGGCGATGCCCGAGCCGCCCTTGCGTCGGCGCAGGTGGTACACCGAGAGCGATGCCGGCAGCCCCACCGATTCGTCGTCCATCAGTTCCGACTTCTCGATCGCCGCGATCGGCATGGTCACGTCTTGATAGATGATCCACAGCAGCAGCAGCACCGGGGGGAACATGGCGAAGCGCGGCAGCTGCTCGTACGCCAACGTGCCCAGCCCCGCGCCCAGCGCGAACCCGCCGACGATCGACGCGAGTAGCGCCAACCGGCGCGCGCTGGGGTGGGCCTGCACGCTGTGCAGCAGGTCGGCGGGGGGCGCGTCGTCGCCGACGCGTTCCGGCGTCACCGACGGCCCGCCCGTGCGGACGCGGTCGCGGAGCCAGTAGAGAAACTGCACGGTCTCGGTGCCCAGGTCGGTCAGCACGCCGGTGACGTGCGTGGTGCGGACGACGCCTGAAGAGATCCGCGTGATGGTGGCGTTCTGGATGCCCATCGCGGCGGCGGCGACGCCGGTCATCATGTAGAGCATCGAGCCGCCGGTGACGGGCTCGTGGTTCTGGGCCTCGACGCACCCGGCGAAAAAGGCCAGCAGCAGCGTCTCGATCGCCACAGGCAGGACGTAGACCGAGTTCCACCCGCGCCTTCGGGCCGTCTCGGTGGCGACGCCGGAGAGCGCCGCGCCCAGGAAGAACATCACCAGCACATACAGCGCGAAGCCCGCCAGCGCCCACTTGCCCTCGACGATGTCGCGCCCCAGATTTGAGGTGGTGCCCGTCATGTGCGAGGTGACGGTGCCGCAGGCGAGGATGGTCAACAGGTTGGTGTACCCCGCGACCCAGGCGAGGGTGATCGCCAGCCGGGCCTGCTGGGTGAAGGAATGGGCCTGGACGGCGAGCATGAGGGGCGGGGGGGGGGCGGGGGGGGGCGGCGGGAGTCGGGAGTGGGGAGTCGGCAGTCGGGTGGGAGCCAACAGCGGTGCTATCGGGCGTCGTGCTGGCCCATCCGCGAGCTTCGCCCGACAAAGCCGCGCCTATAGGTGAAAGCGGATTATTGGGCTGCGCTTTGCCCGAGGCCCTGATGGTCCCAGACGGTTAATCTCCTCCACTGTGAACCCCACCATCGTTTGGCTTCTGCTCGCTCTCGGTGCCTATTTGCTCGGATCGATCCCTTTCGGGTTGATCATCGGCTTGATGCGCGGCGTCGACGTGCGCCTCCTGGGCAGCAAGAACATCGGGGCCACCAACGTCGGGCGTGTGCTGGGAAAGAAGTGGGGGTTCTTGTGCTTCGGCCTCGACTTTTTCAAGGGAGTCGTGCCGGTGCTGGTGTCGGGGTGGTGGACGGGCGTGCTGGGGGAACCGTCGCCGAGCGCCGTGGATGCACTGTGCTGGCTGGGCGTGGGTGCCGCGGCGATGCTGGGGCATGTGTTCCCGATCTTCCTGAAGTTCAAGGGCGGCAAGGGTGTGGCGACGGGGTTCGGCGTGATGCTCGCGACGCACCCCGGCGTGAGCGCGCCCGCCGCGATCGCGCTGGTGCTGTGGCTCATCGTGCTGGCGCTGAGCCGGATGGTCAGCGTGTCGTCGTGCGTGGCGTCTCTGAGTTTGCCTGTGACGGTGCTGGCGCTGCGCGCCATCGGCTGGCCCGTGCCGCTTTTCGGCCCTGATGGGTGGAGGCTCGCCGCGCCTTACTTCGTCGTGACGGCCGTGCTCGCGTTGCTGGTGGTGTGGAAGCACCGGGCGAACCTGGCCCGCGTCCGCGCCGGAACTGAGCCGCGGATTGGCCAGAAGCGCCCCGCGGTGGACCCCCCGGCATTCATCCCGCAGCCGGGAAAAACCACGTCCCAGTCGGGCACGACCCGCTAACGATTCGGGGGAAGCGGCCTGACCCGATCAAGGGGATTTTTGCCGGTCCGATCACGCCCCGTGCGTGGGACGATCGGCGTGCTTTTTTGCGGACGCCCGGGGCGGCGCTTGAAACCCGGGTGAACTCGATCCGCTGATTGTCCGATCGACGGGTGGGAGTATGCCGGCGGAACACCGCCACGGCGGGCCAGGGACGGCCCACCGTTTTCATCCCCGAGGACACCCGCGGGCCGCGAGGCTCGCGTCGCAACCCGCAATCGGAGCCGCGCGATGGACCGCCTACACCTCAACACCTCTCAATCCGACGGGCGACAGGGCAAGGCCTCGGCGCACAGCCGGAGCGAAAGAAAGCCCACGCGCCCGACTCCGAGAACCACCGGCCCGCTGAAGTTCCCGCCCGGCGGCGTGTTCGGCATCGCCGCCGCGCCGGTGCTGGAGCAGGTCGAGGATGCGCTGAGCATCGCCCGCGGGCTCGAGCAGTCGCTCGATCAGATGCAGGCGCGGCTCGACGAGCTCGAAGCCGAACTCGAAGACCCCTTCGTCTTCCCCTTCGCCCGCCTGAACGAAGACCCGCACGACAGCCGCCCGCTGGCGGCCTGAAGAGCAGCAAAGCAGCGAATCAGTAAAGCAGCAAATGAAGGCGGCCGCACACAAGCCGTGAAGCGGAATGCCTTCTCACTCCGTGCCTTCGTGCCTGCGTGCCTCCGTGCCTTCCCCCGTCATTCCTCAAGGCACTTCTCGCACGTCCCGTGCAGGTAGACGTCTTTCTGGGTGATCTTGAACTTCTCGCCGTCGGGCTTGGCGTTGAGTGAGACGCGGATGGTTGCGTCTTCGAGGCAGCGGATGGTGCCGCAATCGTCGCACACAAAGTGCGCGTGGGCCTCGTGACCGCCGGCGGCACCTCCATGAGCGGTCCCGTGCCGGCTCGCCGAAGCGAGCAGGCCGTAGCGCCACACGCGGTCGCCGGGGTCGACTTTGTGGGCCATGCCCGATTCCACCAGCGAGTTGAGCGTGCGATAGACCGTCACACGGTCGGTGTGCTCGTCGCTCAGCGCTTCGATGATTTCCTGCGCCTGCATCGGCGAGGGCGACGCCCCCAGCACCCGCAGCACCTCGAGCCGCGACCGCGTGACCCGCATCCCCCGCTCGCGCAGACGATCGGCCCATCGGGCGTCGACCTTGGCTGTGTCCGGCTCGGGCATCAAGAGAGGGTATGTGGTTCGGCCCGTCGGCATGCACGCCGCGTCCGAGCGCGGGTTATCGCGCGGATCGGCGGATGTTCACGCCTCGCGGGAAAGCCGAGGGATGATCCGCCCGATGGTCCCGGTCACGGAACTTCCGCGCCGCGCGCCACCGTGCGCCCGCGCCGCGGGAGGAACTCCGCAGGGAGGCTTGACCGATGACCACGACACCAGGCGCCACGAACAAGAACCCCAACGCCAAACCCACGGGCCCCGCCGCTCCGCGACCGGGCCTGCTGCCCACCGCGCCTGCGCCCGCGCCCAGCGCGCCGGTCGCTTCAGCTGGCGCCACGGCGACCGCCGTCGCGACCGTTGCCGCGACCGTCCCCGCGACCGTCCCCCCCGCTGCCGCGAAGCCGGCCCCCGGAACCCCCGCGACTTCCGCCGCCGGCAACGTCGAGGAGATCGTCAACAAGGCCGTCCGCGAGATCAGCCACATCGCGACGCTGCCCGAAATCACCGTCAAGATCATCGAGCTCGTCGAAGACCCCACCAGCACCGCCCAGGACCTGCACAAGGTCATCGCCAACGATCCGGCGCTGTGCTCGCGCGTGCTGAAGGTCGTCAACTCGTCGTTCTACGGCCTGCCGGGGCAGATCGGCTCGATCAACCGCGCGATCGTGATGCTCGGCCTGAACGCGGTCAAGAACATCGCTATCTCCGCGAGCTTGGCCAAGCTGTTCCGCGGCGGCCAGTTGTGCCCCAACTTCGCGGCCAAAGACCTCTGGACGCACTCCATCAGCGTGGGCGTGACCGCCAAGATGATCGCCGACGAACTCGGCATGGCCATCGCGGACGAGGCCTTCCTGGCGGGCCTGATGCACGACATCGGCATCATGGTCGAGCTGCAGTCCGACAAGAACAAGCTCATCGAGGTCCTGACGCGCACCAAGGTCGGGCCCGACGGCGTTCCCGCTGGCAACATGATCGAGATCGAACGCGCCGTCTTCGGTGCCGACCACCAGCAGTTCGGCCGAGGGCTGTGCGAACGCTGGAAGTTCCCCAAGGCTTTCGCCACCGTCTGCGGGCACCACCACAACCCGACCGAGCTTCCCAGCGGCGGTCGGAGCCTGGCGGGCATCATCTACATCGCCGACCGTGCCGCGGCCAGCATCAAGGGCGGCCTGCGGCTTGACCTGCCGCACACCGACCTTGACTCGAACGTGATGGACGAGGTGGGGATCAGCAACGAGCAGTACGAACGGATCAAAGCGGGCCTGCCCGAGCGGCTGAAGGACGTCGAGTCGCTGCTGGCCTGAAGCGGTTCGGCTCGCGCCGACCGGTATCGATTGATTGGGGAGAGATCACGCGTGCGGGATGAGCCCGAGAGGGCGCGACCGCCGCACGACATTCGAGCCGGCACTCACGGTGGTTGGCGCAAGGACGCGCCGCCGAGTGAGAGCCGGTGTGAAAGAGTTCTCTCTTTCTCCCTCCGGGCGGCGCGGCGAAAGCCGGGCCGCCTGTGGTTTTTGGGGGAAGGCATCAAGGCAAGAGGCATCGAGGCATCGAGTGGTACAGGCGCCGCTCCGTACTTGATGCCTTGATGCCTCTTGCCTTGATGCCTTCTCATCACATCTTCTGCGTGTGCTCGCCGTCAAGAATTTCCTGCACCGTGATGAGCTTGATGATGCGGCTGGTGCGTTTCTGGAACGCCGTGCATTCGGCGATCGCGTCGGAGGTGTAGCCGAAGGCGACGAAGAAACCGCGCTGGCGGTCCTCGCGGTGCATGACGGCCTCGAATGAATCGATGTCCGGGCGGCCGGCCTTTTCGACCTGCTTGACCTGAATGGGGTACCAATCGCCGGCAAACATCGAGTTGGCGTCGCTCGGTTTGGTGCCCACCGGGAAAATCCGCCCGTCGATGCCCATGTCGCCGATGCCCACCTTGCTGGGGATGCCGCCCAGGCCGATGACGGCCCAGTTCTGGAACTCGAAGTGCGGCATCTTTCGAAGCATCTCGATCGAGTAGGGCAACTCTCGAAGCACAAAGCCGCGCCCGGCCCGCCACAGCGATTCGCTCGTGGGCAAGTAGCAGACGTCACGAAGACGTTTAGCCATGACGCGGCAGGCCGTCGGGGAGATATCGATCCCGATCCACTGTCTGCCGAGGTTCTGGGCCGCGACCAACGCCGTGCCGCAGCCGCAGAAGGCGTCGAGGACGATGTCGTTGGGGTTGCTGCTGGCTTTGATGATGCGTTCGAGAAGGGTGAGAGGTTTTTGCGTCGGATAGCCGAGGCGCTCGGCGGCGTTGGCAGAGATCGGCGGGATGTCCGTCCAGACCGTGCCCATCGCCATGCCGCCAAGTTCGTCGGCGTACCACTTCAGGCGCGGGGTGCCGTCGCCACCCTTGGGCCAATAGACCAGCCCGGCGGCATTCATGGCATCAAGCCGATCCTGAACCGACATCCCCTTCAGCTTGTACCGCTCCATCACGTCGCCCGGGATGGCCCAGTGCCGCCCAACCTTCGTGGGATTGACCCCTTTCCAGGGCTTTCCGCTCTCGCCGTTTCGAATGCCCGAGCCAGTGAGCGTGATCGGCTGATAGAACCGCCTTCCGTCGTCGGTGTTCTTGAAGTGCTTCTTGATGTACTCCGGGTCGTGGGGCAAAGTAGGGTTGGTCCATGTATGAGCACCCCCTCCGGTGTACATGAAGACGCTGTCATGAATGGGTGCCCACCGCTGCGCCGATCCGTGCGCGTGCGTGCGCTTCCAGATGATTTCGCTCTGGAAGTTGTTCTCCCCGAAAATCTGATCCAGCATGCACTTCACATAGTGCGAAGCATGCCAGTCGCAGTGGTAGTAGAACGACCCGGTCTTCTTCAGCACCCGCGCCAGTTCCACGCAGCGTGGGCGCATGTAGTCGATGTACGCCTGGGTGCTGGCATGCCGGTCCTCGAACGCCCGCTTCTCCTTCGTCTCGCCCCAGAACACCTCGTAGTTGCGGTTGCTGTTGAACGGCGGATCGATGTAGATCAGGTCCACGCACGCATCGGGCAGTTTGGCGAGCTGTTCGAGGTTGTCGCCGCAGTAGATGACGCGGGTATCGATGAGCGACGAGGCGCGCCCCGGCTTCGCCGGTGGGGGAGCGGGAGTGGGTGCGTCGGCGACTTTCGCTCCCTTGGCGCGCTTCGCCTTTGCCGGTGCCGGCGCGGCGTCGGGCCCGGCCTCCGGCTTGGACGCCTTCAAACGCTTCGCGGGGTTGGCGGCTTTCTTCGCCACGCGGGGAGAATAGCGGATCGACCACGCGCCGGGATCGCGCCGCACTCGCATGCGTGAGTGCGACGATTCGCTCCGAGGACTCCGCTCATCGTCGGCGTGCCTCCCCCGAAGGCCCTTGCCACTGGCGTCAAACCTCGACCAGGTTGATCCGCTTGCCGGTGCGATCGAAACACTCAACCGCTTCGCGGTTGGCCTCGGGCGTGAACCCCGCCGCGAAGATGTAGCCCTGCGGCTGCCCGGTGCGTTCCACCACTTCGCCGAACGATCGGACGGTTTCAATGCCGACGGTCTGGCCGTGGCGCGGCAGGACGGGGGTGTACCCTGAAGCGCGTTCTCCCGGGGTTTGGCCAGCGGTATGGTCCCAGATGCTCATGCCCGAGCATAGCCACGCAAAGAACGCGTCGCCTCCCGCCCCCGCGGACGCGAATGGCCTTCATTTGCTGCTTTGTTGGTTTGCTGCTTTGCTGTTTTGAGGCGGCAAGCCGCCTCACGCCCCCGCCGTCGCCATGTCCGGGACGATGGTGAACACGCGGTCGAGCCTGGCGATCTCGAAGATCGAGCGGACCTTGTCCTGCATGCCGCAGAGCACGAGCTTGGTCGAGGTCTTGCGGGCGATCTGCATGGCCTCGACGAGCGTCGCGACGCCGGACGAATCCATGTAGGGGACCTTGCCCAGATCAACGATCATGCGCTGCGGCTTGCCTTCGAGCACCTTCTTGAGGTGGCCCTGGAACTCGCGCGAGCAGTTGAGATCGACGTCCCCGACGGGGCCGACCACCACCACGCTCCCCTTGATTTCGATCGTCACTTGCAACGCCATGATCCTCAGCCCTTGCCTTTCACGAGCGCGGGCTGGCGCTCGGTGGTCGGTTTCCCGGTGTCGTTGGTCGCTCCTGGGGTGGAACCCGCCGCGGCGGAGGGTACACCATTGGCCCCCCCGGTCGGCACTCCCTCGGCCCCGGCCTCGGGTTTGGGTTCCAGCACTTTCGACATGATCAGCCTCATCCCCCCCTGCTTGCCTGTGCGCTTCTCGAACTTTGACGCCGACATGATCTGCTTGATGATGTGGACGCCCAGCCCGCCGGGGCGGATATCCGCCAGGTCGCGGCTCTTGATCTGCTCCGGCTCGACCTGTCGGGCTTCGTCCTCGATGACGATGCGGATGCCGCCCGCCGGGCCGGCGACCTGGTCGCAGTTCAGCGGCCAGAGGCGCAACAAGATCGGCTTGTCCGGCGCGTCGCCGTAGCCGTGTCGGATGACATTGCAAAGTGCCTCGTCGACGGCGAGGGCGAGCTGTCCCGAGGTCTGTTCATCAAAGCCGCAGCGCCGCGCGATCGACGCCACCGCGTCGCGGGCCCCGCACAGGTAACGCGGCTGGCTCAGCAGGCGCAGCTCGACGTGCGCCGGTTGCGGCGGGACATGGTCGAGTTCAACCCGTGTGTCTGCCATGCGCACTTGCGGTCCGGGAACACGCCCGGCGTCGGGCATCGGGGTCCGATCGGGCCCGAACGCCACAATCGTAGAGGCTGTGAAGGCGACGCGGGTTTCACGAACCCGGGCGCTCGGCTTTCCCTTTCTGAAGATCGGCCCACGCCCGCCACCGCTTCATTTGTTCCGGCTGACGTGTCGCGGGCAGGGTGTGGTCGTACCCGAAGGTCTCGCCCGAGTTCATTTCAAACAGGGCCCGCGAAGCCACCAGGCGGAGGGCCGCGTCCGAGGATTCGAGGCACTCGACGAGTTCTCGGGCCTTGCTCTTGTCGCCGTCACGGGCGGCACGGGCGGCGGCGTTGACGCGCTCTCCCGGATCGTCCGACGCGAAGTCGGCCCGCTGCTCGGGCAAGGAGCAGCCGCACAGTGGTGCGATGAGGACGAGAGTCAGAGCGCGGAGACAATCACGCATGGCGGGATGGTAACGCGCGACGGGCAGTCTCTGCGCCGTGCCACTGATGGCGGTCCGCTCTGGGACCGACATCAGTGCCGAATGACCCAGAACCTCCCAAGAACAACACTGCTGTCTCCGCCCCCCGGAGGAAGGAGCCAGCAGTGGCACGAGCAGTGGCTCAGATCCCCGCTCCCGGGTCCTTCCACTGCGCCTGCCTCGAAGCACCCGAAGGGGCCGAGCGCAGCACCAGCTCCGGCGTCTTCTGGCGCACGACGTGCCCCGGGGGCACGCTTTGGGTGATGAACACGCTGCCGCCGATGACGCAGTCGTCGCCGATGACGGTGTCGCCGCCGAGGATGACGGCCCCGGCGAAGATGGTCACGCGGTCGCCGATGGTGGGGTGACGCTGCTTGCCCGAGCGGACCAGCCGTCCTGTGTCGTCGGTATCGAAACTCTTGGCCCCAAGCGTGACGCCCTGATACACACGGACCAGGCGTCCGATGCGGGTGGTCTCGCCGATGACGGTGCCGCCGCCGTGGTCGATGAAGAACGATTCGCCGATGTGGGCCCCCGGGTGGATGTCGATGCCGGTGCGGGAGTGGGCCATCTCCTGGATGATGCGCGGGAGCAGCGGCACGCCCATCGCGTAGAAGCAGTGGGCGACGCGGTGGGCGAAGATGGCGTCAACGCCGGGGTAGCAGAAGATGGTCTCATCGGTGTGCACGGCGGCGGGGTCGCCGTCGAAGGCGGCGCGGACGTCGAGTGCGAGCAAACGGCGGAGTTCGGGGAGCTGTTCGACGAAGCGCAACGCACACTGGGCCGCGCGCTGCTCGCAGGACATCGCCGTGCCCTCAGAAGGTGCCGGCACGCGGGTGTTGGCGGCGTCTTGGGCGTACCGCAGCACGCTGAGCACCTGCTCTTCCGCCAAGTGCGCGATCCGCGCCACCAGTTGGTGCATGTGCCCGGGAAGGCTGTGTCGCGTCAGCCCGCGCTTGCCGAAAAAGCCCGGAAACATCACCTCGCGGGCCAGTTCGGCCAGTTCCCCAACCGCCCGGCGGCTCGGCAGCTTGACCGTCCCCAGATGGCTCGTCAACGGCTCGTCGAGCGTCGAGCTCACCAACGCCGACACCACCGCCTCGGCTCGTGGGCCCCACACATGCTGCAACCCAACCCCGCTTCCGTCACCCACGGCGGGCACACGCGACGGCTTTCCAGAGTTCAACGTGGGACCTTGTTCGGCCATGCCAGAATGGTACGCCCGTCCCCTGCACACCAAACATAGACCTGACATTGCCACCTCTGCGGAACCCGCGAACGGTTGGGGCGTCCGAGGTCGGTGGGCCCGACGATCGTGCCCCGGCCGTTCGGCAGGTTGACGGGCCCGAAGGCGGGCGGGTACAACCCATGTCCCGCGGCCGGGCCGGGCAAGGCCCGTGCGGCTGGTTTCGCTTGTTGTTGGTTCTCTCGCGTTGGACAGGAGTGTTCGCATGCCTCAGTGCCGTTCGTCGATGCGTCTGGGTGGGTCGATTCTGAGTGGGTCGATTCTGGGCGGGTCCATTCTGAGTGGGTCCGTGCTGGTCGGCGCGTTGGCGGGGGCCGCGCTGCTGTGCGGCGTGGGCGGGTGCGCCAGCCGCGCCCACAGCTACCGGTCGAACCCTTCGCCGGAGCTCGACACGCTCAGCATGCGTCGCGACGACATGGATAACCGCATGACGGTGACCAACGACACCAACCTGCGTCAGTTCAACCGCGATGTGGGTTACTTCTTTCTGCTGGACCGCCCGTCGCGGCTGACGCCGCACCCGGTGAGCTATTGAGTTCGCTTGATTAAGTGCATCGACTGCCGCGCACGCCACCCCCGGGGGGAGGGGGGGCTGAGTGCGGGGCTGTTCATTGTGCAAGCAGATTTCGGGGGCTTCGGCGCGGAGCGCGACGATTCGCGTCGAACAAGCCGCTCATCGTCGGCGTGGCCTCTGCGCGGCGGCAACAGAAATCCTCAGCCGTTCGTGCCGAGCCCCATCGCCTTGCGGGCCTCTCGGAGCAGCTCCGGAAGCTGATCCATCGCGGCGATGGTGCGCAGCGTCTGTCGCATCGGGCGGGCCGGGGCACCCAGCCACGTTTCGCCCGGGGGCACGTTGTCCATGACGCCCGATCGCGCGCCGATGGTGGCGCCGCGTCCGATGGTTCGGCCGTCGCCGATGGCCACACCGCCGGCCAGCGTCACCCCGTCTTCGAGCGTCACGCTGCCCGCCAGGCCGCTGCAGCCGCAGATGAAGCACGCGCGGCCGATGCGGCAGTTGTGGGCGATCTGCACGAGGTTGTCGATCTTGGTCATCGAGCCGATCCGCGTGGCCCCGAACTTGCCGCGGTCGATGGTGGTGTTGGCTCCGATCTCGACGGCGTCGCCGATCTCGACGTTGCCGATATGAGGGATCTTGAGGATGCCTTTGCCGTCGGGGCTGGGTCGGTAGCCGAAGCCGTCGGAGCCGACGACGACGCCGGGGTGCAGGATGCATCCCGATCCGATGCTGCAGCCGTCTTGCACGACGACGCAAGGGTGCAGCACGGTGCCCGCGCCGATGGTGACGCGCGAGCCGATGACCACATGGGCGTGCAACACGCTGCCGGGGCCGATGACGCTGCCCGGCCCGACGACCACGTGCGCCCCGAGCTGGGCGGTCGGGTCGACGCGGGCCTCGGGGTGGATGCTGCGGTGCCCGGGCGTGGTGGGCGCGGCGAGCGGGTTCGGCGCGAGCTCGGTGAGCAGCTCGATCATCGCCCGATCCGCGTCGGGCACGATGAGGACCGCGCGACCGGCGGTGGGCTCGCCCGCGAAGGCGGCACCGGCTTCATCGAACGCGCGGCGCGAGACCAACGCCGCGCCTGCTCGGGACGCCGACCACCGCGCGGCGTGCTTCGCCTCACGGATAAAAGTGACGGCGTCCGGGCCGGCGTCTTCGAGCGTATCCAACCGGTTCAGCGCGACATCGCCGGGGCCGCGCAGCTCGGCACCGAGGCGCGACGCCAGCCCTGCGCTGGTCCAGCGCGGGGTGAAAGCGGGTGATTGGATCGCTTCCGTCGGCGGCATCACACGTCACAGATCACAGATCACGGTCCACGAAATCGCCGGTGGGGCAGGCTTCCAGCCTGCCGGCCTTGAAGTCAT
>JBJXFG010000042.1:0-109924 GCA_046154665.1 Phycisphaerales bacterium | reverse complement strand
GTGTGGGGTGTGCGCGAGGACGAGCGCGGGGGTAAGGAGAGCGTCCTGCTGCCGCTGGCGGACGCGGCGGGTCTGGTCGATGCGCGCCGATTCGTGTTTCATCTCGGGGTGATGTCGATCGCGGGTCGGCGTGTGGTGGGCGTGGTGCCCAGCGCGGCGCGGCACCTGGAACGCGCTGTGCGGTTCACGCGCCGTCACGAGAGCGGCACCGGCGCGGTGCTCGCCCAGGGCGGGTGGCGTTTGATCATCGATGACACGCCGATGCCGCAACTGCTGGGGGCGGCGGACGTCGGCGTGCGGGCGGCGGAGCAGTCGGCGTGGGCCGAGGCGCTGGCGGAGCGGGCGGGTCTGGCGGTGGTGCGCTCGCACGCGCCGACGACCGAGAGCACGGGAGACCGGATCGCCGGGCTGCGGGAGTTGGCGGGGGCTCTGTAGCGGCGTGCGGCGTGCGCGGTGCGCGGTGCGCGATGCGCTGTGCGCAGGAGAAGAGCACCGAAGTCCCGCCCAAAGCGGCGGGACTTCGGTGGCACGAAATCAGTGACACAGAATCGGTGGCACGAAAAAGGCCTCGGTGCCGCATGGCATCCGAGGCCCGTTGAATCAACTGTGTTCTGTCTTTGTCTGGCGCACCGCGCACAGCGCACCGCGCACAGCGATCCTCAGATCTTGTTCTCGTTCACCAACTTGTTGAACTCATCCAGCGGCATCTCGGACACCTTTGCCCGGGCGAGCACGGCGTCCATCGCCTTGTGCTCGCGGACCTGCTGCACCACCATGCCCACCTGGTTGGTCTGGATCAGTTCGGCACGCAGCTTGTCGGGGCGGACGCGCCGTTCCATCGCGATCTGATAGATGCGGCCGTTGACCTCGTCTTCGGTCACCTGCACGTTGAACTGCTGGGCCGCCTTCATCATGATGAAGAACAGCTTGAGCTCGGCGACCGCCTGCTCCATCGTGCCGGAGCGGTGCTCGGCGATGCGGTTCTCGATCTCGGCGGGGTCCATGCCGCGGTAGGCCATCTCCATCCGCGCGCGGGCCAGGCTGCGCTCGGCCTGGCGGGCCGAGACGTTCTTGGGCATATCGACCTTCACCATCTCGAGCAGTTTCTTGGCGACCTGCTGACGCATGGCGGCCTGCTGCTCGACGGCGCCGCGCTGCTCAAGCCGCGAGCGGACCTGCTCGCGCATCTGGCCTTCGTCGTTCAGGCCGATGCGGGCGATGATGTCCTCCATCTTGGCGGGGATGATGCGTTCGACGCGCTCGATCTTGAAGACGATCACGAGGTCTTTGCCGCGGACGTCGACGCGTTCGTGGACGTCGGGGCCCTTGCACTTGATGGTGAGGGTGTCGCCGGGCTTGGGGAGGCCGGCCTGCTTGGAGAAGTCGTCAACCATGACGCCGAGGATGGCGCCCTTGCCGTCCTTGTCCGTCGGGGGGATCTGCACGACGGCACCTTCGAGGTCGAGCAGGGGCTTGTCGGACTCCTTCGCGCCGGCTTCCTTCATGGTGCCGCGGCCGATGCAGTAGTCGCCGGGGGCGGCCTTGTCCTGGGTTTCGAGCGAGCCTTCGTTGGTGCGGAGGCGTTCGATCTGCTCGGTGACCTGCTCGTCCTTAACGGTGATGATCGGCTTCTTGACCTCGATGCCGTCGAGCGAGGGGAGGTCAAACTCGGGGGCGACCTCGACTTCGAGATGGAACGTGAGGTCCTTCGAGGGGTCGAGCTCCAGCTTGGCGAGCTCCTCGTTGCCCTCGGGCTCGGCGAGCACCTGCAGCTTGTGGTCTTCGACGGCCTTGGCGTACGACGACGAGACGAGCTGGTTCAGGCACTCACGCTTCACCGAAGCACCGAACTGCTTCTCGATCAGGCGGCGCGGCACGCGACCGGGGCGGAACCCCGGCAACGCCGCCTCGCTCATCAGCGCGGCCATCTGCGACTCAAGCTGTTCAGCGATCTGCGAACGAGCGACAACGAACGACAACTTCTTGCGGCACGAACCAAGGTCCTCGACCTTGACGTCGGCCACGGGAGCGGCGGCGGTAGACATGACAACGCCCTTTCGGCGCAGGCCCGCCCATCAAGCAACACTCGGACCCAGGCTCACGCGAGCCGACCATCCGGGCCGCCGGGGCGGGGGGAGGGGATGATACGGGGCTTGGGGCTTGGGGCTTGGGGCTTGGGGCCAGTCCGAACCTCGGACCCCGATCCCTGAAACCCCGTATACTCTCTCCCCCTCCCGCCGGGACGCTTCGATTCGGCGCGGACCCCACGCCGGAGTGGCGGAACTGGCAGACGCGCTGGATTCAAAATCCTGTGCCCGCAAGGGCGTGAGGGTTCGACCCCCTCCTCCGGCATTTTGGGTGGGAAGTCATCAGGCATCAGGCACTGGGCACTGGGCATCAGGAAGGCACGAAGGCACGGAGTGCTTGCCGGACGTAAAGAGGCGGGGTCACGCGTCCGATCGCCCCTGCCGAACCCCGAACCCAGGCACCAAATCCGCTTCCGTTTCGTTCGACGCCCCACACCACCGTTCCTCGGCAACCTTCTTACCCTTCACACCTCCGAACCTCCGCACCTCCCCCCCACGCACCTCCACCCTTCTTCAGAGAGAGAGCCCCCCATGAGCGAGCAACAGAACCAGCAGCAGATCCAGATCCGCCTCGATGAGTCGAAGATGGCGACCGTGTACGCCAACACCATCCGCACCTCGACCACGCAGGACGAGGTCGCCCTTGACTTCGGGTTCAACCTCCCGATGCAGCAGGGCCCGGACCAGCCGGTGGTGATGAACTTCCACGTCGGCAGCCGCGTGATCATGAACTGGCAGGGGGCCAAGCGCCTGATGATGAGCCTGCAGCAGCTGATCCAGAACTACGAGAACGCCATGGGCGTGATCGAACTGGCCCCGCAGCCACGGGCTGGCCAGAAGCGTTGATGCCGAAGGCATGAGGCACCAGGCAAGAGGCACGAGTGTTCAAGGCTCCCGAGTCCGGGGGCCTTGTTTGTTTGACGGGCACTTCGGGCATTCAATGGTCGCTCCATGCGCGGCGCCGCACCCGACATCCTTGCTTCCTCGTGGCACGGCGCTTCGTGGCAGCACCTGCTTGCGCTGGGCGTGTGGGCGGTCATCACGTTCACATGCGTCGTCGCGGCGCGGCGCTGGCGAGGGACCAATCGTGCCGAGCACCTCCGCCGAGGCCTCGGCTGGTTTGGGGCGCTCGCGTGGCTCACTTCGTGCGGTTTCTATCTCATGCCCGAGCGGCTGGACCTGAGCCGCTCGCTGCCTTTGCAGCTGTGCGACGTCGCCGGCCTGCTGGCACCGGTGGCGGTGCTGTCGGGGCGACGCTGGGCGCGGGTGCTGCTGCACTTCTGGGGGTTCGGGCTTTGTACGCAGTTCTTCGCGTCGCCGGTGCACGAGCCCGGCAGTGCGGCGTTTGTCGTCGGCTGGATGCTCCACGGCAGCATCGTGGGGCTGGCGGTCTTTGATTGTGCGGGGCTGGGGTTCAGGCCGCCGCTGGGCTGGCGCGATGCGCGGTTCGCGGTGCTGGCGGGGGCGGCGTACATCGCGGTGATGTTCGCGTTCAACATCGCCACGGGGTTCAACTACGGCTATGTCGGCGCGTCCAAGCCCGGGGCGGCGACGATTGTCGATTCGCTTGGGGACTGGCCGCTGCGTGTGGTGTGGATCGTGTTGATCGGTTCGGCGGCGGTGGTGGCGGTGTACGTGGTCGGGCTGGGGGCGAGGTTGCTGATGGGCCGTGATGAACGAACCCGAAGCGCAAGCGAGAGCCTGTGAGCGAGAAACAGACGCGGGGAGATCGGAGACGACCCGCGCGATGCAGCGTGGCCCCGTGCTCGCGCACGGGGCTCGGACGATCTCACGGGCATCTACGATCGCCTCATGGAGATCGACCCCAACCAACTGGCCCAGCGAGACCGGTACAAGCTGATGATCGGGGCGATCGTGCCGCGGCCGATCGCGCTGGTGTCGACGTTGTCGCGCGAGGGGAAGCTCAATCTCGCGCCGTTCTCGTTCTTCGCGGGGGTGTCGTCGGAGCCGATGAGCCTGCTCTTCTGCCCGGCGAATCGGCCCGACGCGGGCGGTCCGCCGAAGGACACGCTCCGCAACATCCTCGAAACCGCCACGGCGACGGAGCCCGAGGGCGTCGGCGGCCCGTTTGTCGTCAACATCGTCTCGCGACCGATCGCCGAAAAGATGGCCGTGTGCGCTGAGCCGTTGCCCCACGGCGAGAGCGAGTTCGATCTCTCCGGCCTGACCACCGCGCCGTCAAAGCGGGTGGCCCCGCCGCGCGTGAGGGAGAGCTTGGTCTCGTTCGAGTGCGAGACGATGCGGGTGATCCGCTTGGCACCGGGGGTGCCGGGGGGCGGGAACATCGTGATCGGGCGTGTGGTGTGGGTTCACGCCAACGATGGGGTGGTGAATGACCGGCTGCACGTGGACCCGGCGGCGCTGGACGCCGTGGGGAGAATGGGCGGTCTGTCGTATTGCATGACGCGGGAGCGGTTTGATTTGGCGATGGGAAAGGGGTGAGGGGGCGGGAGTGAGGGGGCGGGAGTGGGGAGTCGGGAGTGGGGAGTCGGGAGCTGGGATTGGCAGAGTCGAAACGGATTTCGATGTCTGGTCTCGCGGGGCGGTGAACCCCACTCGCGGCACACCAACTACAGTCCCGCGTGCCCGTTTACCTCGACAACAATGCCACCACGCAGCCGCTCCCGCGGGTGGTCGAGGCGATGGACGACGCCTTGCGTCAGACGTGGGCGAACCCCTCTTCGGTGCATCGGGCGGGCCAGGCAGCGCGGCATGCGGTCGAACTTTCTCGGGCCTCGGTGGCGCGGCTGATCGGGGTGGCACCCGCCGAGGTGGTCTTCACGTCCGGTGCAACCGAGTCGATCAACTTGGCGATCAGGGGCGTTCTCGCCGCGGCGTCCGCCGGACAGGGGAAGCGATCCGTGCCCTCGAAGCCCGTCGTGGTCAGCACACCGATCGAGCACGAGGCGGTCCGCGAACTGCTCGCCGAGCTCTCGCGGCGCGGCGTTGTGGAGGTCCGCACGGCGCCGGTCGGTCGCGACGGCGCGGTCTCAGCATCGGAAGTCGCGGCGCTCATCGATGATGCCGTCGCGCTCGTCAACGTGATGTGGGCGAACAACGAGACCGGCGTGATGCAACCCGTGGAGGAAATCGGTGCGATCTGTCGCGATCGTGGTGTGATCTTTCACGTTGACGGCACGCAGGTGATTGGGAAGCGCGCGATCGACGTCGCGCGGGGCGGGCCGCGCGGCGCGCCCGTGTGCGACCTGCTCTCGTTCTCGGCCCATAAGTTCCACGGGCCCAAGGGTGCCGGCGCGTTGTGGGTCCGCCGAGGGGTACGTCTGGTTCCGCAGCAGCCCGGGGTGCAGGAGCGCGAGCGCCGGGCGGGGACGGAGAACGTGCCCGCGATCGTGGGCATGGGCGAGGCCGCCGACGCCGCGGCGGATTGGCTGAAAACGCACGAAAACACGGCACAAATCATCGCGCTGCGGGATCGTTTGGAAGGCGGTGTGCTCGAGCGCGTGCCCGGCGCGAAGGTCAACGGCGCGGGCGCGGCGCGGCTCGACAACACCACCAACATCGCGTTCCCAAAGTTGGAGGCCGAGGCACTGCTGCTCTTGCTGAGCGAGCGCGGGGTGTATGCCAGCGCCGGCGCGGCGTGCAGCAGCGGGTCGCTCGACCCTTCGCCGGTGCTGCTCGCGATGGGCATCCCCAGCGAAGAAGCCCACGGATCGCTGCGTTTCAGCCTGTCGCGGCTCACCACCGACGCCGAGATCGACGAAGCGCTCGGGGTGATCCCGTCGTGCGTTGAGCGCCTCCGCGCTAGCGCGACATCGGTGCGTTGACGAGCGCCGCGCGTCGGCGCGAAGCCCGCGCGCTTACCACCACCGATCGCCCCTTGTACAAAAAACCGCTCAACCCCTTGACGGGTGCGCTCCGATAGAGGTAGAGTCCCCGTGTTGTGACGATCTGTTGGCGCTGATCCGAGTCACACGTTCCTCCAAGCTCCGAACTTTTCAGGAGGCTCCCATGGCCAAGAAGACCGCGAAGAAAGCAAAGAAGAAGACCGCCAAGAAATCCAAGAAGAAGGCCTCGAAGAAGTAAGGCCCGAATCTGGAAGGCGACTTCCGATTGCAACCCCCCCCGGGGGGAAACGAGGGAAGCGACGCGAAGGCGTCAAATCCCGCAAGTCTCAGATGGATCAAGTTTCGATCGAATCGAGTATCCGAAATCAATGGGGCTAACTGTGGCCCCGACAGCGCCAACAACGAACAGGGCGAGCCCGAAACGGCTCGCCCGATTCGTTTTTGGCGGAAGGCAAGAGGCAAGAGGCAAGAGTGCCGACCCAAGATTCGGGGCCGCTCCCGACTGCCCACTGCCCACGCCCCACTGCCCCCTAGTCCACCACCCTCACGCCCGGCACCGGGTTCCCGTGCTCATCCTCGATGAACACGCCGAAGCCCCACGCGCCCTTGGCCTGGCTGATCTTCAGCAGAATCTCGTTCCGCCCCGCCTTCAGCACGATCGGGAAGCGGTCGTCCTTCGCGTTGTAACCGCGCTGGACCTCCTTGCGGAAGAACTCCTGACCGTTCACCCACACCACCGCTCCGTCATCCGAGCCCAGGGCCATCACCGCCTTGGTGGCCGTCGGGCACTCAACCCACGTCACGGCGTAGGCCAGCGCGTCGTCGTGGTGTTTCCCGAATGCCCTGTGCATGTCGACGAACAGTTCCTTGCAGGGGTCGTCGTGGGCGTCGAGCGTCCGCGAGACCTTTTTCCAGACAAGGGGTACCAACGGCGCACCGCCCGTGCCCTTGGTGGCCGCCGGATAGGTCTTCGTAAGGTCGATCGGCTTGGTCTCGTCGATCGGGTTCAGCGCGAGAATCGCGTCGGGGTGCTTCGACGCATCGAACGGCCCCAGCACGTGCCACTGGTTGAGCGACGGGCAGAAGGACTGCGACGACGACATGGTGATGCGGGTGCCGCGGGCCTCGATGCTCACGCGGGTGGTCAGTTCGCCCGCGCCGGGCACGCCGGATGAGGCAAGAACAACGCCCGAGGTCAGCCCCTTGCCCATCGCCAGCGGCGACGCGGCGCCCGGCGCGACACCAACGCCCGACGGCGACAGCTTCCACAGCTCCGACGGGTTTGAAGCGAACTCGACGAGCACGGTGGATTCGCCGGCGTGGTCGAACCGAGGTGCAAAGGCGACGTGCGCCTCGGCGGCGATCTGACCCTTGCCCGCGCCTTTGATGGTCACATCGCACGACAGACCGAGCAGCCGCGCCTGGGCTCGCTGCTTGAGGTCCGCCGAGGCGGAACCGGCGGCGATCTCCGCGATGAACGACCACCAGCCGGCCTGCATGTCCGCCGCTCGGCGCATCGCCTCGGCGGGGTCGGCGGCAAGGGCCGCGCGGATGTCGGCGGCGTTCTTGAGCGACGCCGGGGCGTGGTTGCCCAGGAGCGCCGCCACGTCGTCGATCACGTTGAGCTGGCCGATGAGGCCGGCGCGGATCGGAGAATCGTCCACCTTCGAGAGCTCCACGTCGACGCGCACGCTCTGGCTGGTCTTCAATCGCGCCGTGCGGATGAACAGCGTCGCCGAGGAGCTGTCGTACCACCAGCCCATACCGGGAGCGGCGGTGATGGCGGCCTCGACGCCGCCCATTTTCACCTTCAACGGCGGCAGCACAAACGGCATCCGCACCTCGTACGCGCGCTCGGCGAGCATCCCGTCGAACGCACCCTTGACCGGGTGAATCTCGAACGACCTTACGCCGCCTTCGAGCGCGTGGGTGACGCGGGTCTCGCTGAACTCCCCGCGTTCGTAGCCGCTGGTGATGCCGTCGTCTTCGTACACGCGCCCGGTGCCACGGTCGGCCCCGCGCGGACCGGCGTCATAGGCGGTGAAGATGAGCGGGTCGACGGGCTTTTCGCCGGTGCGGCGCATGGGCGGCTGCATCGGGATCACCGCGCCGCAGCGCGCGAAGACCGGGATGTCGCGCAGGGCGTAACTGAGGCGATGAGCGTTGGGGCAGGCTTCCAGCCTGCCATCCGACGATGCAGGCAGGCTGGAAGCCTGCCCCACCGACTTCCCGAACACCCGCCCCGTTGCCCAATCTGTCCACCCACCCTCGACGGGAGGGAACCACACATCCACGCTCGCCACCCCGCTCACATCATTCGCGGGCGAGACCACCGGCGCGATCATCAGATCGTCGCCGAACAGGTATTGGTCCGGGTTGGCGTACGCCTCATCGAGGTTCGGCCACGCGTAATACAACGGTCGGCACAGCCCCAGCCCTGTGTCATACGCCTCTCGGCACGCCGTGTAGGTGTAGGGGATCATCGCGTAGCGCAGCTCGAACGCCCGTTTGCAGACCTCGAACACCTCATCGGGGAACGCCCAGATGCGGCGCTCGGCGTCGGGCCGCTTGCCGCAGTGCGTGCGGAGCACGGGGCTGAAGATGCCGTACTGGATCCACCGCGCGTACAGCTCGGGCTCGACGGGCCCGGGCTGGTGCCCGCCGATGTCGTGCGACCAATAGGCGTAGCCGACGTTCGACGCGGTGGCGGTGAAGGAGGGCTGGAACGCCAGCGATTCCCAGTTGTTGTAGGTGTCGCCCGAGAACCCGATCTGGTAGCGGTGGTTCCCCAGGCCGCCCCAACGGCTGAAGATGAGCGGGCGCTTGTCGCCATAGCCTGGTACGTCGGCTCTCCGAGCCGACTCTTCCGACGACAGTTCCGCCGCACGACCATCCGGAGCGCTCGCACGGCCTGAGGAAGAGTCGGCTCGGAGAGCCGACGTACCAGGAAGCGCCGACGTGCCGCCGAGCGACAACCCCTGCTCACTGCGCCGCTCGAAATCCGTCCAGTGCAAATAGTTCAGCCAGTACAAGGGGTCGAGCCCGGGGATCTTCGTGTTGGTCCCCTGCTGCCAATCCATCCACCAGAAGTCGACGCCCTTGGCCTCTTCCGGATGGTGCAGCAGCTCGAAGTAGTTCTCGATGAACTTGCGGTCGGTGCAGTCAAACGGCACGCGGTAGCACGTCTTGTCGGTGATCCCCATCGCCGCCTTGAACGCGGGGAACTGCGCCTCGTGCTTGCCTACGCCGTCGGCGGGGTGCAGGTTCAGCGTGACGAACAGGTTGTTGTCCTTGCACCACTTCAAGAACGCCGCGGAATCCGGGAAATAGTCCTTGTTCCACGTGTATCCGGTCCACCCGTCGAGGTGCCAGTCCATATCGATGACCAGCACGTCCAACGGCACGCCATGCTCGTTGAACTGGGCGACGATGTCCTTGAGTTCGTCGTCACTGTAGGCCCAGTAGCGGCTCCACCACGAGCCCAGCACATACTTCGGCGGCAGCGGGATCTTCCCCGCCACCTTCGTGAAATCCTCGAGCGCCCCCGCGAAATCGTGGCCGTGTGCGAACAGGTACCAGTCGAGCGCCTTCGGTGCTTTGGGATCGGTCACATGCTTCCGCGGCGTCGCCCACGGCCAATCCGTGCCCGCGGTCTCGAACAGCAACCGCTCCGAATCATCGACGAGCGCCCAGCCTTCGCGCGAGAGCAGGCCCGGTTCGAGGTCGCACGAGCCCGACACGCCGTCGAGCGTGCGGACTGTGCCGAAGAGGTTGCCGGCTGGTTTTGCGGCGGGGGTCCATTCGACGGGCTTGCCGTCGAGCGTGAAGGTGACTTTGAGCGCCCCAACTTCGGTGAACGCCGAACCGTCGCGGTAGGTGAGCGTCAGCGCCCCGGTGGAAACCGTGGTCACGCCCTGCTCACGCTTCACGTCCAGCGCCGGCGTCGGCAGGTTTCGATTGACGAACGCGAACGACGCCCGGTCTTCAAACGCCCCGCCGGGAGACCACTCCATGCGCACCAGTCGCGCCGTCAGGAACGTGAACCGCGCGTTCCCGACCGTCACCACCGAGGCGGGGTTGGGCGACGGCTCGAACCGCTGACCGCCCGACCCGCGCCCTCCGTTGGGAGCCGCCGCTCCCGTGCTGGAGTCCTGAGGCTGCGAGGCCCGAGCAGACGACGTCGGCGAAGTGGTCGGCATGAGCATCAACACCCAGCAAAGGAAGGGAACCGCGGATGAAACGACAGTCCAGAACGCCCCCCACCGCGATCGACCCGCGAGGATCGGCCGCCGACCGGACCGCGACAGGTTGAGAAAGGCACACCCGAGCATGACGGGGGGGACATCGTAGCGGATGGCCGCCCTTTAGTAAACCGTTTTACGAAAGGGGGAAACGGGGAGGATGGCAGTGGGCAGTGGGCAGTGGGCAGTGGGCAGTCGGGAGTCGGGAGTCGGCTTCGAGTCACTCGACCACTTGACCACTTGACCACTCGACCACTCGACCACTCGACCACTTGAACACTTGACCACTCGACGACTTCGCCGCCCCCCGCACCTCATTACCTCTCCGTCTCACCCTTGCCCCATCTTCACAGTTCCCATACCGTCCCGAACAGGTCACGTCACCGCGCCCTCCGCCCCCCGCTTTACCGCCGCTCCGAAAGGTCCACCGCATGGCCGCTCCTTCTTCCGGCGAATCGGTTGCTTCAACGACTTCGGGGTTCGCCCCCGGCGTCCCGCCGCTGCCCGAGAACGCCACGCCGGAACAGAAGGACCTGCATTGGTACAAGCATGTGTACCAGGGCGACAAGATGCCGCAGCTCACCCTCCGCGCGGTGATGATGGGTGGCATTCTCGGGATGCTCATGGCGGCATCGAACCTGTACACCACCCTGGCCATCGGGTGGGCCTTCGGCGTGGCCATCACCGCCTGTGTGATGTCATTCGTCATCTGGAACCTCTTCGTGAAAGTCTCGGCGGGCGGGCTCTCGAAGATGTCCATCCTCGAAAACAACTGCATGGCCTCGACGGCTTCGGCGGCCGGCTATTCCACCGGCTCAACGCTCGCCACCATGTTCGGCGCACTCCTCCTGCTCCGCGAACCCGGCGAGGGAGAGACCTGGGCCGACATCAAGTCGTGGGAGATCAGCCCCATCTGGGCCGTCGTTCTGTTCACGATGGCAACGGGCCTGATGGGCGTGTTTCTCGCGATCCCGCTGAAGCGCCAGATGATCAACCACGAGGGGCTGCGATTCCCCTCCGGAGTCGCCGCCGCCGAGACGCTCCGCTCGCTCTATTCCGAGAGCAAGGACGCGATGAGCAAGGCGTATGTGCTCATCGCCGGGATCTTCTTCGGGGCCATGGTGGGCATCCTGAACACGGGCCACGGCACGCTCGCGTTCCTCGATAAGGCCTTCGACGCGGTCCAGAGCACGCTCTTCAACATCCGCCTGCCCGAACTCGTCCCCGCAGCGGGCTTCGCGAAGTTCCACGGCGTCACCCCGCCGGCGTTCGGCTTCGAGTCGAGCGTGCTGCTGCTCGCCGCGGGCATCATCACCCGCATGCGCGCGTGCCTTTCGATGTTCATCGGCTCGGCGCTGCTCTACTGGTTTGTCGGCCCGTGGCTTCTGGAGCAAGACCTCGGCGTCACGGGCACGGGCTGGGTGCAACAGGGCAGCGATTGGGTGTATGACAAGAGCGCCTATGACAAGAACGTCGTACGCAACATCGAACTCAATGCCGGGGGTACCGTGCTGCGTTTCACCGTCTGGAGCCTGTGGGGCGGCACCGCGATCATGGTGTTCGCGAGCCTCACCGCCGTCGCCATGCAGTGGAAGACAATCATCCGTGCGTTCACGGGTCTGAAGTCCGAGCAGGCCATCGAGCAGCGCGAAGAGGCCATCGCCGAGACCCGCGCCGCCGCCGCCGTCGAGGTCCCCGGCAAGTGGATGCTGATCGGAATGATCCCCATCGCGATCGCGATGCTGTTCGTGCAGATCGTCGCGTTCAACATCTCGTGGTGGGCCGGGCTCATCGCCATCGTGATGTCGTTCTTCCTCTCGCTGGTCGCGTGCCGCGCCACCGGCGAAACCGACACCACGCCAATCGGTGCCATGGGCAAAGTGATGCAGCTCCTGTTCGCCGTGCTGCACCCGGGCCAGATCGTGCCCAACCTCGCCTCGGCGGGGATCGCGGCAAACTCCGCGTCCTCCTCGGCCGACCTCCTCACCGACCTGAAGAGCGGCTACCTGCTCGGTGCCAACCCGCGTCGCCAGTTCCTCGCGCAGTTTTTCGGCGTGTTCTTCGGCACCCTCGCTGTGGTCCCGGTGTGGTTCCTGATGGTGCCTTCCCGCGAAGCCCTCGAGAAGTTCGCCGCCCCCGGCACCCGCCAGTGGGAGGCGGTGGCACGCGTGCTCACCAAGGGCATCGAGTTCCTGCCCGACAGTGCCAAGTGGGCCATCCTCATCGGCGCGTGCATCGGCGTCGCCATCCCCATCCTCGAAAAACTCGTCCCCCCGAAGGTCCGCGGCTATCTCCCCTCGGCGATGGGCCTCGGGCTTTCGTGGGTGATCCCGTTCTCGAGCGCCTTCGGCTTCTTCCTCGGCGCGTGCATCGGGTGGCTGTGGGAAAAGCTCCACCGCTCCAGCAGCGACAAGTTCTCGATCGCCACCGCGTCGGGCCTGATTGCGGGCGAATCCCTCATCAAGGCCATCATCGCCATGACCGCCACCGCGGTAGGACTTTTCGGGGCCAGCGGCGGAACGCCTTGAGGTGACCACCGCGACCATCATCGGCATCGGCAAGCTCCGCGGCTGGTGGTACCCCTTCGGGTTGACCCCTCAACCGCCGACATGTCCGCGATTTTGCGCGGCGCAGCAGCCCCGCGCCAATAAAATCAGGAAACCCAGTCCATCCCGCCTGCGAATCCCCTGACAGGGGACCGCACGACCTCATCATCGCGCCGGGTGTGTCCCTGTTCCCCGCGCGCAACCGATCGACTCGCCGCCAAAGCCGAGGACCGCACGATGCCACAGCGCACCCACCGCTCGCCCGCCGCCGTTGTTGGCGCGGGCCTCTCCGTCTTTGCCGCGTTCCACTCCGCCGCCGCTCCCGTCCTGGCCCAGTGCGGCACCAACACCTGGGTCCGCCTCAGCGCCGCCGAGCCCTCGCCCCGCGCCTCGCCCGCCATGGCCTATCACCAGGCCTCACGCCAGACGATCCTCTTCGGCGGGATGATCGGCCTCGCCTGGCCCGATGTCGGCGCACACGGCGAGACCCTCTCGTGGAACGGCACCGCCTGGACACAGCTCACGCCCGGCGGAACCGTCCCCTTCAAACGCTTCGAAACCCCCATGACCTACGACTCGGCACGCAAACGCCTGGTCATGCACTCCGGCGCCGCCATCGAGTGGTCGCCTTCCAACCACCACATCCCCGGCACCTTCGAGTTCGACGGCGTCAACTGGTTCCAGGCCTCGCCCACCGGCCCGCTCGCACGGCACGCCCACGGGCTGGTCTATGACGCCGCCCGAAACAAGACCGTGATGATCCAGGGCAAGCACGGGATGGACGACACTTGGGAGTGGGACGGCAACGCCGCGACTTGGACGTTCCGCCTCAACGGCCAGATGAACTCGCGCGCCTGGGCCGGCTACGCGTACGACGCTTCGCGCGAGCGCGTCGTCGTCTTCGGCGGCTACGACAACAGCTTCATCAAGCAAGGCGACACCTGGGAATGGGACGGCGTCGCCTGGCAGCAGAAGGCCACCACCCAAGCACAACCCGCAGGCCCCGGAACCCGCAACGGCATCGCCATGACCTGGGACCCCGTCCGCGAACGCGTCGTCATGATGGGCGGCGAATCCGGCACGGCGCAGCACGGCGATCTGTGGGCGTGGAACGGCTCGACCTGGACCCTCATCCCCGCCACCGGACTCACCCCGCGCGTCAACCACGCGATGACCTACGACACCCACCGCTCGCGTCTGATCACGGCCAACGGCGTGCGCGGCGCGGTCACGCTGGGCGAGACGTGGGAGCTCATCACCGACCCGCGCATCGACGCCGCCGTGATTGACCTCAGCGCCGACGTCGGCCAGACCGTCGGCCTGACCGTCGGCGCGTCCGGCACGGGCGCACTGACCTATCAGTGGAGCAAGGGCTCCGTCCCGCTCGCCGACGGCGGACGCTACAGCGGCACCGCGACCTCCACCCTTGTCATCACCGGCACCCGCCAAATCGACGCCGGCGAGTACTTCGTCACCGTGACCGGCCCCTGCGGCTCCACAACCCGCAGCCACGGGGCGCTCGCGGTGATTTGCCGCGGAAACCTCGATGGTTCGGGCGGCGTGACGACCGCCGACCTCACGGCGTTCCTCGCCCTGTTTGGCCAGTCCGTCAGCCCCAGCAGCCCGGCTGATTTCAACCAAGACGGCGCGATCAACACCGCTGACCTCGTCAGCTTCCTGGCCGCGTTCGGTTCGGAGTGCTGAAACGATGTCTTTCAGAGCCGATGGCGCGAGCCGTCGGTCTCGGCCGATCGAAACACCATCGGTCGGGACGGTCCGCTTTCGCGGACGACTCTACGCCGGAGATTTGTCCACGCGACGGAACAGGTTTTCCACAGGCGGCTGTCCCCCGCGTTTCTGATTTGCAAAGCGCCGCGAGGCCGATATCCTGAATCCGCTTTCATTTGCCCCCCCGGAAGGGCGGCGCAGCGTCTTCGGATGCGCGCCGCCTTCTTTCTTTTTGCACAGAGAGCGGGGGCCCGATCGGGATGATCGCGGGTTTTTGGGGTGGTTCGAGGGGTTCCGAATGCCAGTGGCAATCACGCCATGCACCCCCTGTTTTTCGGGGCCGTTTGCGCGGCGGGTCCACGCCACAGATTCACGGACGCTGCCGCGCATCGGACCTGTAGGACGCCTCCCAAACTGACCGACCGCACCAGACAGCCGGCTGTCCGGCCCGCGCGGACCCCCGAGACTTGACCGGCGCGAAAGCAACGTCGATGCACCATCGTCCTGTCCGCGCACGGTGCGCACCAGGCCAGCGTCCGCCCTTCCGGAGAACTCGGCCATGGACTTGCCGATGCACACGCCCGGCTCTGGACCGTTGAAGCCCGTCCCGTCGGGGAGCGGCTTCCCGGTCCTGAGCACATTCGCAGGCGACCCTGACATGTCGGAACTGATCCAGGAGTTTGCCAGTGAGATGCCCGACAAGGCCCGCACGCTGCACGCGCTGTGGCAGCAGGGCAACCGTTCCGAACTGAGGCGGTTGGCCCACCAGCTCAAAGGGGCGGGGGGCGGGTACGGCTTCGAGACGCTCGGCGCGTGTGCCGCGCGGCTCGAATCGATGCTGAACGAACAGAGCGCCGACGCGGATCGCGTCCGAGCGAGTGTCGAGGAACTCGTCGACATGTGTCAGAGGGTTCGGGCCTGATTTGTTGTGCTCGGGCGGAGGCCTGAGCGATTCCGGCGGAGCATTCACCCAGGGAACAGGGGAACCGGCGTGCGACCACAAGACCAGGCGCCCATCGCGCTGCTCATCGACGACTCGCCCTACATCCACCGCCTGCTGGCGGTGAAGCTGAAGGACGAGGGCATCGAGTTCCTCGCCGCCTTTAGCGGGCCCGAGGGCCTCGAGCTCGCCGAGTCTCAGACGCCCTCGATCATCCTGCTGGATGTCAACATGCCCGAAATGGACGGGTTCGAGGTGCTCAAGCGCCTCAAGGCCGAGACCCGCACCATGGGCATCCCCGTCATCATGCTCTCGGGCCAGGCCAAGAGCACCGACAAAGTCATGGCCTTCGACATGGGCGCCATGGACTTCGTCCCCAAGCCCTTCGACGTCCACGAACTCCGCGCCCGCATCCAGAGCGCCATCAAGATCACCCAGCTCATGCGCCTGCTCGAAAACCAGGCCCGCATCGACGGCCTCACCGGCCTGTGGAACCGCGCCTACTTCAACGAGCGGCTCGAGTCCGAGCTCTCCAACGCCATCCGCCGATCGACGCCCATCTCGCTGGTGATGTGCGACCTGGACCACTTCAAGAAGCTCAACGATACCTTCGGCCACCCCGCCGGCGACACCGTCTTGCAGGGTTTCGCGCAGGTGCTCCGCGCCGAGCTCCGCGCCTATGACATCGCGTGCCGCTACGGCGGCGAGGAGTTCGCGCTGATCCTTCCCGGCGCGACGCAGGCCGAGACTTCGGGCGTGTGCGAACGCATCCGCTCGGCGATCGCCGAGAAGGCGTGGCGGAAGTACCCCGAGATGAAGGTCGCCGGCAGCTTCGGCGTGACGAGCGCCGGGCTCAGCGGGCTCAACGACGCGGCGAGTTGGATCGAGGCCGCCGACCGAGCGCTCTACGCCGCCAAGACCGGCGGGAGGAACCAGGTCAAGCTGTTTGATGAGCGACTGGGTGCCGAGCAGCAGCCGCTGCGTCTGGCGGGGTGAGGGACGCTCACGCGGTCCGAGAAGGGTTGAACCGGACCATCATCCGCATGCGGGCGGGGATGAGCATGCCACGGGCGACCGGGCTGGTGCCGACGCCGGGGGTGTCGTTCTTCGCCTGGGTGGGCTCGCTGACCGCGGGGGCCAGGAAGCCGAGGGCGGCCATCACCACAACGGTGGCAGCAGCCCGGAGATTGCCGTGTCTTTTGTTCATGTCGATCCTCAAAGGGAACATACCCCAGGGGCGACGCTCCGCCAGTGAAACACGGCGAACGGAGGCATCGAGCGTGCCGATTGTGACGCCCATGCGGGGCCTCTGGCACGGCGCGACGTGTGAAGGCCCATTCCCGGACGCTGGTGCGAACATGCTGAATCGCCCGAGCACACGAGCCCGCAGCGTGAGCGACGGGTCCGTGCGCCGTCAACGCCCGAGATTCTCAGTCTCACTGGAATCTCAGACCCGCTCGCTCACGCTCGGGGCTCGTTGTGGGGTCTCGTTATCCCTCGGCGACCGCCCGCTCGATCGGCCCCGCGAGCCCTTTCCGCCACGCATCATGCACGGCGAAGCGCGGGCTCGGCTCCGGCGCGTCGGTGCGGGTGTGGCAGCCGCGGGACTCCACGCGCCACAGCGCCGAGCGTGCCACCAGCGCCGCCGACAGCAACATGTTCTGGACTTCCCATCCCGCCGGCTCGTCAAAGACTTTGTCGAGGGTGTATCGCGCCCAGAAGTCGAGCATGTCGGTGGCGTCGCGGAGTTTGACACCGGCGCGTTCGAGCCCGACGTTGCGCCACATCGCCGAGCGGACGCTGGAGCGCACGTCGCTGAGATCGATATCGCCCTGGTGCGAGACGGGCACTTCGGAAGTGATCTGGCGCGGGGCTGGCGACGAGCCGCGGCGAGCGCTGGCCTCGGCCCCGATGGCCTCGCCCGCGGCGACGCCGAAGACCACCGCCTCGAGCAGCGAGTTGCTGGCCAGGCGGTTGGCGCCGTGGAGCCCGGTCGAGGCGGCCTCGCCGATGCAGAACAGGCCGGGGACGTCGGTGCGTCCGCAGTCGTCGGCGCGCACGCCGCCGACGAAGTAGTGGGCCGCGGGGTTGACGGGGATGAGGTCCTTCGATGGGTCGAGGTCGAACTGTCGGAGCGTGCCGGCGATGCCGGGGAATCGGGCGGCGAATCCGCTGATGTGCCGGCAGTCGAGCCACACGTTGGGCACGGACTTGCGGGCGAGCGCTCTGAAGATTTCAAGGCTCACGACGTCGCGCGGTGCGAGTTCGGCGCGCGGGTGCCGCCCGACCATGAAGCGTTCGCCGCCTTCGTTGGGCGGGGCGTCGAGCAGGTGGGCCCCTTCGCCGCGCACCGCCTCGCTGATGAGCAACCGCGCCGCGCCGGCGACATAGAGCGCGGTGGGGTGGAACTGCATGAAGGCGGCGTCCTGGATCGAGGCTCCGGCGCGGTAGGCCATTGCCACGCCGTCGCCTGTCGCGACGGGCGGGTTGGTCGTCTCGCGCCACAGCATGCCCGCGCCGCCCGAGGCGAGGACCGTTGCCGAGGCCCAGATGACCTGCAGGCCGTAGCGGGCGTGCCACGTCAGTGCGCCAAGACAGGGCGCTCCGGGCTCGGCTTGCCCTGCCCCCCCGCCCCCGTCCGCCGTCAGGAGATCGATCACGAAGCACTTCTCGAACAACCGGAGCGAAGACTTGGTGCGGGCCTTCGCCTGCTCGATGAGCGCTCGTGCGACTTCCTGCCCCGTGGCATCCCCCGAGGCGTGCACGATGCGCCGCGTCGAGTGCCCGCCCTCTTGCCCGAGGGCAGGCCCGTCGCCGTTGAGATCGGGTTGAAAGCCCCAGGCGCGGAGGCGCGCGATCGCGTCGGGCCCCGCCGAGACCACGCGCCGCACCACGGGCTCATCGCACAGCCCCGCGCCGGCCTCGAGGGTGTCGCGGACGTGGGCGTTGACCGAGTCGTCGCCCGCCAGCACTGCGGCGATCCCGCCCTGGGCCCATGCGGTGTTCGAGAGCGTGAGACGGTCTTTGCAGAGGACGATGACGTCGCCGTGGCGCGAGGCTTCGAGCGCGCACGAGAGCCCGCCCGCGCCGCCCCCGATCACCAGCGTGCCCGTGAAAATCTGCGGGAGCAGGGTGGAGCGGAAGGGGATGAGGTAGCGGCGTTCGTCGAACAGGGCGTGCATAGGAGAAGCAATCAGCGTAGGACGGGCCGATGGCGAGATGCGCCCGAATAAAGAGCCCGCCCCCTGCGGCGTCAGCGACGGGTCCGGGGAAAGGCGGACGACTCAGGCGATCTCAACCCACTCGCTGACGCTCGGGGCTCGTTGGCGACCCAGCTGCTCGCGTTTCGGGCGCGCTCGATGGTCTTTACAGCAAGAACGTCTTCACGATTAGGTCGCCGATGCCCACCAGCGCCGCGCCGGCGATGATGCCGGCGCACACCGGCTCGTGCGTATCCACCCACAGGCGCTTGGCGAACGAGCCCTGTTTGTGCGCGTACCACTTGTGCATCAGCCAGAAGAACAGCGCGCCGCAGAACATCGCCAGCGTCGACCCCGGCGGCACCACGACACCCAGCCCGATCGCCAGCGGGATGAGCGGGAACTTGCCCTTGGTGAAGATCCGCGCCACCTCGAACACCAGTGCCACCGCGCCCGCGATCGCCATCGACCAGATGATCGAGGTTGTCAGCAGCGTGCCCGAGCCGCCGCCGCCGAACACGCTGGTGACGAGGTCGCTCACGCCCTTCCACTGCACCGCGCCGGGGAAGCCGAACTGCTCGGTCACCATGTGGTCCTGCAGCTTGGGCGTCTTCTCCTTGTCCCAGGCGTTGGTGAACAACATATAGAACAACGGCGTGCTCGCCAGGCACCCCGAGAAAATCCCGATGATGTGCCCGATGGCCTGCTGCCTGGGTTTCGCGCCCAGCATGTAGCCCGGCTTGATGTCCATGAGCAGGTTCGACGAGTTCGTCGCCACCTCCGAGCACATGACGGCGGTCATCAGGTTCGTCGGCGGGTGCTTGGGGTCGAGCGCGCCGTAGGTGAACTGCGGGATCTTCGACAGCGAACCGCCCGGCGTCGTGCCCGTGAGGGCCGTGGAACTCACCGCGATCAGCGCCAGCAGGCAGATCAGCGGGATCGCCGTCGCCCCAAACACCCACGAAACCCCGAACCAGTCGTGGGCCATCCAAACGCCGACGCCGCCGACGATCGGAACGCCCACCCATGACACCCACAGCGGCAGTTCGATGTCGCGCAGCACGTCCTTGCCCTGGTCCTTCTTCGCGCCGAAGAACCCGCGGAAGGCGTCGACGAAAATCTTGGGCTTGGCGAACAGCGAGACCATCGCCGCCGTGACCATCATGGTGATGCCCCACCACAGGGCCCAGTTGTTCATGATGTAGGCTCGGCCAAAGACGGCGTCGCCGCCCGCGATGGTGCCGGATTTGGGCTTGAGTTCGCCGTAGGCGATCATGATCGGCACGATGACGGCGAAGTTGAGCACCGCGCCCAGCAGCAGGCTGCACGCCGCCTTGATGCCCATCAGCGCGCCGGCACCGAACATGGCGAGGTCGGCCTCGGGGCGCAGCGCCAGCTCGCGGATGTCAACGCCCGAGAGCGTGGGCATTTTCACCTTGCCCGCCGCCACGAGGTCGTAGTACCACTCGTCGATCTTGAGCAGGTACTTCGAGAAATCCGTGAACTGCTTCATGCCCAGCAGTTTGAGCTGGATGAACTTCTGGTAGTTCTCGTGCGAGACGAACGTGAACACGCCCGCCAGCAGCGCGAAGAAGCCCAGCGCCTTGGCCTTGAAGATGCCGGTGGCGGCCTCGGAGGTATAGAGCGTGTCGAGCACCACGCCCGCGGCGCGGCCCTCGGGGAACGGGGCCTGTTCGTCGTTGATGAAGCGCCGCTTCATCGGGAACGCCACCAGCACGCCCAAGATCGACAGCACCACGTTGAACGAGAGCATCTGCCACCAGTTCATGGGCTCGTTCTGGATCCACATGTACGCCGCCAGCCCCGCGACCAGCGGCGAGGTCATATAGCCCGCGGCGGTGGCGATCGACTGCGAGCAGTTGTTTTCGAGGATCGTGAGGTCGCGCAGGCCGAGCCTTGAAAGCATGCGGAAGACCGCGAACGCGAGGATGACCGAGGTGATGCCGACGCCGAGGGTCCAGCCAGTTTTCGCGCCGACGTAGAGGTTGGTCGCCGAGAGGATGCCCCCCAGCAGGAACCCCGTCACCGCGGCCCGCAGAGTCAACTGCGGCATGTCGCCCTTGAAGACCTCAGCGAGCCACCACCGGTCCTTCTGCTCGCGCGTCCAGGTCTGGACTTGTTCGTCGGTGAGTTGCTTGATGGCCATGCGTGTCACTTTACACGGCGATGCGGGACACGCAGAACCCCGACCGTGTGGGAGGGGCTTCGCGCGAGCCAGCCAGCATGAGGAACCATGAGCAGACCCCTGGAGGCCCCTCCCTCACGGTCGGGGTTCTGGTTTTTGCTTGACACGCCGGCGCACGGCGGTACCCTCCTCCCAGCATCAAGAGTCCCGAGCGAGCATTCGCCCGGGCGGCAACCGAGCCTTTTCCCAGCAGAACAAGGGAAATCAAAGGCCGCGGTGCCGAGGTCAGCCCCTCGCGGGGGCTTCCGAAGTGTCCATTCGGATTCACCAGATGCGGCCCAAAGGCTCTCTCAAGGAGACGCCCGCAGGCAAAAACGACGCCGATGTTCGGCGTCACCCCCGCGAGATCGACCGCCTCTCGATGCCGTGAAAGGTCACGGCCCACATGTCGTTCTCGAACTCCGACGCCACCCGACCCCTCGCCATTCCCGACCTCGGCAGCACCACAGGCGTCTCGCCGCCGCGCCCACTCTCTCCCTCCACCCGCGCCCTCCACCCCACGCCGCGCCCCACCACCGGCACGCCCCGCCCGCTCGTCCCCGGCATCGTTCAATCCACCACCTACCTGCACCGCGCCGTCTCCGACATCGACGGCCCCACCTACTCCCGCGTCGGCAACCCCACCGTCGATCACCTCGAAGATGTACTCGGCACGCTCGAAGATGCGCCGCCCGCCGTCACCTTTTCGACGGGCCTCGCCGCCGAGACCGCGCTGTTTCTCGCGCTGCTTCGCGCCGGGGACCACGCGGTGGTCGGTGAAGCGATCTACGGCGGCACCGTGCGTCTGTTCCGGCAAGTCCTCAGTGAGCTGGGCATCACCTGCACCTTCGTCGACGCCGCCGATGTGAGCGCGGTGCGAGCCGCGATCACGGCGCGGACCAGGCTGGTGTTCATTGAGACGCCGGCGAACCCCACGCTTCGACTGACCGATATCGCCGCCGTGGCGGACGCCGTGCGCGGGGCGCGCGAGTCGATCGCTCCCGAGATCAGGCTCGCGGTGGACAACACCTTTCTCACGCCGGTGCTGCAGCGCCCGCTTGATCTCGGCGCCGATATCAGTGTCTACGCGACCACCAAGCAGATCGAGGGTCACTCGGTGGCGCTGGGGGGGTCGGTCGTCTCGCGCGACGAGACGCTGCTCGAGCGCGTCCGGTTCATCCGCAAGTCCACCGGCGGCATCCAGACCCCTTTCAATGCCTGGCTCACGACCAACGGCGTCAAGACCCTCGCCGTGCGCATCAAGCAGCAGTCGCTGCACGCCCAGCAGGTGGCCGAGTGGCTGGCGGTGCACCCCGCCGTGAAGCGCGTGAACTATCCCGGGCTGCACGACTTCCCGCAGCGAGAGCTCGCGCATCGGCAGCACAAGGGCAACCTCCACGGAAACGTCGTCTCATTCGAGATCGAGGGCGGCACCCCGGCGGGCATCGCGCTGCTGAACGGCGTCAAACTCTGCGCGCTCGTCGAGCACGTCGGCAGCGTCGAGACCCTCATCACCCACCCCGCCAGCATGACCCACGCCGACGTGCCGAAGGAGCAGCGCGAACGCGTCGGCCTCACCGACGGGCTGGTGCGGCTGAGTGTCGGCCTCGAAGACCCCGCCGACATCATCAACGATCTCGCTCAGGCAATCGAAGCCGCTCTCGGTACGTCGGCCTTTGGTACGTCGGCTCTCCGGGCCGACTCCGTTTCCCCGGCTCAAGGTGGCACCGATCTCCGACCGGTGCTGGCCGAAGCGCTCGCCGAAGCAAAGGAGGTGACCGCGTGCGCCACCTTCTAACCGTTCTCAAGTTCGGCGGCTCGGTGCTGCGCGGCCCGCGCGATTTCACCCACGCCATCGCCGAAGTCCGCCGATGGAACGGCGCGGGCACCAAGGTTGTCGCCATCGTGTCGGCCTTCGAAGGAACCACCGACCGCCTGCTGGCCGAGGCTCGCGCGCTGCACGCCGGTGCGGACCACGACCCCGCCGCACTCGCCATGCTGCTCGCCACGGGCGAGTTCACCACCGCCGCGCAGCTCACCCTCGCGCTGAGCGCGGCGGGCTTGCGCGCCCGAACCCTCGGCCCCGGCGCGCTCGCACTCCGCGCCCGAGGCGACGGCGCGGACGCCGACCCGTGTTCGATCAATCTTGCCGCGCTCGAACGCACACTTGACGCCGCGGAGGTCGCCGTCGTCCCCGGCTTCATCGCGCAGGATGACCACGGCAACCTGTGCCTCTTGGGCCGAGGCGGCTCGGACATCACGGCGATCTTCATCGCCGCCCACGCCGGCGCTGAGCGATGCCGACTCATCAAAGATGTGCCGGGCGTCTACGACCGCGACCCGAATCTCGACCGCGCCGGGGCGCATCGGTTCCGCACGCTGCACTACGACGACGCGCTGTCGCTCGACGGCGGGATCATCCAGCACAAGGCCGTCCGCTTCGCGCGAGCCCTCGGAGCCACGTTCGAAGTCACGGCGTGGGCGCGAGACGACGCGACCCGCGTCGGCCCGAGCCCCTCGGTGTTCTTCGAAAAACCTGACGCGAGAGGTGCGCGACCGAGCGAGCGTGCCCACGAACCCAACGCCGCGTTGTGCCACTGACCCGTCCTCGGGTCAGTGCCAGGCGTGCGACTTGCAGATGGCGCTTGGGGCCTTTTCGACTTCAGCACTGACCTGCGGACAGTCAGTCGGACGCACCGCGCAAACCGATCGCGTCCCGCCGCTATCGTGCCCGCATGCTCACCTGGCTGTGCATCTTCTTCGGCGCGGGCCTCGGCGGCGTGCTGCGTTTCGCGCTCGCCGGTGCCGCTCAGAGGTTCGCCGGGCCCGCGCCGGTCCTTGATGGCAGCGCCGTCGCGTTCCCCGTCGGCACGCTCGCCGTCAACGTTTCCGGCTGCCTGGCCATCGGCGTGCTCGCCGCTTCGTCGGCATCGTGGCTCGAACGCGAAGAGTTCCGCCTCGGGCTCATCGTCGGCGTGCTGGGCGGCTACACCACCTTCTCCGCCTTCGCCCTCGAATCGCTCCGTCTCGCCGAGACGGGCCAGTGGGGCAAGGCGGCGCTGTATGTGGTGCTGTCCAACGCACTCAGCCTCGCGGCGTGCGGCGCGGGGATGGCGATCACGCGGTGGCTTACGCGCTGAAGCGCGTCGTCGCAGTCTTTCCGATTCAGATTGAGCGAGCAAGGCGTTGGCGCATGCCACCCCACGCCGCGACGGTTCGGTGCCGAAAAACACCATATCCATCCGTCGGCTGGCTCACTTCGCCGCCGCGAGCAGCTCGTCGACCTTGTCGGTCAGCTTCCGGTCGTCCGGCGCGACGCGGGAGTCGAAGCGGGCGACGACGTTGCCCTCGCGGTCGACGAGGAACTTGGTGAAGTTCCACTTCGGGTCGCCGCCGACGGGCGCGGGCTGGGACGCGAGCTGCTTGTAGAGCGGGTGCTGCTTCTCGCCCTTGACCGAGATCTTCGAGAACATCGGGAAGGTCACCTTGTAGGTGTCGTGGCAGAACTGCTTGATGTCGGCCTCGCTGCCGGGTTCCTGCCCGCCGAACTCGTTGGCGGGGAAGCCCAGGATCACCAGACCGGCGTCCTTCTTCTTCTCGTAGAGCTCTTGCAGCCCCTTGTATTGCGGCGTATAGCCGCACTTGCTCGCCACGTTCACCATCAGGACGACCTTGCCCTTGAACGATTCGAGGTTGACGTCGTTGCCGTCGATGTCTTTGAGGGTATGGGCGAGCACATACGCCGAGGCCGCGGCGGGCTTGTCCGAGGCGCCCCCCGGCGCGCCGGCTGCCGGCGCTTCCGCCTGAGGCGACATCCCGCTCATCGCGAATCCACCCGCGAGCATCCCGGCGAACAACACAGCAGCAAGGGTCTTCTTCATGACCATGATCCTACAGTCGGCGCTGCCCCATGGTTGAGCTCCGTCGCATCGTCCGTTTCTGTGTGAACCCTCCCCCCCCCACTGCGGCCTCGGGCGGCGAGGCCGGTTTTGGGCAATTCGCTGCCAAGATGGCGGCGCGGGAGGACATCAAAGGATCGGGACCCGCTGAGCCACGCCACCACAACGGTTTCGGCGGCGTGCCCGCCATGCGCGGACTCGGACGCTATTACGAAATCGAAGCCGTCTGCATTGGCGAGCCCGACCCACGAACCGGGTATCTCGTCAACATCAAGGATGTCGACCTTGCCGTGCGCTCCGCCGTGGTGACCCTGATTGAGCGCGCTTGTCACGAGCGACCGCACATCGAGCCCGCCGAGATCATGTGGGTGCTGTTCCAGTGCTGCGAGAAGGCTTTGCCTGTCCCGCTGTCAAGCCTTCGCTGGCATCTCACCCCCACCTACAGTGTGGAAGTGACCAGCGCGGCTCCATCATCTCGGGTGGTCATGCGGCAGCGCTTCGACCTCGCCGCGGCCCACCGCCTGCATGTCCCGGCGCTCTCTGACGAGCAAAACCGACAGACTTTCGGGCGCTGCAATAACCCCAGCGGACACGGGCACAACTACCGCGTCGAGCCCGCTGTGGCAATCGATCCGGACTCAGGCAACCCCTTCACGGTGGCGGACCTCGAGCGCCTCACCGCCGAGGCGATCGTTGAGCCCTTCGACCACACCCACCTGAACAAGGACACGGCCCCGTTCGCCGAGTTCGGGGGGCTCAACCCGTCAGTCGAGAACATTGCCCGCGTGTTTTTCGAGCGACTCCAAGCGGCCCTGCGGCACGAACGCCAAGACGTCGAGCTGGTCTCGATGACGGTGTGGGAAACCGACCGCACGTCGTGTACCTACGGCGGGAGTGCGAAGGCTTGAATCCGGGCGGTTTCTCGGTGGTATCGGATGGGCGCACGGGGCCGCCCTGACAGTTCACGAACCTTCAGGCGGATGGTAGTTCGCGGCCTAAACTCCGCCGATCTGGTGATGGGGTCTTCCGGCGTTAGGCGCGGGCCCCGGCAGGATTGAGCCGATGCGAGACACGATCGCACGGAATGTCGAACCCGGAACGGCGAGCCTCCGAACAACGAGCTCGGAGCGTCGGCAACGGGGCTCTCGGAAGCGACGGGCCTTCAGATTGAATCGGCACACTCGGTGGTTCGTCCCGCTCGCTCACGCTCGGGGCTCTTTTGTCGGGCATCGCACAGTTGCAACGGAGCACGATTGAAATCACGCATGACCAAACTGATCGACCCTGGGACGAGCCTCATGGCCCAATCGCGCCCGCCGGTGCCCCCGATGCCTCCCAGCAGCGGCGGTGGAAGACGCGGTGGCAAGCAAGGTGGCCCCGGCGGACCCGGCGCTCCCGGTGGCGCTCCGGGTGGCGCAGGTGGCGACCAAGCCACCACCGGCTCGCCCTTCAACCGCTCGGGCATGGGTTGGATCATCCTCGTCACCATGGCCCTCATGATGGCCTTTGTGCTCTACAGCCTCGGGCCGCAGAAGAGCAACAAAAACTGGGCGGAGTTCACGAACCTCTACAACGGTGGCGAACTCAACAAGGCCACCGTCCGCCTCGAAGAGAACGCCATCACCGCCGAGTACCGCACCCCCGCCACTCCGGGGGGAACCGCCGAGCGAATCACCGTCGGCATCTGGCCCTCCTCCCGCGCCCACTGGGTCAGTGAGGTCCACAAGCTCACCAACGGCAACTTCGCAGAGCCCGCGGGCCCGTCCGCGCTCGTGCAGTTCTTCCTCTCGCCGCTCCTCTGGACGCTGCTGATCTTCGTCCTCATCTGGTACATCATCTCGCGCGGTCTGCGCGGCGCCGCCGGCCCCGGCGGCATGCTCGGGAACTTCGGCAAATCACGCCACAAGATGCTCGCCCGCGAGTCCACCGGCATCACCTTCAAAGACGTCGCCGGCATCGAGGACGCCAAGGACGAGGTCCACGAGATCGTCGAGTTTCTCAAGCACCCCAAAAAGTTCATGCGCCTGGGCGGCCGCATCCCCCGAGGCGTGCTGCTCGTGGGCGACCCCGGCTGCGGCAAGACCCTCCTCGCCAAGGCCATCGCCGGCGAGGCCGACGTTCCCTTCTTCTCGATCTCGGGATCGGACTTCGTCGAGATGTTCGTCGGCGTCGGCGCGTCCCGAGTGCGAGACCTGTTCAAGCAGGCCAAGGACTCTTCCCCATGCATCATCTTCCTCGATGAGATCGACGCCGTGGGCCGGCGCCGCGGCGGCGGGTTCACCACCGGCGGGCACGACGAACGCGAGCAGACCCTCAACGCCATCCTCGTCGAGATGGACGGCTTTGATTCCTCCGACCAGGTCATCGTCATCGCCGCCACCAACCGCTCCGACGTGCTCGACCCGGCGCTCACGCGCCCGGGCCGGTTCGACCGCCAGGTGCAGGTGTCGCTGCCGGACCTGAAGGGCCGTCTGGAGATCCTCAACGTCCACGCCAAGAAGGTGAAGCTGAGCCCCGATGTCGATATGGAGCGGATCGCCAAGGCGACCCCTATGTTCAGCGGCGCCGAGCTCGCCGCCCTCATCAACGAAGCGGCGATCATCGCCACGCTCGGCGAAAAAGAGTTCGTCGAACACGACGACCTCGAAGAGGCCCGCGACAAGGTCCGCTACGGCCGCAGCGCCAAGAGCCGCAAGATCGAAGAGAAAGAGCGCGTCGCCACCGCCTTCCACGAGGCCGGGCACGCCCTGCTGCAGGTGCTGCTGCCCGACGCCGACCCGCTCCACAAGGTCACCATCATCCCGCGCGGCCAGTCGCTCGGCAGCACACTCAGCATGCCCGAGAAAGACCGCTACGGCTACTCCCGCAAGTGGCTCGAAGCCACCATGCGGGTGCTCTGCGGCGGGCGCATCGCCGAGGAACGCAAGACCGGCGATGTGTCGAGCGGTGCCGCCATGGATATCCAGATGCTCACCGGCATGGCCCGGGCCATGGTGCTGCAATGGGGCATGAGCGACCGCGTCGGCTTCGTCCGCTACACCGGCGTCGACAACCGCGAGATGTACATGCCGGAGAAGGAATACTCCGACGAAACCGCCCGCGCCATCGACGAGGAAATCCGCCGGTTCTCGAACGAAGCGTTCGCCGACGCAAGGCGCACGCTCGAAGCCAACTGGGAAAAAGTCGAAGCCGTCGCCATGGCCCTGCTCAAGCACGAAACCCTCACGGCGGACGAAGTCAAACGCCTCATGGAAGGCAAGCCGCTGGGCAAACCCAGCGTGAGCGAACTGCTGGAGGCCGAGGCCAAACGGAACCAGCCAGGCACGCCGGCCCCCTCAGCCCCGCCAACCCCCGGCCCCGATGCCCAAGCGGGCGGCCTGAACCCGACGCCGGCGTGAGCGACGCGCAGGCGCTGGGTGGCATGCTCAAACCTCTTGTTTGAGCATGACGGACGGGATGGGCGGGTGGCATGGTCAAGCGAAGCTTGGCCATGCTCTGAACGAAGTGGCGGCGGCCGTCAGGAGCATGGCCAAGAGGACTTGGCCATGCCACCCTTCGAAGCTCTTTGGTTGGCCCGGCCAACCGCCACGCGGTGGTCACGAGCGCGGGGGCCAAGCGAGATTCGTATCATTCCAGAGTTAGCCGCTTCGCAAGCGAACCTCCGATTCCGAATCGCACCGTGTTCGCGGACTGGGCGGCGACTACAAGTCCGGCGCTTTCTGCAGCCAATATCAGCAGTCGCGAAGAAGTCCCGGCCGGCAAGTCCAACTCGCGATCAACCTGTCGATAATGCACGAGTCGCCCTCCCAAGACATTAGATTCATACTCACGCTCGAAACGGGATCTCTCCCACCTTCGAACTTGCTCGTTGATATAGTATGTTACTAGTACATCTTGCAGCTCTTCATCATTGTATCCAGAATACTTTCCATGATAGAATGTTCTCGAATCTGAATCCTCTGGCGCCATTTTGATCGTCGAGTACTTCGGAATCCTTGCCATTATGCCCGAGGCCTTGAAGTCCTTGAGGTTTCCGAATCCGAACTGCTGGACAAGCGATTCGAACAGCATTTTGAGGTCTCCCGCCTTGGCGAGAGACAGAGCTTGTAGCCTGCCAAGAGGAGGCGGCAGCTGCGCGAGATCAATCTCCTTTGCACAAACCGGGTAAATGCGGCAGTTTCCAATGCGTCCATTGGCCCATGTCGCTCCGATCTCGAACCACAACCAAGGACGCTCGATCGAAACGGGAGTGACAACGACGATAACCGCTTTACAGCGTTTGAGCCGGCCTTCGACCTCTGCAAGCCAATCGCTACCCGGCCTGATCGCACCTGGCGAACTCGTGCAGAAGACGTCTACGCCGTTGGCAAACGTGCGTCGAATCTCGTTCTCAATTGCGGACGCAAACGCTGCATCGCTTGCAGCGTGGCTGATAAACACTTCCGGCTTCTCAATAGCGTGACTGACGGCCTCTGAGTTCATGGTCTTCTCCGGCACCTGAGATTCTACACATCCACTCAAAGACGGGTGCCTGACACCCCGCCACATGCCACGGCGGGCCGTCCGCGGCCCGTCGTGCCCCGAGCACCGCGGCCTTCCGCCCGACGCTCGGCGAAGCGCCGAGCGTCGTGGCACATCACCCCCTGCTTCTCCATTCGTTCTCCCGTCTCACGCCGCCGCGCAGGCTCTTCGCATGAAGTGGTCGAGGTACCGCTCAACAAACGCGTCAAGGGCGGCGACGGTGGTCTGGTGGTCCATGCCCCAGATGTTCACGACGGGGTCGATGAGTTCGATGTCCATCTGGACGGTGAGGACGTTGGCGACGGTGAAGACGCCGGGGAGTCTTTCGGTGAGGAAGGCGGACAGGGCGTTGACGCCGGGGCCGCCGATGCTGACGGTGGGCAGCACGCGGAGGTCGTCGTTGTTGAGGTACCAGACATCCGAGCAGACTATGACGCTGGGTTTTTCGAAGGCGGCGTCATCCGCCGCGCCGGCGGCCTGCTTCGCCCACCACTCGAGCATCTGATGGCGCAGGCGATACGCCAGCGGCCGATCGGCGGCTTCAGCCCGCAGGTGGGCGCCGGTGACGATGAGCACGCGATGCTCCGCCGTGTGGTCGGGGGGGGTGAGATCGAGGGGTACGGAGGGCATGGGGGGGGGAAGACAAGAAAGCAGCAAAGCAACAAATCAGCGAAGCAGAAAGTGAAGGCGGGGAACGGGAGTCGGGAGTCGGGAAGATACGCCGAGCGGGTTGAAGTTTGCGCGATCGGGCGTGATTTTTCGAAAGGCAATCGGGAGTCCCCGGCGGGATGGCCGACCGCGAGACCGCCGACGATGTGACGGGCCTTCAACCGCCCAGTCTCTCTCCGAGATCTCCGCGTCTCCGCTCTGAACCGTCTTGAGCGTCTTACCGTGCGAAGTCGACCACAAAGTCCGCGCGCGGGCCGCGATCCACGTTGCCCGGGGTCGTGCCCGCGCCGCCGATCGGCACTTCGGTCTTCGTGGAATCGAGGAACGACACGGTCAAGACCTTCGTGCCCGGGCGGATTTCGCGGAGCGCCTGCAGCAGCCCGCCGTCGTGCTCGGCGTGGAAGGCCCCCACCACCAGCACCACCGGCCGGTTCCCACGATCGACCGCGTTGGCAACACTCTCGGCCATCGTCCAATCCCACATCTGCTGGCTGCGGTAAATGGCCTGGTGGCCGGGGTTCGCCGGGTCGCCGCCCATGATGCGCTCGAAGTCGTCGCGGTAGCGGCCCTCGATCAGGCGGCCTGGCAGTCGGAAGAGGCGCTGCTGTCCCTCGGTGAGTTTGCCGAGGCGATCGAAGCCGTCCGTGCGCGCCAACCGCACATATCGCCGCGGAGCGTTGGCGGCGATCACCGGCACGCCTCGCTCCTTCGCCGCGTTCACCATGGCGCGGTGCCCCGGCGGGAAACTCTGCTCGGCGCGAGACGCCGCGGCACCGGTCCAGCCCATCGCCGTGAAGAGCCCGGCCTCGTCGGTGACGCCTTGGAGATAGTCGTCGAGGCGGATTTGGTGGTCGCGCTCCCAGAACTCGAGGGCGAGTGCGGGGCGATACGCGCCGTTGAGAAAGTCGCCCGGCTTGCCGAGCATGTCGCCCCACAAAGCCGCGGCACCGGCGAGCCCCGGCCCGAAGCCGTGACGTTCGGCAATGACCACCGCGTCCGCGCTCATGCACGCCTCGAGCAACTCGCTTCTGGTCGTGGCGGTGCCGTCGCCGCGGATGATCGGTGCCTGGCGTGCCCGCTCCATTTCGGCCTCGCCGAGCGGCGCGGGAAGCACAACGGGCCGCGCCTCGCGCGACGGGGCGCTCGACGCGCACGCGGGCAGCACGCCGAGCAGCATGAAAAGGGCGAGCCGGAGAAGCAGTCCGTTCATGCTGGACAGGGTAACATGGACGTCCGCCGCCGGTTCTTCATTGGTTCGGTTGAGGAGGATGTCATGAAAGCCCCTAAGCAAACCGCTTCGTTCCGCTCGCTCTTGGTGTGTGGTCTGGTGTGGTCGCTTGTCTTCACCGCGCCCGCGCCCGCTGGCGACCCGCCGGCGCAGGAACCGCCGCCGCCACCGAAGGCGGACGCACCCGAAACGGACGAGACGCCCGATGCCCAAGGCAACCCGAAGAAGGTAGACCAGCCTCCCAAGGTCCCGGCGGCGGAGGTCACCTCCAGAGCTCGCTCTCTCGCAAACGCCTGCCTCTGCAAAGGCTGCAACGGAAAAGGCAAAGTCGTCAAGGAAGGCTCCAAGCCGAAGGGTGACACCAAGGGGCAGAACAAAGATGGACCCGTCTTCCGGGACCGCGAGAAGACGTTCAAAGAGAAGCCTTGCACGATCTGCAGCGCCACCGGCCTCGCTTCTGAATCCGCCATCAACAAGGCCAGCATCAACCTCCTCAGGGCCCTCGACCGCGTCAACCTGAAAGACCCACAACTCGGCGAGCGCTACGAAGCCGCCGCTAAACTGCTCTCGGAAGCCACCACCAGCGTCAAGGGCTGGGCCCAACGCATCAACCCGCCCGCCCTCGAACGCCTCAACGGTATGAACCCCAAAAAGGGCGAGCACATCCTGCTAGTCGGACGGCTTGACGTCATCCGCGACCACAACGGCACCCGCGAACACGTCATCACCATCGGCCCCAACAAAACCATCCGACTCCCCAACGCCCGCCTCTACAAAGGAGCGAAAGACCAGATCGTCCTCGTCGGCGGCACTCTCCGCGAAGTCAACGTCCACGACGGTCGGCTCGACGTCGAGATCGAAGGCGGGTTTGTCATGGAGACTTCGGAGCCGGAGCAGGAGTGGTTGTAGAGGAGCATAGCGTAAACACGTAAAGGGTCGCATTGCCGGGGCACCTAAACGCAAAAGATGATCCAGATCTCCGCCTTGCAGCCCGTCGCCGAAAGGGCGACCGCAGAGGACGAGCGAGGGATAATGGTGCATAAACTGGTGGATCATGCTCGATCCGATCGGAAACCCACAACATGAGATTCGCGCCGGAACATCACTGCGAGTGCTTCTGTGCACCGACATTGTTGGCTCGACTGCAAAGGTTACTCGACTGACCGAGCCTGTTTACCTTCCGCAGCTTAAGCGCCATAATGAAATTATCGAAGCGTCCATAAGTGCCGAACCATCCGCTCGGATACTCAAGATCGTTGGCGATGCGTACTTTATTTTTTTTACGTCGTCCGCCGAAGCTGTTAGATCCGCCCTACGAATTCAATTTAGCATAACACGCGAGCAATGGAAACTCGAACCACTGCAAGTACGGATGTTGGTCTATTCTAGTGAGTTTGTGATCTACGATTCTTCAAATGGACGCTTTGATATCGCTGGCGATGCAATCAATATGGCGTCGCGCCTTCAAGAGTTGGTTATTCCCAATCAGATACTGCTTAATCGCGCCGCATTTGATGCAGCTCGTGCGCAGTTGGGGAGCGATTTTACCGATAGGAATGAGGGCACCGATCGTTCGCCACAGCACGAAGTCAAGTGGCTCAACCATGGCGCATTCAAGTTCAAAGGCGATATTGATCCCAGAACGGGCGAACAATGTTCACGCGAGGTTTGCGAAGTTGGTCTAGCAGGAATAGCGCCGCTAAAGCCACCGGTAAATGTGCAATCTTCGAATAAATCGCGAGCAATTCTAACGGATGTTGAACCGTCGACCTTGACATCATCGTCGTCATCAGTTCCACGAGAACCGGTTGGCTTTCCGAATAGCCAGCCCCTTCTAGCGTGGTCTTGGAGACTCGGCAAAGCTGTTGTGATGGGCGTATCCGTCATTGTCCTGCTCGCGTACGCAGCAATTCAGATCAATCGATCACTATCGCAGTTCAACGACAGAGAGATCGAGGCCACAGTGATTATCGATTCTAGTTATACAAAAATAAAAACTGGCCTTGAGGATATTGTCGATTTGAAGATATCGAATCGACGATTAAAACCCATTACTTCGATGATCGTGCATGTTCGTGTACCCATGGAACTGGCTCCTTCTGGAAAAGAAGAAGTACAAGAAATTCGAATTCAAGATCTTGAGAGAGAACATTTCCAAACTCACAGCTTCAGAGTACTTCCTCGAAAGGCAGGTCGCTTTTGGGTAGAAGCCTATGATCCCTCATTGGTAGACGTGTTTCCCATCGATCGACACGAGATAATCGTTCCGAATAGTTGATTGGAGCGTGACTGGGTGGCGGGTATCGGGTACCTGCGTACGCTGCATTGGTGTACCCCGTGATCGACATTTCCCGCTCGATCGCGGGGTACGGCGAAGACGCCGCACCCCGGCACCCTCGCACACTCCTGCGCACCCTTCGGACCATCACCGGATTCCCCACGCCCCCCTTGACTTCCCACCCCGGCCCTGTTCCAATCCCCCGTCGCCGCACTCGCGGCACTCGGGCCTCATCCGTGGCCCCCGCCTCGCCCGCCCCCGGCGTTTTCGCCGTGATCGCGGGCCAAAATCGCACGCGGACACGGGAACCGCGGCGACGACTCGAAAGACATCCTGCATGAACACGCTGACCGGCATCCTTGAGTGGCCGTCGCGCGCCGAAGGGCACGTCCGCCAACTCGACGGCGACCGACTCGTCCATAATCCCTCCGACCCCGTCGTCCCCATCGTCCTGGGGCAGACTTACCCGCTGCGCAACGGCCTCGAAGTCACCGTCGAGGTGGTCGACAAGCGGCCCAACCGACGCCGTGGCGGCGGGGGCGGGCGCGGGCCTTTGCGCCAAGTCGTCGAGCGCGTGGTGGCGATCGAGGGGCTGACGCCGGAGGAGTACGCCAAGCGGAAGCGGTTCGAGGAGCTGAGCAGCATCGATCCGCAGCCGCGATTGACGCTGGAGTATCCGGGGTGCCCGCCGTCGTGCCGGTTGATTGACATGTTCTGCCCGATCGGGCGCGGGCAGCGTGCGCTGATTGTGTCGCCGCCCAAAGCGGGCAAGACGTTCCTGCTGAAGGACATCGCCGGCGCGCTGGCGAAGAACCACCCGGACGTAATCGTCTACGCACTGCTGATCGACGAGCGGCCCGAGGAAGTGACCGACTTCCGACGCAGTGTTCCGGCACAGGTGTTCGCGAGCAGCAACGACCATGATGTCGAGCGCCACATCGCCGTGGCGGAGATGGTGATCGAGCGCTGCCGGCGCATGGTCGAGGCGGGTCGGCACGTCGTGGTGCTGCTGGATTCGCTCACGCGCCTCGGCCGCGCGTTCAACAACTCGAAGAAGCACGCCAACTCAGGGCGCACCATGTCGGGGGGCATCGACTCACGCGCTCTCACCGTCCCCAAGTACCTTTTCGGCTCGGCCCGCAACACCGAAGAGGCCGGCAGCCTCACCGTCATCGCCTCGTGCCTCGTCGAGACCGGCAGCCAGGGCGACCAGGTCATCTTCGAAGAGTTCAAGGGCACGGGCAACATGGAACTGATCCTCGACCGCAAGATCAGCGAAAAACGCCTGTTCCCCGCCATCAACCTCGCATCCAGCGGCACCCGGAAAGAGAACCTGCTGATGAGCGAGGCCGAACTCAAGACGGTGACGGCGCTGCGGCGCAGACTGATGAACATGCCCCCGCCGCAGCAGGTCGAGCAGCTGCTGGCGGCTCTGGGGCGGTTTAAGACGAATGCGGATTTGGTGGGGAGTGCGGGGGGGTGATGAGCGTGCTAGGGTCTGTTTGACGGATCATTTTCGGCAAGTCTTGCGCGGCGATCGTGCTGGAATTCAAGACGAAAACGATGCGTCGGAGTCCTATCAAAACCCGTTCAACCGATCCGTCAGACAGAGCCTAGTGCAGACGATAAGGTGCTCGGCGCTTTCAGCGATTTGTGGCCCGAGCCATCCCATCTAACGAATGAAATGTATCCTGTGTAACTTACCAATCCCATACGATCTCATACCGATCGACGCGAGCCCAATCACTTGTTCGATGCTGGTCGTCAATAACCCAGACGATGATCGTAAATTGTTCTTGTGTCGCAGACACTTCTTTTCCATCCCTGAAGGCACGAAGCGATAACTTGCCGATTTCATCGCGAGGAATGGACCTAAACTCTTCGCTTCCAAGTAGTTGCTGCTTCAGGTCGCGAAGCTTTCCTGGCTTGTTAGCAGGAAAAATCACCGTTAACTCCTGACGCGCAGTCTCTCGTTCGACCTTAAACATCGCATTCTGAGTTTCGGAATCTTGAAACGAATTCCACATTGTTGCCATAAAATGAGCGGTGAACTGTTGATTTATAGGCTCTTCAGAAATGTCGATCCAAACCTGTTTTCCTCGATGATTCGGCGGAAAGGCGCGCGGATTCTTGGGACCTGTGATACGATACGGATGGCTATCGCAGTATATGTCCATCGGCATTTCTGATGACGTAGATGGTGCGTGAACATAGAACCGCGAAGGATTATCGCCTGTTCTCTCCATTGTGAAGCTGTTTGTCCACAAGGCCCTACTGCTCTTTCGAGTGGCCCGCATGTCCTTTGGTACTCTACGCCAGCCTCGCAGATCGCATGTGGTTTGTCTGTTATAAATTCGCAAATCTCCGGTGACACGCGGAGAGTAGAAGAGATCGCGAATATAGAACGCATTTGGAACCAGCCACTGTGGCACTGCCGCTGCAGCCATTGAAAAGATACCGAGTGCTCCAACCAGAATTACAACCGCTCGGCCGACCCTGCTGAACCACAGCATTTGAACAACGGCCGCGACGGGCGAAGCAGGCGCGTCCGATTTCGTTTTACAAGGTAGATTATTCATGCTTTGAATTCTGAGCGGTCCATTCTACATGTTCACTCATTTTCGATTCGCTCGTCATACACGAATCGCGGTACCAATGCTCCCAGCATTCTCTCAGCCGCACTTGGTTGAAGCCGCACCCGCTGCGTGCCACTCAGGTCCGATCCGGCGGACTTCGGTGCCCAATCGACGCACGGAGTCGAGACCATCAAGCCGCGCGGAAACTGCATCACCGAACCAAATCGTACACCCACTGTTCGCTCCGCGACGCCTAGACGAGCGCGATCGCCACCAACTTCGGATCTGCTCGCGCTTGCTCACTCGCACTAGCGCTTTCGCAGTGTAGCAGCGTTTCTTCAGTCATGCGGCGCGTTGACACAGCGCCGAACCGGAGGTCGAAGACCATCAAGCTAAGCTGGTCCACGTGCGGGTCAAGGGAAGCCAGTTCAGACCGTTGCCGATCGCGACGCCTCGCTTCCGACTCGAGCATCGAATCACCTGACGCAGCGACGTATCAGAGTGTCAAGGTGATCCCAAGAGCGATTGAGCCTGACGCCAGTCTGTGTCGTTCCGGACCGATTCAATCCCCGAGGCGGCAATGACCAACCGCCTTCCGGCTCGTCGAGGCAGTCCCACGAAGCCAAATTTGATACATCGCGACACAAGTCTACCGCGGCCTCCGGTAATACCGATCCACAAACAGCGAGTACTCCTCCGTCTCCGCCGCCCCCGGGGTCACGGTCTGGTAGACCACGTGCCCGTCCATGAACGCCGCGGTCGCTTTGTTTTCGCCGCCGTGGTCGCCCATCTTCTGATAGCCGCCCACGGCGATGAAGTCCATGGATTGGTCGTAGAGCCAGGCGAAGCGGGCCGGGGACTTGAAGCTGGCGATCTTGAAGATCTTCTCGTAGTGCTTCCACAACGGCAGCGTGCCCTGGCCCGACTGTTGCAGCCCCGCACGACGGACCGCTTCGAACCACCACTGAATGTTCATGTGGTAGGACGTGCCCACGTCGTCGTAGCAGGTGATGCTGCCGTCGGGGATCGTGCCCGGAGTCCAGAACTTTCGCTGCAGCGTGCCGGGGTCGGAGGGGCACTGGTAGGTGTACATCTCGAGCCGGCCGCCGGGCGGGTCCTTCAGCGTGGTCTCGGGCGCGACATAGGGGTTCAGCGGCGTCTCGTGAACGCCTCGTTTCACCGAGGGTGCCGTCCAGAACGACGAGGTCGTCTTGCCGCCGAAGTCCCATGAGTTGAACACCGCGACGGTGCTGTTGGGCGGGATCCACGCGGGGAAGATCGGCCATGTGCCGTCGTTGTCCACGGCGTACGAGTTCGCCGCCATGGTGATATCGCGGGTGTTGCTGAGGCAGACCATCAGTCGGCCCTGCTCGCGGGCTCGGCTGAGCGCGGGAAGTAAGAGACCAACAAGCAGCGCGATGACCGCGACGACGACGAGCAGTTCGACAAGGGTGAAGGCTCGCGGACATGCCTTCAGGGTGAGCCCGCGGGTGTCGCGCGATGCGCAGCCACCCGAGGTGGATCGCGCCTGCGGGTCGCTCCGCGTGCCTTCCGACCGTGCTGCAAACTCCGGCGTGCGCATGGGTCGCTCGCAAAGTTCCGCCCCCCGGAAGTGATCCGGGCAAAGGCATGGGTTCGAGGAACGAGGTCCGGTCCCAACGAGTCGTGCAACAACAGTATCCGTCAAAACCGCCCCATCTGGATTCGGCCCCCCCGCCGCTTCTGTGCCAATCTTTGGGCGAACTCGAGGGACCAGCCCCCTACACTGTCCCCCTTGCGGCGAGGACAGGTCAGGTTCCGCCGGGCGTCTCCAGCGGCTTTGCTGCTTTGCTGATCTGCTGCTTTGCTGTTTTCGTCTCCCCGACTGCCCAAGCCCCACTGCCCACTGCCCACTGCCCCCCTCCCCCCCGTGTTCATCGACCAAGCCATCATCCACGTCAAAGCCGGCGACGGCGGCAACGGCAAGGCCTCCTTCCGACGCGAAAAGTTCGAGCCCAAGGGCGGACCCGACGGGGGCAACGGCGGTAACGGCGGCGATGTCGTCCTCCTGGGCGATCCCAACGTCAACACACTCCTCGACTACCGACACCAGCGCACCTGGAAGGCCAAAGACGCCGAGGCGGGCGGGAGCAAGAACTGCACCGGTGCCGATTCGGACGACGTCGTGCTCAAGATGCCGCCGGGCACCATGGTGTACGACGAAGCCTCCGGCGAACTGCGCGTCGATCTCGCCCTGAACCAGCGCTACGTCATCGCGCGGGGCGGGCGCGGCGGGCTGGGCAACAACAGCTTCAAAGGCCCCACCAACCAGGCCCCGACGGACTTCACCGAGGGCGAACTGGGCGAAGAGCGCAAACTGCGCCTCGAACTCAAGCTCATCGCCGACATCGGCCTGGTGGGCAAACCCAACGCGGGCAAGAGCACGCTGTTGGCCGCGTGTACGCGCGCCACACCGAAAATCGCGGATTATCCGTTCACCACGCTGGAACCGCAGCTGGGCATCGCGGAGATTGACGCCGAGCGGCGCCTGGTGCTGGCGGATATCCCGGGGCTGATCGAGGGCGCGTCGCAGGGCGTGGGGCTGGGGCATGATTTTCTGCGCCACATCGAGCGCACCCGCGTGCTGGTGCATGTGGTCGAGATCGAGCCCGCCGACGGGAGCGACCCCATCGAGAACTACCACGTGATCCGGCGCGAGCTGGCGGGCCACAGCCCCGAACTCGCCGAGAAGCACGAGATCATCGCGGTGAACAAGGTCGACCTGCTGGGCGACGAAAAAGACGCGAAGGTGGCGATCGATCTGTTCCGAAAGGGCCTGAAACTGGGCCGCAAAGACCCGATCTTCGCCATCAGCGGCGCGGCGAAAACCGGCCTGCGCCCCCTGCTCGAATCGTGCTGGGACCTGGTACAAGAGGCCACGGCGACCGCGGCGGAACCGCGGCCGTGAGGGAGCGGCCTGATCGGGGTTCGGGGTTTCACGCCGGACTGAGCAGAGGAAAACCGCGCGAGCAACGACGGCGCCTTTCGAGCGCGGCCTTCCTTCAAGTGGAGCGTGTCGTAGGTCCGAGCCGACGGCGCAAGCCGTCGGTCCAAAAGTGACGATTTCCACGAAGCTGGGACCGATCGGCCGCGCGAGCAGCTCCGAGCCACGACGCCTGAAGCGAGACCCGCTTTAGGCGACTTCGACCCCGCTCACCTGCCCAAGCAACATCGTCAGCCTCAGCCGCTGCCCGGCGCGCGGCGAGACGCCCTTGCACAAGTGACTCGGCACCCGCGCGTGCACCGCGCCTGCTCGGATCGCCGCCTCATCGTCGGGGGTCGGCGACCCCGCCGGCCACAGCAACAGGTCGTAGTACACGTCGCCGTGGATCGACGCGGGCGCGACGCCGACGACCGTGCCTTCGAATGTGCCGATCATCGGCAGCCTCGGCGCGACACTCATCACCACCCCCGCACGCTGCGGTACGCGCACCCGCACAGCTTGTAGAGAATCCGCGCCCCGACGTTCGCGTCCCACTCGTCTGGCCCTGCCCCCCCCACATCCGGGCCGGGGCACACCTCGTTCAAGTCAAACCCGACCACGCGCCGGCCCGAGCGCGCCAGCGTCTCCAGCAGCACCGACGCCTGCGCGAAGCTCAACCCGCCCGGCACCGGCGTCCCCGTGTGCGGGCACAGCGCCGGGTCGAGACCATCAATATCGAACGACACATACACCAGTCTTGGCAGCGCGCTGACGATCTGGTGGCACGTCGCCTCCCACGCTTCGCCGCGGGATTGCCGCTTGAACAGGTCAAGGTCGAAGTGCGTGATCACGCGCGTGTGGGCCGCGCCGGCGACCGGCGCGTCGGTCATCCACGAGTCATTCGGATTCATCGGGCTGCTCGGCGTGGGCGCGGGCTCGGTCGCCACTTTCAGTTCACCCTCGCCGAAGTCGCGGATGCCCACCTGCACCAGCCTGCGCACCTGCGGCAGCCTGCGCAGCACGTTGAACATGATCGACGCGTGCGACCAGGTGAACCCCTCGAATGAATCGCGAAGGTCCATGTGGGCGTCGACGTGCAGGATGCCAAGCGGCTCGCCGCTAGTCGCGGCACGCTCGGCGCACGCCTTGATCGCGCCGAAGGGGGTCGAGTGATCGCCGCCGATGAGCCCGGGCACGCGCCCGGCTTCGAGCAGACGCTTGACGCGGTCGTAGACCACGCCGTTCATCCATTCGCTGGCTTCGTTGACACGGCGCACGATGTCGGCGTCGCCGGCGTCGTCAGGGTCGGCACCGCCCTTGGCGATGATCGGCTCGGCCAGGGCGCGGGCCTCGCGGCTCTTCTCGAGCATCGATTCGTCGATGTCCTGCATGTGCAGGCCGAACTCATAAATGCGACCGAACTGAACATCGAACAGGTCGACCTGGGCCGACGCCGCGAGGATCGCTTCGGGGCCCGAAGACGCACCGCCGCCGTACGACGTGGTCGCGTCGAACGGTGCCGGCACGAGCACGCACGCGGCCTGCTCAAAAGTGAAAGGCAGCCCAAAGATGCCCGAACCCGGCTGAGCGGCGGCGTCGGGGTCAAAGGCCACAGGACCGGTCGGTGGATGCTGCGAAGTCGCCATGCGGGCATGGTACGCGACGGGCTCCACTTCTCGGACGTTCGCCCAAGGACCCATGCTCGCCGGTGGGGCGGGCGTCCAGCCTGCCTCTTCGGCGCGAGGCCGGCTGGAAGCCTGCCCCACCGGATTGGACTTGGCGTTCTGGGACGGGTGGACCGGTCCGGGCTGAAAAAAACCATCACCTCGGCCTCGGTTTGTTGGCCCGGCGGTCGATGACATACGAATCTGTTCTCGGGCCCCGCTCGCCAACCGGCGGACGGGGGGATGGGTGAATGGGTGATGGGTGAGTGGGTGAGTCGTCGTGTTGAGGTGATGCCGTGCTGAGTCTGCGGTCCAACGAAGCGAGCGTGGTGGCGGCGTGGGGGTGCTCCCCCGCGGTGGTCCGCGCGCTCGAACTCGCCGCCGATGACTCCCCCGCCGTGCGGATTATCTCGGGCGACGACACCGACCCGCTCAGCGGCGACGCAGACATCGTGCTGCGGTCGATCGAGCATGTGCGCCGAAAAGGCCCGGGCGGGGCGGCGTCATCCGACCCCGATGCGCTGGTCGTCGTCGTCGCCGCCGAGGGCGACGAAGACGTGATGGCCGAAGCGGTGCGCAACGGCGCGGCGGACGCGGTGCCGGAATCGCTGCTGTTGCACCATGCCGCTGCGTGGCTCGACAAGGCGCTGGCGCAGCTGGAGCAGCGCCGCGCCCAACGCCGCACGACGCTCGACCTTCGCACCACCGCGGCCCAGCTCAAGGCCCGCAGCGATCGCTTGGAGCAGGAACTCACGCGCCTCGAAGCCATGGCGTGGTCCGACCCGCTCACGGGCCTGGCCAATCGACGCCAGTTGAGCCAGCGCTTGCCGCAGTTGTTCGCCGAGGCCGTGCGCTACGGCAAAGACCTCGCCTGCCTGATGATTGACCTCGATCACTTCAAGGAAGTGAACGATCGGCTGGGGCACGCGCGGGGCGACGAGCTGCTGTGCGCCGCGGCACGGCTCATCAGTTCAGGGCTGCGCACCTCGGACATCGCCGTGCGCTACGGCGGCGACGAGTTCGTGGTGCTGATGCCGCAAACCCCGGCATCGCTGGCGAGCCAGACCGCGCGGCGACTGGCCGAGCGCTTCGAACTCGCCGTCGCGGCCATCGCGCCGGGCCTCGCCGCCGAAACCTCCTGCGGCATGTCGGTGGGCGTCTCATGCCTCCGCACCAGCGGCCCGATCGACGGCGACGACCTCATCGCCCAGGCAGACTCTGCCTTGCTTTGGAGCAAGCGCGCCGGCAAAGGCCAAATCATGATCTGGGGCGCCGACGGCCGGCACGCCGATGAGGCGTGAAATCACATACCGTCGATCGGTCGCCCGGCATTTCAGGACGTACACGAAGTACGGCAAAGTCGGGGTGACAGGACACGGTTTGAACTTTTTGTGGAGGGAATCCGCGTTTGGACGCCAGAAACGCGGTTTTTGCTGAGCGTGAAACCGTGAGATCGCGGTCAGGTGGCAAGCCCACAGCCAGATCAATCGCGGCCCGCCCGAGCTACTTCGTTCTCTCGGCGAGCCTGGCCAACTGCAACTCGGCCCGCTTGATCTCTCTGGTGTGGGTGTTGCGGTTCGCCTTGTCCCAGAGCGCAACGAATCACTTTCCGGTCGACTCGGAAGGCGCGACAGGCACAGCGTGGTCGGCCGCCTTGCGTTTCTTCTCCCACGCTTCCTGGGTCATCACAGGACGGAATCCCAGGTGCTGCAGACCCGTATCGGGCGGGCAGGCCATCCGAGCGCTGGGGCGATAGCTCGCGCAGTACGAATCGTTGCAGAGGAACGAGCCGCCGCGATGGACGCGGCTTTCGGGCGAGTGTGGGTTGCGCGGGTCGAAGCTTGTGGTCGGGCCGGTTGGATTGACGATGACGCGATCGGCTCCATTCTTGCCGGCGCGGTCGAGTTCGAGCACTTGCGTCTCATAGGTGTCTGGGCGGTACAGGTCGTTGCACCATTCCCAGACGTTCCCCGCCATGTCGTAGAGGCAGTAGCCGTTGGGAGGGAAGCTCTTGACCGGGGAGGCCCGTGTGAAGCCATCGCCGCCAGGTTCGGCTGCGGTGTTCTTGTCGGGGAAATGGCCTTGCCAGATGTTGCAACGCGTTCCATCGACGGGCTTATCGCCCCAGACATTGACCTTGCCATCCAGCCCCCCACGGGCCGCGAACTCCCACTGGGCCTCGGTGGGCAGGGACTTGCCCGCCCACTTGCAATACGCCAGCGCGTCCTCGAACGCGATTTGGACCACGGGGTAAGCACTCTTGCCTTCAATCGTGCTGGCGGGGCCCTCGGGGTGTCGCCAGTTTGCGCCCGTCGTCCACGTCCACCACTGTTCGTAGGCCGCCAAGTCCACGGGGTGGTCAGGGGGCGTGAACACGAGCGAGCCGGGGAGCAGCAGCTTCTCGTCGGGCTTGGGCGTGCCCGGCGGGACCTGCTTCTTGAGTTCCTCCCAGTTCACCGCCCGCTCGGCGACGGTTTTGTACTGAGTCGCCTTGACGAACTCCGCGAACTGGTCGTTGGTGACCTCGGTGGCGTCGATCCAGAATCCATCGACGCGCACGCGATGCACGGGGGACTCGTCGGGCCGGGCGAGCGGGTCGGTGCTGCCCATCTGGAACTCACCGCTGTTGATCCAGATCATGCCCGCTGGCCCGTTGCGGGCCGTGCTCGCGCTGGCGATCGCGCCGGCGCGGCCGGTTTTCACACAGCATGCCGGAGGGGAGGCGGGTTCGGACGCGGGCATGGTCTGCGCAGCCGCGTCACGCGGTGTCCCGCACACCGATAGCCCCACCAAGGGCGCGACCAAGAAGAATAAAGAAAGGCTCATGTGTATGTGCTCCGCCGATGTGACCGCACTTCTCAATTACTCTCTCCGGGTGATGCTCCGGTCACTCCTCGGGCACTTGAACCTTCCAGAGCGCGAATTTATCGTCCAGATGATCCTGACTGATCGTAGTAGGCGGGTCGGATCGGGCGGTCTGATCAGAACCTGACGCGCAGTCGCAAGCCCAGGATGAATGCCGGATCGTCCCCCCTTACGACGGAGTCCGCGTACTGCACGTCGAATGTGAGATCCGCCACGGGGGTGACGGCGACGTTGTAGAACGCCTCGAACCGGCTGCTTTCACTGTCGAGGAATCGAGTGGTGACGAACGGCGTCTGGCGGATTCGCGAGTAGCCGTAGCCGATCCCGAAAGTGTCGAGATCGCGTCCTGGAATCATCCCGCGGCCGCCGATTCCGCCGCTGACGACCCACTCCACGGGGTTCGTGTCGCGGTCCGCTGTCCCCGCACGCGCGAAGAGCCCGATGCCTCGCAAGTCGGGCCGTCCGTCGGTGATGTTGATCGGCTTCTCGGCCGCGTCTTTGACATAGAGGTACTGCCATCCGTTCCAGAAGACGTTCCACGAGTCGCCCTTGAGCGGAAGGGACACGCCGCTGGGTCCGACGAACTGCCCGTTGAAGTCCACGAAGTTGTTGTCGAATGCGTACTGGGCAGTTGCCATCATGCCGCCGGGCAGACCACCCAATCGATACTGGGCTTTGACCGACGTCGACCAAAGCAAGCCATCATCGAGCGTATCGAACCCGGCGCTTGTGGATGAATCCCCGGACGCGTAGACCGTGCTGGAAATCGTCAGGTTGGAATCGGGCATGTACAGCACGCCCCCGCCGAGCGTGCTGTAGGGGTTGGTCAGCGCTGTGACCGACGCGCTCGTAAATGTGTGGCTCATGAACTGCGAGTCGCCATCCCCCCCAGCGAACTCGTTGGCATCGCCGCCCAGAACGGTGAACTTGCCGATGAAGAACCCGACTTCCTTGGAGAGGAACTGCGTGTACCGCAGCTCCGTGATCGTCGCGAGAATGTCCTCATCTATGTCGCTGGTCAGCGGGAAGTAGAGGACATCATTGACCGGCAGGAGCGTTCCAGCGGCTCCGTTGACTGACCGGCCGTACCGCGATTCAATGTGCACCGTGACGAGGGCACCAGGAAGTGCTCCCATCCGATCCAGGTCGAAGTTCAATACGGTGTCGAGCTTCCCACCATAGCGGGCGCCGGTGTCCTGTCCGCCGCTCACGATGCTCTGCGCCACCTGCGTGAACGTCAGGTCCAGCGTGATGCCTCGCTGCGCCAGATCCGTTCGCGCTCCGCCCCAGTCGCCGGTCAGGTATCGCCGCTCCCAGAACTCACCGGCATAATCGGGAATGGGCAATAGCCCTTTCTTCGCAGTATCCTGGTTCTGTGGGGCTGCCGATTCCTGCGGCTTGCCGTCGGGACTGGGTGCCGAAGCCGCCGGTTGTTCCGGCTGTGACTGGGGTTGACCCAACGCAGCCCCGCCAGTTGCGGCAACGATGATGGCAGCGACCAGTTGACGCATCGAAAGCTCCTTAACGCATGGGTGCCCTGAACCGAAAGGCGGCTATGCTAGTCCTCTTTGAAGTCGGTGGATCTCTGCTCACCCGCACCACCGGGCACGCTTGGGCGCGTGGTCAGCGGCGTGAGCCAGCCTGTCACAGGTGACCTCCCCCGCCGACAAGCGATATTCGCAGACAAACCGGATGATTCCTAGCCGAGCCTCGAAGCCCAAAGGAAACACTCGCGATGAAACTGAACCTGACCGCGATCCTGATTATGCTGAGCCTGCTGGTGTCTGGGATCCTCGCATCCACAGTGAAGGCGCAGGAGATCCTGCCGTTTCCACCCACGCCGTCGGCCTCGACGCCAGGGCTGACGATTCAGGACTCCACGTACAAGAAGCGAGTCGAACCCCGGCGGCTGGCAGAGGGCGCGCCGAACATCCTGATCATCCTCATGGACGATGTCGGGCCAGCCACGCCATCGACCTATGGCGGCGAGATCAATACGCCGACGCTCAGCCGCGTGGCGAGTATGGGTATCTCCTTCAACCGCTTTCATTCCACGGCCATGTGCTCGCCCACACGCGCTGCCCTGCTCACCGGGAGGAACCACACCCGGGTCGGTAACGGCCAGATCGCCGCTATTGCGAACGACTTCGACGGATTCAGCGGCGTCATTCCGAAGACTTCTGCGACGGTTGCGGAGGTGCTCAAGAATTATGGCTACAACACGGGCGTGTGGGGCAAGTGGCACAACACGCCGGAGGAGCAGATCACGAGCAAGGGGCCTTTCGAGTATTGGCCGATCGGCTACGGCTTCGAGTATTTCTACGGCTTCCTCGCCGGTGAGGCTTCGCAGTATGAGCCGACGCTGACGCGCAACATTTCCCCGGTCACCGAGCATCTGCCGAAGGGCTATCACCTCACCGACGATATCGCGTCGGACGCTATAACCTGGCTCCGCGAGCAGAAGGCCTACGCGCCGGACAAGCCGTTCTTCATGTACTGGGCACCGGGCGCGTCGCACGGTCCGCATCAGGTCATGAAGGAATGGTCTGACAAGTACAAGGGCAAGTTCGACGACGGTTGGGACAAGTACCGCGAGCGGGTCTTTGCAAACTCCAAGGCCAAGGGTTGGATTCCCGCCAACGCCCGGCTCACCCCGCGCCCGGCCTCCATGGCCTCCTGGGATTCGATCCCCGAGGACGAAAAGCCCTTCCAGCGCCGGCTCATGGAGGTCTTCGCCGGGTTCACCGAGCACGCCGACTACAACGCCGGCCGGATCATCGACGAGATCGAGAAGCAGGGCAAGCTGGACAACACGCTCATCTTCTACATCTGGGGCGACAACGGGTCTTCCTCCGAGGGGCTCTATGGCACCATCAGCGAGCAGCTCGCGCAGAACGGCATCCCCACCAAGATCTCGCAGCACCTTGAAGCACTCAAGGAACTCGGCGGCCTTGACGCGCTCGGCGGACCCAAGACCGACAACATGTATCACGCCGGCTGGGCGTGGGCGGGCAGCACGCCCTATCAGGGCACCAAGCTCATGGGCTCGTACTTCGGCGGCGTCCGCCAGCCGATGGCCGTCTCATGGCCAAAGAAGATCAAGGCGGATCCGACAGCGCGGCCGCAGTTCCACCACGTGATCGACATCGTTCCGACGATCTACGAACTAACGAAGATCACCCCGCCCAAGGTGGTAAACGGTTTCGAGCAGGATTCGTTCGACGGCGTCAGTATGGTGTACACCTTTGGCGATGCCAAGGCGCCGGGGACGCGGAAGACCCAGTTCTTCGACATCATGGCCAGTCGCGGGATCTATCACGACGGCTGGTTCGCGAGCGCCCCCGGGCCGCGTGAACCCTGGGTGGGCGGCATCCCCAAGGGCGCCAAGGAATGGTCCCCGCTGACCGACAAGTGGGAGCTCTACAACATCGACGAAGACTGGAGTCAGGCGAACGACCTCGCCGTGGCGAATCCAAAGAAACTCGAGGAGATGAAGCTCCTCTTCCTGCTCGAATCCACCAAGAACAAGAACCTGCCGATCGGCGGTGGGTTGTGGTCTACCGCGATGTTCCATCCCGAAGATGCGCCCGCTTCGTCCCTCACGGAATGGACGTTTGATGCCCCGCTCACGCGAATGCCGGAGTCCGCCGCGCCCAAGCTGGGCAAAGTGAGCAGTGTCGTGAGCATGGATGTGGATGTGCCCGCGAACGCGAACGGTGTCCTCTACGCGCTGGCGGGTTTTTCCGGCGGTCTGACCTGCTACGTCAAGGACGGCTTCCTGTGCTACGAGTTCAACCTGTTCGAAGTCCAGCGCACCAAGCTCAAGTCAAGTGACAAACTGCCGACTGGGAAGGTGAAGGTCGAAGTCGAATCCAAGCTCGCCGCCAAGATCGGCGGACCGATGGATGTCACTCTGAAGGTCAACGGCAACGTCGTGGCGCAGGGACGCGTGCCCGCCGCCATGTCTCTCCACTTCACCTCGAATGCGACCTTCGATATTGGGACCGACCTGGATTCGCCCGTGTCGCTCGATTACTACGACCAAGCGCCGTTTGCGTTCAGCGGGACGATCGGCACCACGACGATCACCTATTCCAAATAGGACGCTCGCTATGAAACTGCTGCCTGAACTCTGTGCGGGGCTGGTTTGTTCGCTTGCTGGTTGCGCTCTGGGGCAAAGCCACCCACCCTCGGCCAGCAGCAGCAGCCCGCCGCAGTCATCGCATGATTCTCAGGTCACACTCCAATCGTCCGATGCAGCGCCTGCTTCAGATGGCACCGCCGCCGATGGCGAGGTCAACACGGGCCAGGACCCCACAAAGCCGCTCCGCCGCCTCGACTTCCGCCTGGGCTACACCGACCTGCCGGGCGGGCGATCCGCTGTCACGCAGATCGTCCGCATGGACATTCCCAACACCCTGACCGACGACGGGTGGAAGCTCAACCTCCGATTCGATATGCCGTTCGTCGCCAACGACGTGCCAAGCCGGGACAACCCGAGCGGCGGGTGGGAGTTCGGAGCTGGCGAGTTTCTTGCCCAGGGGCTACTGATTGCGCCACCCGACGGCAAGTTCACCTACGGCGTCGGTCTCCAGACCATTTTCCCGACGGCGAGCCAGGACCAGTTCGGCTCCGGTCGCTACCAGATCGCCCCGACCGTCGGCGGCGTGTACCAGTTGCCCGAGATCAGCAGGGGGAGTTTCGCAGGGTTGCTGGTGCGCAACTTCTTCGACGTCGGCGGCTTCGATGAGCGAGAACAGATCAATGAGCTTTCGATCCAGCCGCTGTTCAATATTGCCCTGCCTGATCGGGCATTTCTGACCTTTCAGCCCGACCTGCGGATCGACTGGGAGGACAGCGCGGCCGTGTTCCTGCCGTTCGATGTGACCATCGGTAAGCGAATCGGGAAGAGCACCGTCGTCTCGGTCGAACTCCAGGCCCCGCTCGTTTCGGACCAGAATCGCTTCGAGTTCAAGGCCGAGTTCCGTATCGGATTCTTCTTCTGAGTCCCCATGGTTCAAGCGAAAGTCTGAGAAAACAACTTGCACAGCAGGGCCCTCCCCATGAAACTCGCTTCCTCCTCGATGCTCGCCGCCGGCCTGTTCTTTGCGCTGGGTACTGCCGTTGGCCAGGCTCAGCCCGATGACGGTTCCACCCTCCCTTTCCCGCCGACGCCATCGGCCAGCACCGCCGGACAGACCCTGCAGGAGTCCGTCCACAAGCGTCGCGTCGAACCCGATCGTCTGCCCAAGGACGCGCCCAATGTGCTCATCATCCTCATCGACGACGCCGGCTTCGGCGTGCCCGACACCTTCGGAGGCTTCGCGCACACGCCGACACTCACCCGCCTCAGCAATGAAGGGATCAGCTACAACCGCTTTCACACCACCTCGATCTGCTCGCCAACGCGGGCGGCCCTGCTCACCGGGCGCAACCACCAGCGCGTCGGCAGCGGCACCATCGCCGAGCGGGCGGTGGATTGGGACGGCTACACGGGAGTCATGCCGATGACCTCGGCGACGGTGGCCGAGGTCCTCAAGAACTACGGCTACAAGACCTCCGCCTTCGGCAAGTGGCACAACACACCCGCCGATCAGACAACGGCGATGGGCCCGTTTACGTATTGGCCTACGGGCTACGGCTTCGAGCACTTCTACGGCTTCCTCGCTGGCGAGACATCGCAGTGGGAGCCTCGCCTCATCGAGAACACCACCGCGATCGAGCCCCCCCACGACGAGAAGTATCACCTCACCGAGGACATGGCGGATAAGGGGATCACGTGGTTGAAGAAGCACCGGGCCTTTTCCCCGGACAAGCCGTTCTTCATGTACTGGGCCCCCGGCGGCGTGCACGGACCGCATCATGTCGCCCAGCAATGGGCCGACAAGTACAAGGGCAAGTTCGACCAGGGTTGGGACAGGCTCCGCGAGGAGGTCTTCGCCCGCCAGAAGGCCCTGGGGTGGATCCCCGCCAACACCGAGCTCACGCCGCGCGACAAGACGATGCCGGCGTGGGACACCATCCCCGAAGCGGAGCGTGCCTTCCAGTTGCGGCTCATGGAGCTCTACGCCGGGTTTGTCGAACACACCGATGTCCAGGTTGGCAAGCTCGTGGATTACCTCGACCAGACCGGCCAGCGCGAGAACACCATCATCTTCTACATCTGGGGCGACAACGGTTCGTCCGCCGAAGGGCAGAACGGCTCCATCAGCGAGCTGCTCGCACAGAATCAGATTCCAAACACGATCGCCCAGCAGATGAAAGCCCTCGACGAGCTCGGTGGTCTCAAGGCCCTGGGCGGTTCACTCACCGACAACATGTACCACGCGGGCTGGGCCTGGGCGGGCAGCGCGCCATTCCGCCACACCAAGCTGGTGGCGTCCCACTTCGGCGGCACCCGCAACCCGCTCGTGGTTTCCTGGCCGAAGAAGGTCAAGCCCGACAAAACACCACGGTCGCAGTTCTACCACGTCAACGACATCGCTCCGACGCTTTACGACCTCCTGGCCATCAAGGCCCCGACAACCGTGAACGGTTTCCAGCAGGACCCCATCGACGGCGTCAGCATGGCAGCGTCCTTCGCCGACGCAAGTGCGCCGGAGAACAAGCACATCCAGTACTTCGACAACAACGGCAGCGACGGCATCTATCAGAACGGCTGGTACGCGTGCACGTTCGGCCCGCTTACCCCCTGGGTAAACGCGCAGCCGGGGCTGGCCGACTGGGATTCGTCCAAGGCCGTCTGGGAGCTCTACGACCTGCGCACGGATTTTTCGCAGATGCACGACCTTGCCAAGGAACAGCCTGAGAAGTTGGCGGAAATGAAGAAACTGTTCCTGGAGCAGGCGAAGGAAAACAAGGTGTTTCCCATCGGCGCCGGCATCTGGCTGCGCCTCCATCCCGAGGACAGGATCAAAACGCCATACACCAGTTGGACCTTCGACCAAACGACGACGCGTATGCCCGAGTTCACCGCGCCCGCCGTTGGGAATACGAGCAACACCGTTACCATCGACCTCGAGTGCGGGGCTGAAGCCAGTGGCGTGCTCTACGCTCTCGGCGGCTCCGGCGGTGGCCTCACGTGCTACATGGACAAGGGTCAACTCGTCTTCGAGTACAACCTGATGATCATTGACCGCTCGATCGCCAGGTCGACGGGCAAGATTGCGCCCGGCAAGCACACCATCGTCGTGGACACGTCGCTCAAGGCTCCCAAGCCCGGCGCGCCCGCCGACATCGTGCTGAGCGTCGATGGCAAAGAGGTCGCCCGCACCACGGTCAAAATGACCGTGCCCGCCGCGTTCACCGCCAGTGAGAGTTTCGACGTCGGAACCGACCTCGGCTCCCCAGTGTCACGCGACTATTTCGACCGACGGCCCTTCCGATTCGAAGGAAAGATTGAGCGTCTGCGGGTCATCCTCAAGTAGAGCGGTCTGCTCAGAAACAGACTTCTGACCGAACCGAGATTGACCACGGGGCCGGCTCAGCCCGCGAGCCCCAATCCAGTGCATCGGTTCTACATGGATGTGGTGCTTGGTGTGGCTGCCCAGCCGGGTGATTCTGGAAGTGAACCCGAAGATCTACGACGCGAGCGAACTGGCGCACGGGATTGTCGGAAAGTGAGCGCCCAAACGGCAACGGCTTGTGGTTCAAACTTCGAGCCGATTCCCAGGGTGGCAAGACGTGGTTTGAACTCCTCCGTAAATGCAGATGGCCTCGGCACTTGCCGAGGCCATCAAGCCATCAAAGTCGGGGTGACAGGACGCCAATTGAACTATTCTCGGAAGGTGTTCGGGTCTGGGAGCCGACAATTCGGCGTCAGCTCGTTTGAACACAGTGGGGGTGACCCAAATCTTGAGCCAGACGAACCGAGAGCTATCTGGGAAGAATCCGGCCTTTGTTTGGGAAGCCGATCGATGAAGCAGAGCTGGTTCACGGAGGCGCAGATCGCGTTCGCGCTCAGGCAGGCGGAGACGGGCGTGCCGTTCCGAGATCGTGTCCTCTGGTTCCGAATTGAGCGTGATCCTTTCGCTAAGCGCGGCACCCCGCGCCAGAACGAGGGCGAATGCCTCCCGGTGTTCGGGCGGCATGGTCCCTATTCAGTAGGAGTGTCACATGCGATCGCGGAACATGTTTTTTGCTCTGTGCGGGGTCGGGGTTTGTGCTGCCGTGGCGTTTCTGACGGGGGTCGCTGGGTCAACGGCGACCGCAGAGGCCGCCGCTCCAGAGCCGGCCGGGATGGCCGGAATCCCGGACAGTGAGAAGCCCAAGTACACCGCCGACGGGAAGCTCATCGCCCCCGCCGCGGACGTGTACCGCGAGTGGATTTACATCGGCACGCCCGTCACCCCAAACGACCTCAACGATGGCGAGGCCCCGTTCCCCGAGTTCCACAACGTGTACATCAACCCCACCGCCTGGAAGGAGTGGAAAAAGACCGGCCAGTTCCCCGACGGGACGTTCATGGTGAAGGAACTGACCAGCGTTGGCGCCAAAAAGGCGACCAGTGGCAATGGCTACTTCCAGGGCGAGTTCATCGGCCTGGAGACGTCGGTCAAGGACACGAAACGCTTCCCCGCTGAAGCCAAGGGTTGGGCGTACTTCAGTTTCGGGCACAAGTACCCGCTCGCCAAGGAAGCCGCTGCCAGCCAGTTCTCCAGCTGCGCCCAGTGTCATGTGCAGAACGCAGGTACGGACATGGTCTTCTCGCAGTACTACCCCCCCCTTCGCGCGGCCAAAGGCGGCAAGTAAGCACGAACGTCTTCCACACGACCGTCCAGAGGCGACCCGCGTGCAACTCGCGTTCGGGTCGCATTCACAACCCGAAGCACCAGAGATATACTCAATGCGTACCTTCGCGTCGCTCGTTGTTGGCGTTCTTTTGGCGGTCGCGCCAAGCGCCCCAGCCGCCGACTTCATTGGCAGTTTGTACATCCAGTCCAATGACGCCGAGCAGAACGAGGTGTTCCATTATGGGCGAGCGCTTGACGGTCGTCTGACGCTCATCGGCAAACACCCCACCGGCGGCAAGGGCTCTGGCACGTTCAAGCCGCTGACCGGCCAGGACCCCGGCCCCAATGCCTTCGAGGCCGCCGGGTCGGTGATCCGCTCGTCCGATCGCAAGTGGCTGTTCGCCGCCAACGGCGGCGACAACTCGGTCTCGGTATTCCGCCTCGGCACCGACGGCCACCTGACCCGTACTTCGCACGAATCCACCGGTGAATCTGTGACCGGACGCTCCGGGACCGCCAAGTCGCTGGCGTTTTCAGAGAAGCATGGCACTCTCTACGTTCTTCACGCCTTTGGCCCCAATCATATCCGCGTCTACGACTTCAAAGACGGCAAGCTCTCGCTCCGTACCCAGAAGCGCACGGTCGATACATCCAACAAGGTCGGACGCGTGCCCACTCAGGCCGTGCTGACTCCGGACGCCCGGTTCCTGATGGTCGATGTTCTCTTCGACGCGCACCCCGCGGCCAACCCCGACGGCTCCCCTAATCTCGTCGTCACGAACACATCCGACAAGGACGGCTTGGTCGTGTTCCCGGTCCAACCCGATGGATCGTTGGGTGACCCGATGTTCCAGGACGCTGGCGGCGCCGGACCATTCTTCATCCAGTTCCTCCACGGCAGCACCGACACCTTCCTCAACGGGCACGCCGTATCCGACGGCGTGAGCGTTGGCCGGATCGACGCGAGCGGCAAGGTCCGCCACGAACCGGTCGTACAGATCGACGCCAGCGCGGGCCCACCCTCCGAACTGTGCTGGCTCGTGCTCAGCTCCGACAACCGCATGGTGTTCGCGACCAACTTCGGCTTCAACAACGTGTCGAGCTACCTGCTGCGCGACGGTAAGCTGTCCGTGGCCAAGGATCCGGCCTGTCCGCCGGTTCCTGGCGACGGCAAGTTCCGTTCCGTCAACAACCTCGTCAGCAGCGGTCCGAACGACAGTTGGCTGTCCCCAGACGACACGACCTTTTACCAGCTATACCCCAACGCCTCGGTGCTCGTCGCCTACCGCGTCAACCCAGATGCCAGCCTGACCGAGATTCAACGCACCCCTATCCCGTACACCTCTCCGCAGGGCATGACCGGATATTGATCGGCGGCTCACCACGCAGAAAGGGCCCCATGAAGCCTCAATTTGTCCTCGCATCCCTCGCGCTATTCGGGGCGGGCTTCATGGCCGTCGTCTTTGCTCAGGGCCAACCTGGCGGTCGGCCGTCCGACCAGACGCCCGGGCCCATTCCGCCAGGCAAGTTCGTCTCTCCAGACGGTTCGATCCGCCTGCCCGAGGACTACCGCACCTGGACCCACCTGGGAACTTGGCAAGTCGCCGAAGGCAAGAACGGTGAGCTCTCTTCGCACCAGGTCTATGCCGAGCCGGAAGCGGTCGCTGAGTTCCGCAAGACCGGCAAGTGGTCTCACGGTGCGACGATCGTCAAGGAGGTGCGCTCAACGCGGGCCGGCAAACTCACCACGGGCCAAGGCAGCTGGGACGGACCGATCCAGCTCTGGTTCGTCATGGTCAAGGACACGAAGCGGACATTCCAGGGCAATCCGATCTGGGGACGCGGCTGGGGTTGGGGCCTGTACATGGCCGACGACCCCCAAAAAAACACCTGTACGGATTACAAGATTGACTGCCTCGGCTGCCATGTCCCCGCCGAGAAGACGGACTGGATCTTCAAGCATGGCTATCCGGTCTTGAACGAGGCCGACGGCCAGCTCAAGAAGTACCTGGATTCGATCTACACCGGTCACGAGGAGATTGACAAACCAGCCCCGGATGCAGCACCCGCGAAGAAGAGCCCCTGATCGTCGCCGGCAACTGATATGGATCTACTCAACGAACTTCTGCAGACCGCGACCGACCCGCGTCTCCGACATGTTGCGATCGTCCACGTTCCGATCGGGTTGGCAACCATCGCCCCAGTTGCCGCCATTGGTCTCGTTGCGTTCGACCGTCACCGGGCCACGCTCCGCTGGGTGCTGCTGGTGACGTACAGCGTGGTGGCGGTCGCCGCGCTGCTCGCGGCTCAGGCAGGCGAGCAGACGATCCCACGATTCGGGACCCTCACGGGAGATGCCCGTACGGCACTGGTAGACCACTCATCCCTCGGGGGATGGGTTTGGGTGCTCGCGGGCATCGCGGCCCTCGCGTCGGCCGGCACATTTCTCCGCCAAGGCGCGGCCGCTCGCACGGCGCGTTGGACGGTCCTCGGGCTTTCACTCGCGTGCGCTGGCCTGGTCGGACTCACCGGCCACCTGGGGGGCACATTCGTGCATGTCCACCTGCCGAAGGCAGCGGACAACGAACTCCAGCTCCTCCGCGCGGAAATGCAGTCCGCGAAGACGCTCTCCGATCAGCGCGGGCGCCATTTTGTGGAGCGCGTCGAGCCGGTGCTGGCCAAGAGCTGCGTATGGTGTCACACGTCAGCCGATGGGGACCCAGCAGGCGGGCTCGACCTCACGAGCCGCGAAGGTCTGTTGAAAGGTGGGCAAGGCGGGCCTGTTGTTGTCCAGGGAAAGCCCGAGGAGAGCGTGCTTTACCTGTCCGTGGCTCGCACCCACCCCGTACTCAAGATGCCCAAGAGAGCTGCGAAACTGCCCGAAGATCAAATCGAAGCAATCTCCCAATGGATCCGTGATGGCTGCGTGTGGCCCGTGAAAACCAGCCGGTAAAGCAGTCGTCGCCGCCACCGCGACCCTGGGACGACGACGACCGCGATGGCAATAAGCGACCTGCTGGTGCGCTCACGCATGGCTTCGGTATGTGCTGCAGCCGGCCTCGGCCCTTTCACGCAAAGCGATCGCGGGTCACTACATCCTCGAAACTCAGTTGTCTGAGCACTCAAACAGCGCGTCGCTGGCCGCACGCATTCCGCCGGTCTTGGCGATCCAAGGCAGAGCACGCGGTATACTCATCCGACTCGTCGCAATCTGACCAAACGCGCTGCCCAAGCAGACTACGTCCTCCGGCTCTCATCGAGGACAGCCCGAATGGACCACACCAGCGGCGCTCAGGCAGGACAGAGTGTACGGACTCTGGGCGGGTGCTGGGTCGCCCATTCACGCCGCGGGCGACCTTGGGAGTACCTGTAGTCGTGTTGCACCCTGCCCCAAACTCGTCCGGTTCTTCTACACCCGAGCTCTCGGGTGCCGCATCCGCTCGGAACGACTGGACGGTGTCGCATTTTTCGTTAGTGTACGAGGACCTTCGACGACTTGCGACACACCGGCTGGCGACGGCACCGGCCGGACAGACGATCGCACCGACCGAGCTTGTTCACGAGGCGTTTGCGCGCCTTGTCAAAGCGGAAGACCGGACGTGGGAGAATCGGCGACACTTCATCGATGCCGCCGGAGTCGCCATGCGGTGCATCCTGGTTGATCGAGCTCGTGCGCGCAATCGACTGAAACGCCGTGCCGATGGGCTGCGAGTGGACCTCGGTGAACTGGCCGCTTCTCCATTCGCCGAGGATGACGAGCGTATCGAGCGTGTGGACGCCGCTCTCGCGAGATTGGAGCAGATCGATCGTCGGGCCGCGGGGGTGGTGACGATGAAGTTCTTTCTTGGAATAGATGAAGAGGAGATTGCCTGCACTCTCGGCGTGACACCAAGAACGGTTCGACGAGACTGGGCATATGCCAAGGCATGGCTCAAGGCCGAGATCGGGGAAGCCGCCGACGGAGAACTTGGATGACCGCAGACACACGTCGCCAGGACACTTTAAAAGAACTCTGGGAGGTGCTTGAAGCAACGCCCCGCGGTGACCGAGTTCGCGTTCTTGACGAGATCTGCCCCCCCGGTCATGAACTGCGCGACGAACTGGAACGGCTGGTCAAAGCAAGTCTGCTCGAAAGCCCCGATCCCTTGCGTCCGCACAGCCAGTTGCCATTCGGCTCCGCGGCGGACGTTGAGTTCATCCCTCTCCAGATCGGACCGTACACCGTTGAAGGGCTGTTGGGCAAAGGCGGTATGGGCCTGGTGTTCAGAGCGCGACAGGAGCATCCGATCTCACGAACAGTGGCGCTGAAGGTGCTCTCTCCCAGCGCGATGACCGAGGAAGTCGTGGCTCGTTTTGACTTCGAGCGACGCGTGCTCTGCCAACTCAACCACCGCAACTTGGCCCGGATTCTCGACGCTGGCGAAGGCCCGTACGGTGCTCCCTACATCGCCATGGAGTTGGTCGACGGGCCGTCGCTTACGGCCTACTCCTTGAAGCATGCCTTGTCGACACCGCAGTGTGTTGATCTAGTCATCCAGACCTGCCAGGGTGTCGAGTACGCCCACGCACGAGGACTCATCCACCGTGATCTCAAGCCGTCAAACATCTTGGTCGCAACCGAAGATGGCAAGCCCGTGCCCAAAGTTATTGACTTCAGCATCGCGCGGGCGATACCCCGGGACGATCAGCCGGACTTTCCGCGCGTGACCAAGGCGGGCCAGATGTTCGGTACACCCGAGTACATGAGCCCGGAGCAGATTGATCCGGAGCGGCGCGATGCTGACGTGCGTTCCGATGTGTACTCGCTGGGCGTGGTCCTCTACGAGCTCGCCGCCGGCGTGCTGCCTTTCGAAGCCTCACGCTATCACCCCCAGACATCGGACGCGCTGTACAGGCTCGTCTGCGAAGAGCCGACGCCACGCCCACGAGAACGCCAGCGGACCGCTTCAAAGGCAGCCGCTGGCCCGATCGACCGCGACCTGGAGATCGTGATTCTCAAAGCGTGTGAGAAGGATCCTGCCAAGAGATACCAGACTATCCGAGACTTCGCAGAGGACCTTGCCAGGTATCGTCGCGGCGAGCCGATTCACGCGTGCTCCCCGTCACTGGCCTACCGCATTCGCAAGTTCGCCCTGCGCAACAAGATCGCCGTTGCCGCGGGGATGATCGCGATCGCGGGGCTCGTCGGCGGCCTGATCTTCGCGCTCGACGGGAGGTCCATGGCGCAAGAAGCCCTCCGCGTTGCTTCGAGCGAGCGTGATGCGGCTCAGCGTTCCCAGGCGGATTCTGAGGAGTACGCCCAGTTCATGCGCGATGTGATCTTGCAAGCGACCCCCATACGGATGGGACACAAAGCGGTCATGCTTGACGTGATCAAGGCGGGTGCCGACAAGTTCCTCGGCAGCCCCCCCAAGTCTTCTATCGCTCGGGCGCGCGTTGTTCAGAGCTTCGCTGAGCCGCTGTACTGGGCAGCAGACTACGAGCGAACACGCAAGATACTCGAGATGGGTCTTGCGGCGTACGAGTCTTCTGAAGCCTCGCAGCCTCCGTACCGAACTCGCTATCTCAATCGGTTCAACGCCATGCTCGGTAAGGTGATGGAGTTGCAGGGAGACATTGAGAACTCCGAGAAGTACCGCACCGAAGCGCTCCGGCTCGCCGAGCTCATGGCGGAGCCCCTCGTGATCGCGTTTGCTATGAACGAGATGGGCTGGCTGCGAGTTCGCCAAGGAAAGTATGACGAGGCATTGACGCTCTGCCAGCGGGCTCTCGCCATTGTTCGAAAGCACGCAAGCAACCCCTATCACGTCTTCGTGTGTCAGCGCGGGGTGGTGAACTCTCTGCTGGCCCTCAGACGGTACGAGGATGTTGTTGATCAAGGAGTGCTGGCCATCCGCGAACGACAGAAAGCAGCTATCAATGGCGACGACACGCTGCTCGACATGCAGGTGGATATTTCTGAGGCGCTGATTAAGTTGAGACGTTCGGATGAAGCCAAGGCGCTGCTAGACGACACACTCGCTCGCGCAACAGCCGAACTGCCTGCAGATTCAGGAGTTCTTTTCCGAGCGCGAGTCCGGCTGTGCTTTGTGCGTGGAATGACCGGGGACGCGATCGCCGCGTTGAGTGAGTACAGAGAGATCATCAGGGCCGGCTTCCAAGGTAGCGGCTCACTCCCGGTGCTCGCAGGGCAGTCCGAGCCCAACATCGTTGAAATGTGCCTCTATGCGAAGCAGCTCAACACCGCCAGAACTGAGGCTGAGCGCATCATCACCTCGGCTAAAACCAAAGGGGCCAACTTCACCAGTCAAGTCGCCATGGCGATCGCCACGATGTTCCTCGCCGATGGGCAGTCGGCCGATGCCGAGAAGCATTTCATGATGTCCTACTCGGTGTACGCGGACGCGAGCGACGGCAGCTCTCCGCAGGCGGTTTCCGTCGCGGATCAGATCTCGCAAGAGTATTCGTGTGCAAAAGATGACATTCGCGCTCGCGCGTGGTCTGATCGAGGCAGACGCCGATAGCGCGCTGGAGTTGGGGGCCAACCCTTTGCGTGATCCGGATCGACGCGTTGACATCGCATCCTCACCAACCGAACGGCTTAACACCGTCCTTCACCGGCTCGCATTCGTGATGGTTGCACACCTTTGGACGGAAATGACCTGCTCAAATGGACTGGTCCGCGCAATCGCTGCCCGCTGAAGCACGAGATTCAAGGCGCGCTCGCTTTGGTTCGCACCCTGTTCGGCGATAATTCTCCTGGGTTCTCCGGGTGCTTTCATGTCCTCGCCGAGAGTCGAGCAACGTATTCGTAGTGATGGACCTGCCCGTCACAACGTCCATGGCTTGCGCACTCATGCGGAGTGACGGCCCCCCTCCGGTGGCGTCGGATCTCGCAGTCATGCCGGACGCGTCGAGCGGGTGCGATAGAGACGCCGCGTTGGATGCGATCGGAGACGCGGCGCTCACCCGGGAACTTGACCTCGAACGCGAAACGATGGTTCCCTGGCTGCCGCGCTTTGATGTCTTTGGGAAGATGGTCGGTGAGGCGGCTGGTGCGTGCCCTTGGGAAGGGCTGAGTGACACGGACCGTGCCGAACTGTTTCGGGCAGCGCTGGAGAGAGTACCTCCGGTGCATCGGATGCTGCTGACGCTGACGCTCCGCGAGCAACCGGCTGTCGAGGCACTATTGCGCACACGCCGGTGTCGGCTCGCGGTTCATCAGACCATCCAGGCAATCTTACATTTGGCGCGGGACACTCTCAACCATCGCTCTGCTACCAGCCCCTGAGGACTCGCGGGGCGCGGTCGTCATTGAACGACCGCGCGACGAACACGACAACATCCAACGGCGGAACAGGACTACGTTATGGCTCCTCTACTCCGAGAACGATTGCCGCTCAGCAAGTTCGCAGCAAAACTCGCGGAGATCACGTGCTCGCGTCGGAGTCATTGTACATCGTCGCTTTGCCGGCTGTTGCACTCTGCGATTCAGGAAGGCTCAGGGAACACAGGTTGCGATCCAGACAGTTTCTCTCGCGAGTGGACGCTGATCGATACCCGCAACCAAGCCGCAAATGAGTTTGTCGTGCGTCACTGGGTAGATCGCGACGGCCGCAGGACCCGACTGCCAAGTCTCCCGATCAGACGCGGTGGCATTTTCGCGGTCTTTACCTCGTGCGCGTCGAGCGTATCGGTCGGGCGCGTCGCGGGCGGAGTAGACCAAGGCGTCGGGCTCTTGCTCAGCGGCATCGCGAGCGTACTGACCATTCCGCTCCCCTCTCGGGCAGCCAAAACACTCGACGCGAACTGGCTTTGTGTCATGAGTCGCTCTCGATCGGACTTCCGCAGCGACTCGGAGATCGAGCGACTCATGCTGCTGGCGTGGGTCATCCTGCTGGGCCCGATCACTCCAGACGTACCGAATGAGTACCCGGTGACCATGCGCGCCCGACAGCACGTGAGAGCGTTTCGGCCGCAAGAGCCCGCAGCGATTCCGATGGCGGGGTGAGCGCGTCGCCGCGTCAGTCCGAGCGAGGGGCAAGAGTTTCGTGCCGGCTGGCGCGTAGCCGGCGTATCCACGTTCTGTACCGCAGTAGTACACGAAGGGATCGGAGGGTGCCGCAACGTCCGCAAGGACGGCCGCTGCGTGTCGGAAATCCACCCCGCCGCCGCGGCGAATGTGCGCCGCGTGTTCTACCTGTACGCCTACGAACCGCTGACACTCCACGCCCTGCGGGACCGCCTACTCGCCGAAGAGCGGTCTACTGGCCCGAAGCACCGCGCTTCACGCGGTCGAAACTCCACGAGATGCTGTCCGAACGGGCGTACCTGGGCGAAGTCTTCTTCAAGGGCCAGTTGGACCGCTCCCACGACGAAACCGGGGAACTGGCGGTCAAAGCGCTTGAACTGTCACAAACCCTGCAAACACGTGGGTTTCGGCGGACTACGCCACCAAGCGGTGGATCCTCGAAATCGTGTGTTTGAACTGCACCCTGGAGGGCGAATACGCTACATTTACCATGAGAAAGCCCTTCGACATGCTCGCCAAAGGGCTTAATCTCCGAAAAAGTCGGGGTGGGCGGATTCGAACCGCCGACCTTTTGACCCCCAGTCAAACGCGCTAACCAAGCTGCGCTACACCCCGATGGTGTTTTCTGTCAGATGTTTGGGGCTGACCGGCTTCCGCCGACCTGTCGCCTCAGGCGACCGCGCTCACAAGGCAGCGCTGCACCCCGATCCAAACAAAATGCTCACCTCGGGCCGCGGCGGGAAGCCTCGGTGGGCCGAGTCGGGAAGTGTAGCGGCACCACCGCCTCGGAGCAAACACAACCGCGGCGGTGCCCTCCGATCGCCACGAAACCCGGCGAAAACACGCCTCGGCACGTCCGCTGCCAACCCGCGAATCGCCAACCGCCGCCCACGGTTGCTGACCACCTCGAGCCGCGCGAGAATCCCGAGATGACCACACTCCCCCTTGGCCATCGCATGCTGCTCGAGGCGGCCTACCAGCAGGCCCTCAAAAGTCGGCGCGAAGGGGGTATCCCCATCGGATCGGCCCTCGGCCTCCCCGACGGCACCGTGCTCGCCGTCGGGCACAACCTGCGTGTCCAGACCGGCGACACGACGGCCCACGCCGAGGTGGTGTGCATGCGCAACGCCGGTCGGCGCCGCGATTGGTCGGGCCTCGTGCTCGCCTCGACGCTCAGCCCGTGCATCATGTGTACCGGCACGGCTCTGCTGCACCGCGTGGGCGCGGTGGTCATCGGCGAGCACACGACTTACCTCGGCGCGGAAGACCTCTTCGAACGCCACGAGGTGCCGCTGACGGTGGCGCACGACCCGCGCTGCATCGAACTGATGCACGCGTTCATCCGCGACCACGCCGATCTCTGGAATGAAGACATCGGGTTGTAGCAGGGAAGACGTTTTCACCGCGGAGCACGGGAGGTCGCGGAGGAAGGCGGAGAAAGGCAGAAAGGCAGGAAGGCACGGAGGCACGGAGGCACGGAGGCACGGAGGCACGAAGTGATTCAAGACGTTGCGTGCCTGAATCCCGAACCCTGAACCCCGGACCCCGGCTCGCTCTCCTCTGTCTTCCTCCGCGATCTCCGCGGCCTCCGCGTTGAAACGGACTTTCGGATTTTTCAGCTTCCGACGATCTGCATCGGCGAACCGTCCTCCCCCACCGCCACCATCACCACCTCGCCGCTGGTCACGTCGATCTCCGTGTTCAGCCTGGGTCGATACGCCTTGACCAGCACGCGGACGCGGATGCTGGTTCGGCCGATGCGCATCGTGTCGGCCCACAGGCTGGTCACATCACCCACCTCGACGGGCCGGTGGAACTCGATCTTCTCGAATGCCACGGTGACATATCTCAGCGGCGCCTGGCGCAGAGCTTCGATCCACGCCGCCTGGTCGATGAGCGAGAGGATCACGCCGCCGAACACCGTCCCCTGGGGGTTGGTGTCCTGCGGCATCATGACGACCTTGATGGCGGGGGTGGTCGAAGTAGGTTTCATGGGCGTGGTTTCCGGCAAGCGGTCGATGATTCGAAAGTCAGTTTCACCGCGGAGTGCGCGGAGATCGCGGAAGAAAGCGGAGGATGGGAGAGAGGCACGGAGGCACGCAGGCACTCAGGCACGAAGTGAGAGAGCCGTTCAGTTCGCCGAACGCCGAAACGAAAACCCCGCTCGGGCGATCCCGCTGTCTCTCTCTCGTCCGTCTCTCTCGGCGATGTTCGCGATCTCCGCGGTGAAAATGTCTCGGAAACTCTCGGTAAGCAAACGCAGCATATGCAACCGGGTCACGGCCTAAGGTGTCGCATGACGCGCCTGCGGCTAGCGATCGTGCGACACGGCAAGGCCGACCCGAACTCGCCCACGGGCTCGGACGACGACCGCCCTTTGCTTCGCAAAGGCCACCTCCAAGCGGCCCACCTGGCCACCGAACTGCCCGGCGTGCTTCGCCCGCCCGTCGTCCTTCTCAGCAGCCCAATCGTACGGGCGCACGAGACCGCGCAGACCATTGCCGCGGGCCGAGGCTGGTCCCCCGCGCTCACGCTGCGATTCGACGACCGTCTCGCCACGGACCGCGGCGTCCGCGACGTGATCGAAGCCGTTGAAGAAGCCCACCTCGAACACACCCCTGCATCCCTCGTCGTCGTCGGGCACAACCCGCACTTCGAGGCCCTCTGCCACGAACTTCTCGCGGGAAACACCGGTGAACAGGGATTCACTGGCGAGCTCAAGACCGGCTGCGCAGTGGTGGTGGACGTCGCGATACCCCTCCGCCGCCACGCGGCGAAGTTCGTAACGCACATCCGTCTTTGCCGCGAGGATTCGTAGGAGCCGTCCAAACATCGCAGAATCTGCATCGACCTGCGCCTGCTTTCGAAATGCTTGCAGCATGCCATGGGGATGCGTCCACTGCATCCGTGTTCTGGACACGCGAGGGTTGTCCCGTCAGGGCAAACCCGCTTTCAGGTTCTCTCCACCGGCACTCGAGCCACCAGCTGGAGAAGCCTCTATTGAGATCGGCCCCGCTCGCCAGGCCGACGCACCGGAGTCAGTGGACGGAGAAAGACGAGAGATACAAGACGCGCAGCGCCTGAACTGCTGCGAGCAGGTAGACGCCTCCCGTGGAACGGTCGAGCGGTGCGCAAGAACCCAAACGAACCCTCTTGATCTCCGGACCCGGGTGGTGTCGCATCCCGCGGTTCGTCCGACACTCAACGCGTGACAGGCGGCGGTTCACCGCCGAGTGGTCACATCGATCTTGACTAGGGGCAGCAGTTCCTCGAGCAAGCCCCCGGAAGACACAGTCCGCAAGTGCCGCTCTTAGGAAGGCAGCACCCAAAACGCACACAGAGCCCACGACTCGCGCACGAGAAACGCCCAACGTCGCCCCTACATCCCCGCCAGCGCCCGCGCATCCAGCAGCTGCAGCACCGCCACCGCCACCGGGATCACGCTGATCAGCACCGCCGCACGGCTCAGCCGCGTTCCCGCCTTGGCGTGACGGCGTCCCACCACCTCGCACGCGAAGAGCACGAAGAACACCGTCGCGAACTTGAACAGCGTCATCCCCGTGTAGCCCGTCGCCTCGATGGCGCGGGCCTTCTCGATCACCCACGCCGCGATCCAGTTCACTTCGATCCCGCCTAGCCTCAGAATCAGCGCGGTGAGAAGCACATCCATCACGGCGAGCGTGATGTATCCCCAATAGGCCTTCGGGTAGAGCACGGGGTCCCGAAACATGGCAGGGAATCCTAGCGGCTACGGGCCGGGCGTCGCAAGAGCTTCGTTCACGATGCTCTTGTAAAGATCGTGCGCATCAAGCCCCCGGGCGGTTCCCCGATTCGGGCTGGAATCAGCCCGGTCGGCGGCCAAGCCGCGGCCCGCCGACCCCAGCCACGCCTGCAACTGCAGCACCGCCTGACGGACGAACATGTCGGCCCCGCCGACGAATCGAAGGCCGCGGTCCCGTGCGAACCGAATCATCGGCGTGTCCATCGGTGAATACACCGTATCCATGAAGGCCGGTCCGTCCGATCCCGAACACCGAACCGCCAACTCGCCCTCCACCGGAATCGCCATCCCCTCGGGGTCAGGCCCGCCCGTCATGCCTACCGGCGTGCAGTTCACGAACGCCTCGCAGCACGCCGCCGCCAGCTTCTCCCACGGCCCCACGACGATCTTGCCCGAAGCTTCGCCGCCACCCGCCAGTTCCACCACCAGCCGCTCGGCCCGATCCCGCGTGCGGTTGTAGACCACCACGGTGGCGCCGGCGTCGATCAAGCCGCACGCCACCGCTCGCGCCACGCCGCCCGCGCCGAGCACCGCCACGCGCCGGCCCTTCACCGGTCCGATCAGACCTTCGAGCGATCCCACCGCCGCCGCGGCATCGGTGTTCATCACCTCGCACGAACCGTCGGCGTGAACCACCAGCGTGTTCGCCGCCCCGCACCGCGACGACGTCGCGTCGATCGTCCATTGGCGTGACCGGTCCTCGCGCGCCAAGCGCACCAGATGCTCCTTGTGCGGCAGCGTGACGCTCGCGCCCGCGAAATCCAGATTCGCGTCATCCAGGAACGCCCCCAGCGTCGCCTTGAAGTGCTCCCACTCCGCCGGCACGGGCATCGGCAGATACACGCCGTCGTGACCCGCGCCCGCAAACCCCGCGTTATGAACCCGCGGCGAAAGCGAGTGCCCCACCGGCCAGCCGATCACGCCGTAGACCTTCGTGCCTGCGTTGATCGATCGGAAGCGGTAGCGGTTCAGCAGTTCGTCAAGCGTCGGCTGCCCCGGCGCGGTGACGGCGGCATCGCGCAGCGCCGCGAACGTGAGGAACCCGCCGAACTTCGGTGCCAGCACGCGCGACATCAGCCCGAACTCGCCCATGCCCAGCGCGATGGTCGGGCGGCGCGCCCCGCGCAGAATCTCGAAGATCTCGAGGTTGTCGCGCAGCGAACGCGCCCGGAACGCGACCTTATTCACGCTGGCGGCGGGCTCGGCGTCCATCGCCGCGATGATCCGGCTGAGGTTCGCGGGCCGTCCGTTGAAATCATGGGCCGACAGGATCAGCCCCGGCGCGAGCTCGCGCGACCGCGCGGGGAAATCCACGGCGAGGTTCACCTTCTGCCGCAGGTTCGCCGAACGGGAATACGCCGCGAGCTCAAAGTCGAGATACCGCGGCGGAAATCGCGAAGGCGGGAGCGTACCCAGGTGCTCATAGAGCGCGACGCGCGACGCCTCGTCACCGTCGTATCCGCCGGCCTGCCCCGCCCCCCCACCACTCTCGCTCGCCGATCGACACGTGACGATGCACGGCAGAGGAGACTCGGCGCACAGCCGCTTGCACTGCGCCGCGCCGAACTCATCGAAGTCTCCCGGCGCCCCCGCGTCGTCACCCGCGTCGGCTTCGGAAAGAGATTCCCCGTCCCCCCCGCCGCCACCGTCCCCTCCGCCCCCCGGGTTGAACAGATGATCCACGCGGAACTCGACGAGGTCGGCCCCGGCCCGGCGCGCCTCCCCGGCATCGCGCAGCGCGGCGTCCACGTCGTCCACCATGATGGGCACACAAAGAAGAGTCACGCGGGCAGTCTACGCGGCGCACGGACGACGGTTGATGGCCCATCGGGCTGTCGGCCGTAGCTTTCGTTCGCGATCTCCACATCTCGGCGATGAACCGACTCCGGAATGGGCACTACAAACACCCACCCCCAAACCGCCCGAGAAACGCCGTCAAATCCGCCGTGTTCACCAGACCGTCGGCGTTGGCATCCAGCACGCTGTTCGGCGGCGTGAAGGTGCCGAACAGGCCCAAGAACGCCGTCAAGTCCGCCGTGTTCACCGCGCCGTCGCCGTTGACGTCGCCCGCGCACAGCACGCCGCAGGACGCCGGCACGCGCACCACGCCGAACTGGAAGCCGGGATAGGTTTGCGAGTCCCAAGCCGGTGCGACACCCGGCTGTGTCAACGCACCGATCCCCGGCAGGTGCTGCGTCGAGACCGTCCCGCCGCCGTTGGAGATGAACGCGCTCGCACGGATCTCGGCACACACCGGCGCGGTCAGCCCGAGCGCGCCGTACGGCACGAAGAACTCGAACCCGGTCGTGGCGTCGAGCGCGTGAGCGGCGGAGGTTCCCGTCACGCCGCCGGTGTTGCTGTTGTTGAACGCCACCTGCACGCCGAGGGGGTTCGTCCCGCCCGCGAGGAAGCCCGCGCCCGAGCCCACCGTGCCGGACCCGCGGTACGTCTTCAGAGAGGCGTTGTCGAACAGCTCGAGTTGGTCGACATAGAAAGTCGAGCCCACCGAGTTGACGAAGAACATCTGGTCCGGCGTGAAACCCGCGTCGAAGCGCATGCCCGTCAACTCCGCCAGCCCCGCCGGGGGCGGGTTCTGATCGCCCGTGAACAGCGTGGTGGGGCCACCCGGCGCGGCGTCCAGCAGCAGCACCAGGTTGCCCAGTCCCGGCGCGAGATTCCCCGGCATCCCGATGAACAGCCCGCCGTTCTCGTGCCGCACCATCAGCCGGTTGATCTCGACGCCGTCACCGAAGCTCGCCGGCGCGTTCTGCGCCAGTTGCAGGCTGCTGCTCGCAAAGTCCGCCGGGATGTTCGCGCCGTCGACCAGACTCACCGGCGGCGGCGGGGGAACCAAACTCGCCGACAGCACGCGGTAGCCGAACGCAGGGATGGTCACGCTGTACGCGCCCGCGTTGGAAACGCTCACCGATGCGAGGCTCGCGCCCGAGACGATGTCGGTCACCGGCGTAGCCGTCCCCGGGGGCGGTGCAAACGCGCTGAGGTTGAGGTTCGTCGTCACGCTCGAAGAATGCATGTTGACGAGGCACATGAGCGTCTGGTTCGGCGCGACGCCGCTTCCGGGGGGCGGCGCGTAGCGGCGCAGGAACGACCACACGCGGGTGCTGGACGAGGGGATGGTCGTGTAGTCGCCGCGGCGCAGCGCCACGTTGTTCTTTCGCAAGGTGATGAGCGCGCGGTTGGTCTCGAGCACGCTCGTCGAGACGCCGGTCTGCTCCTGCACGCTGCGCCCGTCGTTGTCGCGCGCAAAGCGGTTGGTGAACGCCTGGCTGTTGAGGGCCCAGTAGTTGCTCATCGGCGCGCCCGCCACGGCGTTCCACTTCATCGGCTCGCGCATCGGGATGTCGTTCGCGTCGCTCCCGTAGTTCCCTTTCACGCCCTTCATCCCCAGCTCGTCGCCGTAGTAGATCACCGGCGGGAACGGCTGCAGCATCAGCACCGCCGCGGCGGCCTTGTTCTTGTTGATACTCGTGTCACCGCCGATGACGCTCGAGAGTCGGTCGACGTCGTGCGTGCCGATGACGCCGAGGTAGGTGCCGCGCGTTAGAGTGCGTGCGGCGGCGGCGAGGCCGTCCATCTCGGAGATGAGCGACGCGTTGTTGGCGTTGGCAAGGCTGTTCCGCGCCGCGAACTGGAACGGGATGGTGAACATCGCGTCGAACTGCGAGAGAAACTCCGTCCCGCGCGTGCCCCAGTCGGCCTGCTCGCCGAAGTTGAACACATCGGGCTTGAGCTGCTTGAGCGACGCGAAGAACGGCGTCCAGAAATCATCGAGGTTGTAGCCCCACCCGTCCGGCCCGCTGCCGTACTGCACCCAGCAGTGATCGAACCGGTACCCCGCGATGCCGTCGTCGGCGACGCCGTCGTTGTTCGGATCAAGCCACTTGCGCCCCCACTGCGTGACGAGGTTACGCACCGCCGCGGTGCGCAAATCCCAGTGGATGTGCCCCACGCCCGCGCCGTTCCACGAGTTGTAGAACGAGCCGAGATACTGCGTGTTGCCGCCGTTGGTGAACGCGAGCCAGGTATCGAACGGGCTGGCGGGGTTGCCGAAAGCGCTCTGGTACCACGTCGAGTTGTGGCTCACGCCGTAGACCACGAAGTCGAGATACACCTTGATCCCCCGCGCACGAGCGGCGCTGACGAAGTCAAGAAACTGCTGCTGCGTGCCGAAGTCGGCGTCGACCTGATCGCCGGCCCCGTGCTGATACCCGTGGTACGCGGCGGACGGAAAGATCGGGTTCATCCACACCGCGGTGACGCCGAGGTTCGCGAGATAGTCGAGCGACGCGGTCATCCCGCCGAAGTCGCCGAAGCGATTGGCGTCGTTGTTCGAGTCACGCCACGAAATCGGCATGAAGTGATAGAACACTTCATCAGCGGCGGCGGAGTTGAACGCGGATTGGGCGGACACCGGCGAGATCGCCGCGCCGAGCACCACGCCGACCGACGCCGCGATGCCAAGCCTGGCCGAACGCCGAGGCATATCTATCCGAGTCATCCCGATCCTCCTCAAGCCCGCCCGCGCAACAACGACCGAGAACCACGCGCTCACCACCAACGGCAGACGCAAACCAACAGCGCACTCTACGCGCAAACGCCGAGACCTCAAGCACGTTCCCGAAAGCGGGCGGGTTCTCGCTTTGAATCGGTGGGGCAGGCTTCCAGCTGCCGCGCGGTCATTCCGCGCACGCCGCGCCCGCGCGGTGAACACAATCATCCGTCACCTCGCGCCGCCGACTTCACTCCGCCTCCAGCATCTCCGCCAGCAGCCGCACGCCCCACCCCGTCGCCGATTCCTTCACGAACGGCCCCGAATCACCCTCGACCGCGTGCACACCCGCGATATCAAGGTGGCACCATGGCGTGCCGGTGGTCACAAAGAACGACAGGAACGCCGCGCCCTGGATCGGGTGCGCCTTGCGGTTGGGGTTGCTATTGAGAATGTCGGCGACGGTTGATTTCATCAGATCGCGGTATTCCTGGTGCATCGGCAAGCGCCACACGCGCTCGCCGCTGATGTTCGCCGCCGCTTCGACCTTTCCGCGCAGCGCGTCGTCTTCACAGAACATGCCGGCGTAGGTCGAGCCGAGCGCGGTGACGACGCCGCCGGTCAGCGTCGCCAGGTCGACGATGTACGCCGCGTCTTCCTTTTCGCAAGCCCAGCACAGGGCGTCGGCGAGAACCAATCGCCCTTCGGCGTCGGTGTTCGTCACTTCAACGGTCACGCCGTTGCGGTAGGTCAGCACGTCGTCGGGCCGGTACGCCTCGTCCGAGATCGAGTTCTCCGCCACCGCGAGCAGCGCAACGACGGGGCGGCGCGGCTTGATGACGGTCGCGATGGCGTGCATCGCCCCGAGCACGGCGCACCCGCCGTCCTTGTCGCGCTTCATCCCACGCATGGAGTTGTTGATCTTGAGCGACAGGCCGCCGGAGTCGTACGTCATCGTCTTGCCGATGAGGACGGCGGGCTTGCTGGATCGTGACGAACCGCCGCGCGGACGGTACTCCAGCCGGATCATGCAGGGCAGGTTCTCGCTCGCTTTGCCGACGTTGATAAGCCCCTCGAACCGCTCCTTCTCGAGCGCGTCGCCCTTCCACACGGTGCACTTCAGGCCGGTCTTGCGGGCGAGTTTCTGCGCCTGCTCGGCGACGAACGCCGGGGTGCAGATGTTCGGCGGCGTGTGCGACAGCCCGCGGGCGAAGTTGGCGCTCTCGGCCAGCGCGAGGCCGCGGGCCATGCCCGAGGCGAAAGCGCCGTCTTCCGAGTTGACGCTGAGCTTGGGGCGCTTGGGCGCGCCGCCGTTGCCCGTGCCGCGGAAGTGGTCGAAGGGATAGCCGACCAGGCCGAGCCCCTCGCCGAACGCCGAGCCAGCCGCCGCGAGGTCGACACGGCGGGTCGAAGAGCTCAACGCCGACAGCGCGGGGGCGAGTTCAACTCGCACCTGCTCATCTCTCGTGACCGCCAAGCGCCGACCCACCGCGGCGGCGACGCCCCGAAGGTCGCCGGGCACAAACGTATCGGCCTTCCCCAGCCCGACGAGGATGATCCTCTGCACCCCTTTCGCGCCCTTTGCATCTCTGCCCGCACCCGGGAAGGCCTCGACGATTCGACCGGACTCGCCGGTGGCTTCCGCGCGCTTCGCCGCCGCCGCCAGCGTGCCGCTGGGGTCGGGCCCGAGCGTGGCCTTCGAGGGCTGCTCGCCCGCGAAGTGACCGACCACCACGCACGAGGGATTCGACAAGCGGGCGACTTTGACGGACTCGAACATGATCGGGCTCCTGAGATGGTCGGCGAAAAGCGGGGAAATCGGGGCATCAGTGTACCGGCAACGCCTCGAAAGGTTGTGCCGCTCACCCGTCCGATCGTGTCTCGGCTTGAATCGGTGGGGCAGGTTTCTGGCCTGCCTGCCTTGAAAATGGCACGCAGGAAGCCTGCCCTCACGCTCCAAGCTTCAAACTGAAACACCACCCGCTTTCCTCAATCCGCCTGCACGCACCGCCCCTGCGCCCAATGCCGCAGCGACGCGAGCGCCTCACGCTTCGTGGCCGACAGCGGCGGCGAAGACCGCGCGGCCGCCATCAACCGCTCCGTCGTCGGCTCCGCCCGCGTCGCGAAGCATTCGTGCATCGCCGACAGCACCGCCTGCTCGATCTCCGCCCCGCTGTATCCCTCGGAAGCGTCGGCGAGCGCGCCCAGGTCGAACGCCGAGGGCTCGCGCTTCCGCGCCGTCAGGTGAATCCGCCAGATCGTCTCCCGCGCCGCACGATCGGGCAGATCAACAAAGAAGATCTCATCAAACCGCCCCTTGCGGAGCAGCTCCGGCGGCAGGGCGGCGATGTCGTTCGCCGTCGCCACCAGGAACACCGGCGCGCGGTGCTCCTGCATCCACGTCAGCAGCGTGCCGAACATGCGCCGCCCCACCCCGCCGTCGGTGCTCTCCGCGGCGGCGGACGCAAAGCCCTTCTCGATCTCGTCGATCCACAGAACGACCGGAGACATGGCTTCGGCCTGCGCCAGCGCGTCACGCAGCTTGCGCTCGGTTTCGCCGATGTACTTGTCGAACAGCGCGCCGGGGTCGAGCCGCATCAGCGGCCGCTTCCACGCCGTCGCGATCGCCTTGGCCGCCAGGCTCTTGCCCGCGCCCTGCACGCCCAGCAGCAGCACGCCCCGCGGCGGCATCAAGCCAAAGTCTCGAGCACCTTCCGAAAAACTCAGCTCGCGGTGCGCCAGCCACTTCTTCAGCCGGTTCAGACCGCCGATGCGGTCCATCGAGGTCGGCGCTTCGACAAACTCCAGCACCCCCGCGCCGCGCAGCAGCGCCCGCTTGCCGCGCTGCACCTGCGCGATGTCGTCGTCGCTCAGCGTGCGGTCGGTGGCGACGATCTCGGTCACCAGTTGCCGCACCTGCCGGCGCGTCAGCCCGCGGAGGTTCTGCACCAGCGCATCCAGGAACTGCTCTTCACCCCCGGCGATCTTGATCCCGATCCGGCCCCGACCATCCGAGGCCACGTTTCGCACCGCGGCCTTCACAAGGACGCGGATGTCCTCATCGTTCGGCGCGCGCACTTCGTACAACGCCGACTCCGCCGACACCACCGCCGGCACGTCCGCCGAATGGTCGACCATCAGCACCACCGAGCGCGAAAGCACGCCCGCGCCGGCGTTGCCCGACGGATAGCCCACGCCGACGCTGCCGTTCCGCACCGACTCGACCAGATCGCGGAACGCCCGCAGATTCACCGAGTCCCGCAGCTGCTCCGAGACATCCCGCAGCACGATCATCGTCGGCTTCCGCACGCTCTGCCGCAGCCACCGCAGGCCCTGCGCTGGGTTCGACGTGTTCGGCACCGGCGGCTCCTCGGTAGCGCTGATGGCCCGCACGCCGTCCGTCACCGACCACGCAAGCACCTGCAGCGACAGCTCATGAGCAACGCCCAGAGCAAGCTCGACCACATCCGCCTCTTCGTGCGTCACCACCCGCACACAAGCGTGACGCGAGAGGACGAACTGCTTGAGTCTTGTGATGTCCATGGCGCACCGGATGGGCAGGAACAGCAATCGGCGAGCGGCGGTGCAGGCTTCCAACATGCCCGCCTTGAACGTGACAGGCTGAAAGCCTGCGATACCAATACAAACCGAGAGACCAGCCGCTGATCAACCACGCAAGGGTATCGCCTCGCCGGCGTATACGATCTCCGAATGCCCGACGCCGCCCCCACCAACCCGTCGCCGCAGAACCTCCACGCCCCGTGGCGGATGTCGTACATGCAGATGCTCAGCGCCGCCGACCGCGCCGCAAAGGAACCCGACGCCGCGCCCACGAGTCCGCGCCCCGCCGCAAACGCCTCCCCCAAGCCCGCCTCGTTCTTCCGCGAGTATTTCCTCGACCCGGCTTCCGATCAGCGCCACCACGTCATCGTCCGCACGGGCGTCGCCGGCCTCTCGGCGGAGGCGGTTCAGGAGTCGGGCTCCGGGGTCCGGCAAGTCGCGCCGAACACTCCGAACCCCGCGCCCCATCACCCGAACCCTGATGATGATCTCGCCGGCCTCATCCTCCTCAACAAATACCCCTACGCCAACGGCCACCTGCTCATCGCGCTGGGCGAAGCTCGCCCGCGCCTGCTCGATTACACACCGCGCCAGCGCGCCGAACTATGGCGGCTCACCGATCTCGCCGTCGGACTCTGCGAGAAAACCCTCTTCCCCCAGGGCGTAAACGTGGGCCTGAACCAAGCCACCGCCGCCGGCGCCGGCGTGCCCGAGCACGTCCACGTCCACGTCGTGCCGCGTTGGGTGGGCGATGTGAACTTCATCAGCGTGGTGGGCCAGGTCCGCGTCATCCCCGGGGCACTCGACGACATGTATCGGCGGTACCGGGAGGTGTGGGAGAGTTTCGACCGTGCCGCTTGAACCCATGACAAAGTCCGGAATCGTGCTCGCGCTGCTCGCTGCCGCGGCGGCGGTCGCCGCAAACAGCACATTGGCGCGGTACGAACCTGCGTCGTTCAGCGCGGACCGCGACGGCAACCGATCCGGCACGGGAACCAAGGACCACGAGTACAAGTCGGGCGAACTGATGCTGCGCGAGCACTACGTCCGTGGCCTTCTCGTCAGAAGCGAATGGTTCAAACCCGACGGCACACCCATCCAAACCACCCGCTGGCAATGGCCCGAAACCGGCGAGGTGATCTTCCTCCGCCAGGATGGTTCGATCCGCAGGCGAATGGCGTGCGTCAACGGCGTGGCGCACGGAGAGTCCGTGTTCTACCGCGACGACGGCACCGTCGAGCGACGAGCAATGTACCGGGAGGGGCAGCCGGTTGAGCCTTGAGAGACAAACTGAAGCCGTCGATAGGGGCAGGTCCCGCAGGTCTGCCCGCTATTGGTCATGCTGGCGGCGTTTCAAGTTCTCGTGCCGTATCAACGGTCCCAGCCTCAGCGCGAAGGCCGAATCAAAGGAACTCGCGAATGAACGGCAGATTCGGTGGTCCGACTGTGAACCGAGCGGCGCAGGCTTGGAGGTCACGCCGACGGCAGAGGCAAGCACAAACCGCACGCACGCCGTGCTTCTGGTTGGGCGAACCGAGCGACAACACCGAGTCGCCGCCCGCTTGGTCGAGCGATCGGTTCGGCGGATCATCACGAGTGGAGACGGGGAGTTCTGCGTGGACAGCCGGGAAACGCCTCGATCTCGCTGCCTTGCAAGACTGCTGCTGGGCGCTGTCATCGCGGCGGGAACGCACTGGCTCGTGACGGCTGCGGCGGGCAGTTGGAGCATGAACCAGGGTCTTTCAATCGGGCTTGCCGTGGCGTATGTGGTGACGGTGCTGGTCTTGATCCTCCTGCTGCAGACGGTGCTCTGGGCTGTGCGCTGGCAGACCGCCGGTCGCTTCGCGCAGCGAGTGGTCGTGAGAGCGGACGAACTCGAGATTGTCGATGATCGGGGGACCACTGTTCGAGCGGGCTGGGATTCAGTCGATTGCACAAGATCGATGACCCTCTGCGTGCCGGGCGAAGTGCCAATCAAGCTCCCGCCCTCTTCACGGTTGCACTGGGCCCTTGACGAGGCGGCGCATGTCCATGGATTGCAAGCTGCGCAGTTCCAACCCGTAACGACCCGCGGCGTGGTGGTGAGGCTCTTGCTGTTCTCCCTGTTCCCCGGCGTTGTGACATGGGCCGCGTCTGTGTCGATCCCGCACGCGGCCGTGTCACCAGGCCATGCCGCGGCTTTGGGTGCCGTGATCGCGAGCTTCGGCACCGCAGGTGTCGGACTGGTTTTGTACGGCAATCGGATGTCCCGGCGACGCTTCTCGCGAGCCGCTCGCTTCGATGAGTGACCGGCATGCACCGTGCCTGTGAAGTCCATTTCCGCATCGAATTCAGTGCTGCTAGCCGGTGACCCCCGAACGAACGGCTCTGAAGTCGGCAAAGCCGCCGACTTCAGTGGCACGACACTCCCGCACTCCCGACTCCCCACTCCCGACTCTCGCCCTACTCCCCCACCATCTTCCTCACAGCCTCAAGCCGCCTCGTATGCACCGGCTGATTCGGCTCCAGCGCCACCAGCGCCGCGATGTGACGCTCGCCGTCCTTCGGCTGCTTCCGCCGCAGAGCGATCGTCGCGGCGAGTTCGCGCAGCGCCGGGTCATACCCGCTGATGCGCGTCGCGCGCTCGGCCTTCTTCCACGCCGCGTCAAGATCGCCGGCCGCGGCGTACAGCTTCGCCAGATTCGCCGCATACGCCGGCGAGTACTGCTCACGGATGTCCAGAAACTCCAGGTGCGGGATCGCCGGCGATCGGGCCTTCTCGTCGCCCGCGGCCAGAAAATGCCGGGCCAGCCGCTTGTGCGGCGCGGGGTCCATCGGTCGCGCTTCGGCGAAGCGCCGCAGCATCGCCACCAAGTCATCGCTCAGCGCTTCGCCCGCGTCCCCCAGCGCGCCGGCGAGCTTGATCTCCAGCAAATCAGGATGCTCCGGGTGCTCGCGCAGCCAGCCCTCGACAAGTTCCGGCAGCGCCGGCGCGAGTTCGACCGAGACGAGGTTCTCCGGCCTCTCCGCCGTCGCGTGCCCGGCCAGCAGCGTCGACGCCACGCGCCCGATCTGCGTCAGCCGCTCCGACAGCCCGTTCCGCTCGGCGTTCTCTTTCAGCATCCACCCCAGCCGCAGCTCATCAAGGCTCGGCGAGGGCAGCATGCCCCACGACGCCGCGTCCTTCCGCGCCCAGGCGCGGAAACCGGTCATGAAGGCATCGGTCTCGACGCCGAGCACCGCCGGAAATGCCTTGGCCTCGCGCTCGCCCAGCGCGAAGCGTTCCATCAGCCGCACCGGGGCGGACGCGCCCCAGGTGTCGACGATGTAGCGGTACATCCAGTTGCCCTGCATATACGCCTGCTGCCGGTCCGTCGGCTTCTTGGGCCGCACAAAGGCCTCGTTGATCTCGACGAGGTTGAACAAGGTGTCGGACGTGAGCGCGTTCACCAGCAGCTGGCAGGTTGAATAGTCGTACGGCGCGAACTCGACGCTCACCGCCGCCGCCTCGGTGAACCACAGCGGCACGCGGTAGTTCGTCTGCGACAGGTTCACGGTGTGCGCGAACTCGTGGCGCACCACACGCTCCCAGTCATACACGCCGAAGTGCCCGCGCCCCTCGCGCGGCGCTTCCATCGCGATGATCGGCCCGGTGCTCGCCGCGATCGTGTGGATCCCCGGCATCCCCGTGATCCGCACCGCGAACCACTCGTGGTTGGGCATCAGCTCGATGATCGTCCGCTGCTCGGGCGTGTGCTCGAACGTCGCGCACACCACCTTGTGAATCCCCTCCAGCGGCCCCAGCATCTCTTTGGCCACCACCTCGTCGACCCCCGGCTTGCAGCGCACCACGAAGTGCTCGCTCTCGAACGACACATACGTCGCCAGTTCTTCCACCAGCGTCAGGCTGTTGGCGGCGCGGATGTTGAACGGGTCCATCTTCACCGCCGCCCGCAGCGCATCGCGGGCTTCGATGTCCTTGCCCGCCTGCACGTTGAGCAGGCCGAGCTCGATCAACGCATCAGGAATCTTCGGGTTCCGCGCCGCGGCCTTGGAGAGAAACGCCGCCGCCTTGTCGTACTGCCGAGCCTCCGCGAGCGCCCGCCCCACCGCGAGATACGCCTCCACCGGCCCGCGATCGTCATGGACCGGCACCGCCCACAAGCGGTCGAACGCTTCGAGCCGTTCCTGCGTCCCGGCGTCGTCATGCCGCACCGCCTGCACCGCCGCCCGAAGCGCCAGCGCTTCGCGGTGTTTCGGGAACGCTTCAAGCACCGGCGCGAGAGCCTCCTCGGCGAGGTCCGGCGCGTTCTGGCGCATCCGCGCCCGCGCCAGGATCAACGCCGCGTCGACGCTCAAGACCGCCGGCCGACCATCGCCCCAGCCGCCGCCGCCCTCTTCCGAACCGCGCACCAGCGCACCGATGGTCTTCTGACGCCCCGCCACCGCCTCGGCCCCGTCAAACGCGAAGCCGCTCACCGCCGTCTCGCCCATCATCCGCCACGCCGCCGCGCAGCTCGGGTTCATCGAAAGCACCTGCCGCAGCGCTTTCTGGGCCTCGACGCCGTTGTCCTTCTCCCACAGCAGCCGCGCCTGAGCCAGCACCGCCGGCCAGTGCAGGCGGTCGACGGATTGCTGCGCGTGCCCGAGCAGTTCCATCATGCCACCGAAATCAGCGCCGCTCATCCCACGGATGCGCCCGCGCACCAGCATGGCGAGCACGCCCTCGGTGATGTCCGACGCCGACGCCGTGTCACGCCGCAGTTGCGCCGCCAGTGGTTCGACGGCGGCGTCCGCTTCGTCCCACCGCCCCAGCATCTCCAGCGCCTCGGCGCGCACACGCGCCCCGCGCGCCGTCGCCACCCCCGCCAGCATTTCCAGCGATTTCTCCGGCTCGCCCCGCAGCAGCGCCGCCTCGGCACGATCTTCCGAGGCCGCTGCCGGGTCCATCAAAGAAGGATCACCGATCACCCCCGCCAGCAGCGCCGCCCGCGCACGCCGAGACACCGACGCCAGATCCGAAGCGTTCCACACCCCGTGAAACACCCGAAGGTCCGCCCGCTCATCATCAGTCAGGTACGTCGCCTCAAGCGCCTTGAGCACCCCTTCGGCCAAGGGCGGCGGACTCAGATCAGGCGAGTCCGTGCGCGGCGGCGCCAGCACCCCGTGACGGCGCGGCTCTTCCTCACCCTGCGCAAGCGCGGGCGCGCCCAACGCAAGCAACGTCCCTGAGGCAAGCGCGATCGCGAGTGCCTTCGAGCACCGCCCCGCGATTCTGGCACGGCGCACGCGAACGGCGCGCACCAGAGCATCACGAAACCACTCGCCGACGCCGCTGAACATCAGGTTTATTCCCATGCCTCTTCTCCGCGTCCTCCGCGCCGCCGCGGTGAAAGGGCCGCTTTACTCATCCCCCGCTCGCTTGAGATGCTCCTGCACATCCCACCCGTCACCCCTGGGCGGCGCGGCGATGCTCACGATATCCGCCGGGAAATCCGCCGAGTTCACCTTCATCCCCACCAGACGAACCAGGCTCACGTCGCCCTTGCGATCCAGCGTCCGCGTCAGCCGCGGCAAGAGCCGGCCGCCATCCTCGCTCCGATACCACAGCCGGATTTCCCGCAGCTCATCACGATCAAACTCCGCCCGCGGCGTCAGCACCAGCTGCGTCGTCCCCTCAAGAAACGCGCCCTTCAGGTGGTCTTCGTTCTCGAGCGACTCTTCGCGCGGCGCCAAACGAGCCTCGTACCGCGCCAGAATGTCCGCCTTCTTCTGACCGATCGGCACCGGGAACGGGCCCTCGCCCAGCCGCAAAGGGTTGATCCGCTCGCCCGGCATCGCAACCTGACGCTTGATGAACCGCTTCGCCGCGGCGTTCCTCTCAATGAACCACTCGCCGTCAAACACAAACGTCTGTTCCTCGGTGCGGATCGAGTTATCGATCTGCAACTCATGGAACTGCACCGCGAACACGGCCCGCTTGCCGTCCGCACCGTCGGCAGGCGCTTCGGGGGGCTCCGATTTGAAGAACAACCGCCCACGCCGGATGTGCTGGTCGCCCTGAAGCTCGAACCGCCGGTCGTACTCGATGTCCGCCTCAAACGACACCAGCCCGGCATCCGCCTTCTCAAGCGCATCCAGAAGTGCCTCAGCGTTCGAAAACGTCGGAGACGCAGCGGCCGCCGCGACCGGAGCCGGAGCGGCCCCCGCCGCACCGCCTTCAACCGGCGCACCCCCGCCCGCCAACGGCACCACGGCCATCAAGAGAGCGAAAAGTTGCATGGCCCAATCCATCGGCATCGGCGTCACTCCGGTTCGGTGTGCGTTCACCCACTGTATACCGGATTGCTGCCCGAGCGTTCCGCGCCCTCGTTTCTGCATCGCAACGCGAGTTCCGTCACAATCCCCGCATGCCCCGCCGAACCACCCGCAAACCCGCCGCACCGACCGTCAGCGACGCTCCGCCCGACTGGACACCCCTCGACGAAACCGAGCACGTCCGCCAGGTCGCCGGTCTGCGCCGTCTCCTCGGCAAGGGCAAGCCCCAGCGCCGCATCCTCGACCTCGGCTGCGGCGACGGCCGCACCGCACGCCCCCTCATCGCACTCGGCCATCGCGTCGTCGGCATCGACCGCGACCCCAGGGCCGTCTGGGCCTGCGCCACCGCCGATTTCACCTGCATCCGCGCCGATTTTCTGCACGACAAAGCCGCCTGGAAGCAGGCCGCCACGCACGGCCCCTTCGACGCGATCACCTGCCTCGGTCACACCTTCCTGATGGTCACGCACCCGGACGACGCGCTGGCGCTGCTCGAGCGCGCCGCCGCCGTGCTGCGCCCTTCAACACGCCAATCCCCCTCGCGCTTCATCATCGACGACTACACCGCCCTGTGGCGCGAAGTCGCCGAGGGCAACTGGCAGGAAGGCCTCAGCGAAAGCGACGCCGCGGCGGAGCTCCAGCAACTCGTCTGGGGCGAGGCCGACAACACCATCGCCCTGCGCAAGGGCCGCGCCGTGCGCCGCTCAACCTGGCGATTCACCAAGTCCGACGAACCCATGCGCCTCTGGACCCGCGGCGAACTCGAACTGCTCGCGCGAGCCGCGGGCTGGACGTTCACAGCGCACCCCAAAGACCACCTCGGCGTCTTCAGCCGATAGCCCCCAACCGCAGTCGCCCAAACACACGAGCCCAGAGCGTCAGCGACGGGTTCTTCAGACGATTCGAGCGTTCAAGAGACCAAGACCCACTCGCTCACGCTCGGGGCTCGTTGTGCGGCTCACTTCTCGTCCGCCGAAGCCTGATGCCGGTCTTCCGGCAGCACATCGTCGGTGATCACCACCTCGACGCGCTGATTCGGCTGATGCTCCGCCGCGGTATAAGCCAGCGGCACCAGCCGGTCCCCGTCGCCGCAACTGACGATCCGCATCTGCTCCCACAGCACGCCGTTGCTCGCCATCACTTCCGCCACCGCCATGGCACGCTCATAAGAGAGCTCGTACCCGCGCGCCGTGTTCCGGAACGTCTCCGCGGCGGACGCGTTCCCACGCACCTCGACAATCGAACGCTTGCCACGAATCCGCGTCGAGATGTCAACGATCGCCTGCACCGCATCGGTCGAGATCGACGCCGAGCCGTCGCCGAACATCACCGTCGCGCCCACTTTCTTGTAGTCCGAGGGCCTCACCGACTGGACCTCGCGCTTGTCACCCTTGGGCGCATCCTGCGCCGCCTTCCCGCTGGGATTGGCCTGCTTTTCCTTGAGGCGCTTGATCATCTGCTGGTCGGACGGGGCTTTCGAGTCCATCTGCACCGGGTTGTTGAACGCCGAGCGGATGCTGATGACCATGTCGAGCATGCGCGGGTCGGAGCTGCTGACGCCCGGCGTGCCGCCGTTCGCCTCCTTGCCCCCGATGCCCCCGGTAGTGGGCTCCTTCATGTTCATCGCCATGAGAATGACGAAGAAGCCCATGAGCAGCGCCACGTTATCGGCGAACGAGATCAGCCATTCCGGCGCACCCTCGTGCTCTTCGTGCGAGCCCCCGCCGTGACCGCCGTGCCCACCGCCATGACCACCGCCGTGGCTCTTCCCATGGACCTCGTCGGCGTGCGCATCATGCTTGTGCTCGTCAGCCATGGGTTCGCTCGCTCACACGCTGTTGTCTTTCCCAAGTACCTAATGCCTAGTGCCCAGTGCCCAGTGCCCAGTGCCGAGTCCCTTCTCTTACGCCGCCTTCGCCAGCTTCACCCGGTCCGTCTTGGGCAAGAACGCCATCATCCGGTCCTGCGTCACGCGGGGGTTGTCACCCGCCTGGATGCTCATGATCCCCTGCAGCATCATCTCGCGGCTCTGGATTTCTTCCGCCGAACGCATGCCCAGCTTGTCGCCCATCGGCCCGCAGATCGCGTTGGCGATCAGCGCGCCGTACATGGTCGCACCCACCGCCACCGCCAGCGCCTTGCCCATGTCTTCGATCGTGCCGGTGCCCAGCATGCCGAACAGACCGACCTGCCCGACCAGCGTGCCCACCAGACCCCAGCCGGGGCCGTAGATCTTGATGAGGTCGAAGAACTTCTTGCCGGCCTTGTGCCGTTCCTGCATGGCGGCGACTTCGAGCCGCAGCGTCTGCTCGATCTTGTCGGGGTCGACCCCGTCGATCGCCATCTTGAGCCCGCTGACCAGGAACGTGTCCTTGATCTCGCCCATATCGCCTTCGAGGGCGAGGATGCCGTCACGACGGGCCTTCTCAGACAGACGCCCCATGAGTTCCACCGTCTCGAAGGCGCTGATGCCCTTGTGGAACAGGAACCGCTTGGTATAGCCGCCCGCCTGCTTGAGCTTGTCCATCGGCATCGCCATGAACAGCACGCTGATCGAGCCGCCGCCCACCATCAGCACACCTTCGGACGAATAGAACATCATCCAGTTGCCGTGGCAGATGTGGCTGCACGCCAGGTACAGGCACACCGCACCGATGACAATTCCGATGATCGAGGCCTTGTCCACGGGCGCGGCTCCAGTCTTTGTCTCCGACGCGAGGGAGCCCCCCCGATCCGAACCACACGGGCTCAGGACAGGGCTCGACTCCGCCATCGACTCGGAACCCACGGCCCGAAAGCGGGAAAGCCCCGCAATCTCTCGGACGGTTGGGCCTGCGCCGCCTCAACCCCCTGCGACGACCCGCTCTTCGTCCGGGAACGCGCCGCCCACCATGCCTCGCCCACCCCGACCCGCCCCGCACTACAGTGCCCATCTCAAAGGACCGATAGCCTTCGCTCGACACCCCGCATCTTTCAGGAGCACGCCCGTGACGGACCGCTATGACCTGTGCGTGATCGGCAGCGGCGCCGCCGGACAGCGCGCCTCCGTCCAGGCCGCCAAACTCGGCAAACGAGCCTGCGTCATCGAACGCGCCGAAGTCGTCGGCGGCGCCGCCATCAACACCGGCACCATCCCCAGCAAGTCGCTCCGCGAGGCCGTCCTCCAACTCACCGGCGCCCGACTCCGATCCTTCATGGGCGAGAGCGTCCAGATCAAGGAGCGCATCACCATCCAGGACCTCACCGCCTGGACGCAGCAGATCGTCCGTGCCGAAGTCGAAAACTCACGCGCCTCCATGCTCCGCAACGGCATCGAGATCATCAACGGCGACGGAACCATCGCCGGACCCAACAGCGTCGTCGTCGTCCACGGCAACCAGACCCGCCTCATCGAGGCCGACTACATCCTCATCGCCACCGGATCGCGCCCCGCTCGACCCAGCCACATCCCCTTCGACGGCCACCGCATCATGGACGCCGACCAGCTCCTCCGCATGCCCGCGCTCCCGCGCAGCATGATCGTCGTCGGCGGCGGCGTCATCGGCACCGAATACGCCTCCATCGCCCAAGCCGTCGGCGTCAAGGTCACACTCGTCGAAGGCCGCCCCCGCCTGCTCGACTTCGTCGACGCCGAGATCGGCGAGGCCCTCCAGTACCACCTCCGCCAGTCCGGCATGACCCTCCGCCTGGGCGAAAAGGTCGTCAGCGTCGAACTCATGGACGCACCCACCGGCAGCCTCTCGACCGACGGAAAGCTCGTCCAGGTCATGCTCGAATCAGGAAAGCTCCTCAGAGGCGAGACCCTCCTCTACGCCGCCGGAAGACAGGCCGCCAGCGACGGCCTCAACCTCGACTCCATCGAAGTCAAACCCGACGCCCGCGGCAAAATCACCGTCAACGGCCACTACCAGACCTCCTGCCCCAGCGTCTACGCCGCTGGCGACGTCATCGGCTTCCCAGCACTCGCCAGCACCTCGATGGAGCAGGGCCGCATCGCCGCCTGCCACATGTTCGGGCGCAAGGTCGAGAGCGTGCCGCACCTGTTCCCCTACGGCATCTACGCCATCCCCGAGATGTCGATGGTCGGCTGGACCGAAGAGCAGCTCACCAAAGAAGACATCCCCTTCGAGTCCGGCATCGCCAACTACCGCGAGATCGCCCGAGGCCAGCTCCTGGGCGACCTCAACGGCATGCTCAAGATCCTGATCCACCAGGAAAGCCACGAAATCCTCGGCGTCCACTGCATCGGCTCGGGCGCCACCGAAATCGTCCACATCGGCCAGGCCGTCATGGCCTTCAAGGGCACCGTCGAATACCTCGTCAACACGGTCTTCAACTACCCGACCCTCGCCGAGTGCTACAAGGTCGCCGCGCTGAACGGGCTGAACAAGCTCTCACATGTCTAGCGCGGAGCGCAACGAGCCCCGAGTCTGAGCAAGCGGGTTCCAGTGAGCGACACGCAACTCGCGACGTTCAGGCCCCGTCGCTGAGGCTTGCGGCTCGTTCCCCTCGCGCCCTGTGGTTCTACCATTCACGCGATGCCCCCCAACGCCGCAGAACCCGCCCCCCTCTCCCAAGACGACGTCCGCCGCATCGCCCGCCTTTCGCGCTTGGCCCTGAGCGACGACCAGCTCGAGTCCGCCCGTTCCAGCATGGGGGCCGTGCTGGGCCACATGGCGACGCTGCGTGAACTCGACCTGGAAGGGGTGGAGCCGATGGTCTATCCGTCCGATATCGAGAACCGGATGGACGCCGACGAGCCGCGCCCGGGCCTGCCCACCGACGTTCTGATGAAGATGGCCCCCGACGCCGCCCCGCCCTTCGTGAAAGTCCCCAAAGTCATCGGAGGCGGAGCAGGCGCCTAGGTACGTCGGCTCTCCGAGCCGATCGCTTCCCCCCTGCCCCGACTCCCCACTCCCGACTCCCCACTCCCGCTCTTCCCTTCCACCCCTCGCCCCATGACCGACTGGAAGAACATCGCCCCGATCACCCACGCCGAGACCGAACGCTCCGGCCGGCGCTTCGTCTGGCAACTCGCGGCGTTCCTCGTCTGCATCCCCATCACCATGATCGCCCTGCGCACTTGGGTTGCCCCGTGGATCGAAAAGAAAACCGGACCCGTGCAAGGCAGCCCCTTCGCGGGCCTCGCGAAACCCGCCGCGGACGCCGCTGACACCACGACCGCCGCCACCGCCCCGCGAACCATCAACCTCTACGTCCACGGCATGGAGTGCGCCATGTGCGCCGCCCACGTCGAAGAAGAGATCGGCAAAGTCCCCGGCGTCCAATCCGTCAAGGCCGACTACGAAACCGGCAAGACCGAAGTGGTCTGCCGAGCCAGCGACGCCGTCGCCGCCGCCATCGCGCAGTCGCTCGTGAACACCAAGTACACGATCTCCGACCAGCCCCCGCCGCCGCCCGAAGGTGAAGAAGGCGAGCCCGCACCCGAAGCGCCCGCGAAGCCGTAAACAACGGGTGGCATGCTTTCGTCCACGAAAGCATGCGGATTTCACAGAACCAGACCGTGAGTGAGGGGTTTCATCTCGCGCTCAGCGTGCCCCGCATGCTCTCGAAGGCGAGAGCATGCCACCCGGAGCGCTCGCGCCGCACACCCGCAAAACCCAGTCGATGTGAGCTCAAGCCGCATCGGCCCGCTGACTCACCAGCCCAGACGCAAGCGTGTCCGCGCACAGATCAAGCACCTGCTCGCCATCCCGGCTCGCGGGCCACACCACGGCCCCCCACTCCGGATCGACGGTCGCACTCTCAAAGACACCCGCCCGATCCCACCGCGAGAAAACGCCCCGCCCTGCCAGCGACGACACATCGACCTCGCCCGTTCGACCATCCGACAGCGACACCCACAGCCGGTACCGGCCCAATACTCGAACGGCGGTCACGCGGATCGGGTCCATGCAGAATCCTACGCAGGATCAACCCAAGGGCTCGATCGGATCGATCTCGCTCGGGACGATCGCCTGACGCCACGCGCGACGAAGATCATCCTGATGCTGCGCCGCCCATTCCATCACCATCCCGAGCGCCCGCGGCGGCAGCGAGCCCGCGCTCACCTTCAGCGTGTCAATCTCGATCTTCACCTGCCGTCCGCCGTACATGGCGTGAAAGTGCGCCGGCGGATGATCGCTGATATACATCCGGATCACGATCCCATAGAAACGACTGAGCTCGGGCATGCCGTCGATCTTACCTCAGCCGCATCAACAGAACCCCGACCGTCAGGGAGGGGTCTCATCACTCTCGCGCAGCGTGCCGCTCATGCTCCCGAAGACGAGCGCACACCACCCGCAACCACCGGCCCGCTCACGGGCACACCGTCCCAAACCGCCCCAGAAAAAACGTCAAGTCCGCCGTATTCACAACCCCGTCGCCGTTGAAATCCGCCCGCGCCGCTTCCGATCCCAGCGGCGCGTTCAGCCCGAAACGACCTAAGAACGTGGTGAGGTCCGACGTGTTCACCGAACCGTCAAAGTTCAGGTCCGAAACCAGTTGGAACGTCGTCGTGTTCGTGATGTGCGCCGCGCCCACCGAGCCCTGGATCACGCACCGGAACTTGAACTGACCCACCCCCGCGTGCGACCAGTGCGGCAAGCCGGGATCACCCACCGGCACGTTCTGACGGTTCACCGTGAGCACCGTCGTCGACTGCCCGCTGGCGCTGAACAGGAACCGCCCCGGCGCGCCCGTCCCCGCCGGCGCGAGGTTGTTCCCCGCCACGATGTCCGTCCACGCCGTCACGTTCGCCGGCGGCGGGCCCCCGATGTACTGCCACTTGATCACGAACGGGCCCGTGCCAACCGCGAACGACACCACCGTCGCCGGCGCGTTCGGGCACACCAGCGGCGGGTTCCCCGCCCCGCCCTTCGCCGGCAGAAACGCCCACGCCAGCCCGCGCGTCTGGTTGAGCCCGCCGATCTCCGGCCCCGCCACATACGCGTTGCCCACCAGACGCTCCAGCCGCACCACCCCCGCCACCGGGCGCGAGAACCACACCTCGCCCGTCGTCGGATGGATCGCCCCGTCGTACCAATCCGTCAGCGACGGCGGCGAAGCAAACGCCGCAAACGCCGTCGCCGGCAGCGGGTTTGTCAGCGATTTCACCCGGGGATTCCCCGCGGCGTTCAGATCAAAGAAAATGTCTCGCGTCGTGTCACTGAGCACCGTGTCCATGTCGGAAATCCCGGCGATCGCCCCGGTGATCGAGACCACCGTCCCGCTCGCGTTCACCAGCGCCAGCCGGGTGGTCCCGAAGTTCCCAATCGACGCGCACGACACCATCAGCGCGTTGTGCCGAGGCGACCAATCCATCCCCTCGGCGTACAGCCCGTTCAGCGGCGCGCCGAAGCTCAGCACCGTGCTCGTCTCCGACACCGGATCGATGATCATCAGTTGCGAGGCGTTGTTCGCCGTCCCGTCGCGCCGGTAAACCGTCGCCGCCAGCCGCCCGTCGGGAAGCTGCGTCATCGCGTACAACTCGTTGGTCGAAGGCGCCGGCATCGGCACAGAGAGGTAAGGCAGCACCCCCCCCGTCGCCGGATCGATCACATGCAGAACCGACTGCCCCCCGCTCTGCGGCACCGCCCCGATCAGCGACTGCGCGATCCCCCGACCCTGCATCCCCGCGAGAAGCAAGGCCGCCAGAAATGCGGTGCGGACGAAATGCCATGACATCGTGGTCTCTCCGGGGCCGTGCGAGCCCATTGGTGGTTCTCAACCACTCTACCACGACAAGGCCCAGCACCCAAGACTTTTCACCACGGAATCGCCGCGGAATCCCTCCAACCCCCGCCCGCTTTCGGCCAGAGGCCGAGAAAGACCGCCAGACTAGCGTGGGTTGCAAGTGGGCCCCCATCGAAGCGACCCGTCACCGGAACACTCACGGGCACGCCAACCCGAACCGCCCCAGGAAGAACACCAGGTCCGCCGTGTTCACCTGCCCGTCGGCGTTGAAGTCGCCCGGAGCGCCCGGCGGGCCGGACTGCCCGAAGCGGCCGAGGAAGAACACCAGGTCGGCGGTGTTCACCTGCTGATCGCCGTTGAGGTCGCCCGGGCACACCGGGGGGGGCGCCGCGCTGGTGATCGCCACGGCGTAGGTCGAGAAGTGCGTCAGCAGCGCCCGCACCTCCACGAACGACGGCTCCTCCGGGCTGCCCGGCGGCAGGGGCACTTGGAACGCGTCGAGCAGGCGGAGTTGCACGCAGCCGTCGGGCGTTGGCTCGTTGCTGCCCGTGCACACCGGGCGCGTGATGAACACCGCGCCGGGGGCGTCCCCCCGTACGGCCATGGTCACCCGCTCGTCGTCGAGCGCATCGAGCAACGCCGCACGCGTCGCCGGGTCGAGCGCGTCCACCACGATGGTCAGCGTCAGCGTCGCGACACCCTGCAGCGTCGAGGTTGCGAAGGTGAACTGGTACCCCGCCACCGGGTCGATCGTCAGCGGCTCGCTTCCCGGGGGCGGTCCCTCGCCGGTCGTGGGCGGGAGTGTGGCGGGCTCGAGGTGCGTGATGCTGAAGGGCGTCGGCTCGGCGAAGGTGCCCGGCGGCATCGAGAGGTCTTGGCTCGCTTCGGGGTTGTCCATGCCGATGAGGGTGCCGCCTTCGGCGGTCATCGCGGACACCGTTGTCGCGCCTTCGCTTTGGATGTTTGTATCGCCTGCTACAACGAGGGCACCACCGAAGATGACCGCTACTTGACCGTAGGTCTCCACGGTCAGGCTCCCGCCAACCGACGCTAGGCTTCCCAAGTCGACATCCGAAGCTAGAGGCTGGTCAACGACGACAAGCGAGCCGACCACACTCGTTAGGCTCCCAAGGTTGACGTTCGTCGCCGACGAGTTTCCGACGATGCTTGCATCACCACCAACAGTGGAAAGGCTCCCAAGGTTGACGTTAGCCGCCGACGAGTTTCCGACGACGCTTGCATCGCCACCAACAGTGGACAGGCTTCCAAGGTTGACGTTAGCCGCCGACGAGTTTCCGACGACACTTGCATCGCCACCAACAGTGGACAGGCTTCCAAGGTTGACGTTAGCCGCCGACGAGTTTCCGACGACACTTGCATTGCCGCCGACATCTGCCAGGCTGGGAAGGCTCACGTCAATGAGCACCCCGTTGCCGCTGATATCGATGTTGCCGCCAACACTTCCAAGCACCGGCACCTGCATGCTCGTGAGATTGGCGTTGCCGCTGACGAGGAAGTTGCCGTTGACGTCGAGCAGGTTCGGCAGCGACAGCCCGGTGTAGCCGCCGATGCCCAGGAGCGAGACGCCGCCGGGCACGTTCACCAGCCCGTTGAGATACCCCTGCGGCGTGTTGCCGTTGATGACGATGATGCCGACCGGCGTGAGCACCTGGCGGACGCGGTTGGCACCGCTGTTGGCGATGTAGACGCCCGCGGGGCCGAGGGCAATGCCGCCGAGTTCAACGAACGTCGCCTGCGTCGCGTCGCCACCGTCGCCGCTGTCACCGACCACCCCGGTGCCCGCGTATACGCTGATCTGCTGGGTCGTCGTCGAGACGTGCCACACGCGGCGGGATCCGACGATGTAGAGGTTCTCGGCGTCATCGATCGCGACATCGACGGCGAAGCCAAGGTTCGCGCCCGTGGCCGGGCCGGATTCGCCGGTGCCGCCACCGCCGCCCGCGACGACGGTCAGTGCGCCCGAGACGAAATCCCTTCGATGGACGCGGCTGTTCCCGCTGCGATCCAGGATGAAGATGTTGCCGGCCGCGTCAACGCTGATGCGCCGCGGATCGTTGAACGCGGTGTGCAATGTGGTGATGATGCCCGTCATGCCGCTGACGCGGCGGACGGCGCCGTTGTCGGTGTCGGCAATGATCAGGTCGCCCGATGGCGTGATGGCGAGGCCTTGCGGGAACGCGAGCCGCGCGGACGTCGCGGGTCCGCCGTCGCCGCTGTCGCCGAACTGCCCGTTGCCTGCGACGGTGGTGATGATGCCGGTGACGGCGTTGATGCGCCGGATCCTGCAGTTATCCGAGTCAGCAATGTACAAGTTCCCGGCGGCGTCGAGCGCGAGGCCGAGCGGAATGGACAGCGGTGTCGAAGTGGCCGGCCCGCCGTCGCCTCCGTCACCGTATGTGCCGGTCCCTGCGAATCTCGTGATGATGCCCGTCGCGCCGTCGATCCGGCGCACGACGTAGTTGTCGGCATCCGAGAAATACACGTTGCCCGCGCCGTCGACCACGATCCCCTGCGGCCCCGCGAGTTGCGCCTGGGTCGCCGGCCCGCCGTCGCCGCTGTAAGCGTTGGAGCCGCCGATGCCCGCGAAGGGCCAAATCGACTGGCCCTGCGCGGCCGCCGCCGCTGCCAAGGCGATCGCCGCCGCCACAGCCGCCGCCGCTATCTTTGTTCCGCGTGCCATGTGAGCCTCCTGACGGTCTGTAGACCGGGTCCGACTCACGGTAACGGGATGTCAGGGGGCGTACAAGGAAAAACCGCGGGAGAGATGGGGCCAAACTCGTTTGGCCATGCACTTCTGGGCTCACCCCAGTCGGGGACCATTCTCGGACATGGCCAAGAGGACTTGGCTCTGCCACCCCGACCCGCGACCCCCGGCCCCTGCCGCATCTTCGCGCCGAAGAGCTCCTCACAGAATGGTGGCACAGGCGTCCCGCCCGTGTCGGATGCTCTCGGTTCTCCGCACAGGCGGGACGCCTGTGCCACCGCTCTGGTTCATTCTGTGAGGGGCTCTAAGCCGCCACGCCCTGCGATGATTGGCCGGGGAGCGCGCTGCCCGCGATGTCCGAATGCAAACGGTACGGGTCGAGATCGATCCCGCCGGGCCACGCGAGGGTGGATGTGTCCGGATCGATGAAGACTCTTTCAAACTCTCCGGGCGTTCGCCAACGTGCGAAGACCCCGACGCCGACCAAGTCGGAAAGATCGACGACTCCCGCGGCCCCGTCCTCAAATCGCAGCCACACCTTGAAATCGGCCTCGGGTCGGCATTCGATGACGCGAGGTTGCATAGGCAAGTCTATTCCAGCCCCAGGATCGGATCGACCGGGCCCCCGGCACGGGATTGCTCCCACGCTCTGCGGAGTTCCGCTTGATGTCGAGCCGCCCACTCGGCCACCATGGCGCGCACCCGGGCTTGGCTCTGCCTTCGGTCATCGCCAACGAGCCGATCTCAAAGACAGCATCGTCCCCTTGGTACCGGGCATGAAAGTGCGGCGGCGGATGCTCGCGGTAGTAGAAGTAAATCGCGATGCCGTAGAACTCGCTGACCTTGGGCATGGCGTCCTCTGCCTTGAGCCTACGAAAAAACGCCCCGCTGATGCGGGGCGTGGCATTTGCTTGCGGACGGCGCTGACGGGGGGGCTCTTACTTCTTCCAACCACTCGCCTTGTACTTCTTGATCTCCTCAATCAACTTCGGCTCCAGCGTCTTGTCGATGTCCTTCAGCTTTGCCAGCTCATCGCGGACAGGCTTGCCCTGGTTGCCCATCCACGCCAGCAGACCTTTCTCGAACACATTCAGGTCCGTCACGGCGACATCATCCAGCAACCCCTTCGTGCCCGCGAAGATCGAGATCACCTCGTCGATCACATCAAACGGGATGAACTGCGGCTGCTTGAGCAGTTCGACCATGCGGCGGCCGCGGTCGAGCTGGGCCTGCGTGGCCTTGTCGAGTTCGGTGCCGAGCTGGGCGAAGGCTTCGAGTTCGCGGTACGCGGCCAAGTCGAGTCGCAGCGAGCCGGCGATGCGCTTCATGGCCTTGATCTGGGCGTTGCCGCCGACGCGGGACACCGAGATGCCGACGTTCACCGCGGGGCGGACACCCGCGAAGAACAGCTCAGACTCAAGGTAGATCTGCCCGTCGGTGATGGAGATGACGTTGGTCGGAATGTACGCCGACACGTCGCCTTCCTGCGTCTCGATCACCGGCAGCGCCGTCAGCGAGCCGCCGCCGTTCTCGTTGCTCAGCTTGGTGGCTCGCTCCAGCAGGCGGCTGTGGAGATAGAACACGTCGCCGGGGTACGCCTCGCGGCCCGGCGGGCGGCGCAGCAGCAGCGACAGCTGGCGGTACGCCACGGCCTGCTTCGACAAGTCGTCGTAGATGCACAGGGCGTGCTTGGGCGTCTTGCCCTGCTTGCCACCCCACATGAAGTACTCGCCCATCGAGCACCCCGCGAACGGCGCGATGTACTGCATCGGGGCCGGGTCCGACGCCGACGCGTTCACGATGATCGTGTAGTCCATCGCCCCGTGCTTCTTCAGCGTCTCAACGACCGCCGCCACCGTCGATTCCTTCTGACCGACCGCCACATAGATGCACACCATCGCATCCGGCGTGCCCCAGTACTTCTTCTGGTTGATGATCGCGTCCAGCGCCACGGCGGTCTTGCCCGTCTTGCGGTCGCCGATGATCAGTTCGCGCTGACCGCGGCCGACCGGGATCATCGAATCAATCGCCTTGACGCCGGTCAGCATCGGCTCGGTCACCGGCTGACGGGCGGCGATGCCCGGAGCGATGATGTCGACCGGACGGAACTCCTTGGTGTTGATCGGCCCGGCCCCGTCGATCGGCTCGCCCAGCGGGTTCACCACGCGACCGAGCAGCGCCTCGCCCACCGGCACCTGCAGCAGCTTGCCCGTGGAGACGACGGTGTCACCCTCGCGGACCTTCAGGTAGTCGCCGTAGATGACCGCGCCGACCGTGTCGAGTTCCAGGTTGAACACCTGGCCCATCACCGCGCCGTCCTTGGATTGGAACTCGAGCAGTTCGCCGGCCATGGCGTTGGCCAGGCCGTAGATGCGGGCGATGCCGTCGCCGACCTCGATGACGCGCCCAACCTCGGACACTTCAAGGGCGGCGGAGAACTGCGAGATCTCCTGCTTGATGACACTGGCGATTTCGTCGGTCTTGATCTTCATGGGCTTCTCGGGGAGAGGTTCAACGCGGAGGCGCGGAGGACGCGGAGTTGGACGATGTGCCGTTGTGGGGAGTCGGTTTACTTGGCCAGAATCTCGAATCGGCATTCGAGTCGGCACGTGATGGTTGGATTGGGTAACTCCCGCATCCAAACGCGGGTGCCGAAAATGAAGACCTGGGACGCCGAGATGGAACCGCCTTCGGTGGTCAAAACCGTCTCGTGTGCGGCAAGAAGGCGTCCGACTTTGAAGTTGGTCTGAGAGATTGCAGCCTCGGCGGCCTTGACCGCATCGGCACCGGCGGCCGTGAGCGCGGCTTGCCGCGCGGCCGGATCGACCGCCTTGAACTCGAACGACATGCTCTGGAACTCCAGTTGCTTGCCGATCGCGGCGGCCCGAATGAGTACGGCTTCCGCCGCGGCACGGTCAGGTACTCGGACGATCCAAGTGGCCGAACCGGACTCAGCGCCGCCCCCGCCGCCCCCGCGAGATTTGCTCTTGGACCCGGAATCACGCGGCGAGCCCGCTCTGACGCCGGCCATCCGGCTCGAACCCGAAACAACAGCGCCTTCGTTCAAGATCGACGAGAGTTTCGATTGCATCGTGGCGAGCTCGGCATCGATCGCCTTGGGATCGCCTTCAGTTGATTCCAAGTCTTGGTGGAACTCGAGCAAAAGCCCGGCAGCCTTCAACTCCACCGTGCCAGAACCGTGCACACGCAGCCCGGTTGGTTCGGCGGCAACACGCTGCGAATCGCCGGGACCACCGTCGGCCGCTCGGACATCGCAAGGCAGCGTCAGCACCAAAGCGCCAGCGATCACAACGATCGCAGAGCGCTTCAGAAGGGTTCGGGCTGTGATTTCGTGTGTTGGCATTGGTGCAGGACTCACTCCCCGATCAGTCGGTCGAACTTGGCCCGGAGCGCATCCGACCCCTTGGTCTTGAGCTGCTCCCGCATCTTGCGCAGCATCGTGCTCACGCTCGCATCAATCAGCTTGTCGCCCACCTGCAGCCGCATCCCGCCCAGCATGGAAGGGTCGGTGTACGGGTGCACCACCGGGTCGCGTCCCAGCGCCGCCGCGAGCTTGCTCTGGATGTCGTTCACCTGCTCACGGCTCAGTTCGTGCCGGGTGTACACGTCCACCTCGATGCGACCGAACTTCTCTTGCATCATCTCGTCAAACGCCGCGGCGATCGGCAGGAACTGGTTCAGCCGCTCCTTGCGGTTCACCACCAGCAGGAAGTTGAGCAGCAGCGTGCTCAGCCGCCCCTCGAACATCTTCTTGAGCGCCCCCTCGCGCTCCTTCGTCCCCAGAATCCGCGACGCGAAGAACTCACTGAGCTCCGGCATCGCCCGCGTCAACTCGACGACCTCTTCAAGCTCGCCCGCGAGCTGCTCCTGACGCGACCGCCCCCCCTCCTTCTCGGCAAGATCAAACAGCGACCCCGCGTACACGCGGGACAGAGCATCGGGAGGTGAATCTATCAGCGGCATGGGAGGGCAGTCGGGAGTGGGGAGTCGGCAGTCGGGAATAGAGAAACAGAAATCGGAAGTGGTATTGAACTTGATGCCTTGATGCCTCTTGCCTAGGTGCCTTCGGCATCAGCGGCCCGCGTAAGCCTCGCGGAACTCGGTCAGCGTGTTCTCGATCAGCCGGGCCTGGTCGGCCGGGTTCAGCTCGCGCTCGAGGATCTTGCTCGCCCCCGCCGTCGCCATCCCGGCGGCCTCGTTGTAGATGTCCTGCACCGCGGCCTTCTTCGCCGCCTCGATGCTCGCCAGCGCCTGCTCGCGCATCTGCGCGATCTCAGCCTCGGCCTTCACCCGGAGGTCCGCCACCGCGCGCGTCGCCTCGGCACGCGTCTGCTCGATCAGCCGAGCGGCCTCGGTCTTCGCCGCGGACAGTTCCTTGGCGTGGCTGGCCTGCATCTCGCTCGCCCGCTTGCGGCTTTCCTCCGCAGCGAAGATCTCTTCGCGGATCTTCTTCTCACGCTCCTCGAGCCCGCCCAGAATCTTGGGCCAAGCCACCTTGGCCAGCACCGCAAAGACGATCAGGAACACCACGATCGCCGACCCGTACTGGAACAGCGAGAAGAACATCGGGCTCTCGGTCCCGTGCGTTTCGCCCGCCGCCGCGGCACCGAGCGCCAGAGCAGGGGTCAGCAGCGTCGCGGCCAGGGCCAGCGTGGAGTTCGTGAGTCGGCGGTTCATCGAGAAAAATCCTTGAGAAAACGGAGGGACGCGCGGGGTGCTCGAAACGCTCCGGCGCGAGGACCCACGCAGCGCCGCTCACGCACGCTGCCGGGGTCCCCACGCCGGATGACGTGGGGAAATCGTTCGATTAGCCGATGAGGGCCAAGAAGCCGCCCAGAACGGCGAACAGCGTGGCGCCTTCGACCAGCGCCGCCGCGATCAGCATGTTCGTGCCGATCGTGCCCGAAGCCTCGGGCTGACGGGCCATGGCCTCGACGGCAGAGCCGCCGATGCGCCCGATGCCCAGGCCGCCGCCGATCACGGCGAGACCCGCGGCCAGACCGGCGCCGACGTAACGGCCCCAGTTGCCGGCCTTCGCGGTCGTGACCATGTCGGCCACGGACATCTCGGCGGCCATCGCGGAGCTGCACAGGCAGGCCACCGCCGCGGCACCGGTCACGATCATCAACTTCTTGGTCATCTTCATTTCCATCACTCCAACTTGCTGGGGCGCCGCGCGGCGCCGGGGGATGCTGTGAAACACTCGTTCGTGAATCCCGAGGGCGACACGCCGACGGGAGGGATGTCAAATCTCAAATCTCAATCGCTCAAACCTCAAATCCGATCCAGTCCCCACTCCGTGCCTCCGTGCCTCCGTGCCTTCTTCACGCGTGAGCGGCCTTGCCATGCCCGTGCTCATCCGCGTGCCCATGACCCTCCTCGTGCCCATGCTCATCATGGTGATGGTGCATCAACTGGCCAATGAACAGCGTCGTGAGGAACATGAAGATGAACGCCTGCAGGAAGGCGACAAACAACTCGAGGAACATGATCGCCACCGACGCGAACACGCTGACCACCGTCACCGGCGTGCCCAGCAGCCACCCCAGCGCCTTCGGCGCCGCCGCCGTGAAACCCAGCAGCACCGCCAGCAGCACGTGCCCCGCCGTCATGTTGGCGAACAAACGCAGCGCCAGCGCCACCGGCTTAACGATCATCCCGATGATCTCGACCGGGATCATGATCGGTGCCAGGAACACCGGCCCGCCGCCCAAGAAGTGCTTCAGCCACCCGCCCACGCCCGACGAACGGATGCCGTTGACCTGCCAGATGATGAACACCACCGTGGCGAGCGCCGCCGTCACCGCCAGACGACCCGTCGCCGTCCCGCCGATCACCGCGAAGTGCGGGTCGCCCGCAATCAGCCCGCCGAAGAAGTGCTGAAGGTCCAGCAACGGCACCAGCCCCAGCAGGTTATTGAACAGGATGAAAAAGAAGATCGACAGCAGCAGCGGAGCAAACGCCCGCCCCGCCCCGGCCCCCAGCTGCGCGTAGATCACGTTGTCGCGCAGATACAGCACGATCACCTCGAGCATCTGGTTCAGCTTGCCCTTGGTCACGAAGCGCTCGTTCCCGATGCTCTCGGGCCCTGTCTGGATTGCCTTCGCCGCACGCAGCAGCACCACCACCGTCAGGAGCGCCGCGATCAGCATCGTCAGGGTGTGCATCGTCAGCAGGGGCCCCGCCCACTCCAGCCCAGGCAGCGGCGCCAGCAACGGCTTGTCCAGCACATGCCCCAGTGGGTTATCGCCCGCCCCCAGCACCGGGGCAAACACGTTCAAGGGAGTTGAGGCGACAGTGACAGAGCCGAGCATCACGCAGGTTTCCTGACAGCCGCGAGCGACTGAAGGGTGAGAGGCGGACCTTCGAGCCCCGGCACCAACGCCGAAGACTCGCCGGGAACTCCCGTTTTCCGCTCGGACAGGTCCGGAAGGACGCCCAGAGAGAAAGGAGAGTCAGGACGGTGACCCCGGAGCGGCGGGGGGTACTTGGGCAGCCGACGAGGTCGAAGGTCCGACCCTCCGCACGCACGAGTCAAACACCCGGGCGTGACCAATCACCGCTCCGACAAAGCTAACAACGCAGCCCGCCGCCAAGCCGTACGGGTCCGGTGGGGGGCGGGGCGTCGAGTATAGCAAACCTCCAACCAGCAAGGTGCCAAAGAACCCGATTCCCTGGCTCGCCAGCATCAGCATGGGCCACACATTCAGGGGCCGAACCACCCACGGCTTGATCACCAGCACCCCCACCACCGTCCCCAACACCCCGGCCACCGTCCCAACCGCGATCCCGTCCCAAGCCTGAGGCCGAAACGCCTGCGAAACTCCCCACAGAAACAACCCGGCGAACGCTCCAACCACAAACGACATCGTCACCAGCCGAGCCGTGGGAAGCGCCACAGACCGAACCGGGGGACGCCCCGCCCCAGCCGAGCCCGATCCTTCGCCGGAAGATGGAAATCCTTGTGTATCAGTCATTTATGTCGCCGCGATCTCTTTTTTTCCACGCCTCCACTCGACGCTCCAGCTTGTCCTCCAGCTCCGGCGGCAAATCAAACCCCGGAACCTCCCCATCTTCCCCCGCCGCGTCCCGCCTTGCAAACAACTCCGGCTTATCCCCTGTTTTGGTGGTTTTCGCGCGATGCGGATGAGCCGCCTTGTACGCCGCCGCCTCCTCTCGATTCAGCGCCAGCGCTTTCCTCAAGAAGTTGTAGAACCCCCCGACACCGCCGACCCCCGTCAAAATCAGCGTCCACAAGGGAGAAGTCCCCTGCCAACGGTCAATGAACCACCCGATCAGGGCCATCCCGATGATCGATCCAGCCAACTCCATCGCCACCCCGTAGGCCCGCCCCCTCGACGAGGCGGCCCGATCCCCCGCCGACCCGCGGCGTTCTGACGGCCGCGAAACCGGCGAAACTTCGGGCTTTGGCGGTGAGTCGTTCATCTGAGGGGCCGCGCCGCTGCAACGCCGCGGACCGCATCGTACCGCCTGGCGGCACAGACTTCGGACTCGCATTCTCGTCCGCTCTTTCATGAACGCCCACCATCAGCGGCCTGCGACATCGAGCCAAACCGCCCCGTTTGCATGCTGTTCGCATCACCGCATTCGCCCAGCCGGTGCCATCTCCTGACCGATATCCGCATTCAGGAGCATCGCTTCGTCCGCCAGCTCTCCGCCAACGAACAGTCTGATAGCTCGGAATGCCGTCGGCTGACCCCATGTCACCCCGGCGGCCTTACCCGAGTGCCCAGTGCCCAGTGCCGAGTGCCCAGTGCCCAGTGCCTTCCGGTCCCCCCCATGATCTCCAAGATCGAACAAGACCACCAGCGCTTCCGCCAGATCGTCAAAGGCAAGATCCGCAAGGAGCTTCGCCGCTTTCTGCAGCGCCGTGAACTCATCGGCAAGGAAGGCAAGGGCGTCGTCTCCATCCCCGTCTACGACCTCGACACCCCCACCTTCCGCTACGGCGATAACTCCTCGGGCGTCGGCATGGGCGAGGGCGAAGGCCCCCCCGGCGGCGGCAACCAAGGCGGCGACCAGCCCGGCCAGCACATCCTCCAAGTCGACGTCAGCCTTGAAGAACTCGCCGACATCCTCGCCGAGGAGCTCAAACTCCCCCGCATCCAGCCCAAGGGCTCGAGCAAGCTCACGACGATCCGCGACAAGTACACCGGCATCCGCCCCATCGGACCCGCCGCCCTGCGCTCGTTCAAGCGCACCTACCGCGAGGCCCTCAAGCGCCAGCTCATGCTCGGCGCGTACAACCCCGACGACCCGCTCATCGTCCCCATCAAGCGCGACATGCGCTACCGCAGCTGGAACGAGGTCAAGAAGCCGCAGAACAACGCCGTCATCGTCTACATGATGGACGTCAGCGGCAGCATGGGCGACCAGCAAAAAGAACTCGTCCGCCTCGAAGCCTTCTGGATCGACACCTGGCTCCGCCGAAACTACGACGGCATCGAGTCGAGATACATCGTCCACGATGTCGGCGCCAAAGAAGTCGACAAAGCAACCTTCTTCAGCGTCCGCGAAGACGGCGGCACCAGAATCTCCAGCGCCTACCAGTGCGCCCTCGAACTCCTCGACCAGCACTACCCAACCGGAGCCTGGAACACCTACCTCTTCCACTTCTCCGACGGCGACAACTCCTCCGAATCCGACAACCGCCTCTGCGTCCAACTCGTCCGCGACAAACTCGTCCACCGCTGCAACATGTTCGGTTACTGCCAGGTCGCCAGCGCCTACGGCAGCGGCAACTTCATCAACGTCCTCCACGAAGCCTTCCCCGGCAGCGACCAATCCCGCCCCAACAAACGCACCGACAGCATCGTGGTCACCAGCCGCGTGGCGGGGAAGGACGACATCTTCGACTCGCTGCGGACGTTCTTTGGGGCGGGGAAGTAGGGAGGCAGAGCAAGCTCGCAGAAGGTGCTCCCGCGCACGCGTTCGACCTGGCGTACCACGCCTGAGCCGCTGGGGCATCTGGGAAATTCCATTTGGGAACCACTCGGAACACTCACACGTCTAACTCCTTGTCGGCACGCGGAGTTCCCGCGAGCCCCCACAGGAGTTCGCCATGCCATCTTCCATTTTCCGGCTGATTCTCGCCTCGCTGACTTGCACCCTCGCCATCCAGAACACCGCTTCAGCCCAGAACCAACCGACGCCGCCCGCAGCCCACGGCTCACCGTTGGCGTCACGTCCCTTGATGTGGCAGGACACCTACCCTATGGGGCTGCGCACGGCCCAAGCCTTCGCGCTCGGGCCAAACGGACGCCTGCTCATGTTCGGCGGCACCCTGAGATCGGCCTCCAGCAGAGACGAGGATCGCTTCACTCTCGGCGACCTGTGGGAATGGGACGGAACGCGCTGGCGCGGGATCGACGCCGCCGGACCCGGGCCGCGCGCCGGTGCCGCCATGGCCCTCAACCCCGTCTCAGGGCGCGTGATGCTCTTCGGGGGGTACGGACGAGTCCCCGAAGCACGATCGGTGGCTCACACCCCTCACACTGAAAACCGATCGGACACCTGGGAGTGGGACGGCGTCGTTTGGCGACAGCTCCAGTCAGAAGGCCCATCGCCGGCTTTCTCATTCGGTTCCCATGTGCGGATCGACATGGCCTTCGACGCCTCGCGCGGCACCATGGTGCTGCTCATCCCCGGCCAGACCGCAACGGGGGCCCAGACCGTTTCCACCTGGGAGTGGTCCGGGTCGGCCTGGGTTCGCAAGCATCACGCTGAACGACAGATCGCCTTCCCCTGCTTCGACTCCCAGACGGGCACGCTGATCGCCCGCCAGATATCCGACGCCGGACGGCGCACATTGCAATGGACCGGTAGCGACTGGGTCCCCGTCGCCGCGGCGGAACCCGAGGGCTTTCAGCGCCAGGCCTTCGCCGCGGACCTTCTGAACGGCCGCGTGTACGCTTTTTCAGAGACTTGGCCTTCTGTACCCTCGCGATTGTGGAAGCGCGATGCGGGCGTCTGGGTGCCCCAGCCGGACCTCGGCCCTTTTCCTGCCATCGACAGCATCCCGACGGCGTCGCGTTTCGCGTGGGATCACTTCAATGACGCGCTGCTGACGATGGGCGGCGCGACGTCAACCTCGCAGTCGCTCAACACCTTTCTCCTGAAGAACGGCGTGCGAACGCCTGTCGCGCCGGTTGGGCCAGGAGCACGAACGAACCCAGCCGTGGCCTACGACCCTGTCCGCGGCGTCACCGTGGTAGCCGGATCGGGCATTGGGAATCCGCAGAACCCCCTCCCGGTTCACGAGCGGAGACAGACGTGGGAGTTCGACGGTACGTCGTGGTTGCTCGCGAACTCGACAACGCTCGTCGGAACGCTCCACTACGACCCGCAACGCCAATCCGTCTTCACCTACAACGCCAGCGCTTCACCCTCGGCTCAGGGTCAACGCTTGGACTGGACGAGCTCGGCGTTTGTCGCTTCGGCGACCACCAACCCACCCAACGGCCGAGCTGAGAGTACCGCGGCGTATCACGACGCCATCGGTCGCCTCGTGCTTTTCGGCGGCCGGCCCATCGGCGCAGGCCCCGTCGCCACCTCCAGCTGGCTCCTGGATCATCTCACCTGGACCGAACTGGCCATCCCGGGCCCGTCGCCCCGCGAGAGCCACTTCATGACGTACGACTCGGACCGGGCCCGCATCGTCCTCTTCGGCGGTTGGGACACCGTCAACAACCGTGCGCTGAGCGACACATGGGAGTTCGACGGCACCGCGTGGACCCAGGTCCACACGGGCCTTCCCGTCCATCACCCGGACGGAAGGACCCCGATCGACTACATGTCGATGACCTACGACCCGACGCGCCGACGCACCCTGCTTCACAGCGGCGCTAACGTGTTCCCGTTGACCACACCGACCATCCGCAGCACCACCCCCGGGGCGATCTGGGAATGGGACGGTCAGACATGGACGCGCCGCGAACCCGTGCTGCCGGTCCGACCGGTGGGTATCGATGCCTCCTGCACGCCCAGTTGCTTCCAGCCCCCCAACCACCGCCTGCAACGCCTCTCTCTAACCCCTGGCTTCACCTTCGATGGGCGTCTGGCATTCGACCCACGCTCCGGCGTGCCCTTGCTGTGGGGCGGGCGGAATCTGGTGCTCTGCGACTTCTCCGGCCCAATCTCCGTCGCCCCAGCGATGCTGCGCGAGCTCCCCGGCCCCGTCGTCATCGCTCAGCCTCCTTCGGTGATCGGCCTCACCCGTCGCGCTGTCGCCATCGAGGCTCGCATCGCCATGGAAAACGCCGACCTGCGCTGGCACAAGAACGGCGTGCCCCTCACCGACGACGGTCGCGTCACGGGCACCGACACCGACGAAATCCACATCACCAACCTGCGACGATCCGACGCGGGGTCGTACACCCTGGTCGCCACCGGGCCGGCCGGCGAACGCCTCGAAACCGCGCCCGGAACGCTTCGGGTGAGATCGATCGCGGACCTCAACAATGACGGTTCCCTGAACGCGATCGACCTGACCCTATTCATTGGGGCCTTTGGCCGGTCCTTCCCGTCGACGACCCGACCGAGCTACGACCTCTACTCCGAACGCTTGTCGGACCTCGACGAAAATAGCAAGGTCGACGTCCGCGACCTGATCCGGCTGCTCGGGGAACTGCGGGAATGGAACGAGTGAGCCGCAGCCACGGCTGCAAACCGAGGCTCGTTTTCACACCCGCCCCTCACACCCCCGCCATCACCGCCCCACGCACCGGCATATCCCGCTCGACGCTCACGCCGGCGCTCTGGGCGGCTTCGGCGGCGAGGCGCAGCGCCGCCCACTCTTGCGCCGGCACGCGCTCCGTCACGCCCAGCGCCTCGTACGTCGCCAGCACCGACTGCGCCTCGATCCCCGCATACACCGCGTCGGCGTCCACGATCCGCTTGCCGAGAATCTCCTCGAGCATCGCCCGCGTGTACGTCGGTTTCACCGCCGCCGTCGACTTGGTCCCGTACTGGTTGAGGTTCGACGCGAAAATCCCCGCCGCGCTCACCGGCAAGAAGTCCTCATACCGCAGCCCCTCGACGCGCACGAACCCCTTCTTCACCAGCTCGCGCACGTCGGTGGTCGAAAGAGCCCCGCGTGCCGCCCTGCCCGAAGCCGTCGCGAAGTAGCGCCCGTACACCAGCCCGCGGTCCAGCAGCTCCGCCAGCGTCTTGGGGAACGGCGTAAACGCCGACCCGTACGCACGCTCATACGCCGCGAAGTCGCGTTTCGACAGCGTCGGGTCCTTGTCGCGGTCAACCTCGGCGGCGGCGAGGCACTCGTCGTACATCTTCCGCCCCGTCGGCGTCGTCGCGTAGAAGCGCTGCTCGATCTCGCCGAAGCGTGCCGTGTGCACCGTTTCAATGACAGACCCGTCCGCCTCGGTGAACACCACCTTCTCGGTCAGCGCCTTGTATGCGTCCTGCCTCAGCAGCACCGGCGTGTCCTCGCTCGGCCCCTCCGTGAAGTCCTTGAACCCCGAGTGATTCAACTTCGAAAGCTGCAGATCGCTCTGCCCCAGCCGCGCCGCCAGACTCGCCACCATCGACGAAATCTCCGCCGCACCGACCGCCCCGCGCCCGAAGCCGTCGATCTGCTCGGTGTTCAAGTGCCTGAACAGCAGCCGCACCATGTCCTTATCGCACTGCGCCGTGAACCGTCCCAGGGCCCGTTCCGCCCGCGCCTTGAACTCGCTCTCGGGCAGCTCGCCCATGCAGAACTTCATGGCGCTCGTATACAGGTCCATGCAGAACGTGTTCGGCGTCAGGTGGTTCAGGTGGTGCCGCTCGAAGCACGCGATGTCCGCCGCGATCTTGAAACCCGCCTTGCTCAGGTCCTGGTACAGCCCGTGGTCCCGTGCCGCGCCCGTCCACTTGAAGATCCGCGCCGTCCCCTCCCCGATCAACGCCTCGGCGTCCTCCCACTCCAGCCCGCCCTGACGCTCGGCCTTCTCGATCAGCGCCTTGGCCCGATCCGAAAAAACCGTCCGCTCCTTCAGCCGCGCCTCGATCCGCTCTTGCGTGGCCGGATCGAAGTAGTTGGTCATCAGCAGCGACGTGAACACCCGGTGCTCGGGGTTCACCACCGACCGGAACGCCGTGGCGATGATCGGCTGGCTCTTGCTCCCGACGTTGGTCATGTCATAGAAGTTGTGCGGCTCCATCGCGAACTGCGCGAAGAACCGCCCGACCCACCGGTACTCATCGGGCCGCCCGATGCGGATGGCCCCGTGCCGCTCGCCGCTGGTGCGGTCGATCTGCTCCTCCGTGACGCTGAACCCCGGGTGCAGCCGCGCGATCAGCGCGCACACCGCCTTGTTGCACTCCTTGTTCACCAGCAGCGACTTGTCGTACAGCGGAACCTCTATCCCGAACATCGCGGAAAGCTCGGAAAACAGCCGGTGCTGCATCTTGACTTTGTCGGCAAATCGGTTGGTGGTCATGGCACCAGAATCATAGCGCCGAACTCCCGTGCCACGACTTGCCGTCCCCGGAAAGTCGTGCCTCTGCGCCATCGAGCCTGGCTCACTCCGCGGTCCCCGTCCCGTCAGCTCCATACACCTCGTCCTCATCACCGACCACGCGCGCACCGAGTTTGGTGGCAATCTCGTGCATCACGCGGATGAACTCGCGCGGCGGGTGCTTGCTGATGATCTCGCCCTCGCTCCAGCTCAGCCACGCGGTGCCGTAGTCGGGGAACGCCTTGGCGATGTAGTCAGCTCGCGTTCCGCCGTCGCTCGGGTCGATCTTGAAACGAGCGTCGCCGCGCAGCACCGCAGCGAACTCGGCGTGCGTGATCGCAGGCCCCGTGTCGTGGTCAGGCCAGAACTCGCGCCGCGTGATGTGAAGGTCGTAGCCCATGCGCAACTCCTGCAAGCGATCGCCACTCCCCACTCCAGACTCCCCCCCACCCCTACCACATCGTCATCCCCCCATCCACCACAATCACCTGACCCGACAGATACCCCGCGTCGTCCGCCGTCACATACGCCACGCACGCCGCGATGTCCTCCGGCACCCCCAGCCGCTTCACCGCCACGTTCTCGGTCAGCTTGTCCTTGATCTCCTGCGGCAGCCCAGCCGTCATGTCCGTCTCGACATACCCCGGGGCCACCACGTTCGCGGTCACGCCCTTGCCGCCCAGTTCGCGCGCGATGGTCTTGGTGAGCCCGATCAGCCCGCTCTTGGCCGCCGCGTAGTTCGCCTGCCCGGCGTTGCCCACCACGCCGCTGGTCGACGAGATGTTGACCACGCGCCCGAACCGGTTCTTCATCATCGGCCGCGCCGCCGCCCGGCACGCGACAAACGCGCTCACCAGGTTCGTCTGCAACACCGCCATGAAATCCTCGTCGCTCATCCGCAAGATGAGCCCGTCGCGCGTGATCCCCGCGTTGTTCACCAGGATGTCGAGCCGGCCCAACTCCGCCGCGGACTTTTCGATCGCGCCCTGCAGCGCCGCGCTGTCAGCGATGTCCACCGCGCACACCGACGCCGAACCGCCCGCCGCCTCGATCTGGCCTTTCACCTCCGACAGCGGCCCCTCCGACCGCGCCGACAGCACCACATGCCGCCCGTCCTTCGCCAGCCGAAGCGCAATCGCCCGCCCGATCCCACGACTCGCCCCGGTGACAAACGCGACACGACGGGATGGATCAGCTGCGGGGGTGGGCATGGCGGGCTCCGTGGGCTTGAAAAAAGAATGCAAGCGAAAGATAGCGACCAGGCGACTTCATCGCGGACGCGAGCCACTGAACCACGCAAGATGAACAACCCCGGCGCGACAGCACCCGTCTCAAATCACAACCGAGTTGACCCGTGGTTCAAGCACCCACCCGCCCAAGCTCCGGCGCGTCGCGACCGATCCGCGCGCTTCATTCCCCCGAGGGCTTCTGGAACGGACGCCGAGGCGCCGCAGGCCCCTCGCCAGGGCTGCTGCTCGACGACGATGCCGCCACATCGCCCGGGTCGACCGCCTTGGTGATCTTCGTCTCCACCGCCGCCGCGGCGATCTGTGGCGGCCTCAGCTCGGCATCATCCAGCATCGCCACCGCGTCCGCCGTCACCGGCTGGATCGCCATCCCCGAGAAGGTGATCGGGCTCGCCGAGTTGTTGCCGCGCCACGCCAGGACGTACGCGCCCAGCGCATCCTGAATGCCCAGCCCCAGCGTCAGCACCGCCTTGTCTTCGCTCTCTTTCAGCACGCACACGCGCACCGCCTCGATGCCGCCGGTCTGGCTCGTCCACTCGCCCAGCGCGATCATGTCCGCCAGCAGCGCCCGGTCGGCCTCATCCAGCACGCCCTTGGCGTCGTCGGCGTTGCCCGACGCCAGCGCGTTCGCCAGCGCCGCCACCGCCTGAGCCTGAGCCGCGTTCGCCGGGCGGTACTTCTCGGTGTTCCACTGCACCTTGGCGTGCAGCGTGATTCCCTCCATCGGGTCGGCCTCACGCACCGCCACCGGGGCGGCCTGCTGCGGAGCCTCCTCCTGCTTCCCGCAACCGGGCAGCATCAACGCCGCCAGAACGAGCGAGGCAGGGGCGAGACGGATGGTCGAATGGTTGCTGCGGTTCATGGTTGAGGTCCTTGTCGAGTGCTGACGCCGATCCGGAGAGCGAGTTCGCTCGATTCAACCGATTCACGCCGGTGCCGCTGCGGGCTCGTCGTGGTTCACCACTTTGGTGCCCCGATCGATCCGCCGCATCAGCCCCGACAGCACCTTGCCAGGTGCCAGTTCGTGATACTCAAACGACGCCGAAGGATAGGCCGACACCTTCCACGCACACGACTGGGCCCACCTGACCGGCATCGTGAGTTGTTGGACAAGTCGCGCCCGCATTTGGTCCGGCCCCCCGGGCCCCTCTTCATGTGGCCGAGCCGTCACGTTCGACACCACCGGCACATCCCCCGCCTTGATCGGCGTCTTGACCAGCGCCGCCTGCAACCGCTCCGCCGCCGGCGCCATCAGGGGCGAGTGGAACGCCCCCGCCACCTGCAACCGCGTCGCCTTGAGCCCCATCGTCTCCGCCACCTGCACCGCACGGTCGCACGCCGACGCATGCCCCGACAGCACGATCTGCCCGGGCGCGTTGAAGTTGGCACACACCAGCACTTCACCCTCCCCCCCGCCCCGCGCCGCCTCGGCACACACCGCCTCGGCCTGCGCCTCATCCGCCCCGATCAACGCCACCATCGACCCCTTCGAAGCCTCCGCGGCGTCCTGCATCGCCCGCCCCCGCAGCACCACCAGTTCCAGCGCCGCCTCAAACTCGATCGCGCCTGAAAGATGCAGCGCCGTGTACTCCCCCAGACTCAACCCGGCAAACGCCGCCACCGTCACTGTGCCGTTGGCCTCCAGCGCCCGGAAACACGCCACCGAAGCCGTGAAGATGGCCGGCTGAGCCGCGTCGGTCCGGTTCAAGGTGTCGCCCGGCCCGTTGAAGCACAGTTCGCTCAGCGTCATCCCCCCGCCCAGCCGCGAGCCCACCACTCGATCGGCCCGCGCAAACACTTCCGCCGCCACCGATGAAGACTCAAACCACGCGCGCCCCATCCCCACCGACTGCGCGCCCTGACCAGGACAAAGAACGACTCGCGAAGTTGCCATGCCCAGATGGTAATCACACCACCCCCGGCGGCGATCAGGCAAGTCCCCAAAACACGAACAAAGCCCGTCCGCCCCGTCACAACGGCGCTTGGCAGCCTCGAATCCACCGGCTATAGTCGCGGTTGCCCGTCGGCCCACCCCCGGAGCTTGGGCACGCCGAAACCCCAGGAGACCCCGCCGTGAACAAGTCGGAAATCGAAGCCAAGGTCATCGACATCGTCGCCGAGCAACTGGGCGTGGAAAAGGGCAACATCAACCGCAACACCTCCTTCGTCAACGACCTCAACGCCGACAGCCTCGACACCGTCGAGCTGGTCATGGAGTTCGAAGACCGCTTCGAGACCTCGATCCCCGACGACGAGGCCGAAAAGATCAAGACCGTGGGCGAGGCCATCGACTTCATCGCCAAGGCCAAAGCAGCCGCCTAACTGGTGCCAGCCCCATCCGACCCGCATCCTCAAAAGCCCAGCGGTCGAACCGCTGGGCTTGTCCTTTCCAAACAGAACCCCGACCGTCAGGGAGGGGTCTCTTCCCCACTCCCGGGAACCCCGGACCAACCTGAGCGTCCGCCTACCATCCCCCATGACCCGCGCCCGACGCCCCATCCCGATGACGCCCGCCCTGCTCGTCGTCACCGGGTGCCTCATCACCATCCCGGGCTGCTACCGCGAAGTCGTCAGCGCCAAGGGCCTCGGCGCCGCCGCCTACCAAAACGACATCGGCAAGGGCGGCAACTACTCCGGCCTCTCCTTCGACGACGCCACACGCGAACCTCGCCGAGCCTACTCCGCCCCAGGCGTCGGCGGCCGAATCTCCGGCCGAGGGGACATCTCAGACGCGAAGTGAGGGCAGTGGGCAGTGGGGCTTGGGCAGTCGGGCGTGAAGCTTGAGGCTTGGGGCTTGAGGCTTGGGGCTCGGGTGGCATGCTCAAACTTTTTGTTCGAGCATGCTCGAGCAACCCTCGCAAACACATCCCACAGCCACATGGCCAAACAAGTTTGGCCACGCCGCCCAGACCCGATACGATCCCCACGGGAACCCGGTCCCACTTGACCACTTGACCACTTGACCACTTGACCACTTCGCCTCAAAGCCTTCCCCCACTCCCCACTCCCCACTCCCGAGCTCCCCCCCATGGGCATCGAAGCCGCAATCTCCGCCGAAGGATTCATGACGACGCAGCTCCAGCGCGTCATCAACTGGTCACGCCGCAACAGCCTGTGGCCCATGCCCTTTGCCACCGCCTGCTGCGGCATCGAACTCATGGCCACCGCCTCCAGCCGCTACGACCTCGCCCGCTTCGGCGCCGAGGTCATGCGCTTCAGCCCCCGCCAGTCCGACCTCCTCATCGTCGCGGGCCGGATCAGCATCAAAACCATGCCCGTCCTGCAGCGCATCTACCAGCAGATGACCGAGCCAAAGTGGGTCATCAGCATGGGCGCCTGCGCCTCCACCGGCGGCGTCTTCGACACCTACGCCGTCGTCCAGGGCTGCGACCAGTTCATCCCCGTCGACGTCTACGTCCCCGGCTGTCCCCCCCGCCCCGAACAGTTGATCGAAGGCGTGATGGCCATCCAGCGCATCATCGACAAAGAAGGCATCCCCCCAAAGGGCCCCGATGGGAGGCGTGTGCCGCTGGGGATCGCCCTGCAGCCGAACCATGTGCCGAGTGCGCAGCCGGTGCCGTTGGGGATGAACTGAGCGAATCCGGGACTCTTCGGGTGGCATGGCCAAGCCTCCTGCAAAGTCCCGCTAGTACCGTACAGGAAGTACCCTTTCAGTTAGTCATGACCTTTGTCAAACATGGAGATGGTATGAGCAAGCTACTCATTGCATTCGTCCTGACGACCTTAGTCGCGAGACAATCTGGCGCACAGTCGGAGATGAATCATCTGGACTTCGAGCGTCTGCCTGATTCGACTGTCCCAAGTGAGGGGTTCTTGGTTTCAAACCAGTATGCCGCGCAGGATGGCGTATCATTCTCGTGTTTCCCGAGCACCCCCACGTTGCCGCGCGTCGCAGTTGAGGGAGGCAATTCAATTGCCTTCTCGTCCTCTGCTGGGCAGGACAACCCGATGACTTTCGGTGCCCGCGGACTTTGTACAGTCGTCGAAGGTGGCAGGCGTCTTGGCATCGCGGGGGATTTTTCTCGGCCAGTCGATCGGCTCAAATTGTTTCTGGTAGATATCGACGGAGATGAACAAGCGACCGTGCGGGCACTGGGTTCGACGGGACTGCTTGCGCAAGTCGTGATCAATGCTGGCAGTGCAGGTACTGGAGACGGAGTTTCTACACCTGTTTCCATATCTGCGGTAGGTATGACAAGGTTCGAGATCGAGGTCACATCAGTAAGCGTGCCCGGGACCGTGGCCGGGTTCGCTATCGACTCAATCTCGCTTTTTCGTCAGGCCTTCGTCCGCCCTCGTCCCGTGGTTGTCTCGCAGGAAACCAGTCCGAGTTCGTCAGACTTTAGCAGCAGCATCCTCGGTGTTGTTTTTCCTTGGTCGGCTCGGAGCGTTCAAGTCGCTGAATTTTACTTCTATCGTAACTCCTTTACAGGTTCCGCCATCGTCCCGCAGAGCGATCGAAGTCACTTGCTTCTCGCCGATCTATTCGAGGGGTTGACTTTGGTGCAAGCACACGATCGACAAAGCAGTGGGTCGGGCGGGCAAGCCGAGACACGGCTGGAGATACTCGGAGACGCGGATGGCGCACGAAGAACAATTGAAGATGAGCCGCAACCGCTCACGACGGACCCGGATGTTTATTTCGGAGCCGCAGGCACGAACTTGTTCACTGAGCGGCATGGTTGGGCATCTTTTGATGGAGATGGGCAGGCAATTTCGGGATTGTCTGGTGCATGGTCTGTGTTGTTAGGATTCTCAGAAGTTGACGGTCAACCGTTGACATTTCCAATTCAGGGCCTATCGACATGGGCAGCCTACTCAAGTGATTCAGGAGTAGTCGATTTGGCATTGCAGCAAAACAGGCGAGTCCTGTTGCGAGCGCTTCCCGACTGTGAGTCCGTCGCGTATCCGAGCCGTATCAGAGCATGTTTTGGCCAGTCCGTGCGTCTTTCGGTGATTCATGGAAGCGACTCCCCGAGAGTGCATCAGTGGTATCGGGAGGGGGTTCTGATCGACTCCACAATAAACCCCAGTGCCGCATCGCCGGTATTGGTCTTGAGTCGCGTCGGCACCGCCACCTCTGGCACCTATATGTGTATTGCAGTGTCTTCCTGCGGTGCTGTGCAGTCCAACAGTATTTCGCTCGTCGTTTCATGCCGGGGTGATTTCGATTCTAACGGGATAGTGGATACTGCTGATCTCACTTTCTTTGTAGGCAGATTCGGCAGTGTTCCTCAAGGATACAGCTCGCAAGAGTGTGCCGATCTAAATGGTGATGGTCTTGTCACGACTTCCGATCTCGCCACTTTTCTTGGCAGGTTTGGCGATCGTTGTCCGTAGGTTGGGTTGGGTGGGGCGGGGTGGGCAGGGTGGCATCGCAGCCGCGCCGTGGTCGGGTTGGGCGGGGTGGCATCGAAGTCCCCTGTCCCGTGCCACTGAAGTCCGTTCCGACGGACTTCAGTGCTCCCCGAACCCTCTTGCCTATTGCATAACGCCTCCCCCTCAAAAATCTTACCAGCAGTGACCGCAACTGCGCGCAACTTTCTGGAACTGTCCCACGCCGCATTTGCCTGCCTCCGCCGCTGTGTCATACTTATAGGGCATGACAACCATCCGGGGAACCAACTCAACGCTGCTCCGTCGCGCCCTCGGCAGTCGGCCCGGGGGGCTGCCCGGGGGGCTGCCCGGGGGGTGGCCCGACGGGTGGCATGCTTCCGCTTTGGGAAGCATGCGTGTCCGGACAGAATCAGCTCCAACCGCCACAAAGGAGTCGTTTGTGAAGACCACCACCAAGTCCATCCAGATCACCGTGCGGATCGCCGCGATGACGCTCGCCTCCCTCCTGGCCGTCGGTGCCGCGCATGGCGCGACGTTCACCGTCATCAGCCTGGCCAGTTCCGGGGCCGGGACGCTCAGAGGCTGCCTCGATCAGGCCAACGCGAACCCCGGCCCGGACATCATCGAGTTCCACCCCTCGCTCTCCGGAACGGTCCGGCCCACCAACACGCTGCTCACCACGCAGTCCGTCACGATCATCGGCCCCCCCTCCCGCGCCGTCAGCATCGACGGCGGCTCCGTCCCCGCCGTGCTGCGACTCAACATGAGCCCCGACATCGAGCTCGGGCTCATCGACCTCGAGTTCTTCAACGGGAGCTTCGCGATCGACCTGCCCCAAGGCGGAAAACTCAACATCCACCGGTGCGTCTTCCGCGACTTCGGCGCCACGAGCCTGAACGACGCGGGGGTTTTCAATACCTCCTTCAATAACTTCGTGCGCGTCGTTGGGACCGTGCGCTCAAGCAGTTTCATCAACAACCGCGGGGAAAGGGCCGGCGTTGTCATCACCACCGCAGACGCCGCCGGCGAGTCGCTCGATTTCATCAACTGCACCTTCGCCGGCAACAC
>JBJXFG010000038.1:0-23833 GCA_046154665.1 Phycisphaerales bacterium | reverse complement strand
ACGAACCTTGGACACGGCGACAACCTCCGGCCACGGCATGATGGGCCTCCCTTCAAGAGGGGTCCATCATGCCGAGTGTCAGGGATGTCCCTTCAACGACTGTCAGGGATGACGCTGCACTTTGCAGAGGACTTGACCATGCCACCCATCGGGCACCCTTTGGTGGGTCTCGCCGTCGGGGGGGAATGGGGATATCATTGAGACGCAGACTCAATGAGTTCGGGCCTTTGTTTTTCGCTTTGCGCCGACTCCGCATCCTCCCTGACTCAGTTCCCCCAGTTCCTCCCAGTCCCGCACACAGGAGCCCCCCATGCCTGTCACCCTTTCTGAAACCGCCGCACGCGAGATCAAGACCATTATCCAGCAGCAGGAGCTCGACACGTCGAAGGTGCGCCTCCGCGTCGGGGTCAAGGGCGGCGGGTGCTCCGGCTTCTCGTATCTCCTTGACCTCACCGAGAACCAGAAGGAGACCGACGAGGAGTTCGAGCAGCACGGCGTGCGGGTGATCTGCGATCCCAAGTCGCTGCTGTACCTCAACGGCGTGACGGTCGACTTCAAGGACGAGATCATGGGACGCGGGTTTGTGTTCAACAACCCGAATGCGTCGAGCTCGTGCGGGTGCGGGTCTTCGTTCAGCGTGTGAGACGGGCTTTGCGCGGGCGTGGTTTCATCCGCGTTGTCGGAGAGCTCGTTCGTGAATCAGTGAACGCCGCGGGTCTTGGCCCGCGGTTTTTTTGTGCGCGGGTTTCGTGTGGGGAGTGGCCCCGAGCTTGGGGTCGGGGTTCGGATCGGCGTCGCCCATCAGCCCGAAGCGGAAGTGTGGGTCGGGGCACTGACCTGCCGCGGACGGCAGGTCGGTGGCACATCACGATCGCTTCCACCAGTCGGCGGGGTCGTCGTCTGTGCCGGGGTTTGAGAGGTCGTGCTGTTCGCCCCAGAGGTATTGGCCGGGGTGGTCGGACTGGTACCAGGCGGTGGTGAGGCGGCGGAGTTCGGCGATGAAGCCGATGGCCGCGAGTTTGTGGGTGGCGAGGGTGGCGGTGACGCGGTCGTCGGCGGCTTCGAGGCTGACGAGTTCGACGTTGTGGCGTTCGGCGATGGCGCGGGCCGTGGCGGTGACGATGCGGCGGACGCTCTGGTCTTTCAGCGGCGCGCCCGCCAGGGCGCGGAGGGTGACGGTGGAGTGTTCGGGGCTCATCGAAGGACTCCGATGATCGGTCGGGCGACCGGGTCGAGGATGATCGACGCGGCTTCGCTCAGAGTCGAGGCGCGGTGGTGGGCCCTGGTCGGTTCGTCGGGCGACGCGGCGACGCGGATGGCTCGGCACCCCGCGGCGAGGCCGGCTTCGACATCGCGCTCGGCGTCGCCGATCATCCAGCTGCGCGCGAGGTCGATGTGGTGGTGCTGCGCGATGTCGAGCAGCATGCCCGGGGCGGGCTTGCGCCAGGGGTGCTCGCGCGACATGCCGCAGACCGTGCCCGAGGGGTGGTAGGGGCAGAAGCGGAAAGCGTCGATGGCGTGTTCGAGGAGTTCGTTGAGGCGGTCGTTGCAGGCGCCGACCTGGTCGAGGCCGTACTTGCCTCGGGCGACGCCGCCCTGGTTCGAGACGACGGCGAGGAAGTATCCGGCGCGTTTGAGTGCCCGGCAGGCTTCGAGCGCGCCGGGGAGCAGTTGGACGAGCGCGGGGTCGCCCAGGTCGCCGTCGGGGGTGACGGTGCGGCAGGCGATGAGGGTGTCGTCGCGGTCGAAGAAGATCGCGGGGCGTGGTTGTGCGTCTTGGTCGGGCACGGGGGAGGATAGGGCTTGGGGTTTGGGGCTTGGGGCTTGGGGCTTGGGGGGCGTGGTACGGCGAAGACGCCGTACCCCGGCAGCTGTTGAGAGGAACGCGCTGCGCCGCACGAATACACTCGGGCCTGTTGGTTGACCCTCTCGCACTCTCCCGGAGCCGCGCCGCATGAACGCGAAGGCCCGTCGGACTTTTTTCTTTGCGTTGCCCTGGTTAATGCTGGTGCCGCTGGTTTCCAACTCGTGTTCGTCTGAACCACAGGCTCGGGGCCAGGCGGCGGGGTCCGTCGAGCGCGGGGCGAACGCGCCTGTGCCGGCCGCGCCGGTCGAGGTGGCCGCGGCGGATGTTGGGACGGATCTGGAAATGGTTGGATCGGGCGTGCGGGTGCGGTTTTCGCCGCGGATCGATCGAATCGTTTTCTTCGGACCTGAGGGCGGGGGCCCGAACCTGTTGCACGCGGTTGATCTGAGCAGGTCTCTGCCAGCCAACGGTGACTACACGTTCTTCGGCGGGGCGTACTCGTGGTGGGCGCCGCAGAACGGCGAGAAAGGTTGGGTTGGCGCCGACGGCACGCCGAAGAACTGGCCGCCGGACCCGGCGATGGATGTCGGGCCCGCGGTGTTGACGGCGAAGACGGATCGGTCGATCACGGTGGTCGGGCCGGTTCAGCGGAGCGGGCTGCGCGAGAGCAAGACGATCCGGATCAAGGGGCCGAACCGGGCAGAGATTTCGTACACGCTGACGAACACGACCAATCGGACGATGACGGCGGGGCCGTGGTTGAATACGGCGGTGACGCCGGGAGCGGGGTCGGTGATGGCGTTTCGAACGAGTCCGGGCGGGATGCGCGGGAATGCCGAGGAACGGAGCTCGACGTGGTCGGTTCGGGGTGCGATGGGCGAGAACGCCGACGCGCTCTTCCGCGGCGCGCTGACGGGGACTCAAGAGAACGGTTGGAACGCGCTGCCGCTGTCGAACGCGATGTGGAAGGAGGGAATCAAGGTGTATTTGGAAGCGTGGGCCACGTCGAGCGAGCCCGCCGAGCTCGCCGTGTGGCGCGACGGCTGGTGGCTGCACCGGCGGCTGACGACTGGCGATCGCGACTCGCACGAGCGCATGCGTCAGTTTGGCGAGGGCCCCGTGGCGACGTACATCAATCCGGGGCTCGGCATCATCGAGGCCGAACTCGTCGCGCCCATCGTCGACATCCCCCCCGGCGGCGAGACGACGGCGGTGGAAGTCTGGACGCTCATCCCCAGCGCAACGGCGGATGTGAACGCGTTGCCCCGCTGACTGACACGGGAAAAGAGCACCGAAGTCGATGCGGACATCGACTTCGGTGGAACGAGGTTCGACTGGTTTGCCTTCGTTCAACGCCGACAAGGGACTGCAACGAAGGCCTGCGGCAGATCTGAGGATACCGAGCGATTCAGGTGTTTTCAACCCGCTCGCTGACGGGGAGGTCGCGTGAATATCATGGTGCTGAAGCGGCGGAGATTAACCACTCGATCGTGTCGCTGAAGGTTATCTCATTTTTTCTTGCTTTATCTGACTTGACAAATGACATTATCAGGCGGCCGATTTCTGAGCGAGACTTGCAGCGCCTTGGAGCCCGGACGCTGGGACACTGTGCGGCGCGTGAGGTTGTTCGGGGTCGAGCACTCTGCCGCCGCTACGCTGGGAACGCTCGCGCGGCTTGGAATCACATGGAATCACTCATCCCAACTTCTCGATCGAGCTCGGCGGCGAGCGCTTCGGTGCGCCGCGAGTTTGTGACGCCGATGGGGATGATGTTCGGCGTGGGCCGGGCATCGGGGCTGCTGGCGCTGGGGTTTGTCGATGGCGAAGGGGGGTCGAGCCACGCGGGTGAGCGCGAGCGTCTCGCGGAAACGCAGGCCGCCGAGCGGCGCGCGATGAATGAAGCCTCGCAGCACCTCGACCGGCTCGAAGAAGAACTCGCGGCGTACTTCCGCGGCGCGGCGACGACGTTCCGCGTCGCTCTTGACCCCGTCGGCACGGCGTTTCAGCACGCGGTTTGGGAGGTTCTCCGCACCATCCCGTGGGGCACGCGCGTGTCGTACACCTGGGTGGCGGAGCGGATGGGGCGGCCGGATGCGGTGCGCGCGGTCGCCGCGGCAAACGGGGCGAACCCGATCGCGATCATCGTGCCTTGCCACCGGGTGGTGGGGCGCTCAGGGGACTTGACGGGGTATGCGGGGGGGTTGGAGCGGAAGCGGCGGTTGCTGGAGATCGAGGCTTCCGCGCCGCTGTTCGTTGCTTCGGGTTGAGAGGCGAGGGGCGAGAGGCCGTTTCAACGCGGAGATCGCGGAGATCGCGGAGGAAGGCAAGACGGAGAGAGAAAAGGCGAGACGCGTCTGTCCGAGCCCTGAGCGCGAGCTCAGGGCCAAGTCAGAGGGAGTTGTCTTGGCTCGCTGGCCTCGAACTGCGTTCTCTCGATCACGCATCGCGCGGGCTTGGCCCCGTGGTTGCGCACGGGGCTCGGATGGAGCGCGGCTTCCGCGCTCGCCTTGATCGGTGCGCGGGTTACGCCGTGCGGAGCTTGCTGAGAATCTCCGCGTGCATGCGGTCGGCCTGCTGTTCGGTCAGGTTCAGCGTTCGCGCGATCTCGGCGAGGGTCATCCGTTCGACGTACCACAGCACCAGCAGCAGCCGCTCGTGGTGCGAGAGCATGTGCAGCACGGCGTCCTTCACGCGCGTCAGCATCGCCATCCCCACGCTGCCCCCCAGCGGCGCCGGTTCGGGGCGCGCGGGCTCACGCCTGGCGCGATCACGGTGGGGCGAGTCCGCGGTGGGCTGGTGGGTGCGGGCGCGGGGGCGCGGGGCGGCGTCCGATGTGGGATCTTGAACCGACGATCCCGGCGCGGCGTGCGACGACGACATCCCTCGGGTTGCGGCGGAGCCGAACGGCGAGCGGCGGGTGTGTGAACCGGATGAAGAAGAAGGGGCGGAGCCCCAGCGGCTTCGCTTCATGGTGGTCTCTCCGTGACCGTGTGCGAAGATGTGGGCCCCGTTCCTGATGGGTGAAGAGGCTGGGGCCGGGCGGACACGCAGGCCAATCCGTGGCCTGCGGGAACAGTGTAACGCGGGGCGGACCACACGCAAGGGGGCGACGCCGGGAAGCTACAGTCCACCGATTGCCCACCGAAGACGGCCCCGCCGACGCACGCAACGCCTTACCGCACTCGACCACTTGACCACTCCTTCCCCATGGCACGCACACCCTCCACGATGATCGCCCTCGGCACCGCCGCACCTGGCTTTCGGCTGCCCGATGCCGTGAGCGGCAAGGCGGTTTCGCTCGATGACTTCAGCGGCGCGGACGTGCTGCTGGTCATGTTCATCTGCAACCACTGCCCGTATGTGAAGCATGTGCGGGACGAACTGGCGCGGCTGGGGCGCGACTATGGCACGGGCGGGCCCGCTTCGCGCGGGGGGGGCGGGAAGCGCGTGGGCATCGTGGCGATCTCGAGCAACGATGTGGTGGCGTACCCGGATGATTCGCCGGAGAAGATGGCGACGGAGGCGCGGGAGGCTAGGTACACGTTCCCGTACCTGTTCGACGCCGACCAGAGCGTGGCGAAGGCTTATCAGGCGGCGTGTACGCCGGATTTCTTTGTGTTTGATGGGGCGAGGAAGCTGGTGTACCGCGGGCAGCTTGACGACAGCCGTCCATCGCGCGGCGAGCTTGCGGGGACGACGCCGGTGCCCGTGACGGGTCGGGATGTTCGGGCGGCGCTGGACGCGGTGCTCTCCGGCGGGCGGGTGAATCCGGAGCAGAGGGCGAGTCTGGGGTGCAATATCAAGTGGCGGCCGCAACCCGAATCACAAGTACAGCAACAATGAAATCTTCCAGAACATCGCGAGCGCAACGCATTCAAAGACGATGAACAGGGCGGCGCCCCACGGTGAATGGCCCATTTATCTTCAATTAGATCTCGCTTCTACTGCAAAATCGCCCGGTACATATTCAACATTGCGGCAAACTGATCACGAAGCTCTGGGAGACTTAACCGAGTGGACTCTGCCTTAGGCAGCATCGACGCAAGAACTCGCATCGAATCGTCAGATGCCAGCTCTACTCCGTCGATTCTGCCAATATCTTCTTCAACTACACAAGACAATTCGAGCAGACAACGAATAAGCAAGCGATGTGTGAAGCTCCGAACAGAGCCAACTCCTCCTCCCGCGAGCTGCTGATATCTATTTCGCAGTCGCAGATCGCCAGATGTTCCGAGCATTCCTACAAGCGCACGCTCCTGCACAGATAGGTACTTGATCGCATTTGTGGCACCTTGCATTCTCGCCGCATATGCACTCTTTATGCCATTCCTAACCATGGAGATCCCTGGATGAACCGCGTCCTTGAAAAAGCCAAAATAAAATGACGAGAAACCCACACGTGACCACATTACTTGACCGGCATCAGTTCCTTTGATTTCCCATTCAGTCGCCGGCGTATGAATACCACTGCCAACTCTCTGCGGCGTATCTAGCAACCCGAACGCAACGAAGGCTCCAATTTGCTGCCGCAGTGCCTGCGCTGAATCAGCGACACCCGCGGCATCCAGGAAAGGCGACAACTCATCACAGAGAGTGCCAACCGTCGTTCGCATCACGCGGCCTGCATCTTGATACACGTACGAAAGCAATAGCGGCCTTATAAAGTGACACACTGGCGTGCTTGTCCCATGATCTGTCCAGATATTACAGATGAACCTCTCGCAAGTTCCTGGCTCACAATAGCTATAGTTTCCACCAACACAAACCACGCGAGCGACCAACTCATATTCGATCGTGCCGGGAGGAAACTTAATTCTTTCGATTCCGGGAGGCAGATTAGCATGGCTAGGATCCTGGCCAATATTCTTGGTCGGCCGTCCAGCCCATGCCTTCTTCACTTTATCATAGTCGATTGCAGCACTCGCAAAAGTTCGATTGGATATAGTGAGAATCTTTCTCAGATTTCCGTTGGTTGCCGCAGTGATGAAGTCAAGCGAATACGGCGCAGCCAGCCTCTTCCTTACGTAGTCGATGATATCTCTGTCAACTTCATCTAGCCCCTCACCCGATGGATTAATCGAAGCCTCTCGTGCAATATCTCGCACCCGCTTTGCGACGACATCAAGCGCAGGCGGCGGTGCGATCTCAAAAGATGGCAACCGAAGACTGTCGATTCGATGATGATGACTCTTGATGATGGTTGCCGTCGGCGGCCGAACGGGCAAGAAGACCTTTATGGACGGATGTCGCTCGGAAACTGATCGGGCGTGGCGCACTACCAAGCAGATCGCTTCGGGCCCCAACGGGTCGATGTTGTCATAAACAAGAACGGGCTGCTTATTCCTAGTTGAAGAAATATATCTAACCACTGACCATATGGACTCTCGATTCTTAAAATACGACTCGCGAGCATCGTAGACTCGCCGATCGTGGTCCTTCTTGTCGATAATGCCTTTTTGAAGTGCAGTTCGCACATCGGCCAAGGCTCTTCGCGTCTCGGCAAAATCTAGCAGATCATCGCATTTCATAAAGAAATCCCACATTTCCTCTGTGTGGGCTGAGTACGCTGTACCCGCGAGTTGCTTTATTCGATCGATGACTTTGTCTTCGATATACTTATAAACCTGGGGCTCGCCTTCGAGAAACTTGGCCTGAATTGTGGGCTCGTCAGCCTCAAAGTTCATGGTCATGTACTCAAAGCAATCGCCAGCGTTGCGCTTCAACGCTTCTGGAAAGCTGAATCGCAAAGCGGTCGATTTCCCAGAGCCTGCCTGCCCTTCGACCAGCAAGACACTACCAACGGGAGCGGTGGACACTCCCATCAGCAGCTCTCTCTCCGTCAAGCCACAGAGGGCGTCGTTTGCAAATCGCAACAGAACCTCGGAGCTAAAACCGGGTATATTTGCGAACTCCGCACTCCGCCGATTAACAGGGACATACCATTTTTTGACTTGATCTGCATCATGCAACTCGCCGAGCGCTGCGTGAAAGTGGGCTTCGTGCCGCCGATACATCGGGTTGTCAATCTCTTGGACTTGGGTAGACATCGGTTGAAGCCTCTAGAAGTGTCTATTGGATCAGTCTGCAAGACGCCATTCAACATTGCGCCATGAGCTAGCAATTTGGCCAACAGAGTCGATGCAAATGAAACCCATATCGAACGAAGAGGCTACTTCGCCATCTCAGCCATCTTCTTCAGCGCATCGGCGTAGCCCGGGCCTTCTTCGCCCTTTATGGCGGCGTCGTTGGCGTCGTAGAGGCCGTCGGGGATGGCGTCGCCTCGGGCGTCGAAGGTGGACGCCGTGAGGGCGAAGACGCCTGCGGCGATGATCTTGCGTTCGAGGGCGGACTTGGCGGCGGCACCGGCGGCGGCGAGGTCTTTGGCGGCACCGGCGGCCTTGTCGCCGGCGTACGCAGCCTTGTTCAGGCCGTCGGGCGTGTCGGAGCCGAAGTGCTTCTTGGCGATCCCGGTGCCCGTGGTGTAGATCGCGATGAGTTCGGCGTTGCCGCCTTGCTTGGCGGCTTCGAGGGCGGCGGCCTGGCCGACGGCCCAGAGCTTCGCGTCGGCCATTGTCTTGGGCTCTTCTTCCCAGTGGGTCTTGTAGCCCTTGCTGGCGTCGAAGCTGTAGTAGTTGTAGCTGCTCATCTCGAAGCTCAGCGCGGGGTGGCCGGCGTCGATGAGCTTCTTGTCGATGTTCAGGTGGCAGTTGATGCACATGGCGGCGCGGACGGCGTAGTTCGTCGTATCGAACAGGCCGAACTCGTTCATCAGCTGCTCGGGCGACTTGCTCTTACGCTGCTCGGCGGTCCAGCCGGCGGCCTCGTGCGGGGTGAGGTACTTCTCGCCGGGGCCGTGGCACGATTCGCAGGAGTTGCCCTCTTCGATCGACCACTTGGCACCGCGCTTGTCGGCGGGGGCGTTGACGGCGTGGCAGTTCAGGCAGTCGTCGCTCTTGGTGGCGTCGGCGATGCCCATTTTGCCGGCGATCTTCTTGCTCTCATCGTTCGAGAGCACCTCGAACGAGAGGTGGTGCGGGTCGTCCTTTTCCCAGATGTCGAACTGCTCGCCGTCGCCGTTCGAGCCGCCCTTCTTTTTGCCCTCGGAGTGGCAGGCGACGCACGAGGCGTTGCCCATGAACTTGAACGAGCCGGGCATCCAGGTGCCGGGCTTGCCGCCGCTGGGTGCGCCGGCGTTAGAGCTGGAAGCGACGGCGAGCACGCCGAGGGACGCGCCGGCGAGCACGAGGAGCGCTTTGAGTGTGACGCGACCGGCGGCATGGATGCGGTGGTGGTTGTCGGAGGACATGGTGTTTCTCGTTCGAGGTTCAGGGTGCGGAGCGAGCCGCGCCTAGCAGGGTGATCCGAAGCACGCAAAGTGGAACCCGAGGCGGCGCGGGTGTCAACATCGGACGGGGGCGGTCGTGTCCCACAATGCGCCGCCAGCCGCGGATGTCCGAGTCATAACTGAGTCCAAGTCTCAACCACCGTTGGATGTCCGCTTTGGCACGCTTCGCCGCGATGGGTACATTGGCGTACCGCCAGACAGTCTCGCGGCCTCACCCGCGTGGGTTCACTGGTTGAAGCCGCCCGGCTCTTCGGAGCCGCGCCACCCCCGCACGAAGGACCATCATGGGCAGAGACAACCCCGTCGCCGTGTTTGAAGGCGACGCCATGACCGCTGAGGAACTGAAGAAGATTGACATCTTCGCGGATGTCAAGGAAGACCGCATCAAGCAGTTCCCCGGCACGGTGCGGCGGCGTGAGTTCGAGCCGGGCGAGGTGGTGTGTCTGCAGGGCGAGGGCGGGACGACGGCGTTCTACATTGTGGAGGGCCAGGCCAAGATCTTTATCAAGCGAGCCCGCGATGCCGACGCGGGACGGGGCAAGGGGTTCATCGCGTGGGTGGGGAGCCTGTTCGGCCAGAAGCGTGTGGGCGGCCCGCCGACGCACCCGGCGGGCAAGGTGGTCACGATCGATGCCGACGTGGATTTGCAGTACGGCTCGCTGGCGGCACAGATCGGCGCGGGGAACATCTTCGGGGAGATGTCGTGCCTGAACCTGGCGCCGCGCTCGGCCACCGTCATCGCCGACACGCGCTGCGTGATGCTCGAGATTCTCCGCAACATGTACGGCGAACTCGAGAAGGGCAAGACGTTCAAGGAACGCCAGGACAAGCTCTACAAAGACCGAGTCCTGAGCAACCACCTGCGCTCGAGCCCGATCCTCGACGGCGTGCCGGATGAGACACTCGGGCGGCTCAAGGAGGTCGCGGAGCTGGTTTCGTTCGACCCGGGCAAGGTGATTTTCGCGGAGAACGACAAGCCCGACGGGATGTACCTGGTGCGGCGCGGCCAGGTGCGGATCAGCAAGAAGTTCCCCGGCGGCGAGCGGGGCCTCGCGTATCTCACCAAGGGCGACGTGTTCGGCGAGATCGGGATGATCCGCGGGACGCCGCGCACCGCGACCGCGACCGCCGCCGACCACCCGGTGATCGAGGGCGCGGGCCGGACGCGGCGCTCGGCGAAGGTCGAGATCGTGAAGATCAAGACCGAGGATTTCGAGCGCGTTTTGGCGGGGTTCCCGGAGGTGAAGGCGCGGCTGGTGAAGATCGCGGCCGAGCGCGAGACCGAGCAGGTGGAGAGCAAGATCCGTCTGACGCCGACGGTGTATTCGCAGGAGATCGAGAATCTGGGCCTTTTGCAGGGCCAGAACCTGATGCTGATCGACCTTGAGAAGTGCACGCGGTGCGACCAGTGCGCCAAGGCGTGCAGCGAGGCGCACGAGGACGGGCTCTCGCGGCTGATCCGCGAGGGGCCGAGGTTTGACAAGTATCTGGTGCCGTCGGCGTGCCGCATGTGCATGGACCCGGTGTGCATGATCGGCTGCCCGGTGGCGAGCATCCGCAAGGCGAAAGACCTCAACATCGTGATCGAGGACTGGTGCATTGCCTGCGGCGTGTGCGCCAAGCAGTGCCCGTACAACTCGATCCAGGTGCGCCCGCTGACGGAGTTTGCCACGCACGCGGAGGCCGCCGCGAAGTACGCCGAGACGGGCGAGGTGACGGAAGTGACCGATCGTGCCGTGGTGTGCGATCAGTGCTCGGAACTGCCCACCGGCCCGGCGTGCGTCTACGCCTGCCCGCACGACGCGGCGCTGCGCGTCAACGGCATGGAGTTTCTCGCGGCCCGAACCAAGTCCGGCTCCGGCAAAGGCCACTTTGACGACGAAGGCCCGGGCGTGAACTTCACCTGACCCCCCCGAGGTGGCACCGGTCTCTGACCGGTGCTGAGTTGGATCTCGATCGCACGAGCAACACCCAGAGTCCTCCCGCTTCTCCCCCCCAACTGCCCACTGCCCACTCCCCACTACCCCCAAAATGCTCCTCAACCGCAAACAAACCGGATGGGTGTGGACGACGCTGGTTCTGGCGTTGCTCGCGCTGGCCGCGTATCTGATTGATCCTCAAGCCGCCGACCGCGGGCACCGCGGGTCGAACTGGGTCGGGCTCGGGCTCGGTGCCGTGGCGCTGATCATCTTCATTTTCTGCGGCATGCTGAGCCTGAAGCGCAAGGCACCGCACTGGAAGATCGGGCGGGCCCAGGTGTGGCTGCAGGCGCACGTGTGGTTCGGCCTGCTGGCGGTGTGGCTGGTGGCGCTGCACAGCGGCTTCGGGCTCGGTGGGCCGACGACGACGATCATCTGGATTCTCACCGCGCTGGTGACGGTGTCGGCGCTGGTGGGGCTGGGGCTGCAGCAGGTGACGCCGCGGCTGCTGCTGCACTCGGTGACGGGCGAGACGGTGGCGCAGCAGCTTTCGCGGCTGCTGGCGTCGGTGCCTTCGTCGCGGCTGGAACTCCCGCCGCCGCCTGAGCCGGGCAAGCCGGCGCCGTGGCCCAAGCCGCCCAAGGCGTTTGACTTCACGTGGGAAGGCTCGCTGCAAGAGATGGCGTTTTCGACGGTGATGTACTACACCGGCGTCGACGGCTCGCTGAAGAATCCATCGCCAGCGTGGGTGCCCGATGCGCCTGGCGCGGCACCCGCGGCTCCGGCGGCGGCGGCGGCGGTTCCCAAACCCGCGGCACCGACCGCGCCTGCGGCTCCTGCTTCCGCTTCCGCCCCCGCTCCCGCTCCCGCTCCTGCGAGCGTGAAGCCGCCGCCAGACGCATCCGGCCCCGCGACGACGCTGACCGCCGCCGCCGCGGTTGCGAAGGCGGCGACGCCGACGCCACCCGCTGCCGCGCCGGCCGCTCCTCCCGCCGCGCCCGCACCCAAGCCCGCGCCCGCTCCGGCACCGCCAAAGAAAGACGTCCCGCCCAACGGCGGCGAGCCGCTGCGCCGCTTCTGGCACGAGATCGCCGCGCCCTATTTTGAAGGCCAGGACAGCGTGCTCGATACCCCGGGCAAGTCGGGCTCGCTGCTGTCGGCGCTGAAGACGATGACGCCGGCGCACATCCACCCCGGCGTGGAGGGGCTGGCGTTCCTGATCGATCGTCGGCGCCAACTGATCAAGCAGCGTCACATGCAGCGGGTGCTGATCTCGTGGTTGTTTGTACACGTGCCGCTGTCGTGGGCGCTGTTGGTGTTGGCGATCGTGCACGCGGTGATGGCCACGCGCTGGAGTGAGGTGTCGCTATGAGGGACATGCGTCCGCTTTCGGAGCGGTTCAATCTGATGTATGTGCGGAAGAAGCACTTCGCCGACGCCTGGACGGGTCGGCTGGGCTTTGTCGCGGCCGCGGCGACCGCGCTGACGGTGGGCGCGTACCAGATGAGCGGCGACGACCGCCCTTACACCGCGGGCCCGCTGACCAAGGCGCACGACATGTTCGCCTCGGACTGCACCAAGTGCCACGAAGCGAGCATGGAGAAGGGGCTGCGTGGGTTCCTCATGCCGGCGTCTGATGAGATGTGCATCAAGTGCCACGCCAACCAGGCGGGGCTGCACGCCGAGAACCAGATTGACCTGTTCACCGCGTCGATGCCCGGGCACCCCGAGATGCGCACGAGCGCCAACTGCGCGGCGTGCCACATGGAGCACTTGGGCCGCGACCACAATCTGCTGGAAGTCTCGGACCAGACGTGCGTGAAGTGCCACGAAGACCTCGCGGCGAAGGGGATCCGGAGAGTTTTGGCGTCCAACACGCCCCCGGCCGCGGCCCCTCCCGAACCCCCTGTGACGGAACCGAGCCCTGCGGCAACGCCTGTTCCTGCGGGCACCGAAGGGGGTGCGAAGTGAACGAACTCCTGAAGATGATGCGTACCTTTGGACGCCGGACCTTCGGCTCTGCGAAGGTCCGGGCCGAGCAACCCGGTGGACCTGCTCCCACGGGAGTTCTCGCATCGCTGGCGCGCCCCGCGTCGGTGCTGGTGGGGTTCATCGCGATCGGCGCTGCGGTGGCCGCCGTGGTGCCGCGTCCGGTCGCGCTCCCGCTGACGGAACCGGCGATCGATCCGCGCGTGGCCAACAAGGTGACGAGTTTCGCGTCGGACCACCCCGAGTTCGCGCCGCTGCGCGACGGGCGCAAGGACGCCACGGGCATCAAGTTCCCGCACGCCGCTCACTTTGAGTTCCCGAAGATCTCGGCGAAGGACTGGAAGGGTGTGGATCGAAGGCTTGAGTGCCTCGACTGCCACTTGCCCGAGTCCGACGGGCGGTACATGCTGCCGGTGACGTTCGAGCAGCACTGCGCGGCGTGCCACAGTCTGGGCCAGATCGAAGTCGCCGAGGGAGTGGTGAAGCCGGCACCGACGCCCCACGGCGACGAGGGCGAGATCGCCGCGGTTGTCAACGCGCAGGTTTTCGAGTGGGTGGCGATGAACGCGTCGAAGGGTGCGGCCGGGGCGGAGAAGCCCGCGGAAGAGGCCAAGCCGGCCGCTGGCGGGGGCGGGCGTCGCGGCCGTGGAGGCGCGGCGGAAGCGCCGAAGAAAGCCGAGCTTCAGGCGTTCAAGTCACCCGACGAACTCGACACGTTCCTCATCGACCAGCGCGACAAGGTCTTCAAGGACCTGGCCAAAGGCACCAAGTGCGGCTACTGCCACACGGTGGACAAAGCCGACACGAAGGGCTCGCCGTTTGTCGTGAAGAACCCGAAGATCCCCGACCAGTGGCTGACGCGGAGCGTGTTCAGCCACGCGGCCCACGCGATGGTGTCGTGTGCTTCGTGCCACGCCGCCGAGGCGAGCACCAGCGCCGCCGACATCAACCTGCCGAACCTGAACAGCTGCCGCGAGTGCCACAGCCCGCGGACGGCGGGCGAGCAGGCGATGAGCGTCAACGGTGCGGGCGATTCGTGCGTGCTGTGCCACGTCTATCACCCCAAGAACGCGGCTCCGATGGAAGGGAAGCTCAAGCCGGCGGACCTGCTGCGGGAGTGAGCGCGGACGTGATTGCGGCTTGTGCGTGATCGCGACGATTCGCTGCGAGGACCTCGCTCGTCGTCGGCGTGAGTTGCATGACGAGCTCGGTGCGGCGCTCACCGAGTGGCGTCGTGATCGACCGGCGCCGCGGGCGATGCCGCGGCCGCGCGGGCGGCGCGGCGGGCGTTGTGCCAGTGGACGATCGTCCGCCACGCGAGGTAGCCGACCGGGGTGAACAGGAACCCGGCGATCGGGAACAGGTACTTGGCGTTCAGCACCTTCTCGTGGTTCAGCCAGAACACCAGGCCCCAGTAGATCGCGACCGCGATCGGGAGGAACCACCAGTTCTTGGTGCGGACGAAGAACGCCGCGGCGGCCTCGATGAAGCCGGTGCGGTGTTCGAGCTCGTTGGCGAGGCGCTTGGCCCACATGAACTCGCTGGCGAGCATGGCGAAGCCGATGGGCGCGAAGATCGTGAATCCGGGTCCCGGCAGCGGCGCGATGACGATGGCGAAGATGATGACCGCGGTGCCAGCGATGAGCACCCACACCTTGCGGAGCTGGCGCGAGGCCTTGGCCGTTTGAGGATCGACGGCGGGCTTGGTCCACTGGGGGCGGGTTGAGTCGGCGGGTCCGGGGCCGGTCAGGCGCTCGGGGGCTTCGTCGGGGCCCGGGTGCGACGGCCTGGGCCCTGGGAAGGGGATTGGGCCGTTGTCCGGGAGGGGTGGCTGAGAAGCACCGGCTTGGGTCGGCTTGAGTGCGGGATTTGAGGATGGGGTGTGGGGCACTGGTTGGGGGAGCCCTGAGCGGGCGAAGCCGGTGGGTGTCCGAGATGCAACCGTGTTGTTCTTGACATCGGGTTGCATATGGGGCATACTTTCTGCAAGTCAGTTGCATCTACGAACGCCGACCGACTGCGAGAGGGTACTCCGATGGCCGCTGAAAGTCTTTCGCACCCGTCTTTAACTCGATTCGCTGGGCCACGCCGGGCATTCCCGATGGTGGGTGCGGCGCTCGCGCTGGCGTGCGCCGGTGCCTTTGTATCGACGACCCGGGGGCAGCACATCGGCGACATTCTGCTGCAGCCCGTCAACGGGCGCGTGGACACCGGCGCGTTCGTCCAGACCCCCCCCCCCCGCCCGGCGGGACCGCGTTCGTTCCCGGACTGCGCGTGTTCCGGGCGACCTTCGGCGAGTTCCCGAACTTCACCGACGACCCCGGGTTCGACACCACCGGGACCACCGGCTTCCCCAACGGAACAACCTTCGCGTTTGACCTGCTCGACGCACTGCGGAAGTGGGACGGGAGCGACTTCGACGCGGTCGCCGTCGAAACGATCCGGGTGGCGAAGGGGTCGGCCAGCGTGTTCACGCCCCCCGGTGTAAACGAGATCCGTGCGGGCTTCGCGTTCGGGCAGGTGTCGCTGGGATTCCTGCACGAGCATCTGCGGTACACGCTGCAGACGCCGCAGAGCGCGGGGGTGTACGCGATGCAGATGCGTGTGCGGGTGACGACGGGCGGGTTCACGGAATCCCTGCCGTTCTGGATTGTGTTCAACCAGAATGCGTCGGCGGCGGAGCATGGCGCGGCGACGCAGTATCTCGAGCGGCTGGTGACGCCGCCGTGTCCGGGGGACATCAACGACGACGGCGCAGTCAACACGTCGGACCTGACGCGGTTCCTCGGGGCGTTCGGCCAGCCGACGATGCGTCTGGCCAACGGCGACTTCAACGGCGACGCGGCGGTGAACACGTCGGACCTGACGTTCTTCCTGGCGCGGTTCGGGGGGGCGTGCCCGTGAACCACGCGATGCGGCATCGACAGAACCCCGACCGTGAGGGAGGGGTCTCGGCGGGGATCGGTGATCAGGGTCCACGCTGCGGCGTTTCCCGTGAGCAATTGCTGACTCCGAATCCCGAGACTTGCGATCGGCCTCGAATCCGGGCTCGGATCGGGGAGAGACCCCTCTCTGACGGTCGGGGTTCCGCGCGCGCGTTCACGCTCGTCGAACTGCTGGTCGTGGTCGCGGTGATCGCGCTGCTGATCTCGCTGCTGGTGCCGGCGCTGGGGCGGGCGCGGCACGCGGCGCGGGCGACGATGTGCGCGGCGAACGTTCGCTCGCTGGTGTTGGCGCAACTCGCGTATGCGAACGAGCAGAACGGGCAACTGGTGATGTTCGGGCTGGCGCACGGCGGGTCGGCGGCGTACGCCGGGCTGTCGTGGACGAAGGACTTACAGGAATACAGCGATTCGCCGCTGGACATCGTGAGCCCGCTGGACACGAGCCCGCACTGGGCTCGCGGTGCGGGGCCGGGTGGAGCGGGCGTGGGCCAGGCGGTGGCGGGGACGAACCCGGCGCGGTACCGGATTTCGAGCTATGGGTTGAACGAGTATGTGACCCCCAAGCCGCCGTTCGACCCGGCGGACGCGAACCCGAAGAAGTTCGACAAGATCCACCTGATCAGGAACGCCACGGGCACGGTGCAGTGGGTGGTGATGGCGTATACCGGCGAGTTCGCCGGGAGCGACCATGTGCACTCCTCGTCGTGGTGGATCGATGAGTCGTTGCCCGAGGCACCGGCGTCGCTCGCGTCCACGCAGGTGCAGACCAACGCGGTGGGCGGCACGGCGGGGAGTGCCGAGGCGCGGGCGAACTACGGGTACCTCGACGGTCATGTGGCGGCGGAGTTGTTCAGCGATGTGTACCGGACGCCGCGGGAGAATCGGTTTGATCCGCGGTTTGCGCGGTGAGTGGCTTTGGATGGGTTGAGAACGCGCGTGTTGGTGTGCCACTGACCTGTCCTCAGGTCAGTGCTCGGGAGTTGTACGCGGATGCGGCACTGACCCGCGGACGGGTCAGTGGCACGGTGCGCGTGCGGGCGATTGAGTGCCGTGAGAGTCAAACCTTGAAGTGAGTTGAAGGAGAAGATCGAGATGAAGACGACGAACCTGATCGGGATGGGCGTGTTGGCGTTTGCGTGCGGTGCCGCGTGCGCCGGGCCAATGAAGGAGCCGCACTTTGATGTCTTGATCGAGGTCGTCGGCGGGACGCTGGCGACGGCGGCGATCGGCGAGGACGAGGACCCGGCGTCGATCGTTCCGGGCGTGAGGGTGTTCCCCGCCGAGCTGGGCGAGTTCCCGTTCGGCCCCGGGCAGGGCGATGAGCCCGGCTTCCAGGGGTTCAACTTCCCGCAGGGCGTGACGTTCACCTTCGACATCCGCTCGGCGCTGGGCGAGTGGAACGGCTCCGAGGTGGTGGTGAGCGACAACACGATGACCGTGGCCGCATCGCTGGCCGATCCGGGCCTGCCCAACGTGACCAGCGGCGCGGGTTTCGTTCCGGGCTTTGTGTTCACGTCGGCGGGCGCGGACGGGCGCATCCATCAGCACGTTGAACTCGGGCTCAACAGCGCGCTCACCACCGACATCGGGGTGTATGTGCTGGAGCTGCAGGTCTCGGCCCCGGGCTACGGCACGACGCCGGCGTTCTGGTTTGTGCTGAACAACGGCGCCAGTGAGGAGGCCCATGACGCCGCGGTGGAGTGGGTTGAGTTGAATCTGGTGCCGACACCGGGCGCGGCGGCGGCGATGGGATTGGCTGGAGCGGCGATGTTGCGGCGGCGGCGCTCAGGCGGAGGCCGCGCCGTCTCCACATGGTGAAAATGGCTGACGTCGTTTGGTGCCACTGCTGGCTCCGTCTTCGGAGACAGCAGTGCCAGAATTCCCAAACTCTCGCGACGCCTCGCACTGATGTCGGTCCCAGAGCGGACCGCCATCAGTGGCACGGAGACACGCTTGGAATTGTCCCGACCGCCGGGACGACCACCCCGCGCATCGGCTTGCCGCTTCCTACCATCCCCTCCGATGCCCACGCCCGCCGACGCACAGAACTCAGACCCCGCCACCGCCGTTCACCCGACGGGGCTTTCGGCTGCGGGTTTGCAGCGTGTGCTCGATCGTCATCCGCGGGCGCTGGGTGGCGATCCGGTGCGGAACGCGGGCACGCCGCTGGTGAGCCTGTCAGACCGGGTGATCAACAACCGCCAGGAGGGCCCGCACTACGCCGCGGCGAAGCGGAAGCCCTCGTGGCTGCGCGCCAAGGTGCCGGGCGGGCCGGAGTATCTGAAACTCAAGAACATCATCGACGAGCACCGGCTGCACACGGTGTGCGAAGAGGCGAGCTGCCCGAACCTGGGCGAGTGCTGGTCGCGCGGCGTCGCGACCATCATGATCCTGGGCGACACCTGCACACGCTCGTGCGGGTTCTGCAATGTGAAGACCGGCAAGCCGCCGGTGCTTGATCTGGACGAGCCTCGGAGAGTCGCCGAATCACTGCGGCTGATGTGGGAGGGCGCGAAGCTCAAGCACATCGTCATCACCAGCGTGAACCGCGACGAGCTCGACGACGGCGGCGCTTCGCTGTGGGCCGAAACGATCGTCCGCTCGCGCGAGCTGTGCCCGGGGATGTCGATCGAGGTGCTCATCCCGGATTTCCTGGGCGATTGGAACGCGCTTCAGAAGGTGATCGATGCGCGCCCTGAGATTCTGAATCACAATCTTGAGACGGTGCGGCGAATGTACCCGGCGGTTCGGCCGCAGGCGAAGTTTGATCGGTCGGTCGAGCTGCTCAAGCGGTGCAAGGACCAAGGGCTGGTGACCAAGACAGGGATCATGGTGGGCATCGGCGAGCGCGACGATGAAGTGCTGGAACTGCTTGACGAAGTGCAAGCCGTGGCGGGGACGGAGATTCTGACGATCGGGCAGTACCTGCAGCCGACGCCGAACCACTTGCCGATCGATCGATGGGTGACGCCGGAGCAGTTTGAGATGTTTGGGGTGGAGGGCCGGGCGCGGGGGTTCAAGGTGGTGGAGAGCGGGGCGCTGGTGCGGTCGTCGTATCACGCGGATCATCAAGCGGATTCGCTGACGGACATTCTGAAACGCCGGTGACGAGGCTGGGCGGCGTGGCGACTCAGCGCTGCGGTTCGGCGGCGGGTGGGGCACCGGTTTGTTGGCTCTGGAGACGTCGGGCTTCGACATCGGAGCGGTACGAAGCGTCCGCCGCGAGCGCCGCCAGCAACGAGCCCGCCCACAAGACCGCCTGCAGGATGAGCACCCCGACTGCGACGCGGCGGATGGTGCAGCGGAGGACGGCCCGCGCGATCAGGGCCGTCAGCGCCACGCCCGGGATGAGCAGATACCACCAGTGCGTGAGCTGGGCGAGAGTCTCATCGAGCGACCAATCGAGTTCGAGGCCGCTCAGACGCGAGCACGTGTAGCCCGTGAAGGCGGTGCCGATCAGCGCCATGACGGGTGCGCCGAGGGCCACGGCGACCCACGGGATGGGACGCCGCTCTCGTGTGTTCGAGAGCGCCACCAGGAATCCGGCGAAAACCACGGTGAAGACGGATAGGCACGCAGCCGCGGCGGCGATGCTCGCGGGCCCGCCAAAGTCGGCGTAAAACGCCGCGTCCGCGAGCGGGCTGAGAGCCACCCCGCCGAAGAACACGGCACACGCTCCGACGCCGAAGCGGTTCCGCCCGACGAACTTCGCGGCGCGGTACCAGGCGGTATCGGGCGCGGCCCGCAGCGGCATGCCCTTGAGGTACGCCGACAGATCGTCGGCGAGTTCGAGGGCGGTGCGGTAGCGCCGATCGCGGTCCTTGTGGAGCGCCGTGGTGGGGACGAGCCCGAGTTCGCCGCGAAGCTGGTCGCTGAGTTCGCGGATGCTGGCGCGCCGGTTGTCGGCGAGGGTCGAAGGGTCGGCGCAGGTGCTGAGGCGGCGCGCGGGCGTCGGCGGCTCCTCTTCGCGGATGACGCGCATGAGCTCGGCGTAACCCATCTGGCGAAGGCGGCGCGAGTCGAAGGGGAGCGCGCCGGTGAGCAGCTCGTACAGGAGCACGCCCAGCGAGTAGATGTCCGAGCGCGTGTCCACATCGGTCTCGCCTCCCGAAGCCTGCTCGGGGCTCATGTATTCGGGCGTTCCGACGAGGTTGCCGAACTCGGTGAACTGGGTCTGAGCCGAGAGGGTGTGCGCGAGGGCCTTGGCGACGCCGAAGTCAATGACCTTGGGGATCGGCGCGCCGTCGGACTCGAAGACCAGCACGTTGCTGGGCTTGATGTCGCGGTGGATCAGGCCCTTCTGGTGCGCGTGCTGGATGGCGTGGCAGACCGGGATGAAGAGTTGGAGGCGCTCGCGCAGGCCGAGGCGGCGCCGGTCACAGAACGAGGTGATGGGCTCGCCGTCGACGAACTCCATGACGAAGTAGGGCAGCGCGTCTTCGGTGGTGCCGGCGTCGAACACGCGGGCGATGTTGGGGTGCTCCATCGACGCGAGGGCGCGGCGTTCGTGCTCGAACCGCGCAATGATGCCCGGAGAGTGCATCCCGGGCTTGATGACCTTGAGCGCCACGCGCCGACGGATCGGCTCGTCCTGTTCGGCGAGGTAGACAACGCCGAAACCGCCCTCGCCCAGTTCGCGGAGCAAGCGGTAGGGGCCGATGGCGTTCGGCCGAGCGCGGGACGGAACGGGTGCCTGTGCTCGTTTGGGCGAAGTTGGGGACTGGGCGTCGGTGGCCTGGTCGTGAAACGGTCGGTAGAGCGGGCCGGAAGCGACATTCGCCGTCTCGGCGACGGGGTCGTCCGCACGCTGGTTGGGCCCGGTGCCTCGCTCCATAAGGGAAGATAGACGTTGGGAGGGGCGGCGCGCGCGGGGTATGTGAAAATACTCGGTGGCGTCGGTGTGCGGCGTGGCCGGTCCGAGCCCCTGGGCGAGCACGAGGGCATGCACTGCTCACCGCGCGGGCTTGGCGATCAATTCGAGGAGTTCTTTGGGATGGGACACTCCTTGTGCCTCCGCTTCGGCAATCGTCTCTCGCAAAGCCTCCACATCGTCGTGCATGAACTGGCGGATGACGAGCTGCGAAGTGCCGCAAGAGGCCCAGTCCCAGCGAGGATCGTCGGGTGTGCGCCAAGCGATGATGGCTCCCACATCCCAGGCTTTATCGTTGCGCCAGATGGTGACGTTGCCGAGGCGTTCGAGTTCGCCGGGCGGGCTTTTCGCGGCTTCGGCGCGGAGTTCTTCGAGCGTGACTTTGCCGTCCGCGAATTCCTGAAGGGAATACCGACCGACGATAAGGTCCGACGGTCCGTCGCACTTGCATGGGCGAGGGCTCCAGCCGTTCCAAAGCCCGTTCTCTGCCGCAAGGACGACGAACGACGGTGGAAGCGTGCCGGTCTTTGCCCGCTCGTTCGCGCCCGCCTGGATCAGGGCTCGGAGTTCGCTGTCGCGTTTGATTGCGTGGGCACCACACACGGAGCGTTGCCCGCTTGGGGCGAAGAAGATCGCGGCGACCGTCGCCCAGATCAACATCGCGATGAAGGCCCACTTGGCGGCCGGCTTGATGACGAGGAGCCAAAGCGTGGCAACCACCCACGTCGTCGCCGCGACAGCGAGCGTGGAAGCGAGCGACCACTCTGGCGATACGAAGTGGATGCCCCAGAACCACACGCCAAACGGTGCGGCGATGAACGCCCCGAAGGACATCATCACTCGTGCGGCGAACAACGCGGGCCGCAGCCGACCGCCCCTTTCCGCTGGTAACTCATGGCTCATCGCTGGTGGGTTCCCGTTTCCTCAGGATGGCGGCGTTCCGCTTCCACATCTCCAGCTTCGCCCGTATCACCGCGGACCCCTCTCGACCATGCGGAGCAGTTCCGCCGGATACTCGATCCCCAGCCTCTTCGCTTGCTGAATGAATGGGGTCATGGAATGCTCTCCAGCGGCCAAGACCGGGAAAGTCTGACCATCGCTCGAAACGAACTGAGGCACGTCGTACCCGCCGCAGCCGTCCTGATCGCGCCAGGCGACAACCGCGCCGGCGTGCCATGCCCGGGTATTGTGCCAGACTCGGATACGTCCGAGAGCCTCGATCTCACCGCTCCGTGCATTTAGGGACTCGGCCATAAGGCCGTTCTCGAGCACGCCGCCGCGCATGACTTCTTCGAGCGTGTAGTTGCCAATGCGAACATCGGCTGGCGACTCGCATCCGCAAAGGCGTTCAAGCCACGGCTTGAAGTACTGCTTTCTCATCGCGATGACGGCGAACGAGGGCGGCACCTCGCCCGTCCGCTCGAGCTCTTCCGCACCAAGAAGGATGAGTTCACGCAGTTCGCTTCCTCGCCTGAGCGCGTGAACGCCGCATGCGTCTCGGCGTGCCATGGGCAAGAGCAGCAACAGGCACAAACCCATCCAGATGCAGGCCACTACGGCGGTCTTTGGCGGCCGGGGTGGCGTGAGGACATACGCCAGGCAGAACGCCGTTGGCGCGGCGAAAGCCGTTGTCAGAAGAATCATCGAAGCGGGAGGGCCGGGAAGACTCACATATCCGAGTGACCATGCTGAAGGCACCGCGAGGATCACGCCGACGAAGGCCGCGACGATGCGGCGCTCCACCTTTGATTCCCGGCGACTCCGCTCCGCAGTCGGAGGCTGATGATTGGTTTCGTCTGTCATTGCTTTCGTGACCTCACGTTGGCAAGTCCCGCCGCAGCGTTCGCGCATTGCGCTTCCACATCTCCAGCTTCGCCCGCTTCATCGCGCTGCCCTTCAGGGCCCGGCGGCGGTCCTCTTCCGTCCAGCCCAGCACTTCCAGCAGATCGAACGATGTCCGCCGCGGCGTGTAGGCGGGGTTCATCTCCCCCACTTCCATGCCCTCGGGGCGGGGGGAGTTGTGGGGGCAAACTTCCTGGCAGATGTCGCAGCCGTAGAGCCATTCGCCGAAACCGGCGGCGAGTTCCTTCGGGGGCGGGGTTTCGCTTCGGCGTTCGATGGTGAGGTAGCTGATGCACCTTGTCGCGTCGACGCTGTAGGGGGTGATGGCTTTGGTGGGGCAGGCGTCGATGCAGCGGGTGCAGGTGCCGCAGTGGTCGGGCTCCCCCCCCGCGAGCGGCGGGCTGGGGTGTGCGAGTTCGAGGGTGGTGAGGACGCCGCCGAGGAACAGCCATGAGCCTTTGCGGGGGTTGATGAGGAGGGTGTTCTTGCCGATCCAGCCGAGGCCGGCGCGGACGGCGAGTTCGCGCTCGTGGACGGGGGCGGTATCGACGAAGGCGCGGAAGTCGTGGGTGGGGTGCTCGGTGCGGAGTTGGTCGCACAGCGCGTGGAGGCGCGTCTTGATGACGTCGTGGTAGTCGTCGCCGTGGGCGTAGCGGGCGATGCGGCCGGTGGTGTTCGATTCAGCGGGCGCACCACGAGCCCCGAGCGTGAGCGAGTGGGTGTCTTCCTGAGCCGTACCCAGTTCGTCCCACTCGCTTACGCTCGGGGCTCGTTGTTTGATGCGGGTGGTGATGGCCCGCGCGTGGTACTGGTCGGCGACCATGATGACCGAGCGGGCCCCCCCCGCGGGCATCAGTGCGCCGGGGTCCAGGCGCTTGTCGAGGTTCTGGGCGAGGTAGTGCATCTCGCCGTGCTTGCCAGCGGCGATCCAGGCTCGGTAGGCGTCGGCGCGGTCTTGGGCGATGGGTTCGGCGGAGCAGACGCCGGCTTCGGCGAAGCCGAGGTTGCGGCAGCGCTCGATGATCTGCTGGCCGAGTTGGGAGGGGGTGAGTGGCATTCGTTCGTGCCGCACGAATCAGCGATCGTTGTGCCACTGACCCGCCCTCGGGTCAGTGG
>JBJXFG010000037.1:0-5230 GCA_046154665.1 Phycisphaerales bacterium | reverse complement strand
ACCTTTGAGCCCGCGACGCGCGTGACGGGGATGGCCCCGCTGCCGGCCAGATTCATGGTGCCTTGCATCCGCCAGGCCATGGCGGGGTCGGGCAGATTGATCGTCAGGCGGCCCGCAAAGCCGGCCTGGATATTGAACGTGCCGTCGAACTGTTGGAAGAGGTCGTCGACGCGGTCGGTGTTGACCACGAGGGTGTGGTTCACGTCCCACACTGAGCTGCCGTTTCCGTCCATGTCGAGCAAGGTGGCATTGATGACCGTCGGGGCGGCGACGGTCGCGTCGCCGTTCATGCTTGCCGCACCATTGATGGTGACGTCGGCGCGCCATTCGGTGTCGCCATCGAAGTTGACCGCGCCGTCGAAGGGATGTTGGCTGTGTGTGGTGAACGTCCCGCCCTTGATCGTCGTGGGCCCGGAAAAGACCAGGTTGCCGTCTTCAGCGGAAATGAACTCGCCGCCGTTGACCACGGTTTCCCCGTGAAAGTCAAGGGTTCCGTTGGTGGCCACGACGATGTCGGCATCGGGGCTCACCGTCGTGTCGGCGTCGATCCGGACGTGACCGGCACTCCCACCGACAATGAAGTTGCCGTGGAGCCGGAACTCTCCGCCCTGGATCCGCGCGGGGGTGGCGGCGCCGCCGCCGGTGATCTCGATCGTGCTCGCGATGTCGGCGGTCCAGCCCTCCGACAGGTCCATGTTCAGCAGTCCGCCCGTGATCAGCGTGATCTGTCCGCTGAACGTGTCGAGCAGCCGCGTTCCGTGAACGGTCAATGAGTCGTACCCCTCGACGCCGGACAACTCGCGACCCAACCGCACCTCACCGGTCCCGGTGAAGCCGTCGAGATCGATCGGTCCCGAGCCAAACTGGTTGATCGTGATGCCGTTCTCCCCGACGGGGTCGAGGATGCCCGAGTTGACGAAGGATACGAGTTCGTTGCGGAGCAGGTTGATGGTGCCTTCGCCGCTGATCGTCGAACCCTCATGGTTGGTCAACTGCGCGGCGACTTCCAATCGCCCGCCGTCGCGAAGTCTGACGCGGGCTCCCCCGGACACCGTGAGGTTGGCCGTGTGAAAGTCCCAGGCCGGCATGCCCGATGTGCCGTTGATCCAGAGTTGGGACGGCGAGATGAACGGCCCTGGCGGATCGTTCAGGCCTGAAACGACAGTGTCGAAGATGGTGCCGAGCCAGGAACCGTTGGTATCCAGCACCATCCCGTCGGTGATCTCGAGCGCCTCGATGATGCCGGATGCATCCAGAGTCACGATGGAATCGTGGGCACCTGCATGGCTGCCGATCTGCACGACGGTGGCAAAGTTGGGGGTGCCGTTGGGGGTCCAGCGGGTCGGGTCCGACCAGTTGCCGCTGCCGCCGTTCCATTGGATGTCACCGAAGGCCGACGTCGGCAATCCGGCGGCGGCGAGCAGCGCCGCCACCACCGATGTGGCGGCCCGGCCAACGGGGCGATTGGGCGGGCGGGTCGGCTGCGGGAGATACGAAGTCGCGGGCATGGAAGGCTCCTCTTCTGGGTGTAGGCGTCTTGCGTTGACGTTGGACTCGTGCGGCACAGAGACGCACGGGTCAGTGAGAGAAGCGCATTCCGCGCGCGCTTCGCGCCTCGCGCCGTGTATTTCGTTCATCCAAGACGCTCGAATCGCGGGCCGGGAGCGTGAGCGACGGGGCCTCGAACACCCGCATGCTCGCCGATCAAGACCCACTCGCTCACGTTCGGGGTTCGTTGTTCGGACCTCACGCAACAAAGCGACCCCGGCCGAGAGACCGGGGTCGCGGGCGATCACGCCCTTTTCACATCGTCTCTCGGGGTGTCTTCACACGCGCCGGCGCTTGGCCGCCAGCAGCCCGCTCAGCCCGAGCAGCACCGCGCTGCCCGGAGTGGGCACGATGCGGTCCAGTCGCAGCACCACCGTGTTGGGGTTATAGATGATGGACCATTCGTAGGTGAGACCGGCGGAGAGGGAGACCGGGTCGTTGCTGAACGTGCCGCTCACGCCGCCGAGAGCGGAGAGGATGGTGAACTCGTCGCCGACGCTGGGAGCGAACACGGCTCCGGCGCCCAGGCCGATGAGGCTGACGTTGAGCGTGCCGCCCAGGTCCGCGGCGCCGCCGGTGACCAGCAGCAGGTCGTGCTCGGTGCCCGGTGCGTAGCCGCCGATATCGACACCCCACGCCGCGTTGATGGTGCTGGCAAAGCGGTCCACGCTGGCGATGCCGGGGCCGCTCTCGCCGATGCGGAGGACGTTGTTGTTGGTGAGGCCGACAGCCCCGAGCGAAGCGCCCGAGTGCAGCAGCATCGAGCCGCCGACACCGTTTTCGAGCACGCCCGAGTTGGAGAACGCGGTCGAAGCGTCGACGGAGGTGTTGCCGCGCATGCGGAGCGTGCCGTTGTGCTCGATCAGGACGTTTGCGTTCTGGAACGCGGTGTCGGCGGTGATCTGAGCGATGCCGGCACCCATATTGAGATCGCCCGTCACGATCATCCGCGACCCGGCGACGCGGGTGGTGGTGAGAATCCCCAAGCCCGCCAGGTTCATCGTGCCGCTCATCGTCCACGAAGCGCCGGTGTCGGCGAGGTTGACCGTCAGCCGCCCGATCGCACCGACGTTCAAGTTGAACGTGCCGTCGAACTGCTGCGAGCCCAGTTCGATCGCGTCGGTGTTGACCGTCAGAGCGTTGTTGATGGTCCAGAACGTGCTGTTGTTGCCGTCCATGTCGAGCACGCCGGCGTTGATGGTCGTGGGCGTCGAGACGCTCGCGTTGCCGAGTTGGCGAGCCACGCCGTTGATGGTGACGATGTTGCCGGTCCAGACGGTGGGCCCGTTGAGGTTGACCACGCCCTGCGAGACGGTGTCGCCGACCATGTTGAACGTGCCGCCGCTGATCTCGGTGGGCCCGTCGAAGTCGACGCGTGCGCCGTCGGAGAGCTCGTACACCCCGCCCTCGATGACCGTGGTGCCGTCGAACTCAAGCCGGTCGTCGGTTCCGAGGAACACGTCGGCGCTGCTATTGAACGTGGCGTCGGCGAGCACGCGCAGGTGCCCCTGCGACCCGCCGATGTTCAGGTCTCCGCCGAAGGTGAAGTGCCCGCCGTCGATCGCCGCGGCCGCGCCGACGATGCTGCTGGCGACGTTGATGGTGCTGCTCGCATCAGCGGTCCAGCCGGCGGACAGGTTCATCGTGAGAAGCGAACCGGAGCCCATCGTGACAGTGCCCCCGAAGGAGTCCGCGAGTTCATCGCCGTTCACCGTGAGCTGACTGAATGGTGAGGCCAGAGCGAGTTGGCCATCGCCGGTTGAGCCGTCGAGGTCCAGGATGCTCAGGAACGAGTTGTACTCAAGCGTCAGGCCGCCGTTGTTCGTGCCGGCGATGGTGCCGTCGTTCCGGAGCAGGCCCGCGTAACGGACCGAGCCGCGCCCGGAGATGATCCCGCTCGAAGTCGTGTCGCCCAGCCACATGCTGGCGTTGTCAACGATCTGCAGTTGCGTCCCCGCGCCCATCGTCAGCGACTCGGTGTAGCCGTCAAAGCCGCCGAAAGACTCCGCGGCTGGCCTGATGAGCCAGCGCGTATTCGCGCCGGTCATCGTGGCGCTCGCCAAGCCGTTCGACCGGTACACGGCGAACTCTTGGCCGTTGGTGTCGAGCGTCATGCCGTCCGACATGTGGAGCTCATCGACGACCAGTGTCGTGCCCAACCAGCCAGCGAAATCGATCAGCACGGTGCTGTTGGACACCCCGGCCAGGTCCCCGATCCGCACAATCACTTCGCCAGCAAGGTTGCTCGGAACGCTGCTCGGCGCCCAGTTCGCGGCGTTACTCCACAGGCCGTTGCCGGCGTTCCACGACCAGACGTCCGCGGACACGGGCGACGCCAGGCCCGCCGACGCCGCCAAGGCGGCGACCACCGAGGCCTTCATCATCGGCGCACCAGCACGACGGGCAACGACGCCCACGTTCTTTCGATTCAGGGACATAGTGGTTCTCCTTCCGCGCGGGCAAAGCCGAGAGCGCGGGCGTTGTGCGTGACCGCCGAGCACGCCCGAATGGGCGCTCGGCACGATCACAACGCGGGAAGAGCCGCCGGCGTGCGCCAGCGACCATTGGCGCAACGCCGGATCACAAGAGACAACCCGGAATCACCCTCAGCACCGGACCGTCACGCGCATGAACGTCGCGGGGATCGACGATCCGCCCCCAGTCGCTCGGTTCTGGGACGCCGCGAGGTCCAGCAGTTGCCGGTGCAGTTCGTCCGTCTTCCCGCTCTTTTCCGCGGCATCAAACGCGTTCTTCGTCGGGCCGTAGAAGCGACGGAACGTGTCGATGACCGCCGACGGCGGCTCGGACGAGAGAAAGGTGTAGGTGTCGCGCTCCATCCGGATGCGCTCCGCCGGCACCCCCGCCTTCCCGAACCGCTCGATGATGTGCGACTCGACCCCCCACAGCATCGGGCTGACAAACCCTTCTGGCGGCGGCGGCGTGAACGACGAGCTGATCGCCAACAAACGCGACACAAACGACGACGGGTCATTCGGGATCCAGTTCCCCATCACGATCCGCCCGCCGGGCTTGGTGACACGAACCATCTCCCGCGCCACGTCAAACGGCCGAGGGGCGAACATCGCGCCGAACATCGACAGCGTCAGATCGAAGACGCGGTCCTCGATCCCGATCATCTCGCACGCGTCCCCCTCCTGGAATCGCAGGTTGCCCAGCCCCATCGCCGCCGCACGAGCGTTGCCGGACTTCACCAGGTTCCGCGCGATGTCGACCCCCAGCACCATTGCGCCCGAGCGCGCCAGAGGAACCGCCGTGGTCCCGTCGCCGCAACCGAGATCGAGAGCCCGCATGCCCGGCGTCACGCCAAGCGACGCAACCACCGCCTCGCCGGACTCACGCATGAACGCCGCGATGGCGGTGAAATCACCCGCTTCCCAGAGCGCCTTGTTCGGATTCGTCATGGAGTGCCTGTGGGTTGGGGGAACGGGGCGTGAGGAACGCCGCGAAGCGGCGGGTGGCATGGTCAAGTCCGCTTGCCGATGCACCCATCGTGAGGGTGCCGGATGAGGAAAGAGAGGAGCATGGCCATGAAGACTGCAAAGTGCAGCGTCATCCCTGACAGTCGTTGAAGGGACATCCCTGACACTCGGCATGATGGACCCCTCTTGAAGGGAGGCCCATCATGCCGTGGCCGGAGGTTGTCGCCGTGTCCAAGGTTCGT
>JBJXFG010000034.1:0-24366 GCA_046154665.1 Phycisphaerales bacterium | reverse complement strand
GCGTCGAAGAGTCCTTGAGCGTCACTGAGTCCCTTGAGTATCGGAACGCCAGTAGGTCAGGAAAGGCCTCCCCCATGCTGCAACCCCGCTCCGCCGCGACGTCGGCGGCTGTTGCCCTTCTCACGCTCGTCCCCGCCTTCGCGCTGGCCCCCGCCGCGCAGGGGCAGTTCATCTTCGCCGACAACGCCACCCCGGCGGAAATCGCGGCGTACACCGCCGCCTACGAACGCGAGTACCCGGTTGACGAGCGCTACGTCACCACCACCCGCTGGCCCGGCAACGTCGGCGAGCCCGCCAACATCTTCCTGAGCTACGTCCCCGACGGGCTGCTCATCCCCTCGCCTCCGGGCGTTGCCGGCGGTGCCCTGCCCAGCGTGCTCTTCTCCGGGCTCGACGCCCGATTCATTCAATCCGGTGGGCGAAACCAGTGGCTCAGCGCCGTCGGCTTGCCCGATTCCCCCGGTGTCCAGACGTCCAACCTCATCACCGGCGGCTCCGATTACTGGAACGAGATCGCTTCCTCAGGCCTGCAGATCGGCTTCATCCGCCGCCCCGCAGCCACCGGCGGCAACCCACTTGATCTCTGGGACGACGGGGCCGCGTGGAGCGCCCCTGGCCCGGCACACCCCGCGCCGGTCTCCACCATCCTGACGGTCACGCTCAACCCGGTCCAACTCGCCAGTGCCACCTTGGCCGTCAGCGCTGATTCCAGTTCCTTCATCATCACCCTGGTGGGCGGTTCGTCCACCACGTTCAACCTCACCCAGCCCGCCAACGACACCCTGGGCGAACTCGTTACGTCCATCGGCACCATCACCGGCCTTTCGGCCACGCTGCCTTCGGGGGTCGCCGGAAGCACCGCCTCCGCCTCGCTCGCCCCCGGGCAGAGCCTGATCGTCAACTCCAGCAACACCACCGCCAACTTCCAATCCGGACCCGCCGCCCGAGGCGACATCCGCATTTCGATGCGCTCATTGCCGGCGTCGATCCTCGCCTTCGCCACCCCGCCCGACGCCACCGGCGGCGACATCATTCTCAACTCCACCATCGACTGGCGCCAGGGCACCGGTGCCCGCACACTCCGGAACAGCGTCGGCCGCGCCGTCGGCCTCGCCATCGGCCTTGATCTGGTCTGCCCCAACAATAAGACCAAGTTGATGGAGCCCATCCTCAACACCACCTTCGACGGTCTGGGCTTTGACGACATCCGCGGCGTCCACCGTCTCTACGGCAACGGTGCCAACCCCTTCGCCCTGGGCTTCATTCAGGGTTCCGGCTTCTCGACCGAACCCAACGACGACGCCGCCATCGCCCCCGGCCTCCCGGGCGGCCCGTGGGACCTGGGCTTCTTCAGCACCCTGGTCAATACCAACCGAACGCTGGGCGTCTCCATCGACGACGTGACCGACCGGGACTTCTTTGCCATCTCGTTCGCCGGCCTTCCCAACGGCGATCCGCTCCCTATCGATTACGACATCAAGATCACCGTCATCCCCGTCGGCGGTACCTACAGCGTCGCCGCCAACACCACCGCCTGCACCGGCACGCCGATCAACGCCTCGGCGATCTTCAATCTCCGTGCCAACTTCTTCTCGCTTGATGGCACGCCGCTGGGCGACGGCTCGCCCACATCCACTGCTCCCTTCAGCGTCTTCATCGACACCGCCGGCGCCGGTTTCAACGAGATCGTCACCTCACGCATCCTCAGCACCGGGACCTTCCTCATCGGCGTCGACGCCCTCGGCAACGCCGGCACCGAATCCCAGCTCTACAACCTCCAGATGGAGTTCGTCAACCGCAACCTCCTCGACGGCTTGGCCCTCGGGCCCATCGTGACCGAGGCTCTTTTCCTCCCCGGACAGACCGCCCCGGAAGACGAGCCGCAGCCCCGACTTGAAGGCTACAACGGGCACGGCGCCCTCTCCTTCGGCAGCGTGCCCGGGATCAACACCCCGCACTTCTTCAACACCAACTATTTCGGCGCCCGCGCCACCTACGCCACCGTCGAGGCCGACGACCCAGACCCCAACCACATCGCCTTCGGCGGACGCCCCATCACCCGCGTCCGCTGGACCGGCGTGAATCCCGCCGTCGAGAGCACCGACACCCACCCGACCGCCACGACCGCCACGGGTGCCGGCGTCACCATCCCCCGCGGCGACTCGTTCTTCCGCGGCGTCGCACCCGAAGTCGAAATGATCTCCGCCGGCGTCGCCACCGAGATCTTCCCCGACGGCTCGTTCCTTTCCAGCCCGGAGTCGGTCTACTTCTCGCTGTTCGCTATCTCGGACCCGCTGGTCGCCCCGCTCATCGGTCTGGCCAGGCCCGCCACCGTGATCAACAGCAGCATCGGTGCCCTTTCCGACCAGCGCGGCGACAGCGGCTTCGCTCTCGCCTATGACGCCGCCGTGTTCACCTACGGCGTGACCGCCGTTGTCTCCGCCGGAAACAGCGGGGAGATCGACAACACCGACGACTGCGGCAACGCCCAGGGCCTCCCGGACGACTTGCCCGGACGCCAGTTCGTCGGCTCCCGCACCGTCGGCTTCCCCGCCTCGGCATTCAACGTGCTTTCCGTCGGTGCCGCCGGAAAGGGGTTTTATAACGAACCGTTCCCGCCCCCGCCCACCGACGGCGGTGACGGCGGAGGTGGCGGCGGCGGCGGCGGGGGGGGCCGACCCGACAACGGCAACATCCGCGGCGGAGCGAACGGGCCCGACATCGATCCCCGAGGCCTCGCCCTCAACACCGTCGTGAACTTCTCCTCCAAGGGGCCCGTTGACACCTTCAACTACAGCCGCACCGCCCAGGCCGTTCAGATCGGCACCCGCCCGGGCGTCCACATCATCGCCGCAGGATCGGGCATCATTGAGCGTGCCATCGACCCCGACCTTTACGACGATAGCCCGGACCCGTGCGATCAGTACGGTGACGGCCACAACCAACTGGGCACCCCAGAGACCGAGCAGTTCGGTTTGGGGCTTCCCGCGTTCGACCCCGCCAGCACCGCCCGTTTCGCGCCGACCCGCGGCACCTCGTTCGCAGCCCCCATCGTCGCCGGTGCGGTCGCCCTGCTCCAGGACTTCGGCCTCGCCCAAGTCCCCCCGCTCAACATCAACAGCCTGGTTATGCGCGCCGTTCTGATGACCAGCGCCGTCAAGCTCCCCGGCTGGTCCAACAACGGGAACCCCGCGAGTCCCCAAGACAATCGCGACGGACGAGCCTGGGAAGAAGAGTCCGAACTCATCAACAACCAGCTCACCGGCGTCGCCCGCCCCCTGGACCTCGCTCAGGGTGCTGGGCTGCTCTCGATCCCCCAAGCCTTCTCGATTTACGCCGCCGGCGAACTGCGCGATTCGCCGCTCACCGATCCGACCAGGCCCTCGCAGACCCCCGCCGGCGAGATCCCACTGCCCGAGTTCCCCGGCAACCCGGGTCGCCCCGGCACCGCCGCCGCAGTTCCCACCACCCCCACGCAGTGGACCCGCACCGAAATCGACGAGATGAAGCGCCTGCTCCCTGAAGAGGAGCACCTCAGCCCCGTCGAATCCGAGCGCCTGCTCCGCGACATCCGCGACAGCAGCCGGGGCATGATCATCAAGCCCACCCGACCCGACTTCACCGACCCCGACCTCACCCCCGGCGGCGGCGGCAAGAGCGGCGCCGGAACCTTCGACGACCGCGAGCCCTTCATCGGCGGCGGCAATACCCCCGGCGGCTTCCAGGGCGATGGCCCGGCGCCCACCCGGCCCATCGAGATCGGCACCCCCATCTTCGGCGGCTCCGTCGGATGGGACATCGCTAACCTCGGCATCAAGCCCCTCCGCCTCGCCAGCGGCGGACGTGTCGGCGGCGTCATCGACTACATCATCCCCATCAACCAGTGGCCCGCGGCCGGCGGGGCCGAGGCCGGGCCGCGCGACTACCTCACCGCCACCCTCGTCTGGAACCGCCACGTCAAGGTCCGACCCCCCAACTTCACCAACCTCGACAACCCCCGCGTCGGCGAACTCATCGAACTCGAACTCGAAGACCTCAACCTCGAGCTCTACCTCACCATCGACGGCAACATCTTCGACGGCCAGGAGCCCCTCGCCTTCTCACGAACCACCTTCAGCAACATCGAGCACCTTCACTACCAGCTCCAGACCTCGGGCGTCTACGTCCTCCGCGTCACCTGGGCCGATCGCAACTACAACTTCTTCCGCAACCTGCCCCGTGGCGGCGTGCCCTTCGCCGTCGCCTGGGGCTGGGCCGACCGGATGCTCGAAAACGTCTCGTTCCCCAACGTGATCCCCGCCCCGCCCACGCCCCCGCCGGCCCTGGGCATGCCGTTGCTCAGCGCCGTGCTCTTCCACTTCGGCGGCCGCTTGGGCGAGCCCAACTACAGCGCCCTCGCCGACGTCAACCAGGACGGCATCGTGAACACGGGTGATCTCATGTGGGTCCTCGCTCGCCTGGGCGAGGCCCCACAGCCGCAGCACACCGCCCAGGAATAAGGCCGACGCTCTGCCGATCCAACGGAACACACCAAGCCCCGGGCTCATACCCGGGGCTTTTTCATGCGCCAATCAAACCAGAACTCCGACCGTCAGGGAGCGGGTTTCGCCCCGAGCCCCCGCCCGCGCCACCGCGCCACGAACCGGGCGTACTGCTCGGGCGTGTCGATCCCCTCGTGCGACGACGCCAGCACCGCCACCGCGATTCGGTACCCGTGCGCCAGCACCCGCAACTGCTCCAGCTGCTCGGTGGCTTCCAGCGCCGTCGGCGACAGCATCGCATAGGTCTGCAGAAACGCCGCGCGATATGCGTAAAGCCCCACATGACGCAGCGGCTCCACCGTCCCGACCGCGCTCGCCGCTCCGTCCCGATCGAAGGGCACCAGCGACCGCGAGAAGTAGAGCGCCGTCCCGTCGAGCCGCAGCACGACCTTTACGATGTTGGGGTCGGATGGGTTCTGCCCCGGCCCCATCGGCGACGCGACCGTCCCCACCTCCGCACCGGTTTGCCGCAGTACCTCCACCGCCCCGTCGATCAGCGCGGCGTCGAGCTCCGGCTCATCGCCCTGCACATTCACCACGATCTCATCACCCGCGAGCCCCAGCACCCGCGCCGCCTCGGCAAGGCGCGAGGTGCCGTTGGGATGCTCGCGCGAGGTCATGACGCACGGTGCCGCGAACGCCGCGCACGCCGAGCGAACCGATTCATCGTCGGTCGCGACAACCACGCGTGAAGCCGAGCGCGAGCGCGACGCCGCCTCCCACACATGCCGGATCAACGGCATGCCCGTCTCGCACGCGAGCACCTTGCCGGGGAACCGTGTGGACCCGAGCCGCGCCGGGATGATGGCCGTGACGCTCATGTCTCGAAGAATGGTACCGAACACACGAGCCCCGAGCGTGAACGAGCGGGTTCCGATGGTGTCTTCGTCTGAATCGGTGGGGCAGGCTTCCAGCCTGCCTGCCTTGAAAATGGCAGGCTGGAAACCTGTCCCACCATTCCAGCTTTCGAACGGTGGCACCACCCGAAATCCTCGCGCATCGAGACAACGCGCAGACCCGTGTGCGCGGCGCGCTGCGGACTTGCTTCGCACGGCGGCCGAACGAAGAGCACCGACCTGAAGACCGGTCGGTGGCACATCAAGGCGCGGACGCCGCGGGCGCGGGAGTAACCGTCAGCGCCATCCCGGGAATGTGCGGCAGCACCAGCAAACTCACCAGCATCACCAGAACGATCCCGATCAGGTTCATCCCGATCCCCGTCAGCGCGAAACGCTTCATGCTCACCCGACCGGTGCTGAACGCGATCGCGTTCGGCGGCGTGCCCATCGGAAGCATGAAGGCGCAGCTCAGCGACAGGCAGCACGGGAACAGCAGCACCATCGGGTCGATCCGCGTCGATTCGGCGATCCCGCCGAGGATTGGGTAGAACACGTTGGCCTGGGCCACGTTGCTGGTGAACTCCGAGACGAACACGCTGATGGTCGAGCACACCAGCACCACGCTCCACGGCGACCAATCGCCCAGCCCCGCCAGTGCCGCGCCAAGTGCCTTGTCGAGCCCCGAAGCCTGCACCCCCGCCGCGAGGCTGAGGCCGCCGCCGAACAGCAGCAGGATGTCCCACGGCAGTTTGCGCATGGTGGGCCAGTCCATGAGGTACACGCGCCGGCGCGTGCTCACGGGCCACACGAAGCACATCAGCCCGCCGACGATCGCGATGGCGGCGTCGTCGATGCTTGATTTGATGAAGGCGGAAGCGCCGCTCATCCCGCGCGCCTCCAGCAGCAGAATCACGGGCTCGCGGAGCACCCACCCCGCGACTGTCAGCGCGAAGCACGCCATCACGCCCCACTCGCCGCGTGAGATCGGCCCGAGCTGGGCGTACTGCTCGCGCAGGTGCGTGCGGGCGCCGTGCTTGTCGCCAGAGCCCGCTGCGGCGGGGATTCGGCACGCGAAAAACGCCAGGTACGCCCACGCCACCGGGATGAACACCAGCACGAACGGCACCCCCGCGAGCATCCAGTTGCCGAAACCGATCGAGTGGCCGTAGGTGCGGTCAAGAAACGAAGTCAGCACGGCGTTGGGCGGCGAGCCGATCGGGGTGCCCAAGCCGCCGATGCTCGCGGCATACGCCACGCCGAGCACCACGGCGGTGCCGAACCCGCCGCCACGAACCCGAAGCGCAAGCGAGGGGCGGTGGCCGTCCGTCAACTCGGCCTCGACAACTCCGGCCGCGCTCGATGCAGTCGTGTGTAACCCCGCGCCGGCCCTCGCTTGCGCTTCGGGTTCGTGTTCGCTCTCGACGAGCGCCGTCACCCCCAGCGCGATCGGGATCATCATCAGCGCCGTGGCGGTGTTGCTCACCCACATGCTGAGCAGCGCCGTGGCGAGCATGATCCCCAGCAGCAGCCGGCGCGGGCTCGTCCCCACCAGCAGCATCACCACCAGCGCGATCCGCCGATGCAGGTTCCACCGCTCCATCGCCAGCGCGAGGATGAACCCGCCCATGAACAGGAACACGATGCGGTCGGCGTACGGCGCCGCCGCCTCACGCACGCTCAGCACCCCCAGCATCGGGAGCGCCACCAACGGGAGCAGCGCCGTCACGCCGAGGGGCAGCACCTCGCCGAGCCACCACGTTGCCATCCACGCCAGCAGCCCGGCGGCACGCCGACCGTCCTCGGGCAACCCCGGCGCGAGCCAGTTCAACAGGGCCCACACGAGAAGGCCGACGATCGGGCCGGCGAAGACCGCGAGCATCCCGCCGGGACGATGGCCGGCTTCGTCCGTCTGATGCACCTCGCGCGGCGTGGTGGGCATGCGCGGAGCGTACCGCGCCTCACTTGTGGCGGCCGAAGCGGGCCGTCTTGATGACGGTTACTCGCAGCCGCCGGTCGCGAACTCACTGAGCAAGATGATGAGATCGCGCACGTTGACGACGCCGTCGCTGTTCACGTCGGCTCCACTGCCCGGGAAAAGGGTCTTGCCGAAGCCGCCGAGCAGGCGTGTGAGGTCTTCCACGTTGACGCGCCCGTCACGGTTGAGGTCGGCGCGCTTCGGTGCGGCGATGAAGTCCGGCATTCCCCACGCCGCGACGCCCTGCGCCGGCAGTCCCGCAAAGTTCCGAAAGTTCCCAGCCGCGACCAACTGCGACGGAGCCGCGCCGGTGCCGGTCGGGTCCCATGCTTTGAGTTTGGTGACGTAACTGGTGAGGCTGGTCTCGCCGAGGGCACGCCAGGTTCCATTCAGCCCGGAGGCGTCGCAGTCCCAGAAAGCGACCGCGCCGAGCGCGATTGTGCCGTCGGCGAAGAGCCGACCGCCGCCGATGAAAAGTGTCTCTCGCTGCGGGCCAGAACCGTCGGGGTCCCACACTTCGATCGTGAAAGGCCCGCTGCCGAAAAACGACACGGAGCCCAGCGCGGCCCACACGCCCATTTCGGCGTCCCAGCGTGCCACCCCGCGAAGGCTCGATGGATTCACGTACGAGAAATCTCCCACCGCGATCACTTGATCGTGCATCGGCCCCGGTCCGTCCGGGTCCCACACCGTCAAGTCACGAACCGGTCGATCGAGTTGCGTTCCCATCGGGAGCCAGTCGGGCTCACCAGTCGCGGGATCGGGTGCCCACATGGCGACGTAGGAAGGGGTGGATTGGCCGTTCTGACGGAGCGTGTCGTGGCCCCCGGCGACGAGGACGGGGAGTTTGGGCCCCGGTCCGTCGGGATCCCAAGAAGTGAGGGCGCCAACGTCTGTCAGGAAGCTTCGATTGGGCACGCCGATACGTTCAACGGGTTCCCAAGAGCCCGCGCCGGCGTCGCCCGCGGGGTTCCACACCGCGACGGTGCCGAACGACTGGGGACTGGACCGGAACGTGCCGCCGATGACGGGCACCGCGCGATTCGGCCCGTCGCCGTCGCGGTCCCATAGAGTCGCGACCTGGGCCCAGAGACCGGTATCTCCTCGGCCGAGTTCTCCGCCCATGGGCTCGAAGCCGCCCGCTCCGTTGGAAAGCTCAGGGTTCCAGCGGGGGATGCGGTTGCCGATGATGGTGGAGCCAAACCAAAGAAGGTCGGTCGATGGGCACAGGATCAGCCATTCCGGGCGCGGGCCCGCGCCGTCGGGGTCCCAGGCGAGAGCGTCCCTGAACCTGGAGCCGTTGAGCGGCGCGAGCACGGGCTCGGGTACGGACCACGCGCCGGCACCGCAGTCCGCCGTGGGGTCGTACCACACCACGCCAAATGTTGTTAGCCCGAACTGGGCGAGCGCATCGCCGCCGATGAACAGCCGGCGGCCACTGGGGCCGTTGCCGTCCGGGTCGATGTCGGCCACCGCTTCGTTCACCGTGAAGTCTGGCTCGACGCCGTCCGTCGCATTCCACACGCGCCAGCGCCCCTGCAGCGGCTGCGCGGCGGCATCAGAAGTCACGACAGCACACATCACAAAGCTCACGGCGATGGTCGAAAGTCTTTCCATCTGGCACATGGCGGGTCCCTCGGTTCGGCGGCGATCGCACATCCGGTTCGGGGGCATTCTACTCAGAAGCGCATCTCGATTCAATGGGCGTTCTGTACATCAAAGGCCGGGCATCGCCGCGATTTACACATTAAACAAGAAGTGGCACACATCCGCGTCCTGCATGATGTAGCCCTTGCCCTCGATCCGCATCCGACCCTTCTCTTTGATCGCCTTCTCGCTCGCGACATCCCAACCGCGAGCGCAAGCTCGGGGCCACCGCCCATCAACCGCTCGGGCCCGAAGCCCACGAGACGGACGCGTGAGCGATGATGTACCTTCGCATCCCTGCCGCAAAGGAGTGTCAGCCCGTGACGGAACCAATCATCGCCGGCGTGGACGGCTGCAGGGGCGGATGGTGCGCGGCGCTGGCACAGCTCCGCGGCGACGTGCTCATCGACCCTCGATGTATGTTGGTGTCGGAGTTCAGGTCGATCCTCGATCTGGTCGGCGATGATGGAATCGTGTGCGTGGACATCCCGATCGGGCTGCTCGAGCAGGCTCGCCCGCTGGGTCGGGACGTGGATCAACAGGCGCGACGCGAACTGAGCCCGTTGAGGTCGAGCAGTGTTTTCTCGGCCCCGATCCGCGCCGTGCTCGGCATCGACTCGTACGAAGAGGCTCTGCGTGTGTCACGAGAATCATCGGTCCACCGCCTCGGGCTCTCGAAGCAGGCGCACAACATCTGCCCGAAGATCGCAGAGGTCGATTCCGCGATGACACCCGCGCTGCAGGAGCGGATCGTCGAAGTTCACCCGGAGTTGTGCTTCAAACAGATGGCCGGAGCCACGATGGCCGCCGCCAAACGTGAGCCGGCTGGCAGGGCGGCACGAATCGAGGCGCTCGGTGCCGCAGGACTCGCGTTCGTCACGACGGCGTGCGAATCCCTGAAATCGAAGAGCGCCGTCGCCGATGACGACATCATCGACGCGCACGCAGCACTTTGGACCGCGCGAAGGTTCGCGCTTGGCACCGCCAGGCAGATTCTCCGCACCCCTCCGATCGACGCCAAGGGATTGCGGATGGAGATGTGGGCGTAAGTTCCGGGAAGGGGCCCGAGGCCATCAGAACCCCGAGTGCAAGCTCGGGGCCACGCTCGGAAACTCAACCGGAGCACACGTGCAACGGGCGGACTCGCAGGAGAAACGTGCGATGTTCCAGAGCTCGCGCTCGGGGCTCGGACGATCCAGAAGCATCCGCGGCCCGCGATCGCTCACACATTAAACAAGAAGTGGCACACATCCGCGTCCTGCATGATGTAGCCCTTGCCCTCGATCCGCATCCGACCCTTTTCCTTGATCGCCTTCTCGCTCCTGAGTTCTTCGAGATCGCTCACGCTGTAGATCTCGGCGCGGATGAAGCCGCGTTCGAAGTCTGAGTGGATAACGCCCGCCGCCTGGGGGGCCGACGAGCCCACCGGCACCGGCCAGGCGCGGACTTCCTTTTCGCCGGCGGTGTAGAACGATTGCAGGCCAAGCAGCGTGTACGCCGCGCGGGCCACGCTGGCCAGCGAGGGCTCCTTCAGGCCCAGGCTCTCCAGCATCTCCTGCTTGTCGGCGCCTTCGAGGTCCGCCAGCTCGGCCTCGATCTTGGCGCACACCGGGACCACCTGCATGCCCTCTTCCTTGGCGCGGGCCCGGACGCGCGTGGCGTGCTTGCCCTCGCCGTGGATGTCGTCCTCGTCGACGTTGGCGATGTACAGCACCCGCTTGGCGCTGAGGATGCCGAGGTTCTTGAAGGCCTTGCGCTTCTCGTGGTCGTCAAACTCGTGCGACTCGGCCAGGGCGCGGGCCGGCGTGCCCGCGCTCAGCACCGGCAGCAGCGTCTTGAGTACTTCATAGCGGGCCACGCTCTCGGCGTCGCGCGCCTTCGCCGCGCGTTCCGCCTTCCCGATCGCGCCCTCGACGGTCTGCAGGTCCGCCAGGATGAGTTCGGTCTCGATGATGTCGATGTCGCGGATCGGGTCGACCCCGCCCGAGACGTGGGTGATCTCCTCGCCGCCGGGGGCTTTCTCGAAGCAGCGGACCACGTGGCAGATCGCGTCCACCTCGCGGATGTGCGAGAGAAACTTGTTGCCCAGCCCCTCGCCCTTGCTCGCGCCCGCCACCAGACCGGCGATGTCGACCAACCGCAGCGAAGCGCTGATGAGTTTCTGCGGCGGGATGTACTTGGCGATGGTCGCCAGCCGCGGATCGGGCACCGGCACGACGCCGACGTTGGGCTCGATGGTGGCAAAGGGATAGTTGGCGGCCAGGGCCTTGCCGTTGGTCAGTGCGTTGAAGAGAGTGGACTTGCCCACGTTGGGCATGCCCACGATGCCGGCTTCCATGCGAAGGCTCCGAAGATCGTGGCGGGGTGGATGGGGGGAAGTGGGGTGGCGGAAGTGAAGCGGGGGAAGTGAAGGGGGTGATGGTATCGCCCTCCGCGCGGCGGGTCGCGTGGGTGGGTCGGGTGGGGTGACGCGGTTCCAACTCGGACGCGGCGACTTGACTGTGGTGGGCCGTGCCACGACTTTGCCGCCTCAGCAAAGTCGTGCTGTTCGGACGTGCCGACCGAAGCACGACTTTCAGTCAAGGCACTGAAAGTCGTGGCACCTGGCTCCGTTGTATTGGATCTTGATCGCGCCGAACCCCGTTGAGGGCGCGAGGCACACGAACGCAAAGGCGGTGGAGAACAGTCGTTTCATTGTTGTCGTCTCCGAAGGAGAGGTGAAGAGAGGAGCAACACCATCCCCGGCGCGGCAGCGGGTGACGGCACGGTTGTGGCGATTCTGAATCCGAAAGCGTCGTGATTGTCCGGCGAAGTTCCCGTGTAGTAGCCAACAATGTTGTCTAGCTGAGTGCCGAAACTTCGACCGATGAAATCATTGCCTCTATACCACCGTCGCCCACGATAGGAGTCGGTTTCCGTCCACTCAGAAAGACTCCCCGCGGTATCCAGCAGCCCGTACGGCGAGAGCACCGCCGGATATGAACCGACGTTCCACATGGCATCGGTGTCGATGTTCGCGTCGGCCCCGGTGCCCGGGGCACCGCCGACCGGCGGGCTGTCGCTCGAATGCGGGTACAGCCAGTAGCCCTCGGCACCCAGGCCGTATCGGTCCGGGTCGTAGTGGGCCGCCTTCATCCACTCGTCGAGGGTGGGGATCCAGAACCGAGCGCCCGGCATGTGCGTCGTGGCGTCGGTGTACTCACCCGGATGCCCAGGAACCTGGCCGAAAGTTGATGTGTCGTACGCCCCGGTCTCGAAGGACCAAGCCTCGCTCGACCTGTTGTTGTGGAGCCAGTTGCAAAATCGGGCGGCAGTGCGCCATGAGCCGTCGGCGGGCAACTTGCCCAAACTCGGGAACAGCACGAGACGCCCCCCGAGGTAACTGATGGAACCGGTGTCGGTTTCGTAGAAGTGCCACTCGCTGGGGGGGATGTGTGGGGTGTACGCCGAGAGGAACTCGAAGAAGACATCGCTGGTGACTTCGGTTCGGGTGATGCGGAAGGCGTGGTCGACGCCGCCGAGGCGGACCTTTGTGAACTCGGCGTCGAGCCCGATGAAGTCCGGGTTCCCGGGGTTTCCGACGGTACACCATGTGAACCCGTCGGAATGGGTGATCTCGACCGCCGCCTCCGAGAGGTTGGCGCAAGCGAACCACGAGAAAAGGGCGGCAGCGGCACCCAAGACACGAACGCCCAACGCAGGGCAGGGCAAACAACGCATCGATTTCATGGCAAACTCTCCTGTGAACTGTGCGACAGGAGAATAAATCGGATCGGTCCGTTCTGCCGGGGCAGAATCAGAGTTGCAGTGGGCAGTGGGCAGTGGGCAGTGGGCCAACTGACGCCGCGCAGGTGTGGGATCGTCCCCGGAATTGTCCCCGATGTCCCATAACGTGAACATACCTCCGATTTCGTCCCGTGCAAGGGGGCTTTCAGGATTTCATGCCACCCGGGCGAGGGGCCGAGTGCCACGATGGGCCGTCCGCCACCCGTCGTGTCTCAGTGTGTGACCGAAGAGCACGACGCGCCGCGCGGACGCCGCCGAGCATCGTGGCACGCCCCGCGGGGGACGGGTCACGGGCATGGGACGCCGAAGAGGGCGAGGAAGGTGACGAGGTCGGCGGTGTTGACGGTGCCGTTGTTGTCGAAGTCGGGGCCGTTGGTGCTGGGGGTGACGGTTGTGCCGAAGGCGCTGAGGAAGAGGGTGAGGTCGACGGTGTTTCGGCTGCCGTCGTTGTTGAGGTCGCCGGGGCATGGCGGCGGGGGGGCGACCAGGGCGACGTAGACGCCGGTGCCCCATTCGATCTGGTTGTTGTCGGGCGGGGTGAGTGCGGCGTTGAAGGCGACGTCGCCGGCGGCGTTGATGCTTGGGGCGCCGCCGAAGACTGGGCTGGAGGCGACGTTTTGGTCGACGCGTGCGGTGCCCAGGTCGGAGACGATGAGGTCTTGGGCGGTGACGAGTTTGCGGAGGGTGGTCCCGTCGCCGACCCAGATGGCGCGCTTGCCGGCGGTGTCGAAGGCGCGGAAGGCGACGACGCCGTTGTCGTTGACGCTGGGGGCGAAGAACTCGAGGTTGGAGATCTGGGTGCCCGGCGCGGTGGTGGTGGCGATGGTGATAATGGTGGAGCCGTTGTAGAGGAACACGCCGCGGCCCCCGGCGGCGAGCGTGGCCATGAAGGCGACCTTGCCGTTGTTGGAGAGCGCGACGCTGCTGTCGAACGAGGCGTAGGGCGAGGTGGGTGTTGCGTCGGCGTCGCGGGCGATGAGGATGTTGGTGCCGTTGGCGTTGAAGATGCGGATCTCGTCGGGCTGGGTGCCGCCGGTCTGGCCCGCGGTGCCGCGGCGTGCGAAGCCGGCGATCTGACGCTGATTGTTAAAGCTGGGCGTGAAGAGGAACGAGTAGGGGCTTCCCGGATCAAGCCCGGCCTCGACGGCGTGGTCGATGGTGGTATTCGGCGACGCGGGCGACCAGCTCGTGAACGACTGGCGGTTGGTGCCGAAGTTGGCGCGGAAGCCGACTTCGTTGTTGTCATTGACGTTGGGGCTGGACCAGGAGGAGGTGCCGAAGGGGCGGGTGGTGAGCAGGCCGCTGGTGCCTGGGATGATGTCGTGGAAGTAGAGGCCCGGGGTTCCGCCGGTGAAGTTCTGCTCCCAGATGATGCGCCCGATGTTGTTGATGGAAACGCGAGAGATGAAGGCGTCGTCGGCGGGGTTCGAGGAATAGACGACGGTGCCGGTGCCGGTGGGCCCGCCGCCCGGGACGACGGCGCCGAGCCAGACGGACATGAAGCTGCCCGAGGTGACGTTGAGGCGGAAGGCGACCTGGCGGGAGTTGTTGATGCGGATGTCCTCGCCCGAGAAGAACCACGAGCCGGGGACGTTGAAGGCGCCGCCGGGGTTCGAGGCGAAGTTGGTGCGGGCGAGCATCTGGAAGCCGGAGTAGGCGGGGACTTGGGCTTGCGCCGATGCGGCGGTGAGGAGGAAGAGGGCGGCGATGGTGGTGGGCTTGTGCATGGTGGCTTGGATCGGGCTTGTGGCTTGTGGCTTGGGGCTTGGGGCTTGTGACTTGTGGCGCTGATTCGTGGGTGTGTTCAGTGTTCCGGCGGAATGCGTGGTGGGCAAGGCGGCGGGCTCGGGGGCGAGGGTGATTTTGCAGATTTTGCTCGGAGTTGACAGGGTTGCGCGCGCGGAATCGGCAAGTGCTTCAGGCTGAAAATGGTGGGGTTCTCGGACGGTGGGGCGCGGACGGCGCTCGAACAACGAGCCCAGAGCGTGAGCGACGGGTGCCTTTGAAGATTTCGGCGCGCAGAGGCGTTCGGGAGACTTGACCCACTCGCCGACGCTCGGGGCCCGTTGTTCGGGCGACTCAGGATTGAAGACGAAGAGATACACTCGAAGCATGACCGTGTCTTGGTGGAGACGATCGCGTTCGCCGGCGCGGGTGGAGGTGCCTGTGGCGGTGGTCGGCGCTGGGGTCGCTGGCTTGTCCGCGGCGCTGCACTTGCAGGAGATGGGGCTCGATGGGGTGTTGCTCGAGCGGCACGGGGTGGGTTCGGGGGCGAGCACGCGGAACGCCGGGTTTTTGATGCGCGGGGCGGCGGACAACTATGCGCTGGCGTGCCGTCAGTACGGGCGCGATGTCGCGTCGACGCTGTGGCGTTGGACGGAGGAAAACCTGACGCTGCTCCGGGCTGGCGGGTTGACGGGGTTGGCGTCGTACGCGCCGCGGGCTTCGTGCTTGATGGCGCTGGACGAGGGGGAACTGGGCGAACTGCGCGAGTCGCTGGCGCTGCTGCGCGAGGATGGGTTTGATGCGGGATGGATCGAGCGCGGCGCAGGGGATGACGTGGTGATGGGGCCGGGTGGCGCGGGCCTCGGCGGGTTGATCAACCCGCACGACGGCGTGGTGAACCCGCACGAACTGCTGGGGTTGCTGCGCTCCCAGCTGCGCTGGCCGGTGCTGGAGATGACCGAGGTGGCGGAGGTTGCAGGCGTTGCTGCCGGCGTGGAACTTCGCACGGCAGAGGTTGTGGTGAGGTGCTCGCGGGCGATGCTGTGCCTGAACGCGTATGCGGCGCTGCTGCTGCCGGAGATGGAGGGCGTGGTCGAGCCGAACCGGGGGCAGATGCTGGCGCTGCACGCGAGCGAGCGCGAGTTGGCTTTGCGGCATGCGTACTACGCCAACCGCGGGAACGAGTACTTCCGGCGTGCGGACGCGGACACGGTGGTGGTGGGGGGGTGCCGGGCGATGCACGCGGCGCACGAGAAGACGTGGGACGATCGGTGGACTTCGCTGGTGCAGGGTTCGCTGGAGTCGTTCGCGGAGTCGATGTTTGGGGCAAGGCTCCCCGTGAAGGCTCGTTGGGCGGGGACGATGGGGTTCACGCGAGACCACTTGCCGCTGATCGGGGCGGTGGAGGGGTTTGAGAAAAGCGTCTGGTTTTGTGGGGGTTTTACCGGGCACGGGATGAGCCTGGCGCATCGGGCGACGCTTTGTGCGGCGCGGTTGATGATGGGGGTTTCTGGGGAGGGGAATCCGTTTGCGATTGCACGGGCGAGATGAGGGAGTGTGCGTGGGCTTTGAAGGAGAGGCTCGTCCGCCCTCCGGGCGGCAGCCTTCGACACCGGCATCCAGGGGCTTGCCCGCTGCGCGAGCCGCGCCCCTGGCAAAGATCGCGCGCCCTCCGGGCGTGTGAGCGATGGGCTTGGCGAGGCATCGTGAATGAAAAGCCCCGCCTGACGAGGCGGGGCTTTGAAGGGGCCGGGATGAGGGCTGGGTTCTTCGCGATGCTTCAGATCACGGGCAGGTCGCGCCGAAGCGGCCGAGGAAGGTCGTGAGATCACTCACGTTGACGGACCCGTCGCTGTTGAAGTCGCCGGGCGCGCCGGGGGTGACGCTCGAGCCGAAGAGGCCCAGGAAGATGGTGAGGTCGGCGACGTTGACGGAGTTGTCGCCGTTGAGGTCGCCCGTGCAGGAGGGCGGGGGCGTGCAGGGCTCGATGGAGCGGACGCCCAGGTCGTCGATGGCGGCTTCGACGATGTTGCCGGCACCGGCGTCGGTGGCGACGAAGCGGACGCGGACGGTGCTGCTCGGGGTCACGAAATCAGCGACGCGGATCTCCTTGTAGAACCAGCCGCCCTGCGATTCGGCGAAGGGCACGTTCTCGACTTCGACCCACGCGCCGCCGTTGCTCACGGAGACGATGAAGTTGTCCTGCGTGTTGGTAGCGCCGCCGGACTTGTCGAACCAGCGCCAGTAGCCGAGGCGTGCGTTGGGTGTGGCGGCGAGGTTGAAAGTCTCTGAGTAGAGGCTGGTCTTGCCGCCGTCGATGTCATAGGTGCCGTCGTTGGTCCCGGAGCGGGCGTCGGTGATCCAGCAGTTGACGCCGGTGCCTGGGGTGTGGTCGTCGGCGGGCTGGTAGTTGGTGAGCTGCGGGTCGGCGCGCTCCCAGCGGCCGGTGGTGGCGGTGTCGGTGACGTCGATGTTGGTCTGCCAGCCGGCGTCGGCTGCTTCGAAGTCGTCCGAGGCGATGTCGATGATCTCTTGCGGCGTGGCCGAGTAGACCGAAGCCGGGGCGTTGGCGGGCGAGCGGACGATCGTGCCGTCGGACGACTCGACCTCGACGTAGTACTGCAGCTCGCTGCCGCAGGGCGTGGGGGGGAGGTTGGCGGCGACGTTGGGGATGGTTCCGGCGAGCGCGGACTGGGTGAAGGGTCCGGCGTTGCCGAAGCGGGTGAAGAGTCGCAGGCCGTTGGCGGCGGGGGTGGTGCCGTTGAAGGCGACGGCCGTGACGTTGACTGAAGTGGACTGCGAGGTGCTGACAATCGTGGCCGGCGAAGGGACAGCGATCTTGAACTTGACGTTGAGGTAGTTCGCAAGGACCGCGAGGCCGTTGAAGATCTCGGAGGCGTTGCCGATGATCTGGTCGGGCGGGAGCTGGAAACCGAAGGTGCCGGTGTCGCGGCATTCGATGCCGTAGCCGTAGATGTTTTTGGCGCCGTAGGCCCAGTCGCTGGTGGTTCCGGCGGCGATGTAGATGGTGGTGGCGGTGGGGCCGCCGACATAGGTGAAGCCGTTGGTGTTGTTGATGGCGTTGGTGATGTCCGGGGTGATGAACTCAAACTCGGGCTGGCGTGCGGGCAGGGCGAGGGTGTAGCCCTGCGGGGCGAGCACGAGCTGCGAGAACGAGTGGATGTCCATGAAGGCGCCGAGGTTGGGGAGGGTGTTCACCCAATCACGCACGACCTGAGACTCTGGCTCGGAGAAAGCCGAGGGACCGCGGTAGGTCTCGCTGGAAGGCGTGGTCGAGTTGCCGCCCTCGGGGGCGGACCAGCCGACGGAGAAGTTGCGGTTGAGGTCGACGCCGATGGAGGTGCCGTTGTTGCGCCGGTTCTTGCGCCACAGGCGGTCGGTGGTGATGGTGAACTGGTATCCGTCGGGGTTCATGACGGGGACGAAGTACCAGTTGACGTTGTTGACGAGGTCGGTGGTGGACTGGACGGTGCCGTACTCGGTGATGAGCTTGTCGATGGACCACAGGCCGGTGGCGGGGCTGACCCACTCGCGGGCGTGGATGCCGCAGATGACGGCGAACGACTTGTTCGCGGCGGCGTTGGGCCCGGCGATGCGGACGGCCCAGATGGGTCGGCCTTCGAGCGAGGTGCCGATGGTGGTGCGCGAGGCGATGGCGGGGTTCAGCGCGATCGTGTCGTTGATGAACTGGTCCATCTCGGCGAGGGTGTGGTACGCCGTGTGGAACGCCGCCCCGCGCTCGTTCTTGGCGGCTTCGTTCAGGCGGGCCTCTTCATCGATGAGGGCCTGGACGTCGTTCGCTTCGACGATGAAGTTGAAGTTGAGGTCTTCGAGGACCCCGAGGGCGTCGGGCGGCAGGACATACTTCTGGCGGCCCGGCGCGGGGACGCAGGCCAGGCCGACGCCGAGCTGCTCGAGGTGCATCAGGTCGGTGGCGTTCTTGACGTCGACGGTGACGAGGCGGTGGTCTTTGTAAGAGACGCGCGCCTGGGCGGGGTTGTCCGCCCCCGGCACGGGCGCGGCGGCGTGAGCGCCGAGCGGGATGAGCGCGCACAGCGCGGCAAAGAGAGACGCCTGAAGGAACCGCTTGGGCTGGGGCATCGGGTGAACCTCTGGTGATTCTCCGGGCAAGGCAGAGCGGCCCGGTGGACAACAACCTCGGCCGCGACGGCTCGCGGCTCCATACTGAAAAGGTAAGCGGGTTTCCCCTGACAGCGGTAGGGCAGGCCCGACTTTTTCCCGACCACTTTCGGCGGGTCCGATAGGATTTGGGTTGGGTGCGCGAGGGCGGCCAGATGCCTGCGAAGCGTTTTCAAGGCCACGGCGCTCACCCTTGCTTTGGGCAGTGGTTCGATCCGGAGCATCGCAGAGCCGATGCTCCGGCGTCCGAAGGCGTGTGAGGGCTGGAGTGAGAGAGGGTTCAGCTTGCGAGAGATGGTCCCGGGCGAACCTGCAGCGTCGCGGGCTTGAGCGTCAGCACCACCAACGGGCCTCGGGCCAGGGCGGTGGATTCACTCGCCGGTTCGGGCGGGGCTTCGGCATTGGTACGTTCGCCAGTTCGGGCTTCGAGCACCACGGCGGCTCGGCGGGCGGCCATGACAGTCGTGCCCGAATCCTGGCAGGCGCCGGTGAGAGTTACGCGGGCGATCTTGAGGCGTTGGCCGCTGAAACTCGAGGCCGCGCGGAGGCGCTCGGCGCGGTCTTCGAGGGCGCTCTCGAACGCCGCGCGGTGGGCGTCGGCGGAACCCAGCGCATCGGCGAGGTCGGCGGCGCGTGCGCGACCGCGGGTGTGATCGAGCAACCGTGTCACGGCGGCGCGGAACGGGGCGGCGCTCTCGCTCAGCGCGGCGCGGAGCTGCACGAGATCGGACGCGTCGGCCTCGACCGCCGTGAGCACCGAGAGACGGAAGACGATCCGCTCGCCTGCTTTTTCGAGACGGCCCACCATGCTGCGGGGTGTGCCGCGGACGAGTGTGAGGGCGTGCGCGGCGGCGAAGTTGTCGACGGCGGCACCGAGTGGGACGGTGACGGCGGGGTTGATCCCCCCGGTGACCAGGTCGCGGCAGATGGCGTCGAAGCGTTTGGATTCCCCGCCTTCGCCCGACCCGCCGGGGTCGGTGCGGCTCATCAGCGAGGTGAGGGCAAGCATCGAGGGATCACGGTCGATGCCCTTGCGTGCGGCGTTGAGGGCGGCGGTGACGGCGGGGCCGTCCATGCCCGTGGTGATGACCCCGGCACGCCACAGCGGGCCCGACCACGCCCACGCTTCGGAGAGTCGCGCGAAAGCGGGAGAGTTTCGATGTGCGAGTGCGGTGGTGTTGGTGCTTGCGTTGGCGCTCTCGGGCGCGGGCATGAGGGTGAGGACGCGGTCGCCCAGCAAGCACGCGCCGACCGCCGCGGCGGAACGCGCGGTGAGGTCGTAGGGGCTGAGGACGAGGTCCAGGGGCATGGTGGAAGGCTAGAGCGCGTTTTGGTCGAGCGCGGCCGCGCAGAGCCGATCGCGCGAGCGATCGGTGCGAACAGTCCCCGGGCTCACGGCGTTGGGACCGACGGCTCGCGCCGTCGGCTCTGAACCACGGGGCACGCTCGAGCTCGTGCGTCCGCTACCCCACCGGCGGGGCATCGGTCTGCGCCTGGGCAATCTCGTTGGCACGGAGGTCGGCGTACGAGGTCGCGATCAGCTCGCCCAGCGCGGGGGCGAAGGCCTTTCGGATCTCGGCGATGAGTTCGTGGCAGCGGCCGACGTGCTGGCCGGGGGTCACCAGGGCTTCGCCCTCGAAGAAGTGGCCCAGGCCCTCGACGTCGTCGAGGTGGAGGCGGACGCCGGCGTACATCCAGAGTTCGCGGGATTTTTTGACGACGAGCCAGACGGGGAGGTCGCGGGTGCCGAAGCGGGCGCGGGCTTCGTCTTCGGTGTAGATCGTGAAGTGGCTGAGCTTGGGGCGCGAGCGGTTGAGGCGGTGGTAGAAGATGAACTCGGTGGGCTCGCCCTCGCACTCTCGGCGTTTGAGGCGTCCGTCGGGGACTCGATAAAACGTGTCGGTCTGGCGGAGCACGCCGACGCGCCGCGCCCCGATGTGGGCGGCGATGATCCGCGCCAAAGCGGGGTCACGGAGCTCGCATTTGAACTCGACGTTTTGCATGGGGGGGGGAAGAAGGCACTAGGCACTAGGCACTAGGCACTGGGCACTGGGCACTGGGCACCAGGGGGAAGGCATCGTGGTCCGTGCGCGTCTCGGAAATGGTTCTGCGCACAACTCTCTCTCTCTCTCTCTCTCTCTGCCTTCCTCCGCGAACTCCGCGCTCTCCGCGTTGAACACCGCTCACGCCTTGTTTCGACCGATGAGCACGAAGTCGTAGACGATTGCCGTGACGACGGCGGCGAGGATCGGCGCGGCCCAATAGACCCAGTGGACATCCCAATAGCCGCCGACCCAGGCGGGGCCGAAGGAGCGGGCGGGGTTCATCGAGGCACCGGTGAGCGGCCCGAAGCAGAAGATGTTGGCGGCGACGCACAGCCCGATGGCGGAGCCGCCCACGGCGCGGTTGCCGCCCACGCCGCGCGAGTCAACTGCCGAGCCGAGGATGACGAACATGAGGAACGCCGTCGCAACGAACTCCAGGGCGAAGAGCAGCATCATGTCGTTCGAGTTCGACAGGGCGCCGAGCGTCGCGCCGAGCTTCCCGGCATCTACGGCACCAGCGGTGAAGCTGAGCTGCAGCAGCTTGGCCGCCGCTGAGGCACCCAGGAGCTGGCATACGCAGAACGCGACGGCCTGCGGAACGGGCTGACGCTTGATGATCGCCAGGGCGATCGACACGGCGGGGTTGAACTGCCCTCCCGAAATGTGCATGGTGGCGGAGACCATCACGCTGAGGATGAGGCCGTGGGCCAGGGCGACGGCGATGATGTTGCCCTGGTCATAGTTGTGGAGGATGGCCGCCCCGCCGACGAACATGAGGGCGAAGGTGCCGATGAACTCGCAGATGCAACCGGCGGTGAGCTTGTTCATGGGGGCATCGTACCTGATGGGGCGAGACACTTCACCGCTGCGGCGTTCGGGACGCGGAGCAGGGCACGAGTTGTTGGGTGGACGATTCGGGATAGGCTCTGCAAGTCGTTGGCGGGTGTGGTTGAGACAGGCCGCGTGCTTGCTGATTGAGGAATGAGACGCGCATGAAGGGTGATGGTGTTCAGGGTGTCTGCCGGATTGAGGCGGGGGGGCGTGGGCTGTCGCGCGTGGTGGATGAGGCCGGGCGCGTGGTGGCGTGGTGGTGGGGTGGGAATCTGCTGCGCGAGGAAACTCCTGAGGTTGAGGGGAATGACGCCGAGCCGGTCATGATGTGGTCGGGGTGGATGGGTGAGGACGTCTTCGAGCGTGATCCGCGGTGCTGGGGGCCGGCGGGGATGACGGCGCTTCGCGAACGGTTGGCGGCGCTTCGGGCGGGAGGAGAACGCCGGACGATCTTGCTGCGCCCGCACGCCCGGCATGTGCTGAACGACCCCCAGCGGTGCGCGGCGTTCCAGACGGAGTACGGACCGCTCGGCTTCGGGCTCGTTCTGGACGCGGCGGCGATGCTCGAAGACTCGATGATTGCTCAGGCCCCGGATCACCTGGAACGCATCTTCGAGCGGCTGGGGCCGTTGAGCCCGTGGGTGGTGGTCGACGATGAAACGATGGGGTTGGTGCGGGTGCACGCGCCCAGGGCGCGGCTTGTCAGGTTGGAGCGATTCGCGCCTTGCTCCTTGTGCCGACGTGCCCGCACGCTGCCTTGATCGCCCCGCGTCAGGCAGCCGCGATGGACCGCTCTCGAGAGCTGCCAATGGCGATCAGCGGCGGGCTGCGAACTCGCGCACGCTCGATCCGCTTGCCGATCACCGGGCGGTCCGCAGTTCCTTCACCAGTGCCTGCAGCTGCTCGCGCCGGGCGCGGATGTCGCGGTAGTTGATCTGCTGGATCGCGATCGCCGAGGCCAGTTTGAAGGCTTCCTCGGCGTTGTTCAGGTCGCGGCTGTCCGCGGCCTTGCGCTGCATGACATCCATGAGGCCGTAGCGGAGTGAGAGGGCGAGCTCGTCGTTCTGGGCTTCGTGCTTTTCGAGGGCGCGTTTGTACGTGCCCTCGGCCTCGTCGAGCCAGCCCAGGGCGCTGAAGCTCGCGCCCAGGTGGGCGAGCACGGTGTTGCCGATGCCCGGCGCGTTCTGGGCGACCTGGTACTGCTCGATGGCCTTTTCGTGGTCGCCGATTTCGCCGAGGCGCCGGCCCAACTCGAACTTCATCGCCAGGTCGGTGGGGTATGCCGCCACGCGCTCGGTGTATTCGGCGATTTCGCCTTCGAGAACCTTTCGCGCCGCGCTCTCGAACTGTGACTTCCGCTCGTCGTTGCCCGGCTCGGCGTCCAGCGCCGCCTTGAGTTCACGCAGCTTGCGACGCCCCACCCGCATCTTGATGTCGCCCGCGTCCTGCTTGAACTTGTACGTCTTGGTGATCTCGAAGCCCTTCATCAGCACCTGGTACGCCAGCTTTTCGTCTTCCGGGGTGCCACGCTCGCGCAGCAGACGGGCGTACTTCGAGATCGTCGCCGCGTCGGTCGGGCGGGCCTTGTATTCCTCCGCGGCGTTGGCGATCGCCCGGACCTGCACGTCCTCGCTCTTGACGATCCGCTCTTCCTCTTCCTTGGCCCGCTGCGCGTCGATGTTCTTCACGTTCTGGCGGAACCCGCCCTGGTTCCCGGTCTGCTCGTACCCGCCCCGGTTCATCGTCGCCTGCGCCGACATGTTCCGCAACTTGGCGATCAGGGCTGAGTCCGAAGGGTCCATGCGGGCGGCGACATCGCCGGCCTGCACAGCGCGGTCGAAGGCGCTGATCTTCGAGAACAACTCCATCATCTGGACGAGATGGTCTTTCTTGAGGCGCTTCTGGTCCGACACCGCCGCTGCAAGCACCTTCGAGCCCAGCCAGTATCCGGGCTCGGGCAGGTCGAGTTTGGCGGCGTACTCGAAGGCCTTGAGGCCGAAGGGCCAGTCCATGGGCCGGGTGCCCCAGTTGAGCAGGGCGTTGACGTACTTATCGACGTCGGACTTGGTGGGCAGGGCGCCGGCCTGGGTCTTGGAGGGGCCCTTGTTGCCGGAGCGATCGCCGAACGCCGAGGCGCAGGCGTAGAAGCCCTCGTGCCCGCGCATCGAGGTGGGGTCCATGCGGAGCCCCTGCAGCCAGAGGGTGGTGGCGTATTCGAAGTTCTCGGTTTCCTGGATGGTCTGGGCGTGGGTGAAGAAGGCCTGGGCCTTGCGGGGGTCGGGGGTGAAGCCGGCGGAAGAGGCGGCGTCATCGTCGCCGCCGGGGGGCTTGCCTGTCGTTCCGTCCGCAGCGCCACCGCCCGTGCCCGCGGCTTTCGCGGCTTCGGGGTCGTCTTTCTTTTTGCCGAAAAAGCTGAACGCCACGCGGGAGGTTCCGATGAGGTTGGGGGAGGGGGGGCAGGCTTGCGGTTGGGGGCTTGAGGCTTGGGGCTTGAGGCTGAAGCCTGCGGTTGGGGCTGGCGAGTTCCGGGGGGGATGCTACGACATTCGACGCATCGACGCATCCCGGTTCGTCTTGTTCTGTCTCTGGTTCCGCCGATCGGAATGGGCCCCGCTGACCGGCAGGGATACCCTCGTGGAATCCGCGCTGGAACGGGCGTCAGCCCGAGCCCCAAGCCTCAAGCCCCAAGCCCCAAGCCTTCACCCCCCCATGCAACTCTCGCCCCGCGTCGCTGCCCTCCGTCCCTCGGCCACTCTGGCGGTCAACGCCCGGGCGCGTGAACTCAAGAGCAAGGGCGTCGACGTCCTGACGTTCGC
>JBJXFG010000032.1:0-97845 GCA_046154665.1 Phycisphaerales bacterium | reverse complement strand
TTGCCGCTGATGAACTCGGTGATTTCCTTGCTGATGCGGACGGAGCACCAGTCGTGGCCGCACATGGCGCAGAAGTCGGTGTCGACGTCGAGGTCTTCGTCGTGGTAGGCGCGGGCGGTGTCGGGGTCGAAGGAGAGTTCGAAGTGCCTTTCCCAGTTGAGGGCGGCGCGGGCTTTGGTGAGGTCGTCGTCGCGGTCGCGGGTGCCGGGGATGCCCAGCGCGATGTCGGCGGCGTGGGCGGCGATCTTGTACGCGATGCAGCCCTGTTTCACGTCGTCTTTCTTCGGCAGGCCCAGGTGCTCTTTGGGGGTGACGTAGCACAGCATCGCCGCGCCGTGGTAGGCCATGGCGGTGGCGCCGATGCAACTGGTGATGTGGTCGTAGCCGGGGAACATGTCGGTGACGAGCGGACCGAGCACATAAAACGGGGCGCCGTGGCACAGCGTGCGCTGGGCCTTGGCGTTCCACTCGATCTGATCGAAGGGGACGTGGCCGGGGCCTTCGATCATGACCTGGACGCCCTTGCGCCAGGCGCGCTCGGTGAGTTCGCCGAGGGTTTCGAGTTCGGCGATCTGTGCGGCGTCGGTGGCGTCGGCGAGGCCGCCGGGGCGGAGGCCGTCGCCGATGGAGAACGTCACGTCGCTCTCACGGAGGATGTCGCAGATGTCCTCCCAGCGGGTGTACATGATGTTCTCGTCGTTGTGGACGAGCATCCACTTGGCGAGCAGGCTGCCGCCGCGGGAGACGATGCCGATGAGGCGGTTCTTGACGTGGTTGAGGTGTGCGCGACGGACGCCGGCGTGGATGGTGAAGTAGTCGACGCCTTGTTTCGCCTGATGATGGAGCGAGGCCTCGATGGTGGGCCAGTCGAGGTCTTCGATCTTCTTGCCGATGATCATCGAGTAGATGGGGACGGTGCCGATGGGGACGGTGGCGTTCTGGATGATGGCGTCGCGGCACTCGTCGAGGTTGCCGCCGGTGGAGAGGTCCATCACCGTGTCGGCGCCCCAGCGCTCGGCCCACTGGAGTTTCTCGACTTCTTCGTGGGTGCCGGAGGAGACGGGCGAAGCGCCCATGTTGGCGTTCACCTTTGTGAGGCTGGCGCGGCCGATGGCCATGGGGTCGAGTTTGTGCGCCAGGTGGTGGATGTTGGCGGGGATGACCAGCCGCCCGGCGGCGACTTCATCACGCACGGCCTCGGGTCCGCGCCCCCCGGAAAGGGCGTCAAAGTGCGGCTCACGCTCGGCCACGCGCCTCATCTGCGGCGTGACGATGCCGAGGCGGGCGAACTCGAACTGGGTGACGGGGCGGAAGCCAGTAGGGAAAGTGACGCGGAGGGTTTCGCCGCGGGCTGTCTGGAACGTGACGGCGGAGGAAGTGGTCGAGTGGTCAAGTGGTCGAGTGGCCCGGTGCGCGGCAGGTTCTGCGGCGTTGACTGAAGGAACGTGCGGGTTACCCGAAGCAATCGTTGGCCCAACCCACTTGACCACTTGGCCACTGGGCCACTCGACCACTGCTTCCTCGACGTTCCATCCCTCCGGCAGAAAGTCCCACGCCGTCTTGTCACTGGGCGCGGGCATGCCCGGCGCGTCGGGGCTGCTGAACATGAGGGGGCCGCCGAGATCGGGCGCGTTGGCGAACGAGCCCGGCGTGGTGACGTTCGGCGTGCGCCCGGGGTTCAGGCCGCCGCGAAGAGGCAGGGGCAGGCGGGAGGGAACAGACGGAACGGGCGCGGACGGTGTGTGGTTGGTGTGCATGGTGCTTTCCCTCCGCCGGTATGAACCGGATCAGGTTCGACGGGTGCATCTCAGCGGCCGAGCCGGCTCTTCGAGCCGACGTGTGTTCGGGCCGCGCCCCGAGCGTTGGACGTGCAGTATAGATTGCCCGGATCACATCTGGAAATCGTGACAGGCTTCGCGTGGTTCCGCGTCGCTGTGTGGGAATCGATTGGTTTTCAACCCCGTGCCGAAGCCACGCGCGTGCTCAACTCACTTGCTCATCATCGTCGTCGGCGCCTCCAGGGCTTGGCGGTGCTCGCGGCCGTCGTCGCGTGCGGGTGCTTCGGCGCGGTGCCGTGTGTGGCCGGTGACGTCGTCGCGACGCCCGCCGCCGCGGAGGCCCAGGCGCTGCCGGCGCTGCTGGTCGGCTCGGCGGCACCGGCTCTGCAGGTCGATTCGTGGATGAAGGGCGACGGCGTCGAGTCGTTCATGCCCGGGCAGGTGTACCTGGTCGAGTTCTTCGGAACATGGTGCGGCCCGTGCTACGAGATGATGCCGCATCTGTCCGAGACGCAGAAGAGCTTCAAGGGCAAGGTGCGGGTTGTGGCGGTCAGCGTGCTCGAGGGCGGCAAAGAAGATGCGACGTACACCGACGCCACGCGCGACGCGGTCCGCGAGTTCGTCAAGAACAACACGGAGCGGATGCGTTACACGGTGGGGTACGACGGCGGCGAGAAGCGGTCGAAGAGCGCGTGGATGGACGCGGCGGAGGAGTCGGGGGTTCCCACGGCGTTTATCGTCGACGGCGCGGGGAAGATCGCGTACATCGGGCACCCCGGCTCGGAGGCGTGCGAGAAGACGCTGCGCGAGGTTGTGGACGGGACGTTCGACATGAATGCCGCGGCGGAAAAGCACGCTGCTCGGCTCCGCGATCAGCGCGAGATGGACCGGGCCGAAGCGCTTTTCGAAGCGGGAAAGGTGGACGAATCAGTGGCGGCGATGGACGCGCTGGTGGCGCGCTCGCCGAAGCGGGCGTTGTCGGTGTGCTTCGCCAAGTTTCAGAATCTCATCCGGGCGGAGCGCTTCGGGCCGGCGATCGACGAAGCGAACAGACTGCTCGACGTGCACGACTACAAGAGTTCGGGGGGCCTGGGCGTGGTGTCACGCGGGCTGCTGAAGGTGACGGGCGAGCACGAGAAGCGGGCGGGGGAGCTCGCGTTGCGGGCGGCGCAGCGTGCGGTCGAGAACAACCCTGAGAAGTACCCCGGCCCGCCGGCGTCGCTGGCGAGTGTTTACTGGAAGCTGGGGAACCGCGACGAGGCGGTGAAGTGGCAGAAGATCGCGGTGGAGATGGCGCCGGAGGAGTGGAAGAAGAACTTCGAGGGCGACTTGAAGACGTATGAGGGGCGGTAGGGGGGGCGAGGTTTGTGTGGCCCTGGCCTCGCGTCGGGTCAGTCCGCGACGACCCCGATGCGCGGGTGCTGGTGATCGTCGGCTCGGGGCACGTGCCGATCCTGAAGCACTGCGTGCAATCGTGCCCGACGATGGAGTGGGTCGAGGTGGGTGCGTATCTGGAGGCGCGGGCACCGGCGGTCCGCCCGTGAACGCGGCGGGTGCCATTAGCACGGCTGACCGAAGCGTCCGAGGAACCGAGTGAGGTCGGCGGTGTTGACGACGCCGTCGCCATTGAGGTCGCCAACGCACGCCGCGGGGGGCTGGGGAGTGATTGTGATGGTGGCGTTGCTGATGGCATCGATGTCGCCCGTGAGATAGTTCTTGTCGACGCGGAGCGTCCAGGTGCCGTTGCCGGGAAGGTTGCCAAAGATGCTGGAGAACAGCACAACGGACTGCGGTCCGTGCAGCGGGTTGAAGCGGGCGTCGTACACGCCGCCGGGGACGGAGTTCCCGATTGCAGTGGACTCGGCGGCGAACCAGATGTCGCCCGTCCCTGCGAGGAAGACATCGTCGACGTTCATCGGGACTTCGAATCCGGGCTGGCTCGCTGAGTTGGCACCGAGTCGATTGAAGACGAACGCCGTGACGGCGGGGCCGCCGGTGGGCGTGTAGTTGAGCCCCACACGCAGGGCACTACACCGGGCGGCGTTGCGGTTGAGCGAAAGGACCACGTCCTTCATCGGCGTCGGGTCGATGCTGAAGCCGGTCAGTGTCGCGGTCGGGCCGAAGACGGTGCCCGGATTAGGCGACGTTCCGTCGGGGATGGTGCCGGCACCAGACAACTGGATGAACTCGGCACCCGCGGAACCCCCGAGGGCGAGCGCGGCGAAGACGGCCGAGACAATACGAAGTAGGCTCATGGAGCGAGCTCCTTTCTCGATTCAATGCGGCAACTCACCGTGAGGTGCTTCGACCGCGTGCGAGCGTCACTCTCTCGGGCGGCGAGGCAGAGCCTCGTGGACGGGCGCGACGAAGCAATCAGTTTTCGGCTGGTTTCCGAGACAGCTGGCACTGCGATCGTTCAGCAATCGCTCGCCCCGTCTACGGCGTCGCGGCCGCTCGGATCACCGGCGGCGATTCGATCTCGGATTGCCAGTCCGCCGCGCTGGGCTCGGGCAGAGAGTCGGAGACTCCCGGCACGTTGAGGTGGCGGAGCATGTTGAGGATCTGGGCGCGGTGGTGGTAGCCGTGCGTCGTGAGATGGACGATGACCGCCGCACGTGAGAAGGTGTAGCACTTCACGGTGCCGTCTTCGCCGGGCCATTCGGTGGTGACGGTCGAGGCGAGCCAGGCGGGGTCTTCGCGGACGACGGCGTAGAGATCTCGCTCGGCGTCGTTGGTGAGTTCGAGCAGTTCATCGATGGTTCGCTCGCGGGATTCGCCGGGGATGTGCGGGTGTTCGGCCAGGGCGAGGAGCATCGGGCGCGTGGGCCGATCGGCGAGGCGGTCGGTCCAGCGCCGGGTAACGCTGATGATGTGGGTGAAGGTGTCGTGGATGGAGCCGAGGCCCATCTCGAAACGCCGGTGGAACTGCTCGCGGGTGAGCGGGCGGGACTGTTCGAGCAGGATGCGCGTGCCCCAGGCGTCGGAGGCGATGAGAATTCGGTTGGCGTTGATGGAAAGGGTGGGCATGGCTGGCGTCGAACTCGGTTGGATGCATCGAGAGGGAGACGGAGGCACAAGCCTCGCAGGCCGCTCCATCACGGCGCGAGCGTCTTGCCGCGCACGGCGTCGAGGAGTTGTTGGCGGATTGATTCGATCGGTGCCGTGCCGCCGTTGGTGGGTTCCGCGCCGCTGGCGATCGGGGTGAGTCTGAAGGCGGCTGCGAGGACGGTGTCGAGGTGGATGGTCTCGGGCGGGCGAGCGAGCGCGAAGGCTTCGTCATCAGGGCCGGGGTGGTTCTGGCCGTTGGTGGCGACGCGGTGCAGCAGGCCGGCTTCGCACAGGGCCGAGGTGAGCTGCTGTGTCACGACTTCGGGGATGCGGGTGGCTCGGGAGATCTGGTCGGTGCGCATCGGTTGGCCGCTGGTGAACGCCTGAGCGAGGTGCTGCATGACGGCGACGGCGGCGGAGGGATCGACGACGCTGATGCGGGATTTCTTGGCCTCGTCGCGCTCGCGGAGTTTGGCTTCGCCGACGGTCTGGATGGCCCAGGCGACTTCGAGGCCGAAGAGGATGATGTACCAGGTGCAGTAGAGCCAGAACAGAAGGATGGGGATGAGCGCGATGGGGCCGTAGACCTCGAGCTGCCCGCCGGCCGACTTCTTGATGAACCAGACGAGCAGGCCCTTGCCAAACTCCCACAGAATGGCGGCGACAACGGCACCGATGGCGGCGGGGCGCAGGCGCACCCGCGAGTTTGGCATGCGCAGATACGCGAAGAGCAGCAAAAGCCAGACGACGCCGATCTTGCCGACGATCTCAATCGCGCCGCCGGCCCACGCCAGCCAGCCCGGGAGTTGGCTGGTGAACTCGATCCACAGGCGGCTGATGGCGACGGTGGCGCCGACGCCGACCGAGCCGAGGGTGAGCAACGTCCAGTAGGTGGTGAGGCGTGTGAGCCAGCGCCGCCCGCGGGCGGCCTGGGTGATGGTGTTGAAGCTCTCTTCGACCTGCACCAGCAGAATGAGCGCGGCGTAGATGAACACGAGCACGCTGATGGCCGTGATGGCGCCGTAGTTCAGCGTCGTCATGCGTGTGACGGCGTTGTTGACCCACTGCTCGATCAGCTGAGCGACGACGATTTGCGACTCGGCCTGGTCGGGCGCGGCGGCGGTGGGGGCGGGTTCGGGCGCGGGGGCGGGCGAAGCCGCTTCAGGGACAACGGTGTCGAGCATGTCGGCCTGGCCGACGATGGTGAGCTCGGTGACGCCGGTGAACTGCATCACCTGGTTGAGCGCGCTGCGGATGCCCTCTTCGCCGTAGAAGCTGCGGGCAACGACCAGCGCGAGGACCAGGACGGGGACGGCGGAGAAGAGGGTGCGGTAGGCGAGCGCGGCGGCCATGAGCGGCGCGTTGTCGCGCAGCAGCATTTTCCAGCCGTGCCGGGCGAGGTCATAGGAATAGACAACGGCGCGCTGGAGACGGTCGAGTTCCTGCTCGGGGTGGGTGATGCCGTGCCCGAGGCGCTGCGCAAGGTGCTTGGCGGTGGAGAGGGCGCGGGCTACCACACGCTGTCTCCGTCGAGGTCGAATTCTTCCTCCGCGGCGGCGGGGGGTGCGGGGCGAGCCGCGAGCGCGGTGCTATCGCCGGGGAGGATGAGGTTGAAGCCGTCGTCATCGCGGCGCGGGCGCGGGGCTTTCACGGGTTGCTTGGCGGATGATTTCGCGCCGGGCTTCTTGGCGGCGGCGGCGCGTTTGGGGGCGCGTTCGAGTCCGCAGGCGATGCGCAGTTCGCGGAGTTCATCGCGGGTGAGATCACGCCACATGCCCAGCGTGACCGAGGTGAGCCGCAGCGGACCCACCCGCACACGCACGAGCTTCTTCACGCGCAGTCCGACGTCGTCGAGCATCTCCTCAACGGGACGCGTCGGCGCATCGGTGAGGGTGAGGTCGATGACCGCTTTGTCCGGCGCGGCCTTGGCGAGCCGCAGCGAGAGGCTCTCATCCGGGTCGGTGCGGCGCTCGCTGCGCAGGGCGAGATCGGCCGGAGCACCCGCCGAAGGGCGACGGGTCTTCGTCCGACGATCGGACGGGATGCGGCGGAAGCGCGTCTCCTGGTCGCGCAGCCGCCGCTCAAGTTCGGCGACGGACTCGACGGTCAGGGTGCCCTTGACGAGCGCCCGGTAGACCTTTGATACGCGGTAGCGAGCATGGGTGAGGCGGTTGGCGATCTCGCCGTCGTTGGTGAGCAGCAGCAGGCCCATTGTGTCATAGTCGAGACGGCCGACCGGGTAGATGCGGGCGCTGGTGGGGTGCTTCACCATATCGGCGACGGTGCGACGACCCTCGGGGTCCGAGAGCGTACACATGGTGCGCCGCGGCTTGTAGAACATGACGTAGACGTGCGCCTCGGGCCTCGGCAGCACGTGGCCCTCGACCTCGATCACGTCTTCGGTGGGCTCGACCCACGCGGGCAGACGCTCGACGACGCGGCCGTTGACCTTCACGCGGCCTTCTTCGATGAGCTCTTCGCAGCGCCGTCGCGAGCCGATGCCGGCGGCGGCGAGGACGCGCTGCAGACGCGTGCCGGGGCCTTGATCGATCGGCGCTTCGGGGACTCGGTGGGCGCGCTTCTGCTCGCGGGTGAGCGGCTTGGTCTTGGGTGAGAGCGGGCGCGGGCGGCCGCGATTCAGGCCGGGCCGACTGCCGGGGCGCGTCTGGGCGCGCGGAGCGGGGGCGGCTTCGGCGTCGGGCGTGCGAGACGTGAGTGGGTCGCGTTCGGAGCGGCCAGCGCGCGGGCGACGCTCGGCCCGCGCGCCGCGATCGTTCATCGCACCACGCTCTTCGCGGACCTGACGCCCGCCGCGATCAGGACGATCCCCTCGATCTTCCCGCCCCGCGCGCCCCCCGCGTCCTGCGCGCCCGCCGGGTCCCCCTCGCTGCCTTGAATCGGGCTCGGCGGCACGGCGCGAAGGACCGGCGGATGGCCGCGCGGGTCGGCCGGGCTTGCGCGACTTGTCGGGCGTTGCTGGTGCGTCCGCCCTGGCGCTGCCGCGGCGATTCGGGGTGCGTTGATCCGGGGTGCGTTGACCCGGGGGGCGGCGGTCGGGGCTGGCGGCCCGTTCCTGCCGCGGGGTGTCGGAGCGAAGGCCGGGTCTGAAGGAGCGTTTCGGAGCGGGCATGCGGGGGATCGTAGAGGCTCTTGCGGTTGGGCGTTCGCGCCGCTGTCCAAACTGGAGCCCGAGCGCGGCGATGCCCGATGGGTGAAGCAGGCCGTTTCGACCAAGGGAGTGCCATGCGCCCGATGCCCAAGCCAAGTCCTGCCGAGGGAGTGACGCCCGGAGTTGTGCCGTCGGCCGGGCCGGGGCCGATGACCGGCGCGCCTGGGGGCGGCTTGCGCGGCGGGGAGTCGTCGCGTGCCAAGACGCTGCCCACGGGCCTTGACGTCGCCCTCGCGGTGGCATCGAAGACAGCGGGCGTGACCGGCACGAACGGGACTGGCACGGCGAACAGTGCGCTGGCCGGCGCCGCGGCGCTGATGCCCCGCGCGCCGAGCGCCGAGACGCCGCGGGCAGGGGCGGCATTCCTCACGCCCCGGGTGGTCGATCAACGGGCCTTCGAGGATTTCGCCGGGCACCTGCGGCAACTCGCGGCGGACGCCGACGCGAGGGCCGCGGCTCTCGCCGAGATCAGCGCCAATGCGGAGCGGTCAATCCAGGCCGCGGCGGATTCAGCGCGGCAGCACCGCGCCGCGGTCGAGGTGCTCGGAAAACTGCTGCACGCCCTGAATGCGCGAGCGGGCGAAGTCGGCGAGTTGGTGACCAAGTTCGATGATCGCCTGCGAGCGGTGCAGGAAGCGGAGAGGCGGATCGAGTCCGCCGCGGAGCGCGTGATGGACCGGTTCGAGGCGCGATTCGCGGCCCGGCTGGAGGAGATCGCCCGCGGACCCGCGGCGGCGGCGGTGGGGGAGTTGATCGACGACGCCGAGCGTGTGAAGGACGAACTTGGCGCGGCGGCGCGGCGCATGGCTGAACTGAGGGCCTCGGCGTCGGACGCGACGGACCACTTCACGGGCTTGGTGGCGCGGTCGCGGGTGGAAGCTTCCGCCCTGGCTGAGCGGGCGGAAAAGGCCGGGGAATCGTTGTCGAAGCAACTCCGCGCGGCGGACGACGTGGGCACGCGGGCGTTCCAGCGCATCACCGAAGCGGCGGACGCGGCGGCACCGCTGGAATCGCTGCTGGGCTCGTGCGCTCGGGCCGATTCGTCGCTGCGCGAGCGGCTCCGCGACGCCGACCGGGTGCGGGAGGAATCGGCGGGGATCGCGCAACAACTCGCGGCGCTGTTGCACAAGGCCGATGCGTCGCGCGAGGAGCTCCGTTCTTGGGCTGGGCTGTTGGGTGTGGGTGGAAGCGGGGCGATCGAAAGCACGGGGCAGGGCCCGACGACGCCGGCGCGGCTGCCCGAGCCGCTCGAACGCATCGTCCGCGAGTTCCGCACCTCGCTGGCGCAGGACCTCTCGAAGATGGCCGGCGCGATGGCGCTGATCGCTCGTCGCGCCGAAACGAGCGTGCGCCGCGGACCCGACGGCGGGCCGGAGATTGTGATCCGCGCGGGCGGAGTGGGTGAGCCCTCGCGGACGGAGTGACGGCGTCTCTTGCCGCCTCCGCGCTGTTCAAGTCGCTTGATGCTCGGCTACGATCGCGCGTGGCCGGCCCTGTAGCTCAGCGGTTAGAGCAGGGGACTCATAATCCCTCGGTCCAGGGTTCGATTCCCTGCGGGGCCATTTTGTCGGCGCGCTATCATGCCTCCATGATCCTGCACCTTCGTGACGACATCCTTCGCGAAGCCGGCGTGAGCGAACAGGACGCGGTGATCGAGTTGGCGTGCCGCCTTTTCGACGCCGGGAAGCTCGCCCTCTGGCCCGCCGCGCAGCTGGCCGGGTTGGCGCGGACGGACTTCGAGTACGAGCTTCGGCGGCGCGGGCTGGCGGTGTATCGCTACACGCCCGAGATGCTCGAACAGGAACTCGAAGCGATCCGAAAGATCTGGGGTCCGCCTTGCTGATCGTGGTGAGCGATACCTCGCCGATTCGTGCGCTGGTCCACATCGGTCACCGGTCGCTGCTGGGTTCGATGTTCGACGAGGTGCTGATTCCACCGGCTGTGGCGGCGGAACTGACCGCGATCTCTTCGCGAGTGCCGCCGGTTGACCTCGGCACGCTGCCCCGAACCCGCGTGGTCGCGCCTCGGGACCTCGGCACAGTATCGAGGCTGCAGTCCCGTCTGGGCAGCGGCGAGTCCGAAGCCATCGCGCTCGCCGTCGAAGCCGCGCCCGCCGCGCTGCTTATCGATGAGGCGGCGGGCCGGCGCATCGCGATCGAGTATGGGCTCACCGTGCTCGGATTGCTGGGGCTCATCATCCAGGCGAAAGGCGCTCGACATGTCGCTGCCGCGCGCCCCCTGATTCGGAGACTCGTCGATGAACTGAACTTCTCCATCGATCCCCGACTGGTGGACCGCGCTTTGCGGGATATCGGGGAGTGAAGAGCGACTACCCACACGCACCGAGGCACCGCTCAATCCGCCGCAGCACGCTCGGCTTGCCCAGCACCGCCAACGTCTCGCCCAGGCCGGGGCTGACGTTCGAGCCGGTGACGGCGACGCGCAAGGGCTGAGCCGCGTCGCCAATCTTTACGCCCGCGGCCGACGCAAACGACTCCATGGCCTGGTTGATGCTCGCCGGGGTGAAGTCCGCCAGCGCGGCGAGTGCGTCGCGCAGGCCTTGCAGCATGGCGCGGCCCGCTCCGCTGTTGGACTTGAGCGCCTTTTCCAGGGCGGCGGGGTCGAAGGCGAGTTCCTCGTCGCTCACCAGAGCGAAGGCGGCGGGCTTGAGCGCCTCGCGCAGCGTGCGGGCTCGGGGCTTGACGGCTCGGGCCAGCAGCTCGGCCCGCTCGCGCGGCAGGGCGCGAAGCATCGCCGCTTCGCGCGGGGCGAAAGAACCGCACCAGTCCAGCAGGCGGTCGAGCAGGTTGGCGTCGGTCATGGCACCGATGGCGTCGGCGTTGAACGAGGCGAGCTTCTTGCGGTCGAAGCGGGCGTTGGTCTTGCCGATGCGCGAGAGGTCGAAGTGCGACGCCAGGAAACTCATGTCGAACTTCTCGATGTTCTCACCCGGGTTCCAGCCGAGCAGCGCGATGAAGTTGCAGATGACCTCGGGCAGGTAGCCGGCCTTGCGGAAGTCGTCGACGCTGACCTCGGGGAGGGTGAGGTTCATCGCGCCGGCGAGCGCTTCGAGCTGGCCCGTTTCGAGTTGGCGTTTGGTGTCGCCCAGCCACGTCGTGAATGTGTCCGTTTCGATGGACGAGCCCGCGGGCGGTGCCGTGAGCTTCGCGTCCTTCACGGCTTTGCGCGCGGTCTGGTCGCGCTCGCGCTTGCTCATCTTGGCGCCCTGGTCGTTGAAGATCAGCGGCATGTGCGCGTACACCGGCGTGCGGTAGCCCAGGGCCTTCTGCAGCGCCACCTGGCGCGGCGTGTTCATCAGGTGCTCCTGCCCGCGGAGCACGTGCGTGACGCCCATGAGTTCGTCGTCGACGACGACGCCGAAGTGGTAGGTGGGGAACCCGTCGGGCTTTCGGAGGACAAAGTCGTCGACCTCGCCGGGGCCGAAGGCGACTTGGCCGAGGACCTCGTCGGTGACGTTGACGGGCTCTTCGGAAGCGCGGAAGCGGACGACGTGCTTCTCGCCGGCGCTCATGCGCCGGCGCTGCTCGTCGATCGGCGGGATCTCGGCGTCCGGCGGGTGGTAGCGGAAGGTCTGCTTGGCGGCCTCGGCGGCCTTGCGGGCCTCGGCGAGCTTCTCGGGCGCCGAGAAATCGGCGTACGCGAGCCCGCGCGCGAGCATGTCGTCGATGACCTTGTTGTAGATGTCGAGACGCTGGGACTGGTAGAACGAGCCGACGTTCCGCGGGTTGCCACCGATCGAGGTACGTCGGCTCTCCGAGCCGACGCTTCCCGGCGAATCAACCGGCGGAGAAGTCGGCTCAGAGAGCCGACGTACCGGGTCGAGAGTCGGCTCGGAAAGCCGACCTACCTTGAGCTCCGGCCCCTCATCCCACAGAATCCCCAGCCACGCCAGATCGGCGAGGATGCCCTGGGCCGATGCTTCCGATGAGCGGGCTTGGTCGGTGTCCTCGACGCGGATGAGGAACGTGCCGCCGGTGCGCCGTGCGTAGGCCCAGCAGAAAAGAGCCGTGCGGGCCCCGCCGATGTGGAGATGCCCGGTGGGGCTGGGTGCGAAGCGGGTGATGACGTGGGGGCGGGGGGCGTTGTTGGCGCTGGGCTTGGACATGGGCGGGGAGGGTAGCGCCGGGATTTCGCGCCCGGTGTCAGGCGCGACTGGGGAGGGTGCGGAGGTCGTAGCCGCAGGCGGTGCAGAGGCCTTTGGCGGCGCGTCGGCGGGCGCGAAAGAACAGGCCGGAGTTCAGGATTGCGCGAGCGAGCCACCATGCGATGAAGATTGCCGTGGCGTTGTAGACCATGCCCGACGTGTTGAACCACATGTCGACCGACGTGCCCGGCCAGACGCCCTTGTTCAAGGCCAGCCTGCCCCCTGTGAGGTGGAAGTTGGCGTGCCAGGTGCTGTCCAAGACGGCGGGAACACCGATCGGCGCGGGCTTTTCCCACACCGCCAGGGTTGTGACATGCGCGGGCCAGCCGAAAAGAAACGAGTGCGAGCCGGAGATCGTCTGCGGTCTCCATCCGATCGTGATCCGGTCGGTCGGTTTCGCTGCGCCCATCCGCGCGAGATACTGGCGTACGGCGTAAAAGCGCTCGTTGAGCAGCTTGGCCACCCTCGTCGCGCCGTCGTCTCCGGCGGCGAGTGTTCGAATCTCGTGCAAGGTCACTTTGGTTGACACATAGGCCTTCGGGTCGTACACGCTCTTTGCCTGGTCTTCGTCTGAGAAACCACGGTATGAGTCTGTGCTGATGGGATGCGGGTACGCAACGGCTACGGCAGTCAGCGCGATCGCCGCCGCCCACCAATGTTCTCGGAGAGCGCGGATTTTCGAACCGGTGCGGTGCGGGCGCAGCAGACGGCTTGCGGCCCACGTCATGGCGCATGTCGCCACGACAAGGAACACCAGCGTGTCAAACTCGATTCCCAGGCTCGTGCGCCAGCCCGGGCGGTTGGCGTTGAGAGAGGTCCAATCCACTCGGGCAGCGGTGATCTGCTGATGGTCGAAGTCGAACGATGAGTCCCCGATGGAGAGCCAGGAAACCGGGTAGCCGAGAATGAGGCGCGATTGGTATTCAGGCTTGGGCACGCTCGGGTCTTCGGACCACAGTCCGATGACCAGCAACGCCGCCGGGTCCATAGCGCCGAGTGCAGTCGGGTGCCAGTCCTTGGTGAACTCACCGAGGAACGCTTCGATCCGCCTTTGCTCGCGCCCGTCGGTCTCCGCGGCGCGGCGTAAGCCCTCGCGAGTGAGCTGCAGCGCCATGATGCTCTCGCCCCGACTTCCCCCGCTCGCACCGGGCACCCTCATCGAGTATCGACGGTGCGCCAGCACCCACGGCGTCGCCACCTGAAAGCCGATCATCAGGCACACCAGCAGCGCGGGGATCCACCGTGACGGGTCGCCCCAGAAACCCGGTCGGGCGCGCGGCTTGGACGACTGTTCGGTGCCGCACTCCGGACACCGCCTCGGCACCGCCGAGACAGCCGCCGCCGGGATGGCCGGGTGTGCCGGGGTCATGGATTCATCCTACCGCGCGGCGGCACGGTTCTATGCTTGCTCTCGTTGGTCAATACCCCCACGCCGCCGGGTTTTCTTTGATTGAGACATGCAACCCATGACCCACGCTTCCACCGCTTCTGTGCCTCGCTGGCTGCTCGCCGCTCTGTGCCTTGCGGCGTGCGCCGCCGCCGCTTCGGCGCAGAACCTGACGCGGTTTACTTCGCGCTTCTACGAGGTCTTCACCGACCTTCCGGCGAACGAGGTGCGGCCCATCGCCGGGCACATGGACCTTGTGTACGCCGAGTACGGCAACCGGTTCAAGGAGTTCCCCGCCAAGAACAGCCAGCCGGTGCGGCTCTACGTCTATAGCACCCGCGAGGCGTACACCCAGGGGCTGAAGAAGAAGGGCATCGACGCCACGGGCAGCGGCGGGATGTTCTTCGCGTCATCGCAAGAGGCCGGGCTTGCCACCTTTGTCGAGGGGCACTCCAGCGTCGAGATGTACCACCTCTTGCAGCACGAAGGGTTTCATCAGTTCGCGCACCTGCGGCTGGGACGCGGCTTGCCGCAGTGGACCAACGAGGGGCTGGCGGAGTATTTCGGGCAGTCGGTGCTGGTGAAGGGCAAGCTGCGGATGGGGGTGGCGCCGGAGTCGCGGATTCAGGGGCTCGCGCTCGCGGTGCGCTCGAAGGTGGTGTTTCCGTTCAAGGAAATGCTCGAGATGACCAACGAGGCGTGGAACGAAAAGCTCCGCAAGGGCGACAAGCGGGCCGGCCTCATGTACGACCAGGCGTGGGCGATGACGCACTTCCTGATCCACGGCGACAAGGGCCTTTACACCGCGGCGTTCGCCAACTTCATCAAGCTCACGTCACAGGGCAAGACGGGCGAGCAGGCCTTCAAAGAGGCCTTCGGTCCCGACGCCACGCCAGAGCTGTTCCAGGCGGCGTGGGAGAAGTATCTGCAGAACGACTGGGAACCCGACGGGGTGTCAACGGCGTTGGCGCGGCTGGACTTCCTCGCCGACGGCGCGGCCCTGCTGACGGAGAAGGGCATCATGGTTTCGTCGATGGGCGAGCTCAAGCGCGAGTTGCAGGGAAGGCAGTTCCGCCGCACGAGGTTCATCGACGGCGTGATCACCGAAGAGAGCGCCCAGGACCACACGCTGTTCGATCCGCCGCCGAAAGACGACCCACGGAAGCCGACGTCGATCGAGGTGAAACCTTCGGGCAAGCCGAAGGTGCCGCCGAGTATCACGATCAAGGGTCTGTCGGTGGAAATTCGGCTGACGTGGGTGGTGAAGCAGGGTGCGGAGCCGCGGAGCGTGATTGAGTTTCGGTGAAGCGTGCGGCATGGCGCCGGTGCCCGAACAACGAGCCCGGAGCGTGAGCGACGGGTCTTGGATGAACTGTTCACGCGGGGTGATTCAAACCCACTCGCTGACGCTCGGGGCTCGTTTCGGCGAGCCGCGAGCATCTGCCGTGGACTCCTATCATCGCCCATGCCCGAGCGCCAGGAGATCGTCAAGACCCACAAGCTGTTCATCAACGGCCAGTTCCCGCGCAGCGAGTCGGGCCGCTCGCTCGTGGTGCGCAACGCTTCGGGCGAAGTGACGGCCCACGCGTGCCTGGCTTCTCGCAAAGACCTGCGCGACGCCGTGGTCGCCGCCCGGGCGGCACAGGATGGGTGGTCACGCCGTTCGGCGTACAACCGCGGGCAGATCCTCTACCGCATGGGCGAGATGCTCGAGGGCAAGCGCGATGAGTTCGAGCGGCTGCTGAGCGACGCGGCGCAGGTGGGGACGGGAGCGGCCAAGAAGCCCCGCGGCAAGAAGAGCACTGGCCTGGCGCCCGCCGACGAGGTCACCGCCTCGATCGACCGTCTCATCGCGTTCGCCGGTTGGGCCGACAAGTACTCGCAGGTGCTGGGCTGCCACAACCATGTCAACGGCCCGTACTACAACTTCACGGTTGCCGAGGCGACCGGCGTGGTCGCCATGGTGTGCCCGGATCGCCCCGCCCTGCTCGGCCTCATCAGCCTGCTGGCCCCGGCGCTGTGCGCCGGCAACTGCGCGGTGGTGATCTCCGGCGAAGCCGCGCCGCTCGCGGCGTGCGTGCTGGGCGAAGTGTGCGCCACCTCTGATGTCCCCGCGGGCGTGATCAACATCCTGACTGGATCGCGCGAGGAGTTGCTGCCCCATCTCGCCGAGCACCGTGACATCGACGCGGTGGTGGGGGCCGGACTCGACGCCGGCGCGAGCGAGCGCCTGCGGATGGGTTCGGCGAACAACCTCAAGCGCGTGAAGATCCACGAACTCGAGCCGAGTGACTGGTTGGACGACGAGCGATGCGAATCGCCGTGGTGGATCGAAGCGACCGTCGAGATGAAGACGATCTGGCACCCCTCGGCGTCGTGAGCGGCCACGCGAACCTCCAACGCGGCGAGCGTGTTGCATTGGTTCTCGAACGTGGGCGAACGACCACGCCCATCGCGGACGCTCCGTGCTCGCTGTTCGAGCGTTGTGTTCGCTCACATGGTCGTCACAGACCTCACGCGGCTCACGTCCGAAAAGCCCCCAGCGTCAACCCCGGGCGGAATGCGACCGATTCACGGGGGACGGTGCGCCGCGGCTTTTCCTGTAGGGAACGGCGGGCCGCCGCGGAGGCCCGCATGTCGAGCGAACCCACTGAAAACACGGATGGATCCGGGGCATCCGCGAGCGGCGGCGACGGCACGCTCGGACACGCGCCCGCCCGCCCGCTGCCGCTGTCGACGCGGCTCGAACGCCCGATGACCGCGCCGGCCCGCGCGGCGATGCTGACCATCGGCATCGCCGGCGCCACGGGGCTCTCAGTGCTGACCGGCCATGCGATGGGATGGTCGCCTCGGGCCAGCGTGATCATGGCGGTGCCGCTGGGCGTCGTGGTGGGGTTCCTGTTCGCGCTGCTGCTCATCCTGATGCCGGCGCGGCGATTCGCGTCGCACCTTCGCGAGTTCGCGCGGCGGATCGAACGCGTGAGCAAGCCCGAGCGCGAGGGCGGGTTCGATGATCTGCTGCACCTCGACGACGACCACGAACTGACGACGATCGCCCGCGCCGTGCACGAGGCGCTCTCGACCGCCCACGCCGACAGGCTCGAGGCGGCCCGGCTGCGCCGCGACATGGAAGCAAGGGTCGAGGCCCAGACGCGCGTCAATACCGCCCAACTCGCGCGGCTGAGCACAACGGACGAACTCACCGGGCTCATCAACCGCCGCGGCTTCGAGCGGCTGCTGTCGCTCATGTTCGCCCAGGCCTTTGACGGCGGGCCCGAACTCGCTTTGATCGCCATCGATCTCGATCACTTCAAGCGACTCAACGACACCCACGGGCACGACAAGGGGGACCTCGCGCTGAAAGCCGCGGGGGAGCTGATGAAAGCGGGCATCCGGCCCGAGGACGCCGCCGCGCGCGTCGGCGGCGATGAGCTGTTCCTGCTGCTGCGGAGCGCCAACGAGCAGCAGGTGTTGGGGATCGCCGGGCGGCTCGCGGACCTGTTTTCGAGACACCCCAGCGCCAAGGGTCTGGCGTGGCCGACCATGTCGATGGGCGTGGCCTTCGCGAAGCGCCATCAGGCCCGCTCGCCCGAGCACCTGCTGCAGATGGCCGACGCGGCCCTCTACGCCGGAAAGCGGGCCGGACGGGCCCGCTGCGTCGTCTACGACCCCCGGACGAACCCGGTCGCAGCGGCGGCGTAAGAAGCGGCTCGCGGCTTGGGGCTTGAGGCTTGGGGCTTGAGCAGGATGAGGCGCTCACGCCGGGGCGTGCAAACAGCCGATTTCACCAATCGCAACGACATACCCTACACCCTAAACCCGATCCCCCAAACCCAATCACAAGCCCCAAGCCCTAAGCCCACCCCGCCCCCAGCATGCTCCCCACGCCGCCCAAACCCGTGCTCGTCCTGCTGATGCTCGCATCGCTGGCGGCGATGGCTCTCGCGTCCGCGTGTGCCGTGCTCGCGGTCATTGAAGTGTTCCGCACGCCCAAGATCAATCAACTCTACTTCCTCGCGTCGTTCGCGTGCGTGGCGATCGTCGCCGGGCTCTTCGGCATGCTGACTTCCATGAACCGCTTCCGCTCGGGCCCCGCGCTCGCCATGCTGTGCGTTTCGGGCCCGCTGCTCGCCGGCGCGATGCTCGGCGAGCCCGCTCTCTCGGCGCGACTCCTCGGCCAACCCGTCGAGCCCATGGTCCTCTCGGGCGTGCCGATCAAGTACCTCGCGCTGGGGCAGCTGGTCTGCGGCGTCGTCGTCATGCTGTGCATCCCGCTCACCGTCTTCACCCGCAACCCGCGGCGCTGCTGGGGCTACGTCGGACGGTCGATTCTGTCCACGGTCCCGATGGTCGCTTCGGTGGCGCTATTCCAGTACTTCCCGGTGATCTTCCCCTCCGTGCCGGGGGCCGTGCGCTGGGGCATCGGCGCGATCGTGTTCTTCGTGGTGGTCGCGTTCTTCTCGATCTCGATGCACTGCCTGATTAGGGCGTTTGAGAGCGGGAGATTGTCGGAGATGAACGACGCGGCGGGTTCGAGCGAGCACAAGGACGGGGCGGTGCCGGCCAAGGCGTGAGTGGATCCGTCGAGTCCATTGGTTCGATCGTCACGAACTTGCGGGGCAGCGACCTTGAACTCGGCGTCGTGTTTGTTCGCGCCGCGGCGTTGGTTCGCTGATCCTCACGGATTGGCCTCGCGCGGATATGGTTCGCACGAACGCCGAAACCGATCCATGAACCCGGAAGACACTCATGCCCATTCCTGCCGCCGTCGGTGCCTTTGCGATTGTTCCGAGCAATGACTTGCGGTCTGCCGTCCCGTTTTGGGAACGCCTCGGGTTTCGGCGCGAGGGCGGGGATGATCAGTACCTCATCATGGTCGGCTGGGGCTGCGAGGTGCATTTGACTCAGGCGGGGAGTGGACCGTGGCGTGTGCCGGCGGAGCACAATCCCTTTGGCGTGTTCATACGGTCGCCCCAGGTTGAAGAGATCGCCGCGCGCGTCGATGACCTCATCGTCCGTCCCGGTGGGGTTCTTCGGCACCGCGAATGGGGACTCTACGAAGTCGGCATCGCCGGCCCGGACGGGCTTCTGGTCCGTGTCGGATGGCCATCGAGTCTGATCCGTGGCGGCTAGATTCCGCGTGATGGATTGATTCTGCTCGCGCGCCGATCACCAGCGGGTTCAGCGCGCGCTCCGGCCGAGGTATGGGGTTTAAAGGACCTGGAAGCCGCTCTCGGGTGCGATCTGCGCCTTGAAAGGTGACAAACGCGGGTCTTACGCCGCAATCCCTTCGGTCCCAGCCACGCCGTCGCGCGTCACATAGAAGAACCGGTTCGTGATCGGGTACGGCAGGCGCAGGTAGTCGTGGTTCACGCGCCCCTGCACCTTCTGCACAAAGCCGATGGGGTTCGGGCTCATCGCCAGGAACATGTCGCGCGAAGGGGTGGCGACGAGGAAGTCTCCGCCCAGGCGCGGGGCGAGCGCTTCGAACAGGTGATTGAGGAGGAGCCGTGAGGCGTCGTAGCCGTCCTGCAGGGCCAGGACCATGGCACGCCCGCCTTCTTCGCTCTCCAGCGTGCGGAACTCGAGTTCCGGCGTGTAGCGCTCGAGGTTCTGGCGGGCGGTTTCTTCGAGGTCTTCGACGGTGCGGCCCCAGCGGATCATCTGCTCGGTGGTCACGCTGACGGTCATGTGCGGCATGTCGATGACGAACACCACGCTGGTGCCGTTGACCCACGGCACGTGCGCGACCATCTCGGCCGAGAGGTGCTTAAAGATGCTGTCGGGCTGGATGCGCGGCATGATGCGCGAGCGGGCCACGTCCCAGGGCATCCCGGCGACGCCGAGGGTTTCTTCGTCGAACAGGTGATCGAGGTACTGCTCGACGATCTCGACGCCGCGCTCGCGGTCGGCGTTGACGAGGCGGTGCAGGTTCTCGAGGTCGAGTCGCCTGCCGTTGACCACCAGCTCTTGCGGGCCGGTGAGCTTGACGTCGAGTTCGGGCTTGAGCCGCTTGAGAAGATCAAAGACCTTCTCGGCGAACGCTTCGGGCTCTCTGGGCATCTTCGCCATGGTGTGGTTTCTCGCGAAGGACTGCTGTCGATCCGCCCGCACGCCGTGGAATAACACGGGTCAACGCGCGAAGCTTGCCGCCCGGGCCCTCCGGGGCGCGGGGCCCGTCTTGCCCACGGGCCCGCACGTCCGGGAGTGCGCGGCGGAATCTCATCGGTTTCCCGATACGAGCGCCCGTAACGACGGATCAACTCGGTGCGAGATTCCGTCTTCCCACCTTTGGCGAGGGTCCGCCTTCGTGGTTATCAGGCGTCGATCTCGCGCTCCGGCGTCGTTTCTTGCGCGATCGCGATATGATGAACCCACGGCGATGATCATGCCTGAACGCCAGTTCCCCAGCGACGACGAACGGACACGCGAGATCGCGCGGGCCGTGCGGGAGTCGCTGAGCGAGCCGATCGACCCGCGCGAGGCTGCGCGGGTGATTCTGGAGGCTGCGTCGCGATTGAAGCCCAACGCCGCGACACACCCGCCGCAGCTCACGCCCTACGAGATCGCGCTGCGTGCCGGCTTGATCGGATGTGTCGAGGGGCCGCCGGATCTGAGCACGAACAAGGCCTATATGGAAGGCTTCGGCGAGGACAACGTCTCGTGACCGAACCTGTGATCATCGACACCGGCCCGATCGTCGCGATCCTGAGCCTCAGAGACCAACACCACGCGAAGTGCTTGGAGACCTTTCGCAGGCTTGGAACGCCGCCCGTGACATGCTGGCCGGTTCTCACCGAAGCGACGTGGATGCTGCGCCATGTGCCCAACGGGCCAGCATCGGCATTGGAACTCATCGGGCAGGGTGCGGTGAAAATCGAGCACCTTGACCGGGACGATGCGGCGACCATCGAACGGCTCATCCGGACCCCCAAGCTGAAAGGGCTGCAACTTGCCGATGCATGCCTCGTCCGGCTCTCGGCAAAGGTCGGTGTAACGACCATATTCACGCTCGATCGTCGCGACTTCTCTCGGCCCGACCTCGGTACCGCGGTGCCATTGTCGATCATCCCTGATTGGCCACCGAACCCATGACCCGACACTGCACCATCCACCACCCCAGCGCCGCGATCATCATCGGTGATGCATGTCCGCTCGCCGTCATCGCCGGCCCGTGTACGCTCGAGTCCTATGACCTCGCCGTCACCGTCGGTACGACGGTGCGCGACGCCTGCGCCCGCCTCGGCCTGCCGTACATCTTCAAGGCCTCCTTCGACAAGGCGAACCGCAGCAGCATCACTTCGGCGCGCGGGCCGGGCCTCGAAGAAGGCCTCGCCACGCTCGCCCGCGTGAAAGCGACCCTCGGCGTGCCCGTCACCACCGACATCCACGCCCCCGAGCACGCAGCGCCCGCCGCCGAAGTCGTCGATGTGCTGCAAATCCCGGCGTTTCTGTGCCGCCAGACCGACCTCTTGGTCGCCGCAGGGCGTGCCGCGGCGTCGCGCGGGCGCGCGGTGAACGTCAAGAAGGGCCAGTTCCTCTCGCCCGCCGAGATGATCGGCCCGGTCCAGAAACTCGCCCAGGCGGGCTGCACCAACGTGATGCTGACCGAGCGCGGGACGTTTTTCGGCTACGGCCGTCTGGTCAACGATTTCATCGGCATCGGCGACATGATGGAACTCGAAGTGACAGGCGGTGCGCCGCCGGTGTGCTTTGATGCCACGCACTCGGCGCAGCTGCCCGGCGCGGGTGCAGGGGTGGGCGGAGCAGTCACGGCTGGGAGACGCGAGCGGGTGCCCATGCTGGCCCGGGCCGCGGTGGCGGCGGGCGTTCACGCGGTGTTTCTGGAGTGCCACCCCGACCCGGACCGTGCCGCGAGCGACGCGGCGACCATGTTGGCGCTCCGCGATGTGCCGGGGCTGCTCGAGTCGCTGGCTCGGATTCGGGGGGCGACGATGCCGCCGTGAACCCTCGCGCTTTGCAGGTCGTGCCTCGGGTCGTGGGATCACGACGTGCGCGGGCGGTGTCGGTCCGGGGAGACCGCCAGCTTTGAGAGCGCCGTTTGTTCATAGATGTCGGCCATTCGGCGGAGCCTCCGCCTCAGCCACACAACGAGGAACAGCCCGCCCAGCCAGATCGCGAACGCCGCGGCGGCACCGATGTAAAACGCAACGAAGGGGTTGGGTGCCGCCGCCACTGGCGGTTGTGCGGCCGCCGAGATGCTGCTGCTGCTCGGCTGGGCACGCAGCGTCTGAAAGGACAGGTTCGACGGTGGCGCGGGCGTGATCGGGTTCGAGAGTTTCTCATCGAGCAGCAGCGCGATCTCGTTCGCTTCCGCTCGGACACTGTCACGATCCGTCGGGATGCCCGCGGCCCGCATGACGGCTGCGATCTCCGCCGGGCCGGGGTCGCTCACCGTCGAGAGATCGATGCCGATCTCACTTGGCGAGGAGAACTCCCATCCACTGGGCGCGAGCGTGGCTGACATCGTCGAAGTCTGTCCATCGAGGGCGACGAACTGCAGTTCAATGTTTTCCATCGCCACGGCGCCTGTGGTCTGGGATGTTGTCAGTCGTACGAGTTCGAGCGAACCGGACACCGGAGTGAATGTCTCGGTCAAGGTGATCGTGGTGGTGTTCGATCCCGCCCCCATCATCCTCGTCGCGCCGATGGCGGCGATGGACCACCAAGCGAATCCGAGGAACGAGACCAGGAACACAGAACACGTCCAGCCGATGATCGCCTTCGCGAGCGAGCCGCGGCGCCTCAGTTCCATCGCGGGCGTGATGATGCCGGTGCGCCGCAGGTCCGTGCCGCACTCGGGGCACGCGAGCGACTCCAGCCCGGTGATGGTGTACCCGCACCGCTCGCACGCGGGTTCGCCGCGCCAGCGATTGGGCTTGGTCACGCACGTCCAAATATTCAGCGCGCTGATCGCAAGCACAAACAACACCGGGAGCAGCCAGGTGAGGTATCCAAGCCACATAAGCCCCATGAGCCTCTCCTACTGAATCGTCAGCAACCGGAACCGCCCCTGCTCGATTACCAGATCAAGCCGGCGCAGCTTGAGCCCCAGCGACGGCGCGTCGGCGGAACTCAGACGAAACGCATTGTTCCCGAGCGGCTTCATCAGCACCCCCGGCGTCTGCTCGCCCGCCGGCATCGTCGCTAAGAGAGCCTCGACGTCCTCGCGGTGCTCGACCAGCCACGCCACGGCGTCCTTCGGCGTCTTGCGCTCCGCCATATACGCCTGCTTGGTGCGCTGGCTGATGACCTGCTCTTCGAGCAGCTCGAGCTCGTTGTCGCGCAGCGTTTCGTAGAGATGCACGATGAGCTCGCGCGGCGAGCGAGCCACGAGAAGGACGCCGCCGTCGTCGAGCTCGCGGCGCAGGGCGTGGCCCTCGACGGGCTTGCCCTTGTTGTCCTTGCCCAGCAGTTGGCTCCACCGGTCTGTGGAATCCGCCGCGCTGGGCCCCACCGCGTCGAGCGGCAACTGCGAACTCGCCCCCGGCAGCCGCGCCAGCCCGCCGAAGCCTCCCTTGACGGAGACGACTTTCTCCTCGGTCTGGCAGGCACCGAGTAGAACTGCGATGGCTGCGAGCACGGCCGCAAGCGTCGAAGAAGAAATGAAACGCGTCGGTGAGGGCACGGCGGATCATATGGACGATTCGGGATGCGTCGGAATCAGAGTCCTCGAGCTTCCCAGAATCGAGTGCCAATCTTGACCTGCCCCCTCACCCACCCGGAACCGCCGCCGGAGCCGGTGGTGGTGCCAACGGAGGAGACGAGTCGGCTCCGATCGTCCCAGGTGGCTGTTTCATCGCTGGAGGCTCGGCCGAAACGTGCGAGCAAGTCGGAGAGATCGGGGGTACTGACGTCGCCGCCGCCGTTGAAGTCGCCGACTGGGTCGGTGGTGCGAAGCATCGGGCGGAATGTCGAGAGGTTAGCGGAGTCGACCTGCTGATCGAGGGCACCGAAGTCCGTCAGGCCGGAATTCAGCCGCACGACAGGACGTCCATGCCATCCCGCCGATGCTGCTTTGTTTGGTCTGCGGCATGGTCTGACCCGTCGACCTGCTGGCCGAAGGGCTTGATCTCCGAAAGGGTCGGGTGGCGATCCACCAGTCGAGCTTCACACGGTGTGGGTGCGGGCTCGGAATCGTGGTGCCCGGCTGCTGATCTCCTCGTGACTTGAATCCAGACGCAACAGGCCCACGAAGAACTCCACGCGGATGCTCTGCTGCTGATCTGGTCAACGGCGAGCGCGCCGTCCGCACTCGAAGCAGCGTCCGTGAACAGACGCCCGGAAGAGATGGCCCGAAGTTTGAAGCGTCAGGATGAGCATGCAAAGGCCGGGATCAAGTTCCGTCAGGATGACGACTGCTCGCATCGATCCCCGACGTCGCATCGTTCCGGCTTTTGAGGACCGACGATCGGGGCTCAGGAGCGTGCAAGGCGCACTTGAAGCGTTCATGCGGCGAGTATGGCCCTGCGCAGCTGCGAAATCCGCGTGAGGTTGGCTTCGCCGAGAATCGACCGCCATCGCTGCAGTTCCATGCCAAGCAACCTTTGCGGTGAAACGTGAGCTTGGCCAGAGAAAAAGCAGCGTAGGCGTTCCGGCTTTCTAGTCGACCGATGGCAGAAAGTTCGAATCTTGCCGGAAGTCAGGCCAAAATGACCCTGAAAATCGCCGCGAAGCCCAGGTGCTTGAACCGCGAGTGAGATAGGGCAAATCCTGACTCCATAACGAGAAGAGCCTTCGAGATGCTTGCCGAAGGGCTTTACTCTGAAACAAGTCGGGGTGACAGCACACCAATAGAACTTTTCTTGGAGGGCTTTATCATCTGGAAGACCGAGTTCCGACACTTGTGCGATCCGCTGGTCGTTTGCGAGGCTGAAATGCTCTTCAGAGTGCAGTATGAACCAGCCCACGGCGGATTACTGCTCGAGCCACTTCCGCACGAACTCGATTTCGTCCTTCTCACCTTCGGGAACTGTGATGTCCGGCGCGATGCCTTGCGGATCGACCGGGAAGTTGGGGAGTCGCAGCGAACGGCTGGTAGGGTTGCGGACTTCAAACCGGCCCGAAGGCAGCGGGAAAGAGCGAACATTGGCGTGGTCGAGCACACCCGCGGAAGAGCCTTGGCCGAACATGGTAACTTTGCGACTCTGCATCGCTTCGAGGATGAACTGCTCACCTGAGCTGCCCGCGCCCTCGATCAGCAGCGCGACGCGCTTGGGGAAGAGCTTGACTTCCGGGAAGGTCTCAACCGTAGCGCTTGGCTGGGGGGTGTAGTAGCCCCCGAGGTGTTGGCGCATGCCTTCGATGCGATTTCGGATTGACTCGAGTTGGTCGGCGGGGATCTGCGGATCAGTCAGCAGGGCCTCCCAGCCGGCGATGTTGTCCGGGCTGCACTTGAGCTGGATGCCAACGGTGTATACCGGACGCGAGTAGATGAGCGGCATGATCGGGGCGTAGACATAGTCGGAACCGCCACCGTTGTTGCGGATGTCGATGATGAGGTTCTCGAGGGTCGCGAAGTCGGCCTTCTGCTCTTCCATGATCGCGGTCAGCTTGGGAAGCACCGGATCCTGGAAGCTCGGTAGCCGCAGCCAGCCGGTACGGTCAGAGAGTCTGAGATAGAACACTTCGGGCCAAGCGACGTTGCGGGCCGCCACGGAGACGTCGAGTGCGGGCGCGGGCGGGTAGACCCGCTGGAGCCACGTGCCGCCAGCGGCGTTGATGACGAGCAGCCCGTCGCTCAAGAACTCACCAACAACGGCGGTCTGGGAATGATCGCCCATCCGCCAGGTGCCGGTGATGGCTGGATCTTTGCCGGGCTGGAACTCGGCCTTGATCATCCCCGGCGTCCAGTTGTCGGCTTGGCTAGCGAGCACGGATGCAGCGAATGCGCCGGAGCCGATCTTGAGAACGCCGAGCCGGTAGCGGCCATCGACGGTCTCCCAGATGCCTTCGAGGGGCTCACGTTTCGCGGCGTCGGCATCGAGCTTGGACTTGACGCTGGCTTCAGTCCAATCGAGCTTTGGGGTCGCTGGCGCCGCTGGCGTGCCCGGCGACTGATTGGGTCTCGCGGCGCGGATGCTCAGGTGCTTGTCGGCGAAGAACGCGATCAGGCCCCGTGCCGAATCGAGAAACGATTCATCGCTGACGGCGTCTCCCGCGAGTTGGCGCTGCGTCGCGACGACCTCGTCAAATGCGGCACGCGTCTCTGGCGTCACCTTGGTTTCCCAACCGGCGTAGTTGGCTTCGAGTTTCGTGACCAGCACGTCAAAGTCTGCGAGCCGGGCCTCGCGCGTCCACTCATCATCCGCAAGTGCCTTCATCGCCGCGGCCAGCACCGGATCGGCGTCCGAGTTTGGAACGACCTCGGGGGCTTCCGCCACGGCTATGTCGGGCGGGACACCTCTGCGGTACGGCACATCCACGGCTCCATCAAACTGCTTGGTCGAGATCGCCGCCGTCATTCCCGAGCGGGGAAGCTTGACTGGCACCCATTGCCCGAAGCCCTTGACACGGCCTCCGGTCTCACTGCCGATGATCGGGGCGAGTTTGAACGCCTTGACCGCGCACACGAACGACATGCCGCTGGAGAACGTGCGTCGCCCGGCCATCACCGCCCAGCGGCCGTTGAATCGCGTCGCGTTGGCGGGCGGGGTGATGAGGTCCTCCAGTCCGCGCGGTCGCACGATCACGCTGCCCACCGGGGCGGCCCATGCGTCGGGCCCGTATCCCATCTCGACTTCCTTCTGGCCGAGTTGGTCTTTGAGACGCTGTGAGACTCGGAACTGGGAGCTGAGATACCCGCTGAAGGGCTTTTCAGTGAGGAACTCCAGCAGCGTGATCCACGAGGCATCACCACCGCCGGTGTTGTCGCGTGCGTCGATGACGAGCGTGGTGATGCCGTCGGCAAGCACCTGCTCAAAGATGCGCTCGCAGAACGCGCGTGTGGTTTCAGGATCGACACACAGGCGAAACTCGATCACGGCCTTGCTGTTGCCGAGCGCGCGATACACCAGCGGGTCGGCCAGATCCGCCGCTTCGCTGAGCTTTGTGAACCCGGCGTTGGAAAGCCCCGCAACCTGTGCTTCCCTCAGTTGCTGCTGGTGCTCGTATGTGATCGTGAAACTGTCGGACCAGCCTCGGAAGTACCAGAGATAGCGTCGGAAAAACGTCGCCAGAAACTCGTCGCCGAAGGGATCGTCGAGCTGGCCGGTGAGCGGGCGGAACTCGGCGACGATCTCCTCGATCGGCTCGCCATTCACGCTCACGAGCCTGGCACCCGCCGGGATCTGGGCATCGGGCGGCGCGAAACGGACGGTCGCGGCCGTGCCGTCAATCCGAAGATCGATCGGCAACAGCAGACCCCCAGCGTCGCGATAGTCCGCGTAGCCAGGGGTCATGAGCCAGGAGTGCGGGTCGTCAAAGGCGATGACGAGCTGGGCCGCTTGACGGAAGTACTCACGCTCGGTCAATGTTCCGCCGGCAGCGCGCTCCACGATCACGTCTGCCTGAGCGCGAATCCGAGCTTCGGACTTGGACCAGAACGGCTTCGGGTGCAGGTCCTTGAAGGCGAGGATCAGTTCCTCAAGGTCGGCGCGGACATCATCGTGCGTGACGAGACGTTGTGCAGCAGGGACGGGTGTCGTGATCAGGGGTGCGGGGGACTGGATAGCAGAGGCTGTTGCAGCGCTGTCCGTCGTGATACTGATGGCGCGGTGGCTTTGGGTCGCGGCAGTTCTTGGCTGTGTGCCGCAGCTGGCCAGCAATTGCACAACACCCACCAGGGCGAGCATGAAGCAAAATCGGGTCATAGCGAAGTGTATCAACCCTCTCCAGTTGCTGATGCTGACTGAGCACGGGCAACGGCTCACGCATCAACTGCGGCTGGTGGATGGGTTCACGCCGACGATGATCGCTCGCACGGGTCCTGATGTCCATTTTCCTCTCGGCCCCGGAACTCACCGCCCATGGGTTGCTTTGCTTGTGTCCGTCCACATCATCGACTGGTATCAGTTGTGCCAACAACGAAAAAGGCCCCGGCACTTGCCGAGGCCGTCAAGCCTGCTCAATCGGGGTGACAGGATTTGAACCTGCGACCTTCTGGTCCCGAACCAGACGCGCTACCAAACTGCGCTACACCCCGTTGGTGTTGAGCTGGAGTGTAGGGGGGCGGCCACGGCCAAGCAAGGCGGGGCGAGTTCAGGCGATCGCGGCTGAGCGCCGCCGACAGAGTTGAACAGCAGCAAGTCACAAAGCAGCAAGTCTGCGAAGCGGCTGTCGGGAGTCGGGACCGCGGTCGGAACCTGGGAATCGGAGCCGTCGGTCGCGGCGTCCGACACTCCCTTTCTTCGCCCTATTGTTCCACATGGTCTCTCCCACCGTAGATCGCGTGATGGCCGATGCACGCGCGGCATCGTTTACGCGGCGCTCCATCAAGAACGACGCCAAAGAGGCCGGCCTGCGCTTGGCCTTGTCGATGCTCGACCTGACCACGCTCGAAGGCAAAGACTCGGCGGAGAAAGTCCGAAGCCTGTGCCGCAAGGCCGTTGCCCCGGATGTCAACGATTCCTCCCTGCCCTCGGTGGCGGCGGTGTGCGTGTATCCGGCGATGGTCTCGACCGCCGCCGCGGCGCTCGAAGGCACCGGCGTCCACATCGCGAGCGTCGCCACGGGGTTTCCGAGCGGGCAGTTCCCGCTCGAGGTGCGGCTCGAGGACACGCGCCGGGCGATCCTCGCCGGGGCGGACGAGATCGACATGGTGATCGCCCGCGGCACGTTTCTCGCCGGCGGTCACGATGAGATGCAGCGCGAGATCGCCGAAGTGAAGCGGGTGTGCGTGACGACGGTCGTCGGTGGCGACGCGAGCGGGGGCACCAAAGCGTCGGCTCGGAGAGCCGACGTACCTGGCAGGTCGGCTCTCCCTGCCGACGGCTCTTCGTCGAATCGGCGTGCCCACCTCAAAGTCATCCTCGAAACCGGCGAACTCGAGACCTACGACCTCGTGCGCCTCGCTTCCGACCTGTCGATCCAGGCTGGGCTCACCGACGGCGATTTCATCAAGACCAGCACCGGCAAGGTGCAGCCTGCCGCCACGATGGGCGTCACGCTGGTGATGCTCGAGGCCGTGCGCGACCACTACCTCCGCACCGGGGTGCGCATTGGCGTCAAACCGGCGGGCGGCATCCGCACCGCCAAGCAGGCTCTGCACTACCTCGTGATGGTCAAGGAAACCGTCGGCGACGACTGGCTGACGCCGGATTTCTTCCGCTTCGGTGCCTCGACGCTGACCAACGATATCCTCATGCAGTGGGCAAGGCTGAAACGCGGGTGCTACATGGCGGCGTATGACTTCGCGGAGGCGTGAGCGCGGCGACAGTGGGTCGCGGGCCAGAAGGACTATCCGGGCCCCGCGTGCGAGCAGGGGCCAAGCAACGAGGCGCGAATGCCGAACACAAGCGAGCACGAACACGATTGGAGCTCAAGGGGGTGGCCCTGTGCTCGCGCGCAGGGTTCGGACGCTGCGCGCTTCGCCGCGGCGATCGTGCTCGTCGCTCTCCTCATGCTGGGCTGTGAAGACCGGCGCGTGTCGTCAACGAAGGACGCCACGGAGCAAGCGCCGCCGCCGGCAACGGCTCCGCAGACGCAGACGCCGACGCCCACGCCACCCGCCCCAACCCCCGATCCCAAACCCGACATGCCCACCAACCAATACACCGGCACCCTCCGCGGCGGCCTCATGGCCATCGGCGGCGAAACCACCGGCTGGGCCCTCACCAAGTGCGCCGAGATCGAAGGCGGCTCCATCGTACTCGAAGCCGCCGCGCTCGCCCGCGATCTCGAAGCCCTCGACGGCAAGCGAGTCACCGTCACCGGCGAAATCGTCGAGCGCCAACTCGTCGAGCGTGGGAAGATCAAGCGGCTGGTCGTCAAGAGCATCCGAGCCGCGGGCTCATGACGGAGCCAAAACGCGGGGCACCTCGCCGCCAAGTGTCTCACGAGAGTCGGCATGGCCGAGCAGACCCTCAGCGGGTATACTCTTCATCTCGCCCGGAAGGCTCCTCACCCGGGCAATCAATGGGCGCTTAGCTCAGCTGGCTAGAGCGCTGTCTTCACACGGCAGAGGTCACTGGTTCGAGTCCAGTAGCGCCCACTTTTCTTCACAGCTGCAAGACGAAACGTGCCCGCGGACCTCGATGATGATCGGGGTGCGCGGTGCCGCGGCCGCCCTGCGCTCGCTCCTCTCGACTTCAATCCCGCCGACGGCGCAGCGAGGCGAGCAGCGCCGTCAGGCCGAGCGCCGCGGGCGCGGGCCCGGGGATGCTGGTCACGATCACCGACAGGTCGCCGCTGGACCACATCGGCGTGATGGTGATGCCGTTGGGGTGGCTCAGCCCGCTGAACGAAAAGAAGATCGCCGAGGCCATGTTCAGGTTGGCGATGGGGATGATCTGGCCGAGGGTTGGGACGAAGCTGTCGCAGAGGTGGAACTCGATGAACGGCACGACGCCGGGGTCGATGGTCGTGACGCCCAGCACGTCGAGCTCGTCGGCGACCGTTGATCCCATGTCGGTGCCGAGATCGAACTTGAGGCCCGATGCTTGGCGGAGGCGAAGGTTGCCGGTGATGTCGATGGTGCCGAAGTTGCACGGTCCTTCGTCGCCGGGGGCGATGAAGGCGGTGTCGCCAGTGACGGGCGGGGCGCCGAGCCAGGTGTTGCCTTCGATGGTGCCGGTGCCGCCGATGCCGCCGGCGAGCACCTTGAACGCGTTGGCAGAGCCGACGATGCGGAGCCGACCGGTGTCAAAGGCGGTGAAGCCGCGCTCTTGCGTGACGTCGCCCTCGATCTGCAGGATTTCCTGCGTGCCCGCGCCGCGGATGGTGCCATCTTCGCCGCGTCCGGGCCTGGGCGCGGCGGTGTTGCCGATGAACAGCCTGCCTCGGACGGTGAGCGGCTGGGTGAGGGCAAGGGCTCGGCCGTTGAGGAGTGAGAGGTCGCCGCCGGTGTCGATGACGCTGAGTCTTGAGAAGAGGTCGAAGCCGGAGTTGATGTCGAAGATGGAGGAGCCGACGCCGTCGAGCGTGGTGGTGTTGTTCAGGGTGAGGGCGGGGATGGAGCCGGGGGCGGGGAGATTGGCGCGGATGCGGCCCTGAAGGGTGAAGCGGCCGAGATCGAGCGTGGCGCTGGCGAGGTTGCCGAGGGTGCCGGTGGGGATGTCGAACGAGACGTTTGATCCCACGGTGATGTGGCCGCCGGTCTGGACGTTGAAGACTGCGGCATTGGTCTCGAACGGCACCGCGAAGCTGGACCGGTTGACGATCGAAAGTGCGCCGGTCGAGCTGACCGTGGAGATGCCGCCGATGGCGTTCACATTGGAGAGATTGGTGATCGCGGCGGCGTCGCCGTCGAGCGTGAGCTTCGATCCGATAGTGGTGATTGAGGCGGTGCCGGTCTGGACGGTGCCGTTCACCACGATCTCGCCGCCGGTGGTGGTGGCGGCGATGTTGGCGAAGGTCGAGCCGGTGTTGGCTCTGAAGGTCTTTCCGGCGGGCACGGTCAGCTTTGAGCCCACGCCGACATCGAACTCGCCGCCCGAGTTGACGTCGAGCTGGGTGACGCTGGCGCCGATGGTGAACGCCGCGCCGTTGCGGAGGAGCAGCTTGCCGCCGCTGTCGATGTCGCTGGTGTTGCGCAGAGCGTCCTGGTCGGATTGATCGACGATCTTTCCTCCGGTGCCGTCGAGCGTGACGTTCGAGGCGAGGTTGACGACGTCGGCGCCGTTGAACTTCAGCGTGCCCGTGAGGTCGAGCGTGCCGCCGCTGAGCGTGTTGCCCGTGAAGTTGGTGAACTGCCCCGCTCCGGTCACATCAAACGTGGCGGCGGCGTTCGACACGCGCAGCGTGCCGGAGTTGGTGAACTGCCCGTCGGTGGCCAGCGTGCCGTTCTGCACGTTCACCGTCGCGCCCAGCACGTTGTTCAGTGCGATATCGCTGTCGGCGATCGCGACGGTGCCAGCCGAGGCCTTGATGAGCTGCCCGTTGTTGGTGATCGATGCCGCCCCGTTGCCCCCGGCGCTCTGGGTGATGTTGCCGGTGGCGTTGATGGTGAAAACGCTGGCCGCGCCGAGGGTGAGCGAACCGCCCGAGTCGATCCGCAGGTCCGATCCGCCCGACCACTGGCCGGTGGTTCCGTTGTGAACCAGGCTGGCGTCGCCGATGCCGATGGGCTTGCTGGCGGCGGAGAGATGCAGGCCGCCGTCGGCCTGGAACAGGTTGAGGCGCCTGATGTCGCCACCCTCGATCAGCGTGTCGCCGTTGACGACCATGCTCGATTGGGCCGAGGCGCCGGCGAAATCGCCGAAGAGGTCGGTGCCCTCGCCCTGGGTGTAGTTGCCAAGAACCGTGAGCAAGTTGCTGGTGCCGTCGAACAGCTCGAGCCTCGCGCCCGTGCCGGTGAGTTCGAGGTTGGTGATGGTGCGGTTCTGATCGAGCACCACGGCGTAGCTGCCGGGCAGGTCGATGAACACGTTGTAGGTGTCGACGCCGTTGTCCGGCACGACCGCCGGGCTCCAGTTGGCCGCGACGCCCCAGGTGTCGGTGGGCAGCGGCGTGGTGTTGATCCACTGCGAGTTCACCACCGCGCCGTGCGCGGACGATGCCGCCGCGCCGCAGGCACCGAGCAGCCCCGCAATCGTGCAGACCCGTTTCGCCGTCGCGTGAGCGCGATCAGACTTGGTACGACTCGTCATGTGGTCACCGTGCCTCTCTCGTAATCCCTCTTGCGATGCGCGGCGTGAGCGGGGCCCACAGGGCCCGGCCGCGTGTTCGCCCTCATTTACCGTACAAGATGCAACCCGAAAGTCAACGGCTTTCGGCGGATGTTTGGATGCGATTCACACAATGTTTGATGTCCCGTCAAGGGCCTTTCCCCTTGTTGGCGTCGCCTTGAGGCGGGGGGGCGTCGGGCGGTGGGGGCTCGGGTGGATTCAAGATTTTGCGGGCGCTGTCGAGGCCGCGCGTCACCGTGGCGAACTCGCGGGCCGTCTTTTCGAGATAGCCCTCCTCGGCGAGCGCGTTGTAGATCGACAGAGACTCCGTGAAGAACGTGCTGGCGGACTGCGCCCGTTCGCGCTTCGCGGCATCTTCGGCGGCGGCGCGGGCACGGAGCACCTCGGCCTCGCCGCACTTGAACAAACCCAGCGCCAGGTCGCGCCGGTGCTGCGTGAGAGGATCGGTGCGGAGCAGCTCGCGCCGGATGGCCAGTGACTTCTGGAAGTACTCGAGAGCCTGATCGGGTCGACCGAGATCGCGGTGTTCGTTGCCGACGCGGGTGAGGCTGATGGCGAGCGTGCGCCGCGCGTCGATGTCCGCTTCGTCGGCGCTCGACAAGCCCTGAGCCACCGCGAGCATGCGCTCATAGATCGGCAGCGCGCGGCCGTGCCACACCGCGCCGTTGGCTTTGGACTTCTCGGCATCGGCCAGCACGCCCACGCCCAGGCGGTGCGTCATCCCGATGCACATCGTGCCGAAGCCCCGCGCGTGCAGCGCTGTCCAGAGGCCGCGGCGCAGTTCGGCGCTCTGCGGCGTGGCGGTCGAGAGCCGCTCGAACTCCTCGACCATGCGTTCACTCTGCGCGATGGCCTCTTCGTAGCGGCGCAGGGCTTCTTCGAACATGGCCTTCGCGGCGGCGGGGGCTTGTGCGGGCCCGGCGGGTTTGGTTTCCGTGCCTTTGCCGAGCTCACCGCCGCGGCGCGAGAGGGCCGAGGCGGTGTTCATGATGACATCCACGCGGGCATTGCGTGCGGCGGCGAGTTGGCGGGCCGCGTCCGCCGAGTTCGATTCGGCGCGGAGGCGCTCCTCCCAGTGCGAGATCACGCGCTGGTAGCGGTCGGCGGCTTCTTTCTCGAGCGCCCGGCAGGTGTCGATGTCGTCAGACGCCGCGGCGATGCGGGAGATGGTGTTGCCCAGCTCCATCACCGATTCGGCGCGGGCATCGACAATGGGGTTGGCTTCGGCGCTGCCCGCGGGCAGCATCCCGATGGCTCTGTCGTAGCCGGCGATCGCCGCCTCGAGTTCCTCGCGGGCCTGTGCGTGCTTCACGGATGCCGTGAGGGCCGCGGCGGTCTTCACGCGGCTGAGCGCGGCGTCGGCGTGGGCTTTGGGATCATCCGGGAACCGCGTGAGCAGCTTTTCACGAATGGCGCGGGCCTGCGCGTACGCCGCCGCGCCCGACGCGGAATCACCGACGCGCGGCTGGTTCAGCGCCGTTTCCAGATCGCCGACGCGATCCGCCGCGTCCGCGACCTCGCGCAACAGCCCCACGTCGTCGCCCGCTTGCGCCGAGAGCTTTTCGAGATAGGTCCGCGCTTCGCGCAGCATCGTCGCCCGGGCCCGCGTGGCCCCGCGCAGCGGCGCAATCTCGTCGTTGATGTCGTGGATGAACGTGCGGGCCAGGCCGCGCACGGCTTTGAAGTTCTCGTCGGCCCGCTTGCGCTCAACGCTCTCGGCGGCCAGGGCCGCTTCCTTCTGGGCTTTCTGGCGCGACGCGTCACGCCACAGGTACGCCATCGAAGCGCCGAACACCACCACCAGCGCGGCGATCGTGCCCAGCCCCAGCACCTTGCCCTTGTTCCGCCGCGCGATCACACGCAACTGGTACACCGCGCTGTCGCGCTTGGCTTCGATCGGGAAACCGCCCAGGTAGTTCCGCACGTCGCGGGCCAGTTCCCCGGCGTTCTGGTAGCGACGGTCCCGCTCCTTCGCCAGCGATTTCAGCACGATCGTCTCGACCTCGTCGTTGATCTGACGCCGGATCGTGCTGGGCTTCTGCGGCGTGGCGCGGAGGATGTTGTCGAGCACGTCGCGCATCGCCCCGATGACTTCGTACGGGAACTTCCCGCCGGTGATCATTTGGTAGAGGATCACGCCCAGCGAATACACGTCGGTGCGGACGTCGATCTTGTCGGGGTGCCCCTCGGCCTGCTCGGGGCTTGCCCAGGGCAAGGAGCCGACGAACTGACCGGTCATGGTCATCATCTTCATGGGCCCGATGCCGCCGGAGCCGTCGTCGTCGGAGACTTCGCCGGTGGCGATCTTGGCGAGGCCGAAGTCGAGCACGTGCGGCTCGTCGGAGGTGTCGACGCGGATGTTGCCGGGCTTGAGGTCGCGGTGGATGACGCCCTTGAGGTGGGCCGAGTTCACGGCGTCGCAGATGCGTGCGAACAGCTTCAGCGTCTCTTCGAGGGTGCGATCCTTGAGGCTCATCCACTGGTCCAGCGGGTGGCCGCTGATGTAATCCATCACGAAGTAGAACGCACCACCCGAGACCGCCGACGCGGGGGCCTGCCCCGAGTCGATGATCGAGACGATGTTCGGATGGTTCATCTGCGCGAGGATTTCGACCTCGCGGTCGAACCGTGCCTTGTCGCGCGGCCCGGCGAACGGACCCTCACGCATCACCTTGACGGCGACCTTCCGCTTGGTGGCCTTCTGGATGGCCTGATAGACCACGCCCTGCCCCCCGCGATGGATCTCCTTGATGAGTTCGTAGCCGGGAATGGTGTCGGGAGGGATGACGGCCCACGCGGAGCGCGAGATGTTGCCTCCCCCGGTGCCGTGGCCGCCCGTCCCGTGCCCCCCTGTCCCGTGCTGACCGCCCGAGCCACCCGAGCCGACCCCGCGGGCCTGCCGTCGGGCGGCGGCGATTAGGTCGAGGTCGCGCCGGGAAACACTGGGGGGCACCGCGCCCCCGGGCGTCGGGCCTGAGGGCGGAGAGGGTGCGGGGTTGGGGGAGTCGGTGGATGTCATCGCGGACCGCGCTCCGGGCGGTCTGACTCTACCGGCGAGAGGAAATCGCTGGGGTCACGCGCGGCGGCAAGGATTTTCAGGTTTCTCGCAGAGCCTGGCTTGACATATGCCTGTATAGGAATATATTTGAGACGTGCCGAGAGCAACCACCACTTCGGATGTCTTCAACGCCGTGGGCGAGGGCCGAAGGCGCCAGATCATCGGTCGGCTCGCGGCGGTGGGGGCGATGCCGGTGGGGGCGCTGATGGCGGACCTGGGGTTGCCACAGCCGACGGTGTCAAAGCACCTCGCGGTACTGCGCCGCGTCGGTTTGGTGGGGGTCAGCCGCGTGGGGAGGCAGCGCGTGTACCGGCTGAAGGCTGAAAACCTCAAGCCGGTTCACGATTGGGTCGCCGAGTTCGAGAGGTTCTGGACACACCAGTTGGACCGCATCAAGCAGCGCGCCGAGCGCGAGGAGCAGCAGCCATGACCACGACCGCCGCCGACGACCTGCGCACGATGAACTACCAGAAGACGATGGAAGTGAACGCGTCCATCGAAGCGACGTTCGCGGCGGTGCTCGAAGAGTTGGGCCCGGGCAGTGTCATGCCCGACGGGAGTTCGTTGAACCTCAAGCTCGAAGCGTGGCCAGGCGGCCGCTGGTACCGCGATCTCGGCGCCGGCAGGGGGCACCTGTGGGCCCATGTGCAGGTGATCAAGCCGCCCACACTTCTGGAACTCTGCGGCCCCATGTTCATGTCGTATCCGGCGGTGTCGCATGTGCAGTATCGATTGACGCCGAGTGCGCGCGGAACGACCCTCGCGCTCGCGCATCGAGCGATCGGGCTGATCACCACCGAGCATCTTGAAGGTGCCGCGCACGGTTGGGAATACGGCTTGACGCGCGTGCGTGAGATCGCCGAGGGGCGCTAAGACGGCCTGATCGGATCACGTCTTGTTTTCGTCTCACAACCCCTGGAGATACCACGATGAATCGCAAGAATCTGCTCGTTCCGATCTGTGTGCTGTGCGCCAGCGTCGGAGCGCTGGTCGGCTCGTTCGCCAACGCGGGCGCGGACTCAAAGTCCGCGGGCACCCCCGAGATGAAGCTGCCCAAAGGTTGGACGCCCGAAGACATGCAGGCGTGCATGGCCGCGGGCACCCCCGGCGAGCAGCACGCCTTCCTCGCCAAATCCATCGGCACCTGGAAGGGCACGAGCACGCACGTGATGGCGCCGGACGCCGATCCGATGGTGAGCGACTGCACCTCCGTGGTGTCCTCGTCCATGGACGGGCGCTTCACGCAGGTCGACTTCTCGACGGAGATGCCCGGCATGGGCATGATGAAAGGCATGGGCCTGCACGGCTACGACAACACCGCCAAGAAGTTCGTGACCGTCTGGGTCTCGAACATGTGTACCAGCATGATGACCGGCACCGGCGCGATGGCCTCCGACGGATCGTCGATGACCTGGACCTACAGCGGTAACTGCCCGATCAGCAAGAAGCCGATGACCATGCGCGAGGTCCAGAGTTTCAACTCCGCCAACTCGATGACCCTCGAGATGTATTGCCCCGACCCTAAGACGGGCAAGGAATACAAGGCGATGACCGTCGAACTGACCCGCGGCTGATCCGAACCGCTGCGACCTCGGCATGCTCGAATGACCCCCACCCGGGCCGTCGAATCGGCCCGGATATTCATTTCGGGGCCGTAAAGGGGGAGAACTCGGCAGGCCGTCCGCACGGTCGATGGATGTGTTCAGTGAAATTGCCGAGATTCTGGCTTGCATTGACCGCGAGTATCGTGTACGGTACTTGTGAGGACGCTCGGCGAGAGAGCCGAGCGCGGTCCACCGGATTCACTTTCTGCGTCACCAAGAACTCCATCTCCGCGCCCGCTGGCACACCCGAAGTGGTGCCGAGGCGGTGTCGTCGGGTGGATGGGTTGTGATGCGGAGCTCCGCCGTCGGCGAGTGCTCATGAGCACCCGCGGCCCCCACAATCTCCGACGAATCGATTGACGCGCCGGCCGACACGCGCGGCGCGATCCGCTCTTGTGTTTCACAAAGAACCCAAGTCTCAAGCCCCAAGCCCCAAGCCACTTCTACCCCACACCCAGTTCAAGGAGTTTCCCATCGAGAGGCGTCCGTTCCGCGAAGGTTTCCGTCCCCAGAAGACCCGTGTCAACCATGAGATCCGCCTGAGCCCGATCCGGCTGGTGGACCAGCACAACAACCAGGTCGGCGTGGTCGACACGCGCGACGCCATGCGCATGGCCGAGGAAGCCAGCATGGATCTCGTCGAGATCCAGGCCGATGTCCGCCCTCCCGTGTGCAAAATCATGGACTACGGGAAGTTCAGGTTCGAACAGGGGAAGAAGGACCGCGCCAACCGGGCCGCCTCCAAGACGCAGGAAATGAAGGAAGTGCGGCTGGGCCGCTCGGCGAAGATCGACGAGCACGACGTTCACATCCGCGTCGAGCAGGCCCGCGGCTTCCTCATGGAGGGCCACAAGGTCCAGTTCGTGCAGAACTTCAAGGGCCGCGAGATGGCCCACCGCGACATCGGCGAAGACCGCCTCAAGGAGATCATCGGCACCCTCAACGACATCGCCAAGGTCGAGGCCCCGATGAAGCTCTTCGGCAAGAAGCTCACCATGATCATGGCGCCGGACAAGGTGAAGATCGAGGCGATCAAACGCAAGATGGACAAGGAGAAGGCCGCCACAGGGGGCGGCCCCGCGAAGGCTGCCGCGCCCACGGAGCCCGCCGCTGCGGCCCCGTCGGCCCCGGTAACGCAGCCCAACGCCGAGACGAAGCCGAAGGTTCCGGCGGTGCCCGCGCCGGCACCAAGGCCCGCTCCTTCCGCGGCACCTGCGCCCGCCGCAGCGGCGGTGAAGGGCCCGACGCCAGCCGGTCCGGCCACAAGGCCGCAAACCAGCCCCGCGCCGGCGCGATAGCGGTTCGGCACTGGCCCGAAGCCGGGCCAGTCACGCGACCCTCATCGAGGCGATCGAGCCGCGTGCTTCGTCGAGCACGGCGGGCCGATGCCCGTCTCTCTACACTGCGCCGAAGGAATCTCTCTTCCCCAAGCCTCAAGCCCCAAGCCTGACCACCCCCCCTCGATGCCACGCCTGGCGCTCATCGCCGATATCCACGCGAACTACGAGGCTTTCCAGAGCGTCGTCAAGGACATCGACCGAAACGCCATCGACTCGATCGTGTGTTTGGGCGATCTCGTCGGCTATGGGCCTGACCCGCACCGCTGCATCGATCTCGCGTTTGACCTTTGCCAGGCCCTCATCATGGGCAACCACGATGAGGCGCTGCTCAAGGGCCCGGCCCACGGGCTGGCCATGAACCTGCGGGCCAAGAACTCGCTCGAAGTCACCCGTTCGCTGCTCACCGAGCGTCACATGAACCTGCTGGCGTCATTGAAGACCGAGGCGGAAGTCGAGGGTGTCGCGTTGACGCACGGGCTGTTCGGCCCGCGGAAGTACGACTATCTCTACGACGCCGACGCCGCGGCACGGGCGTTCAACTGCTTCAAGCAGCGTTTCGGCGCGGTGGGGCACACGCACATCCCGAGCATCTTTACGGCCCCGATGACGCGGCCGGTGTTCCCCGATCAGGTCGAGACCAAGCCCGTCGGCGGCAGCACGCTGATGCTGCTCGCTGAAGATCGACGCCTGCTGATGAACCCCGGCAGCGTGGGCCAGCCGCGCGACCGGGACCCGAATGCTTCATGGGCGGTGCTTGATACTGGTGACATGACGCTCGAAGTGCGCCGCGTGGCGTACGACGCCGAGACGACCATCGCGAAGATGAAGAAACTCGGGCTGCCGGACTTTCATGCCGACCGGCTGAAGGTCGGGGCGTGAGCGGAGTTACTTCACGCCCATCTGCCACTGCTTCACCGCGTCGACGGGCGAGATCAGCATCAGCACGTTGAGCGTGAGGTTGTCGCGGGTGAAGAAGAGCAGGGCGAGTTCGATGACCAGCAGGATCGCCAGCGACCACATCACCCCGATGCGGCGGGCCACCCAGAAGCCGGTGCCGCAGCACACGACGTCGGCGACGGCGTTGAGCACGCTGTCGCCCATGTATTCGAGCGACATGGTGACGGTGCGGTAGCGCTCGATGATCCAGGTGGAGTTCTCGGCGACCTCCCACGCCGAGGCCAGGAAGATCGCGGTGAAGAAGCGCCAGAGCATGGGGAAGGTTGTGGAGTTGGGAGAACACGGGTTTGCCTCCGAAAGCAAACCCGTGGAACGGCGGAGCCACTTGTCGATGCCTCGCGTCAACCACAGCAGGGCCACATAGAAAATCAGCCCGTGCGAGAAGTGCGTGAACGAGTACGGATCGAGCGGGTGCTGCGAGCAGTGCATCGACCACACGTCGCCCTTCCACAGGGTCCACGGCGAATCACAATCGCACAGCCACACGCGCCCGAAGGAGCGCATGGCGAGCACCATCGCTACCACCAGCAAAAAAGAACCGACCCAGGCCCCGAGCGGCCCGAACAAACGTGGCTTCCTCGGCAAGGCCTGGGTCATGATGGGTTTGCTTTCACTCGATGCCTTGATGCCTCGTGCCTCGATGCCTGCTTACTTGAACGGCATTTCCTTCTTCTCAGGGGCCGCGGGGCGCGGCGCGGGAGCGGGCATCGTGTTCGCCGCGGCGGGCTGCATCGTCATCGTCGGGGCCGCCCCGGCGGAACCCATCGGAGCGCCCATCGCCTTGGCACCCACCGACGGCACCAGGAACAGCTCAACACGACGGTTCTCACGAACGTTCAGTCGGTCGGTCTCGACGGCGGGCTGGTACTCGCCCCAGCCGGCGCACTCCATGCGGTTGGTCGCCACGCCGAAGCTGGCGAGCGACTTCTCGACGGCGATGGCGCGGAAGCACGAGAGGACGCGGTTGCTGCCGAAGCGGGCCCGCGTGTTGGGGTTCGTGATGGGCTGGCGGTCGGTGTGGCCGACGATGCGGATGTCGTACTTGCCGGCGTTCGAGTCGTTGAGCACGCCGGCGAGACGGCCCAGCGCGTTGCGGGCGGGCTCCTTCACGCTGTCGCTGCCCGAATCAAAGGTGAGGTCGGCGGCGAGGCGGATCATGCCGCGGGTCCCGTCGTACATCATCAGGTCGGGGTACTGGGCGGCGAGGGCCTCGAGCTCGGCGTTGGTGGCCGGGTCGAGCCGCGTGAGGTCCATGCCGGCGATCTTGCTGCCGAAGCCGTCGAGTTCCATCTTGTACTGGTCGAGTTGCCGCTTCATCTCGTCGCTCAAACCAGCGAGCTGCCGGTTGGCATCTTCGACCTCAGCCAGACGCGCATTCTTGGCGTCGAGTTCGCGCTGACGAGCCTCGGCGTCCGCCAGCAACTGGTCGTTGCGCATCTGAGCCGTGCGGTACGCCTCGGCGGTCTTGTCGTACTCCTCCACCGAAACGCACGCGGTCATCGACACGCCGCAGAGGGCGAAGAGGCTGAGCAGTTTGAGAGTCTTGGTCATGGCGGGGAGTCCTGAAGGCAAGGGGCGGGTGAAGGAGAGAGGTGTGAAGGTGTGAAGGGGAGGCGGGCGGGGTGCGTTTGTGCGTCGGCACGCTGGCCTGAATCACTCGGGCACAAGCATAGACCCGATAATCGCTGGCGGACGCTGGCGGAACTGGCTCTCGCAGCACGAAACCGGACCTCGCACGGAAACTCCGGCGGAGTTCAGGCGCACCTCTAAGATCGACCGGCGCTTGGGCTCCCCATGAATGCAGAAGGCAGAGACAACTCGGAATTCGGGCTCGCTTCGGGGGAGGCTGGCGGGAGCACGTCGCTCTGGCGTATAGACGCCGCCGGGGCCGCGGATGGCACCGGGCTGACGTTCGCCCCGGCGAGTCTGCTGGTCGAGTCTCGTGCGGTGGTGTCGGGGATGGGTGAACCGGTGTGGCGCTGCCGGCTGGTTGCGGTGGGGGTGCCGGGGGACATCGATCGGCACCCGGCGGCGGGGGCGGTCGCGCCCGAGCGCCGGCGATCGCTGCCCGAGTCCGTCATCCTGCCGGGGCTCGTCAACGCCCACACCCATCTCGACCTGACCCACATCGGGCCGCGGCCTTATGACCCGGCGGGCGGGTTCGTGGGCTGGGCGATGTCGCTGGTGCGGCCCAACCGGGCGATCACGCTGGAAACCGCGATTGATTCTCTGCGCGATGGGATCGCCCGCTCGCTCGCCGGCGGCGTGGTGGCGGTGGGGGACATCATCGGGGCCGTGCCGACCGGCTCGGTGGGAGAGCCTGACGCGCGGCTGGTGCTGCGCTCCGAGTTGGAGCGGGTGTTCGGCGCGGGCTTCGGCGTCGGCTTCGGCGAGGTCTTCGGCGTGGGCGCGACGCAGCGATTCGCGATCGAACAGATGGAAAGGCTGGCGGCCGCGGGGTGCGCGCTGCAACCCCATGCGCCGTACTCGGCGGGGCCGGGTGTGTATCGAGAAGCGGTCCGGCTGGCGGCGGCGCGGGGCGTGGGCTTATGTACCCACCTCGCCGAGACGCTCGACGAACGCCGATTCATCGAACACGGCGACGGACCCTTCCGCGATCTGCTCGAACGCATCGGCTTGTGGGACGACGAAGCCGCGCGGAGCGTCGGGCACGGCCAACACCCCATCGAGCATGTGCTGGATGCGATGGAACAGAACCCCGGCCGTGAGGAAGGGATTGGAAGTGGTCGAGTGGTCAAGTGGTCAAGTGCCGCGGAATACCCGCACCTGACCACTCGACCACTGGACCACTCGACCACTGCCTCTCCGCCCCCTTCCATCCCGTTGAGGATTGGTGATACGGCGTTCCTCGCGGCCCATGTGAATGACTGCCCGGAACGCCTCATCCCGCGGCTGGCGGCGGCGCGGGCGAGCGTGGCGTACTGCCCGCGGGCGCACGAATACTTCCGGCATCCTGAGACAACGGGGCCGCATAGGTATCGTGAGATGCTCGAAGCGGGCGTCAACGTGTGCCTCGGCACGGATTCGATCATCAACCTGCCTCTCGCGCAGGCGGGGCGGATCAGCGTGCTCGACGACATGCGGCTGCTGGTGCGTCGCGACGGCGTGCCTCCGGCGTTGGCGTTGGCGATGGGGACAACCCGCGGAGCGAGGGCGCTCGGGCTGAACGAGTCGGCGTTCACGCTTGAAGCGGGGACGGTGAAGGCGGGGCTGATCGCGGTGGGGGTCGGAAACGAACGGGGTGATGTGCTGGATCGCGTGATGCGGGCCGATGGTGTTGTCCAGTTGCTGAGATGGTCGGATGGTTCTCTCCCCGCCGGTTCCCGGCGGGGCTTTGGTGGTGGTGGGTCGGCCGGGGGGGCGTCATGAAGCGCCGAGGTGTCTTCGCGAGATTGGTTTGGGCACTGGGTGCGACGCCTGTGGGGTTGTCGTTGATGGGGTTGTTTGCGGTGTACGCCGCGCTGGGGACTTTGCCCCTGTTCCCTGGTCCGGATGATGGTTCGGGCGTGCCGAGGATGTCGCCGCTGCGGATGCTGGGGTGGATCGACAAATCAGAGGGCGAGTACTTCGCGTGGTGGCCGAGTGTGGCGCTGCTCGTCGGCATCGTGGTGAACATGACGATCTCGATGCTCACGCGGGTGCCTTGGACGCTCCGGAAAGTGCCGGTCTTGTTGACCCACGGTGGTGTGGTGCTGCTGGCGCTGGGGTCGGCGGTGTATGCGACGCAGAAGCAGGAAGGAGAGGTGCTGCTGCTCGCGCCGGCGGGCGCGGGGGCGGAGGTTGGCCCGCTGGTGAGCGAGATGACGAACCGCGTGCGTCAGCAACCCAAGCCGATCCCCGGCATCGCCGTCGCTCTGCGCGACGTGCGGATCGACACCGTCCCCGGCACCGACGTCGCCCGCCAGGTCACGGTCACGGTGCGGGCCACCTCCGGCGGCGCCACCGAAGACCGCGACATCACACTCAACGAGCCGTTGGTGCTCGATGGTCTTTCGCCGCCGACGTGCGACTGTTTCATCCGTGGTCCGATCGAGCGTGTGTGGCACGGGTGGATCAACCCCGTGAAGTGGAAGTTCTCGATCGCGGGCTGGGACCAAGAGGGTTGGCTGATGTCGCGCGAGGCGGTGATCGCGGGGATGGCGGATGGGCCTCGGGCGGGGTTTGTGGTGCTGGGGGTGGGCAACACGCCGGGGGTGAGGATCATCGCGGCGGGGGCAGTGCTTATGCTGCTGGGGATGGGGGGGGGCGTGCTGCTGCGGAGCAGAGCAGCAAAGCAGCAAAGCAGCAGAGCAGCAAATGAAGGTGGGGAGAACGCGCCGCTTGGTGGTGTTGAAGTCCATCCGAGCCCTGGGCGCGAGCACAGGGCCAAGGTGCTGCCGTGCGTCGCGGTGCTCGCGGCGATGTCTGCCGGCGCGCTCGCGCCCTCCGCGCCTGCCGCCGACATCGACCCCGTCGCGTCGCTGCGCACGCTGCCGGTGCAGTGGAACGGGCGCATCGCCGCGTTGGACACGGTGGCGCGTGACATCGTGCGTGCCGCCTCGGGCCGCGAGCGCGTGCCGGGCAAAGACCGAGCCGCCACGCGCGAAGACCCGCTGGTGACGCTGCTCGATCTGGCCCTACAGCCCGACGACAATGTGGATCGCCCGCTGCTCTCAACGTCCGGCGTGCGCCGAACCGAGTGGCTCGGGGGGGCAGGGGTTGATGCAGGGGTTGATGCTGGGGTTGATGCTGGGGTTGATGCTGGGGCGGGCACTGGGGCACGCGGCCTTCTCAGCATCCGCGAAGCCGAAGCCGTGCTCGATCGCATGACCCGTGCCACGCCGAGCCCGCCCACGCTGCGCGCCGCCACGGGCCTCGCCGAGCGCCTCGCGGTTGCTCGGCTTGGTTTCCGCGCGCTCCCGATGGTCGCCCCGGATCGCTCGGCGTCGCCGCTCGAAGCCGAAGACTGGCTGGACGCTCAGTCTGAGCGAACACCGCCGCCGATCCGCGCCGCCTTCGAGCGGCTGCGCGACGTGTGGCGCAGTGGCGACACCGGTGCGGCGATCCTCGCGGCGAACCATCTTTCGAGCACGCTCCGCGCCCACAACCAAGGTCGCTACGACGCGGCGCGCGTGTGGGTCGAGGTGATGCACAACCGGCTGGGATTGCTCGAGTTCGCCGGGTGGGGCTACGCCATCGCGGCGGCGCTGCTGCTGGCGGGGCTGCTGCTGCGATCCGGCGGCGTGGCGTTCTGGGGCGGCGCGGCCCTGGCGGCGGCTTGGCTTCTGCACGCGGGCGGATTCGGCCTGCGCTGGTTCATCGCCGGGCGCGTGCCGATTCAGAACCAGTATGAATCCATGATCGCCATCGCGCTGGGCGTGGTGATGGTGGTGGGGGGGATCAGACTGGCGAAGTGGCTGCGGGGTCGTCCGGCGTTTGACGACCCTGACGCCGCCGACACACCCGGGCCAATCCGCGTGCTGGCGTTCGCGGCGGCGCTCATCGCGATGGTCGTGCTGTGGGCGTCGCACACGCTCTCGGTGCCGGGGCGGATCATCGAGCCCGAGGCGGCCATTCTCGGCACCGCCACACTGCTGAAGTACCACGTCACCACGGTCCTCACCGCGTATGCGCTGATTGCGCTAGCGGCGGTGACGGCGTCGGTGTGGTTGGGCGTGCGTGTGACTCGGCGTGCGAAGGTGGAGTCGCACGCGGCCTCCGAACAAGCAACAAGCGACCTCTCCTCATCAACACGTGCTCTGTGTCTCGCAGGCTTCTGTGTTCTCACACTGGGCATCCTGCTCGGTGCGCTGTGGGCCGACCGCGCGTGGGGACGCTGGTGGGCGTTCGACCCGAAAGAGACGTGGGCGCTCATCACCTGGATGGTGATGCTCGCGGCGGTGCACGTGCGGCGCGACGCCGACACCGCACGGGCCGTCTTGGCGATCCTCGGGTTGCTGGTGATGACCTGGTCGTGGTTCGGCGTGAACCTGCTGCTGCCGGGGCTGCACGCGTACGCGGGGAGTGCGCCGTGACGGTGCCGCGGCGCTGGAACCATCGCGATTTCGCGTTGCCCGCCGACGAACTCGCCCCCGCGCTGCTCGGCCACCGCCTCGTGCGCGTCGTCGGTTCCGGCGCTCGCCTGTCCGGCATCATCGTCGAGACCGAGGCCTATATGGGCATCGCCGACCGCGCCTGCCACTCGTTCAACGGGCGGCGCACGCCCCGCACCGAACCGATGTACGCCGACGCCGGCACCGCCTACGTCTACTTCACCTACGGCATGCACCACTGCTTCAACATCGTCTGCGGCAAACTCAACGAACCGGTGGCGGTGCTGATCCGGGCGCTGATGCCGGAAGAAGGCCTGGAAGAGATGCGGCGGTGCCGCCGCGGCACGCGGGCCGGCGTGCTCAATGACACCGATCTGTGCTCCGGCCCGGCCCGGCTGTGCCAAGCGCTCGACATCGATCGGCGTCACTCGGGGCTCGACATGACGTCGAGCACAGAGCTCTTCGTCGAGAAGACCACACAAGGGGCACGGCGCGGGATGAGCGTCGAGCGCTCGGCGCGGATCGGCATTGCCAGCGCGGGAGAATGGACCACGACCCCGCTGCGGTTCTTTCTTGCGGGCAACGCCCACGTCAGCCGATGAGCATCGGGGCGACGCCGCGGTCCGTGCGGCGTGCCTAATGTTCGGTGTCGTCCCGAGGCGCGTGGCCCGGGTGAAGTTCTTCGACGGATGACGTGAGCCACACTGCATGACCCCCGAGGCGTCCGCGATCTGGGAACGTGTGAGAGAACGAGCCGGCTCGTTCCCGCCTGAGGCTTTCGCCTTTGTCCAGGCCGGCCTGCGACACACGGTCGAGACGATCAAAGCCGCGGGCGAGGATGCTCGCGGCGAAGAAGGCCCCGACGGCGAACGCCACGTCACCGGGCAAGAGCTGTGCATGGGCCTACGTGATCTGGCGGTCCGCCAGTTCGGCATGCTCGCCCGCACGGTGCTGCGGTCGTGGAGCATCCGCTCGACGCACGACATGGGCCGGGTGGTCTTCATCCTCGTCGAGTCCGGCGTGCTGCGGAAAAGTGACCGCGATTCTTTCGCTGACTTTGACGCCGTCTTCGATTTCGAGGATGCGTTTGATGGTGTGATGAAGCCGGTGCGGTGAGGTTTCGGGGTCCGGGGGGATTGCGATCGATCACTCAAATGGTCTTTCCACTGGCCGGTGCATCGGTCAGTGGGCTTGACGCGCGCTGTCCATTGAGCCGGGGCCTTTGGCGGGCGGGCACCAACCCGAAGATGGGTCCGTGGCGCTCGCTCGGGGTTAGGGTGGAGCGCACGATTCACGCTACTCTGCGCCTCATGCGCTCTCTTCCTCGGCACGCGGTGGTCCTGGCCGCGGCGTTCTTCGTGATCACACCTTTCGGCTGCCGCCAACCCCACGCGATGACCTCACCCACCCCGCGCGATCCCTCGACCCGCTCGCTCCCGCACATCGACCCGGACCTCGACCCGGCGCGCTACGCCGCCCGCGAGGCCGATTGGCGTGTTGGGCCGATCGTCTACCAGGTCTTCGTTGATCGCTACGTGCCGCCGGCGAACCCGGAACAGCAGGCGAAGTTTTTCACCGCGCCGCGGGTGTTCAACCGCGACTGGACCAAGACCCCCGAGCCCGGAACCCGCGTGCCCGAGTTGGGCTGCTTCTCGCACGAGCTCGAGTTCTGGGGCGGCGATCTCGCCGGCGTCGCCAGCAAGGCCGACTACCTCGCGTCGCTGGGCGTCGACGTGCTCTACCTCAACCCCATCCACGCCGCGTACACCAACCACAAGTACGACGCGCAGGACTACGCCGAGGTCTCGCCCGAGTACGGCACCCGCGACGACGTCAAGTCACTCGCCCGCGCCTGCCGCGAGCGCGGGATGAAGTTCATGCTCGACGGCGTGTTCAACCACATGGGCCGCACCGCGCCGCGCTTCCAGCGTGCCCTCGCCGATCCGTCGTCGTCCGATCGTTCGTGGTTCATCTTCGATCCGGCGTGCAAGCTCGGCTACCGCGCCTGGTACAACGTACCCAACCTGCCCGAGATCAACCTCGAAGACGCCGAGGTCCGCGCGCACATCTGGGAAGCGCCGGACTCGGTGGTCCGCGGCTACCTGCGCGACGGCGTCGACGGCTGGCGGCTCGATGTGGCGTACGACATCGGCCCGGAAATGCTGTCGCAGATCACCGCCGCCGCCCATGCGGAGCGGCCGGGCTCGGCGATTATCGGCGAAATCTGGAACGCACCCGAGCCGTGGATGCCCGCGCTCGACGGGCTAATGAACTTCCATCAGCGCCAGATTCTGCTCGACTGGTTCGACGCGAAGATCAACGGGGCGCGGGCCGCCGACCTGCTCGACCTGATGGTTTCGGACACGGGCATCGAGCACATCCTGAAGTGCTGGACCGTGCTCGACAACCACGACACCGCCCGTCTCGATCCGCGCCTGCCCGACCCGATGGTGCGCAAGCTCGCCCGCGTGCTGCAGTTCACCCTGCCGGGGGCGCCGTGCGTCTACTACGGCAGTGAGGTCGAGATGCAGGGCGCCGACGACCCGCGCAACCGCGCCCCGATGCGCTGGGACCTCGTGAACGACGCGAACCCCGATCTCGCCTTCTTCAAGTCACTCGTGAAACTCCGCAAGGACCACCGGGCGCTGCGCGTGGGCGACTGGCGCCGGCTCTCCTCGCAGCGCCTCTTCGCGTTCCTGCGCTTCACTGACAAGTGGAAGGACAGCGTGATCGTGCTGGCCAACGCCGAGGCTCTGCCGGTGCGCGAGGTGATCCCGGTGCGCGACGGCCGGATGATGAACTTCGCGCCGCTGAAAGACCTGCTCAGCGGCACGGAGGTGAAGGTCCGAACGGGGCTGATCGAGGTTGAGGTGCCCGCACGCACGGCGATGGTGCTGGTGCCGACCGAGCCCGCGCCGCCGGAGTACACGCCGTACAAGCGCGTGCGGTGAAGAGCAAGTGGTCAAGTGGTCAAGTGGTCAAGTGCTCGAGTGCTCGAGTGCTGGCGAGCCACCAGTCACCCTCCTCAGCACTTGACCACTCGACCACTCGACCACTTGACCACTTGACCACTTCCCCTACCCCACAACCCCCGTCGCCCGCAGCGTATTGACCACCAGCCCCGCCAGGTCGGCGTCGGTCTTCACCAGCACGTGTGCCAGCCCCCGCGCGGCACAATACTCGTGCAACTCATCGCAGTACGCCTTGAGCCGCTTGCGGTACGACTGCACGAGTGCCGAGGTGACCGTCACGTCCGCGGCCTTGCCCGTCTCGGCGTCGGTCAGACGCAGGTCGCCCACCAGCGCGTCGAGTGCCGACGAGCCCAGCAGTTCCGGGTCCATCTCGGCGGGCGCGAGTGTCTGCACCAGATACACGTCGTAGTTCCCGCTCGACGCCACCTGCGCCAACGCCTTCAGGCCCGCCTCGTACCCCTCATCGGCGGCGGCGAGAAAATCGCTGACCACCACGATCACGCCCTTGCCAGCCCGCGCCCGCGCCACCGTCCGCAGCGCCTCGTTCAGTGAGTTCGAGAGGGGGATGGAGCGTGCGCCGTCGCCGCTGCCGTACGCCGTGGAGGCGTCATCGGGCCATGCGTGCTCAAGAATGAAACTCGAAAGCCGCGGCGTGTTGGCCTTGCCGCGGGCGTCGGGCATGGAGGCTGGCCTTTCACGTCCCGGCGTGCCGAAGACGGTGACGCCCACGCGGTTCTGGCCAGCGAGGCCGATCACGCCCAGCGCCGCCCCGAGCCGACACGCGAAGAGTTTCTTGTTCAACCCGAGCTTGCCCGCGGACGTATTCGCGTCTGCGTCGGCGTTGGCTCGGACGGGCTCGTCCGCCGCCGCGGGCGTGTCCATGCTGGGCGAAGCGTCCAGCACCACATGCAGCGCCAGGTCCTCCTCTTCCATGAACAGTTTGACGAACAGCCGGTCGAGCCGCGCGTAGATGTTCCAGTCGATGAACCGCAGGTCGTCCCCCTGGGCGTACTGGCGGTGCTCGGCGAACTCGACCGACGCGCCACGCTTCTTGCTCCGCCGCTCGCCGGGCATCTTGCCCGCGAACATCTTCTTCGACCGGATATCGAGGCGCGAAAGCCGCGCCGACAGACTCGCCCCGAGCAGCGCGTCGGCGGAAGCTGGACGCCGGGATGGGGCGGAGACGATCAACGGTGGCCTTTATCGGTGGCACCGGTCTCCGACCGGTGCTGAGTCAAGCGGTCGGTTTGCAGCCGCGGCGGTCGCGATCCGTATAGTAAAGGTGTTGGCGTCGCCACGGTAGTTCGTTTCTGCCTCACAACTCTTCGAGACAAACCAATGCCCCTCCCCCGATTCCGCGCCGTTGTGTTGATCTCGCTCGTCTCGCTGATGGCTGTCGCCGCCGCGCCGCGGGCGCTCGGGCAGGACGATCGCCTGCCGACACCCGACGCGCAGCGCGCCGAGAAACTCATGTCCGAAGTGGCGCGGCTGCAGAGCGAAGTCGCCAAGCTCAAGCAGAAAATCGCCCAGCTTGAGAAAGAAAACGCCGAACTGAAGGCCGCCCTGCCCGCGGGCACCACGCCCGGTGGCAAGGGCCCCGGCTCGACAACCCCCGGCGGTAAACCCGGCACGCCCGCCTCGGGCGACGACTTCGCCGCGACGCCCGACGACCCGCTCGGTGCTCCCGAAGCGGCGCTGGCGGCGTATGTGAAGGACTACGCCGAGAAAGTCACCGAGTCCGCCGTCACCACGCCGGCGGAACGACAGAAGACCCTCGCCGACGTCGGTGCGTGGGTCCGCTCGGCCAAGAAGCACCGCGGCCGAGTCGAGTGGATCATCGCCGTCAAGGAAGCCGAGCCCGACCCGCTCAAGGGCGGGGGGACGCTCAAGTTCAGCGTCGTCAACCCCGTCGACAAGAAGCCCTATTCCGACGTGCTCGTGACCCAGACGCTGAACCCCGGCCAGTGGCGTGGCGTCGCCGACAAGACCGACGTGAAGCACTGGAAGCTGACCGGTCAATACTCCACCGAGGCGCGCTTCAACAAGGAGTTAGAGGACGCGGCGTCAACCCCGATGTTCATCGGCCTCTTCGCCGAGATGCACACGACGCTGAACGTTCAGAACCTCACGCCGGCGAACTGAGCGGTACTTTCACTTCGTGCCTTCGTGCCTGCGTGCCTGCGTGCCTTCCCTCACCGAGCGACCTTCACAAACTGATACCCCCCCATCCGCGCCCCCCACACCTGGTTGCCCGAGGCGTCGAAACCGCGGTCCCACGAGTTCAGTTGCGTCTGGGTGATCGTCACCTCGCTCGTGGCGTAGGTCGCGCCGCGGAGGTCGCTCGGGCAGTTGTTGGCCACCGTCGAGCCCTTGAACATCTGCGACGCCGCGTCCCATGCGAGTTCGATCTCGCACCCCTCACGCTCGGCGAGCATCTGCGGCGCGAGCGCGTCAAACCGACTCGGGTCCTGCCACGCGCCGGCGTACTCGAGCGCGTCACCCGGCAGCGTGTACACGACACTCTCAAACCCCGCACCCTTTGGGGTCACCTGATAAATCCGCTGGCGATACGGCTTCTCGAGCGCTGTCGACATCGCCTGCTCGACGTACAGCCAGCGCCCGTCAGAGCGTTCCGTCCAGATGGGGGTCATGATGAGGCGGACGTTGAAATAGTTGTCCGGATCGGTCGAGGCCTGGGCCTCGCTGGTGTAGGTGCCGGCCATCCACGAAGCGAGCGTGTCCAGCTTCCGGGTGGATTCGCCGCCCGAGCCGCTCTTTCCCGACGAGGCGCATGAGGACAGCAGAGCGACGGCGGGCAGGCAAGTCAGGGCGATCAGGCGGGTGTGCTTCATGGGTTCGGGTGGCGGGGTTCGGGGTTGTGGTGGCCAGCAGTGGGGCCGGGAGGACGTGGTTGCCGGAGGGGGGGTTGAGCAAGGTACCCGCGACGCCGGACGGGGGCTTGATTCCCCCATGCACCGCGCCTAAAACACATGATTGAAGCACGGATTTGGAGGTTGGCCATGCCCGACACCATCGATACCACCAGCGGGGCGACCACCCGTCAACGCCTGATCGAGGCGGCGGGGGAGCTGTTCGCCGAACTGGGATTCCGCGATGTGACCGTCCGCCAGATCTGTCTGCGAGCCGGGGCCAACATCGCCGCGGTGAACTACCACTTCCGCGACAAGGAAAGCCTCTACCGCGAGGTTGTGCTCAGCGCGTACAAGGCGGCCCGCGAACGCTTCCCGATCAACGCCGGCGTGACCGACCGCGACCTTCCCGAGGCCCGGCTCAAAGCGTTCATTCGCGGCATCCTGCACCGCATCTTTGACGAGACCTCGCCGCCGTGGGGCAAGCTGTTGGCGCGAGAGATGATCGATCCCTCCCCGGCGCTCGACGGCATCGTCGAGCAAGGTGCGCGGCCGCAATATCAGATTCTCACCGGGATCGTGCGCGAGGTGCTCGGGCCCACCGCGCCGGAGGACAAGGTTCGACGCTACGCCGCCAGCGCCGTGGGGCAGGCGTTGATCTATCACACCTGCCGGAGCATGATGCAGCGGATGTTCGGCTCGACGACCGACGGTCCGGAGCAGATTGATGCGCTGGCCGAGCACATCACGCGGTACTCGATGGACGCGATGAAAGCGGCCCGCGGGGGCAGCGGCGGCGGGGGGGCGGGGAACGCATGAACTTCGTCGCGCTGCGCATGCTGATCGGCGACCGGGCCAAGTTCCTGGGCATCATCATGGGGCTGACGTTCGCGAGCCTGCTGATTACCCAGCAAGCGAGCATCTTCGTGGGGCTGATGACCCGGACGTTTGGGTTCATCCACGACACCGCCCTGCCGGAAGTGTGGGTGATGGACCCGAAGGTGCAGTTCATCGACGACGTGAAGCCGCTGCGCGACACGATGCTGCAACGGGTTCGCGGCGTCCCGGGCGTCGAGTGGGCCGTGCCGCTGTACAAGGGCCTCATCAAGGCGCGGCTCGACAACGGCAACTTCCAGCAGTGCAACGTGATCGGCCTCGACGACGCGACGCTGATCGGGGGTCCGCCGCAAATGCTGGTCGGGACAATCTCCGACTTGCGACAGTCCGACGGGGTGATCGTCGACGAGGCGGGGGCGAACGGTCGTCTGGCACGGCTGGCCCGCGACGCCGAGGGCAAGCCGATCCGCGGTGCCAAGCCCGAGCCGCTGAAGGTGGGCGACACGCTGGAACTGAACGACCGGCGTGCGGTGGTGGTGGGCATCTGCCGCACCAGCCGGACGTTCCAGAGCCAGCCGGTGATCTACACGACATACACGCGGGCGACGACGTTCGCGCCGCGGGAGCGGAAACTGTTGAGCTTTGTGCTCGCCAAGCCGGTGGTCGGGCTCGAGGCCGAGGCCCTCGCCGAGCGCATCGAACAGCAGACCAGCCTGATGGCCCAGACGCGCAACGAGTTCTCGTGGACGACGGTGATGTACTTCGTGAAGTACACGGGGATTCCGATCAACTTCGGCATCGCGGTGACGCTGGGGTTCCTGGTCGGCACCGCGATCGCCGGCCAGACGTTTTACAACTTCACGCTGGACAATCTCCGCCACTTCGGGGCCCTCAAGGCGATGGGCGCGAGCACGTTCCGCCTGCTCCGCATGATCGTCCTGCAGGCGATCGTGGTGGGGCTCATCGGGTATGGCCTGGGGGTCGGTTTGGCGTCGCTCGTGCCCATCCTTTCCGGCGGCTCGGAGCTCGCGTTCCGCCTGCTGTGGCAGACGCTCGCCATGACCGGCGCGGCGGTGACGATCATCTGCATCATCGCGGCCCTGATCTCGATGGTGAAGGTGATCACGCTTGAGCCCGCGATCGTGTTCAAGGGGTGACGCTTCAACGGGCCGTGATACGATCCCCTATGACCGCCTCACGCACGATCGAACCCAAAGTGCCCGCCTCCCGCGACCACGATCACGAGCCCGGCGTGACCCCCTTCCGCATCGGCTCGCGCACGTTCACGAGCCGCCTGCTGGTCGGCACCGGCAAATACAAGGACTTCCCCACCATGCAGGCCGCCCTCGACGCCAGCGGGTGCGAGGTGGTCACCGTCGCCGTGCGCCGTGAGCGGCTGTTCAACGAAAAAGGCCAGTCGCTGCTGGAGTTCATTGATACGCGGCGGTACACGATCCTGCCCAACACGGCGGGGTGTTTCAGCGCCGAGGACGCCGTGCGCGTGGCGCGGCTGGGGCGTGAGCTGCTGGATCAGATCAACAACCCCGGCGCAAGCTGGGTGAAGCTCGAAGTGCTCGCCGACAAGAAGACGCTGCTGCCGGACCCGGTGGGGACGCTGGAGGCGTGCCGCGAGCTCGTGAAGGACGGGTTCGAGGTGCTGTGCTATACCAGCGATGACCCGATCATGGCGCGGCGGATCAAGGAGGCGGGCGCGATGAGCGTGATGCCGGCGGGCTCGCCGATCGGCTCGGGTCAGGGTGTGCTGAACCGGAACAACATCGCGATCATTTTGGAAGACCTCAAGGGGGGCGACGCGGGGTACCCGGTGATCGTGGACGCGGGGGTAGGGTCGGCGTCGGACGTGAGCATCGCCATGGAACTCGGCGCCGACGGCGTGCTGCTGAACACGGCGGTGGCGCACGCCACAGACGCCATCATGATGGCCCACGCGATGCGGCACGCGGTGCTTGCCGGGCGGCAATCGGCGCTGGCCGGGCGCATCCCCAAGAAGCTGTACGCCAGCGCGAGCAGCCCGTGGGACGGGGTCATCACGGTCATCCCCGGGGAGTGAACGCCCGGAACAACGCGCCGAGAGCGTGAGCGACGGGTGCCTCGGAAGGCCGGCACACATCGATACCTCGGCCCACTCGCTCACGCTCGGGGCTCGTTTCTTGGGCGCGTGTTCGCATCGCCGATACAGGTTGTACCGCACCTTTTTCGGTCGGCTGCGATACCACATCAGGATTCAACGCACAGTTACCCATCTCCGGAGACCACCCATGCACATCACCGCGAATCGTCTGGCGACCGTGGCGGGCGCCGTGCTCACGATCACCACCAGCGCAGGCGCCGCCGCGGATGCGATCGCGGCCAACGCGGCCCCCGGCCCCTCACTGACCATCTACAACCAGAACTTCGCGGTGGTGCGCGAGTCGCTCAACTTCACGCTGGGCGCGGGCGAGAACCGCGTGCGGTTCGCCGACACCACGGCCCATCTTGAGCCCGACTCGGTGATCCTGCGCGATCCTTCCGGCGCGCGTCGGCTGAGTGTGCTGGAGCAGAACTACCGGGCGGATGCCGTCAGCGAGGGGCTGCTGCTGAACCTCTACGAAGGCAAGACCATCGACTTCGAGACGGCGGCGTCGCTGGACGGATCGAAGAAGATCATCAAGGGTGAGATCGTTCGCAGCGGCTATGTGGCGCACACGCAGGCCTTCTCCCGCTACGGCGGCCAGTACGCGCAGGCGCAGATGGCCCGCGCGTACGGCCCATCCGGGCAGGCTGCGCAGCCGCTGGTGAAGGTCGACGGCAAACTGATGTTCGGCCTGCCGGGGACGCCGATTTTTCCGGCCCTCGTCGACGATTCCATCCTGAAGCCCACGCTCGACTGGGTGCTCTCAACCGACAAGCCCGGCCCCGTGGCGGCGGAACTCGGCTACCTCACCGGCGGGATGTCTTGGCAGGCGGATTACATCATCGTGGCACCTGCCGAGCCCGCGCCGGGAACCTCCCCAGCCGAAGAAATCATCTCCCTGGTGGGCTGGGTGACGGTGGACAACCAGAGCGGGAAGAGCTTCGAGAACGCCAAGCTGAAACTGATGGCGGGCGACGTGAACAAGCTGCAGGACGCGGAGTCTGACATGCCGCGAGCGGCGTCGCTGGCGATGCGGGACGAGATGGCTGAAGCGCCCGTGACAGAGCGTTCGTTCGACGATCTGCACCTGTACACGATCAGCCGCGCGACGACGCTCCGCGACCGCGAGACCAAGCAGGTCGAGTTCGTGAAGGCCGAGAAGGTGGCGTCGAAGCGGCTGTACATCTACGACGGAGCGTTCATCGACCGGAACCAGCGCTTCTGGGATTTCGATTCGATCCGCAACAACCGGGAGTACGGGACGAAGTCGAACCCGAAGGTGTGGATCATGCGCGAGTTCAAGAACTCGGAGGGCAACGGGCTGGGTGTGCCGCTGCCCAAGGGGGCGCTGCGGTTCTACCGCCAGGACGCGGCGGTTCACGGCGGGCAGCTTGAGTTTGTCGGGGAAAACACGATCGACCACACGCCCAAGGACGAGACGGTGCGGGTGTACACCGGCAACGCGTTTGACGTGGTGGGCGAGCGGAAGCAGACGGATTACCAGGTGGATTCGAACCGGCGGTTCGCGAGCGAAACGTTCGAGATCAAACTACGGAACCACAAGACCGAGCCTGTGGAGGTGCGGGTGGTCGAGCACCTGTACCGCTGGAGCCAGTGGGAGGTCCGCAAGCCGTCGCGGGAGTTCGAGAAACTCGACGCTCGGACGATCGAGTTCCGGGTCATGGTGAAACCGGACGCGGAGGAGAAGGTGACGTACACGGCGCAGTACAGCTGGTGACCGATTTCTTGGTTGGGGCACCGTGGAACGACGATGCGGCCATCGAAAGAAACCGCCGACTCGGGATGGTTCCCGAGTCGGCGGTCCGAGAGCAGCCGATGTGTGTGGTGCGTGGGGCGTGTGACTTAGCGACGGCGGCGCGAGCCGGCGAGCATGCCGAGGCCGAGCAAGGCGGCGGCGCCGGGAGCGGGGACGGGGACGAGGGCGATGTCGTCGACGGCGTAGTCGTTGCCGCCGGCAACCTGGTTGGTGTCCCAGATCTCGATGCGCAGATTGGTGAAGTTGCCGGAGTTGAAGGTCATGGCGCGGCGTTCCCACAGGGCGAGTTCGGTGGGGGCGGTGACGTCGGACGAGGCGATGAGGTCGCTGCCGGTTTCATCGGTGAGGCCGATGACGCGGAGCGAGACGGTCGAGACGGCGTCGGGGTAGAGCGAGGCGAGCCAGAGCGAGAGCTCGAACTCGGTGCCGGGGTCGACCTGGACGAAGTCGTACCAGGCGGGGCCGTTGCCCTGGGTGGTGCCGTTGACGATCATGAACCCGCTCTCGCCGTTGCCGGAGGTGTGGTCGAAGAAGTCGACCCAGAGGGGGTGCAGGGTGTCAAAGCTGGTGACGTTATGGCGGCCTTCGGGCCACATCTCGGGGTCGGTGGGGTAGGCGCTGGCGGCGGGGGCGATGGTGCCGCCGTCGAAGGTGCCGTTCACGATGAGGCCGGCGCTGGCCGAGGCGGCGCCGGCGGCGATGACGAACGCGGTGAGAGCGAGGTTCTTCATGATGGCTGATCTCCTGTTGCTGGCTTTACGGACCTGAACCGAGCCCGGAATGCCCGGTCAGGTGCTCTGACTATGCCTCGCGATCGGAGTGGTGGAAGCGCGGCGCGGCGTCGGTGCCGCTCGCGGGGTGGGTCTGTGCGGCCCGGTGGGATCAGCGGCGAGCGCCGGCGTGGTTTCTCGGGCGGAACGGGGCGGCTTTTCGGCGAAAGTGCGCGGGGGTGCGTCTATGATGGCGTCCCCCGCGAAGTCCGAGATTGTGGGGCCCGAATCGAAGCCCGACGTGACGCTTGGCCGCGAGTTGCGGGACAACCGCGGCGGCCTGATGTGACCTCTTTCCTGGCCGCCGACCGCGGCCGCCGACACCCGATCTCCGTGACGCCCATGACCACCACCGCCGCCCGCCCCGCGTCCAGTTCCGCCTCTTCGCTGCTGTTCCCGTCCGATACGTTCGCGCACCGGCACATCGGGCCGGGGCCTGCGGAGATCGAGGCGATGCTGTCGGCGGTCGGCGCGTCGTCGCTCGACCGGCTGATCGATGAGACGGTGCCCGAGGCGATCCGGCTGCGCCGAGCGCTGAAGATCGAACCCGATGCGGGGCGCGCACTGGGCGAGCACGAAGTGCTGGAGACGCTGCGAAAAATGGCGTCGCAGAACAAGGTGATGGCGTCGCACATCGGGATGGGGTACTACGGGACGATCACGCCGGGGGTGATCCTGCGGAACATCATGGAGAGCCCGGGCTGGTACACGCAGTACACGCCGTACCAGGCGGAGATTTCGCAGGGGCGGCTCGAGGCGCTGCTGAACTTCCAAACGATGGTGAGCGACCTGACGGGGCTGCCTCTGGCGGGCGCGAGCCTGCTGGACGAAGGGACAGCGGCGGCGGAAGCGATGGCGATGTGCTACGCGATCGCGGGCGAACTGGCCGGGTCGATCGCCGGGGCCGGCGGCGGGGCGGGCGGCGGTGCGGGAGCTCGCAACTCGTTCTTCGTCTCGTCCAACTGCCACCCGCAGACCATCGCGGTGGTGCAGACCCGCGCCAAGAGCATGGGCGTCCACGTCGTCGTCGGCGATGAATCCAAGATCGACTACTTGCGCGGCGACCTGTGCGGCATCCTGCTGCAATACCCCGACACGAGCGGCGCGGTGCGGGATTATCGTGGGGTGATCGAGGCGGCGCACCAGGCGGGGGCGCTGGCGGTGGTGGCGACGGACCTGCTGGCGTTGACGCTGCTGACGCCGCCGGGAGAGTTCGGGGCCGACGCGGTGGTTGGTTCGGCGCAGCGCTTCGGCGTGCCGATGGGCTTCGGCGGGCCGCACGCCGCGTTCATCGCGACCAAGAAGGAGTACGCCCGCAAGATGCCCGGCCGTCTCATCGGCGTGTCGCGCGATTCCGCCGGATCGCCCGCCTTCCGCATGGCCATCCAGACGCGCGAGCAGCACATCCGGCGCGAGAAGGCCACGAGCAACATCTGCACGGCCCAGGCGCTGCTGGCGATCATGGCGGGCATGTACGCCGTCTATCACGGGCCGGAGGGCCTGCGCCGCATCGCCGAGCGCGTCCACCGCCTCACGATGATCCTGTCCTACGGCATGAAGTGGTTGGGCCACGAAGTCCTCACGCCGGTTGCCTTTGACACGCTGCGCATCAAGGTCGTCATCGGCGAGCACTGCAAGCAGGATGCCGCGGGCGTGATCAAGACCGGTGTCGCCGCGGGCCGTAACTACCGGGATTTCGGCGACGGCACCATCGGCGTCTCGCTCGACGAGACGACGACGCTGGAGGACGTGCGGGAGATTCTCGCGACGTTCGGCTGCGGGCGCGGGTTCGAGTTCCCCGAGAACGCCGCCGAGATTCCCTCGGAGCATGTCGGATACGCGGTGCCCTTCGCGCGGAGCAGCGGCTACCTCGCGCACGCGGTGTTCAACGCCTACCACTCCGAGACGGAGATGCTCCGGTACATCTACCGGCTGCAGAGCCGCGATCTGTCGCTGGCGCAGTCGATGATCTCGCTGGGCTCGTGCACGATGAAACTCAACGCCACCAGCGAGATGGTGCCGGTGACATGGCCCGAGTTCGGCAACCTTCACCCGTTCGCGCCCGCGGACCAGACCCGCGGGTACGCGCAGATGTTCAAGCAGCTCGAAGATTGGCTGGCTGAGATCACCGGTTTCGCCGCCATCAGCCTCATGCCCAACGCCGGTTCACAGGGCGAATACACCGGCCTGCTGACCATCCGCGCGTACCACGAATCCCGCGGGGACATCCAGCGCAACGTGTGCCTGATCCCCGAGAGCGCCCACGGCACCAACCCCGCATCCGCCGTCATCGCCGGGTTCATCGTCGTCCCAGTCCACAACCTCGACAACGGCAACATCGACTTCGACGACCTCAAGTCCAAAGTCGCCGAGCACAAAGACCGCCTCGGCGCGCTGATGGTCACCTACCCCAGCACCTACGGCGTGTTCGAAGAGAACATCAAGGAGATGTGCGAGGTCGTCCACCGCGCCGGCGGGCTGGTCTACATGGACGGCGCCAACATGAACGCCCAGGTCGGCCTGTGCCGCCCCGGCGATATCGGCGCCGATGTCTGCCACCTCAACCTCCACAAAACCTTCTGCATCCCTCACGGCGGCGGCGGCCCCGGGATGGGCCCCATCGGCGTCACCAAAGCCCTCGCGCCCTTCCTGCCCGGTCACCCCGTCGTCAACCCCGAGAGCGCCGGTGCCCAGGCCATCGGCCCGGTCTCCGCCGCGCCGTACGGCTCGCCCAGCATCCTCACCATCTCGTGGGTGTACATCGCGCTCATGGGCGCGTCAGGTCTGCGCCGGGCCACCGAGGTCGCCATCCTCAACGCCAACTACATGGCCGAGCGCCTCAAGCAGCACTACCCCGTGCTCTTCACCGGCAAGAGCGGCCGCGTCGCCCACGAGTTCATCATGGACGTCCGCCCGTTCGAGGCCTCCGCAGGCGTCAAGGCCGAGGACTTCGCCAAGCGCCTGATGGATTACGGCTTCCACGCCCCGACGATGAGCTGGCCCGTCGCGGGCACGCTCATGGTCGAGCCCACCGAGAGCGAAGGCAAGGCCGAGCTCGACCGCTTCTGCGACGCGATGATCTCGATCCGCGAAGAAGTCGCGAAGATCGAGCGCGGCGAGTGGCCGCGGGACAAGAACCCGCTGAAACTCGCGCCGCACACCGCGGGCTGCGTGACAGGCGACAACTGGGACCGCCCCTACTCGCGCGAAACGGCGGCGTTCCCGGCCCCCTGGCTCCGCGGCGCGTCCTCGCAGTCGTACAAGTTCTGGCCGATCGTCGGGCGCGTCGACAATCCTTACGGGGACCGGAATCTGGTGTGTACCTGCGTGCCGATGAGTGCATACGCGGGGGTCTAAAATGCACAGCGAGGGAGCCTGGGAATGCCCAGGATCTGGCACGAACTCGGCTTCCGGTTTTCCTTCTATTCCGCCGACGGATCGGAGCCGCCCCATGTCCACGTCACGAAAGACAACGCGGAAGCCAAGTGGTGCTTCGGCACGGAGCCTCCGCAAGAAGCGCGGAGCGACGACTTCAACGCGGCCGATCGCTCGCGCGTCGCGCGGATCGTCGCCCAGCGTCGCGAGCAGTTTCTTGAGCAATGGCGTGACCGTTTCGGCGCATGAAGAGCCGTACCGGGCAACCGCTGCCCGCATCACCGCGTCGTTCCTCGAGGTCACGCTCACCGACGGCAGGACCATCCGCGTCCCGCTGGATTTCTATCCCACGCTCGTCAAGGCCACGCCGTCCCAGCGCCGCGACCTCAGGGTGTCGCCGCAGGGAGTCGCTGTCGAATGGGAGGAGCTCGATTTCGGCCTTTCGATTGACAGCATCGTCGCGGGCCGGCGCGAGCATGTGCCTCCTCGTGGATACTTCGAGCGGCTTGACGCTCATCTTGCGAAGCACGGACTCTCTCGCAAGCCCGAACCCCGACGCCGCGTGGCGTGACGCCGCTCACCGCCCCCTCACCCCATCCGCTCCCGCACCATCTCATCCAACCCCGGCACCACCCGCCGAAGCGTCGACGCATCCACCCGCCTGCCCGCGCGGAACACCGGCACCCCCGCGGGCACATTCGCCACGGCACACTCCATCACCACCCGCGCCACATCGCTCGGCGACGCCGCGCCGTGTGACCAGTGCTCGTAGTCGTGCCAGTCAAGGCGCAGTTCGATTTCGACGCCGCCGGGCGGCTCGCTTCCCTCCGTGGCAGCGGTGGACGCCCGCGCTCCCGCTGGCCCCCCGCCCCACGTCACGCGGAAGGTCCACCCACGTTCGATCTGTGTCTCCTCATGCACCTTCACGCTCACCGCACGCCCGCCCGATGCGCCGAGCGATTCGCCCCGCGATCGCTGTTTCGGGCCGGAGGTTGAGCCGCCGTGCGTCTCCATCAAGGTGAATGTACCGCGCCCAAAGCCCCGCGCGCCCGTGCCACTGATGCCAACCCGAAGTCGGGTTGACATCAGTGCTCCGAAGCGTTGCGAAAAACGCTGGACACCGCACGCCTCCCAGATTGTTGAAGCCCTCGGCAGCGACAACGCATCGAGCCGGTAGCACATGTCTCACCGCCGGTTCAAACGAGCCCCATCCGCCTACCCTCATTCCGAATCGGCCCCGTTGTGACCCCGCTCCGGCCCCGTCCCCGCCAAACTCCTCAATTCCCCCTTGACCTTCCTGCTCGAGACCATCCGCCTGGGCCTCTCCAATCTCCGTCTGCACGCTCTTCGCAGCGTGCTCACGGCGATCGGCATCATCCTCGGCGTCGCCGCCGTCATCTCGATGATCGCCATCGGCGAGGGCTCCAAGCAGGCCGCCCTCGCTCAGATCGAGCGGCTCGGGGCCCGCAACATCATCATCCGATCCATCAAACCCCCCGAATCCGCCAACACCGGCGGCGGGAACAACCGCCGAACCTTCCTCGCCAAGTTCGGCATCACCCGCGACGACCTCCGCGTCATCCAGAACGCTTTCCCTGAGGCCGCCAGCATCGTCCCGCTGAAGAGCATCGGTGCCCAGGTCATCAAGGAATCGCTCCGCAAGCAGAGCCAGGCCTTCGGCGCGACCCCCGAACTCCGCCGCGTCGCCAACCTCACCATGGCCCGCGGCCGCTACCTCACCGAGGGTGACATGGCCGAGCACGCCGCCGTCGCCGTGCTCGGGCACGATATCGCCCGCACCATGTTCCCCTACGAAGACCCCTTGGGGAACACCCTCCGCATTGACGAGCAGGTCTTCACCGTCGTCGGCATCCTCGCCCCCGTGGGCACCAGCGGCGGCGCGGGTGCCACCCTCGTCGGACGCGACTTCAACCTCGACATCCACGTCCCACTCACCACGGCCCAGGCCCGCTTCGGTGACGCCGTGGTCCGCATGTCGTCCGGCTCGCGCAGCAGCGAAGAGGTGCAGATCCGCGAGGTGATCTACGAGTCACCGACGCGCGACCGCGTACTCACCGACGCCGCGCTGCTCAAGCGGGCCCTGCAGGTGCGCCACCCGAAGATGGACGACATCCAGTTCGTCATCCCCTACCAGTTGCTCGAAGACGCGCGCTCGGCGGCGCTGCGATGGCAGCTGGTGCTCGCCGCCATCGCCGCCATCAGCCTCGTTGTCGGCGGCGTCGGGATCATGAACATCATGCTCGCCAGCGTCACCGAGCGCACCCGCGAGATCGGCATCCGCCGGGCTCTTGGCGCGACCCGAAAGCACATCGTGTGGCAGTTCCTCGTCGAGACCAGCGTGCTCTCGGCGGTGGGGGGGCTGATCGGTGTGGCGGTCGGCATCGGGCTCTCGATCGGCATCGGCATCGCCGCCAAGCAGCTCTTCTCGGGCGCGGAGCTCTCGACGAGCATCCCGCTGTGGTCGGTGGTGGTCTCGTTTTTCGCGGCGACGCTCACCGGCTTGGCCGCGGGCATCTACCCGGCGCGGCAGGCCGCCCGGCAAGACCCCATCGTCGCGCTGCGCCACGATTGATCCCGCTTAGCCTTGCAGCGCCAGCCAAACACCCAGTCCGACGCCGACGCCCATCGTGAACAGAGCCCGCCCCGCGCCCGGAGCCACCAGCCGGTGAGCCGCGCTCGCGCAGGCACTCCCGCCCTCCGAGGCGACACCACGGCTGGCCAGCGAGCAACAGCAGGCGCGCAACCAGAGCGAGTGATCGGCGCCACGACGAAGCGCCGAATCAAGAGATGATGCAAACGGTGCGATCGCCCCGTCACCACTGAATCTGCGTCGGGTCCACGAGTTCGATCTCCACGCCGCTCTCGGGTTCCTTGAAGCGGTCCGCCTTGGTCAGCGGCCCGAACGTGAGCCCGGTCCGCTGCTCGATCCACGGCAGCGAGCGCTGGAAGGTCTTGAACTTCCCGAACACAAACTCGGGCGCTTCGAGGTGCTCGTTCTGCGAGATCGAGTAGCCCGTCGCCGACAGCTTCCCGGTATCGTCGTGGATGAACGCGATGATCTTCCAGAACGCGCGGGGGATGGGCACGCCGAACTTCACCGGGTCGCTCTTCCCGAAGATCGGGCCGGTGAACACCGAAATCTTCTGCCCGGCCTTGCGGGCGTTCTGCAGCGCGTAGTCCTCGAGCGACAGCCACACCGCGCCGTTGAACGCCTGCATCTGCGGCGTGACGTTTGTCACGTGCATCGAATCGTCGTTGCCGCGGTCCGCTTCTTTCGGCGTGCCCCACGCGGGGTCTTCGCGCCGCGTCATGTGGCCCCGGCTGAACCTCGGCGGGTTGCCGTAGCACTCTTCGGCGATCTGCTTCGTTTCGGGGATGCGCGGGTCGGTCCGCCACCCGCTCCGCTTGGTCTTCTGGGAGGACTTGCCGTTGATGTTGACCGCGCTGAAGAAGCACATCCGGAGCTTCGAGTTCATCACCACCGAGAAGTGCTCGTAGCGCAGCACCGTTTCCTTCTTGACGCCGTTGAAGTCGAACGCCAGCACGTCCTTCCCACCCTTGACCACGGGCAGCGGCACCTTCACCGGCAGGAAGTTGTCCAGATACCCCTTACGGTCGAGGTAGTCGCTGGGCTTGCCGCCGTGGCTGACGGCCTCTTCGCCCAGCGAACCGTCGGCAGCGGGTGCTGAAATCCCCGTCGGCGGCGGTGGGGGGGGAGAAGCTGTTTGCGTCGGTGCCGACGCCGACCCCGTCATCGGAGCGTCGATCTCCACGGTGATGTGGATCGGAATCGTCGTACGAACCATCCGCCCGCCAACCGATGTTGTCGCGCTCACCGCGTGTGCGGCGACGGCACCGCCGTTCGCCGGTGCCGGAATGGAATACGTCCGCTTCGACTCGCCGCGCGTGACCCTCCCCAGCACGTCGGCCACCACATCCGCGGGCACCGCGTAGTTCGTCTCTCGGTACCGACCCGCGAAGTGCAGCGCCACCGCCTGACCCGTCGCCAAATCGAGCACCGGCGATCCGGAGTTGCCACCCAGCGTCGTGCAGTCGTGCAAGACGAAGCCGTCCTTTTTCCCGGTGACTTCGCCCGGCGCGAGCCGCTTGGTCTCGTACACCTCGCCGAAAAGCCTGTCCATGAGCTTCTGGTCGAGGTTTCGGGTATCCCGCGCCGGATAGCCGACCACCGCCACCATCTTCGACTTTGACGCCGAGCCGTGCAGCGCGATCGGCGTTCCGCCCGTCGAAGTGGTCACGCGCATCAGGGCCATGTCCGGCCCGTCGTCGTCTTCGATGTGCAGCACCTCGCTCAAAGGGAAAGTGCGGGCGCTGTCGCTCCGTCCGATCTCTTCGATGAAATCGATCGACGCCGACATCGACCCGCCCGAGGGCGAGGCGCGGAACGCGAAGCCCGTCGCCGACCCCGCAGACGCCCGCGCAAACTCCACGGCGACATGCCGGTTCGTCACCACCACGTCCGGCGCGATCAGCCAGCCCGTGCCCAGCCAGTCGGCGCGGTCGTGGCCACCCACCTCGATGCGCCCGATGGCGCGGATCGCCGGCGTGAGCACCGCCTGCACCTTCTGCAGCCGTGTCTTCCAGGTCTTCGCGTCCGCCGGCCCGAGTTGGATCACCGCGGAATCGTGCGCGATCGCCAGCACCGGGCGGCCCTTGGCCCGAATGATTGCCTCGAGTCCCATGCCGGGGCCGCCCACGCCGAAACCTTCGAGCGACGGACCGGCGCCCCCCATCAAGCTCACGCCCGACTCTGGGGTCGGACCTTCAAGTTCCGCCTCAAGTTCGGCCCAGAGTTCCGGGTCCCGATCGCGGATCTCATTCAGCACTTCCCGATCAGACTTGCGCGGGGCCATGGTTCACGCTCCGAGATGAACATGATGGAAATCGACGACGACGCTGTCGCCATCATAACATCACGCCCGCAGCGGCGATACCCGCGGCCACCCGCGAGATGCGAATCCCCTCGTTCTTGCACACAGGTTCTCCGCCGACACCGATCTGCGGCCGGCCCCCCGCGTGGTGCAGCCCCACAAGTTCTTCCGCCGAGTTCAGCATCCGCGCCTCTTCACGGCAAAAAGCGCTGGCTCCGCTCCCCTGTCGGCAGCCGGCACGACGACGCATCCCCGAACCACCCCAGCCGGTGCCGCGCCACCACGCCGTAGGCCCAATCCCGCACCGGTCGCGGCACCACCATCAGCATCGCGCCGATGACGCCCCAAACGCCGCCCAGGTGCCGCAGCAGCCGCAGCGCCCCGGTGCTCCGCACGTGCAGCCCGTCGTCGTCAAGCAGCACCATCGTGTCCAGTGCCGCGGGCTTGCCGTGAAGCACGAGTTCCGCGTACGTCCGCCCCTGCAACGGCGCGAAACGCAGCACGTCGCGGCGGTCACGAGCCAGCGCCCATTGCACCGACCGAGCGCACAGCCCGCATTCGCCGTCATAGAACACGATGGGACCCGTCGGGTTCATGCGGAAAGGCGATCCAAAGGGGCCTCGTCAAGGTCGTGGGAACTTGGTTCGAACCCAACCACGGCTTGGCACCGCGCGAACGTCGCGCCCCACTCCGTGCTTTCGTGCCTTTGTGCCTCCGTGCCTTCCCGTCACCCATACACCGCCGCCACCTTCGCCTCCAGATGCCGCATCAGCGGGTCGTGCGAGAGCGGCTTGCCGGTGATCTTTTCGCACAGTTCGCCCGCGCGGTAGCGCCGGCCGTGGGCGTGGATATTGGTCCGCAGCCAGTTCAGGATCGGCGTGAACTCGCCGCGGGCCATCTGCTCGTCGCGATCCGGGATGTCGCGTTTGATCGCCTCCCAGAACTGCGCCGAGTACAGATTCCCGAACGTGTACGTCGGGAAGTAACCCACCAGCCCCATCGACCAGTGCACGTCCTGCAGGCACCCGCGCCGATCGTCCGGCACCGTCAGCCCCAGGTCCGACTTGATCCGCTTGTTCCACTCCCCCGGCAGGTCCACCGGGTCAAGTTCGCCGGCGATCATCGCCCGCTCAAGATCAAACCGCAGCATGATGTGCAGGTTGTACGTCAGTTCGTCGCTCTCGACGCGGATGAAGTTCGGCCGCACCACGTTGACCGCCTTGTAGATCGCCTCAGGAGATGCCCCGCTCATCGCGGGTCCGAGCAGCCCCGCGGCCTCCTTCGACGCCCATTTCCAGAACGGCAGGCTCCGCCCCACCAGGTTCTCCCACAGCCGGCTCTGGCTCTCGTGGATCCCCAGGCTGATCGCCTCGGCGACCGGCTGCCCAAAGCAATCGGCCTTCGGCAGCCCTTGCTCATACAGCGCGTGCCCGCTCTCGTGCATCGCGGTGCTGAGCGAGTCCGCCCACCCGTCGGGGCGGTAGCGGTTGGTCATGCGCGTGTCGCCGGGCCCGATGCCGTCGCAGAACGGGTGCGTCGAGACGTCCATGCGCCCGGCGCTGTAGTCGAACCCGATCTTCGTGGCGACCATCGTGCAGAACGCCGCCTGCTTCTCGATCGGGAACTCCAGTTTCGCGGTCGATTCATCGGGGCCCTTCGAGCGCAGCACCCGATCGATCAGCGGCACCAGCCGGTCGCGCAAAGGGCCGAAGATCGCCCGCGTCTTCGCCGCGGTCATCCCCGGTTCGTACTCGTCCAACAGAAGGTCGTAGAGCTCGCCTCCCGCGGGAGCACGCCCCCCGCCGTAGCACTCCGCCTTCCGCCGGTACAACTCCACCGTCTTCTTCATCCACGGCAGAAACAGCGCGAAGTCCGACTTCTGCCGCGCTTCTTTCCACGCGTGCATCCCCAGCGACGAGCACTTGGCCATCTCGGCGACAAGCTCGGTCGGCAGCTTGGTGGCCAGGTCATAGTCGCGCCGGAGCTCCCGCAGGTTCGACGACGCAATCGGGTCGGCCTTGAGCGAGCCGTCGCCCTCGCACGCCGCGAGCAGCTCGCCGAGTTCCTTCGAGGTCTTCCGTGAATGCACCAACGCCGACATCGCCTCAAGCTGCTGCGACCGCAGTTCCGCCCCGCGATCGGGCATGACCGTTTCCTGGTCATACGACAGCACCCGGTTCGCCGACTCGATCACCGCGTTCTCACGCAGGCGGACCATGAGCGACGTGTAAGGCGAAACAGCGGCGGGGGAGGTGGCAGGAGTTGAGGTGGCTGGCATGATGCAGAACCATACCGGCCTCGCCTCCTCGGTACGTCGGCTCTCCGAGCCGACCCTCCCCCCGGAATGCCTTCCCGCCTCCGCCATTCCGACCGCTCCCTGCGCCTCGCCAGGTTGTCGAAGCTCGCCGGCGCGTCGACGGATCAGAACACCCGGATCGCACCCGGGATCAGAGCCGCAGGCGAGCGCCACCTCACCCGCGGACCCCTTGCCCGCAATCCCTCACCCCGCTACATTCCTCCCCCCCGTCTCGCCCCTGGGATGTCCCAGAGCCGAGCCGGTGTGCGTTCCAGCCGCCGCCAAGCCACCCGATCGGGCCCACCCGCTCGGTCCCCCCGACCGGGCCTCCCGACCGGGAGCGAAGCGACCGGCCCGGACCGCGCAGACATCTTGGGCGCGTACCAAAGTGGCCAACTGGGCCAGACTGTAAATCTGGTGGCGTAATGCCTACGAAGGTTCGAATCCTTCCGCGCCCACTTCCACGTTTTGCACGCTGTCGCGCTCGTCCGCGCCGCAGTGCGCAAGTTCGGGATAGCAAGAGACTTCGGCGCATTCGGGCGAATCCGAGCGATCACGCGCGGACGGATGCTGCGCCTCGTTCTGCGCCTCAGGCGCGCCGCGTTTTGCGCCGCCTTGCTCGGCGTCATCGCCCCGCCCCGCCGCCCGGTCAAAGTGGGCGTCCCGGACTTGCAGGTAGTGCTGCGCCGCGATCAGCGGAGAATGCCCCAGCCACCCGGCGACGACGTGAGCCGGGAACCGTTCCACCCAGTCAGTCGCGCACGACGCCCGAAGATTCTGGAACAGGCGGGGCCACGGTGCCACGCCCGCTTGCCCGATGATCCGCTCAAACTGGGTCCGCAGGTTCATCCCCGCCGCGCGGAGTTTCGGGACCACCGATTCGGTGCCCGGCTCAGCGGCATCGAACAGCGCCAGCAGGATCGGGCGCAGTTCCGGGTCGATTGGCACCACGCGGAACCCCTTGCCCTCGTGCCCGGCTGTCTTGGGGCTTCGCACGGTCAGCCGTGAGCGTTCCCAGTTCACGTCGCCCCACCGAAGGCCCACAATCTCCGAAGGGCACCGGACGCCCGCAAACCGGCTCAGGGCCACGATCGCGCGCCATTCGTTGTCGGGGCACTCAGCCAGCACCGCCCGGATCACTTCGCACGAGACGTAGTGCGAACGATCCGGGTTGGATTGGGAACCCGAGCGCAGGTCGGCGAAGGGGTTCGCGGGGATGAGCCCCCAGCGGATCGCCCGGCGGAACACGGACTTGGCGACGTTGACGCGCTTCGCCACCGTCGCCGGGGCCAGCCCCGCGTCGGCGGTCGCCTTGTGCCAGCCGTCGGCGTCGGAGTGGGTGATGGAGCGCAGCGGCTTGTCGGCCCCGAAGTGGTCGCGCAGGCTCCCGGTCGCTTGGCGATAGGCCGCGTGGGTCGATGCCTTCACCGCCGCCGACGCTTCAAACCGCTTCAGCAGTTGGCCCAGCGTCACGTCGGGGACCACGTCGCGCGGCGACGCCAGCCCGACGCGCACCAATCGCTCGTGCATGACCGGGGGCAGGTCGCCCAGCCACGCCGAGAGTTCGGCGTCGTGCGCCTTGCCCGTCAGCAGGTCGGACAGGATCGTTTCGACGCGCAGCCGGAACGATTCCGCCGCCTTCGCCGTGGCGCGGCCCAGCCGGATCGCGTGGCGTTCGCCGTCGCCGCCGGTGAAGAGAATCCGCCGCCGCCCGTTGGGATCGTTTGCGATGCTCGCCATTGCTCACCGTTCCTTCCGTGTTCAAGCCGCGATCACCATGCCGTGCCTGCCCGCGCTGCGCCGGAGTGAATCGAGTGCCTTCGCCGCCCTGGCGCTCGGTTTGATCTTGCCCCACTCCCATCGGGCCACGGTCATTTTGTCAACGCCGAGGCGCTCGCCCAACTGCGTCTGTGTCAGCCCGAGCGCTTCGCGCAGCGTGCGGACGTAGCCGGGCGTCGGGGCTTTGGGCGTCCGCATGGCCATCGCCTGCACACGGTCCAGCAGCCGGATCGCGTCGGGCTTGAACAGCACTTCGCCGCTCGCGTCCATGGCGCACCACTTGGCGGGCACCAGCACGAACATGGTGCGCCCGTCGGGGAGTTTGGCGGTAAAGGGCACGTCGTCCGCAACCGCCCGCGTGGTATTGGTCCGCTTCGTGGTCATCATCAATCCTCCCAAAACGCTGTCACAAAGACCGCCAGGTCGCCCGCGTCGTCGCGTCCGATCACGCACACCAACCCCATCGACACGCCGTCGGCGGCGCGGCCCTCGACGATCCAGCGGGAGCGCCCCGCGTCGTCCATCCCGTCGACCCGCGCCGAGGCGGGGGCGTCCACCACGGCCCGCACGTCAGCCCACAGCACGCCGCGCTCCGCCAGCCGCACGCGGAAGTGCCGCGTCAGCATCACGCGATCCGCCGCGACGCACCGGCGGATGGTGGACACGGCTTTGCGGGTGTCGGCGTTCATCGCACCCCCCGAGTATACACGGAAGTAGGCGCTTTGTCAACCCGCACGTTCACAGAGCGGTCCGCGCCGGTCCGCCCGGTGTGGCCCTTGCGATTCATCCCCACCACGCCAGCGGTCGCGAGCATGGGCCGATGCCGATTATGATTCGGTTGGCCGATTGAACCCTTGCCCCGGAGGATTGCCCGATGCGCATTCGAACGGCGTTGATACTCGCGGCTCGGCTCGTGTGGTCGCTCGGTGTCGTGGTCGCCGGGGGCTACGGCACGGCCAACGCTGAGGCTTGGGCGGCGAGCGACGCGGGCGATGTTCAGAGGCGCGCGGAAGCAGGGGACGCCGAAGCCCAGCGCAAACTCGGCGTGATGCACGGGACAGGCGACGGCGTTCCGAAAGACCTCGCCACGGCGCTGGAGGCGTTGACCAAGGCCGCCGAGCAGGGGGAGGCATACGCCCAGCACGCCCTCGGCTGGATGTACTCCGAAGGCGACGGGGTTCCCAAGAATCCCGCCAAAGCGGTGGAGTGGTACACCAAGGCCGCCGAGCAGGGGCACGCAGAGGCCCAGTTCAACCTCGGCGCGGGGTACGCGATAGGGAGCGGCGTTCCCAAGGACTCGGCCAAGGCGATGGAGTGGTATACGAAAGCCGCCGAGCAGGGGCACGCAGAGGCCCAGTTCAACCTCGGCGCGAGATACGCGATAGGCGCAGGCGTTCCCAAGGACTCCGCCAAGGCGGTGGAGTGGTTCACAAAAGCAGCCGAGCAGGGGCACGCCACAGCCCAGCACATCCTCGGCGCGATGTACGCGGCAGGCGACGGCGTTCCCAAGGACTCCGTCAAGGCGGTGGAGTGGTACACCAAGGCCGCCGAGCAGGGGCACGCAGAGGCCCAGGCCGACCTCGGCGTGATGTACGCGACGGGCGACGGCGTTCCCAAGAACTCGGCCAAGGCGATGGAGTGGTACACCAAGGCCGCCGAGCAGGGGCACGCAAAGGCCCAGCGTTTCCTCGGCTGGATGTACTCCGAAGGCGACGGCGTTCCCAAGGATTCCGCCAAGGCGGTGGAGTGGTTGACCAAGGCCGCCGAGCAGGGGGACGAACGGGCACAGGGCAAACTCGGTGTGATGTACGCGACAGGCGACGGCGTACCCAAGGACGATGTCCGAGCGTACTCGTGGGCAAACTTGGCGGCAGCCACCGGGCTTGATGCCGCCAAGCGATTGCGGGATTTGCTGGAAGAGCGCATGACGCGCGACCAGATCGCGGAGGCGCAGCGGTTGTCGGCAGCGTTCAAGCCGAAGCCTCAGCGACCCGAACCAGAGCAATAGCGGGTTCCGCCTGCACGGTTCAGCGCGACGATGCCGGGGCCACGCGCGAGAGACGCGCAGGGTGAGTGTCCGCCGCGTCGGGCCGTCGGCGCGGGTGTTGGCGTGGGGGTCGCGGTAGGTGTCGGGGTTGGAGTGCGGGTTCACAGTTCCCCCCACCCGTCGCCGGCGTCCGTGGCCGTTTCTCCGGTGTCACCGTCACCAGAACCCAGGTCTTTCCCGGCGTTCGCTGGGGTTTCGGTGACGGTGACGGTGGAGACAAGCCGGAATCGTTGGGCGGGTCGGCCGCCCTTCGGGCCGTGGGCGTCGGCTTCCCAACGCCCGATGCCCGATTCCACCAGCGCCGACAGTTCGCGTTCCGCCGTGTCGGGATCGTTGCGATACGCCCGTAGCCCGTGCGTCAGGTCGCGCACCGTGGCCGTACCGGGTTGGCGGTCTTTCCCGCCGCGTTCGATCCACTCCACCAGCCGGCGGGTTTCCCGGTCGTCGTCACTCTCGGACAAGATCGCGTAGACGCGCCGGGCTTCGTCACCGAACCACCGGGCCAGCACCACGCCCGCCGCGATGCTCGCTTCATCGACCCGCGCAGGATCGCGCAGCGTGGCGTCACCCGCAGCCCAGCGGGTCAGGTGAACCACCAGCGCCAGCCGGGCCGCGTACCCCTCCAACTTCGACCACGCCGCCGCTTCGTCGCCGGACAGGTTTACTTGCTCGCCGGCGTGTTCGTTGTAGAACGTCACCCATGCCCGCTTCCCGTTGTCGGCCAACGTCACCAGCCGGGGCCGTTCGTCGCCGTCGTCGTCGGTTTCCGGCGTCAGCCCGAACAGCCGATCGAACACCATCGCCACCGCCGCTTCGGTGTCCGCGTTCACGTCTGCTTCGGTCCACCGCTTCGCCCTGCGTGGGGGACAGGTCAGCAGCAGCCGCGCCGCCAGCCCGTTATCCCGGTGTTCCTGCCCCAGCGCCCGCCGCAGGGTTTCTGGTTGGATGCCGCCGGCGATCGACACCGCCGCGCGGGGAACGTACAACATGCCGCCCGTCTTGCGATCCACCACCATCGGGCGACCGCCGAACATTTCCAACCACTTCGCCGCGTCCCCGCCACCCTTGCCGCCGGCATATCGGTCGAAGTTGAACCACCCGGCGAGTTCATCCTTCACCAACAGCAGCCCGCGCGGGTTTTGTTGCAGCAGCACCGCCAGGGCCTCGGTCGTCACGTCATCGGTCCAACACCGATCCGCGATCGGGGCTTCGGGCTTGGCCGGCGGTGGCGCTTCCGACTTGGACTTGTTCCAGTGCGCCGACGCGCGTTCGTGGATCGCCAGCGCTTCGGCGTGCGCCTTCACCGCCTCCGCGTGCGCCTTGAGCGATTGGTGTTGCCGCTCGCGGACGGGGCGCAGGGCCAACTCCAGCGCGGGCGACTTCGCCGTGCCGCTGTCGCCCACGATCGCCGTCCACACAATCGCCGGCTCGGTCCACCCACGCTTCAGCGCGATCCGGTGGGTGTTGCCGATCGCCGACGCCAACGCCGACAGCAGGGGTAGGGCGACATAGGACGCATCGCATCCGATCGCCTTCGCCGCTTCGGTGACGAATCCCCGAATCGGCTCGGGCAGTACGTCAGCGGGGAAGGGCGTGAACGCGGGAACGGGTGCAGGTGTCACCGTCACCGAAACCGGAGTGGCCGCATCCCGGTTCGCAGCCGGAGAGTTCGGCGAGGCCGGACGTTTCCGGGGTGGGCCGGAAGGGCGCGGGGACCGGGGATGTTTCATCCCAGACGCGATCCCCGACGCGATGGTGCGCCGGGCCTCTTCATCAGGCAGCCCGCACGAGCGCGCCGCAGTCAGCAGTTCCGATTCCGCATCGGCCCGATCAACTTCGCCTCCACCGATCAACGTCCCCACGTTGAACGCCGCCCGATTAAGCGCATCGTTCCTGCCCCCCTCCGGTGTGGTCGCGACCATCTCCGCCTCACGCCGGAGGGCCTCGCGCCCGTACTTGCCTCCCCCGTGGGGTCCTGTGGGCACAGGACGGGGCACAGGTGCGCCGGCGGTATCCGGGCCTTCGCCCAACTCGCGCCGTACCGCATCCGCCAAGGCGCTGATTGCCGAGCGCAGTTCCTCGGGGTCGATGTTCGCCGGCTCTCCATCGTCGTCCCACCGAACCGGCTCGCCGCTCGGGTGAGTCGATCCGGGCGCGATGGTCTGGCAGCCGGTGGACCGCAGTTCTACGATCATCCCGGCGGTCTTGCTCGGCCACTTCCGTGTGTCAGCGGGACGGGTCAGACGGTACAGCCGGTGCGATCGGGGCTTGGAGTCGCGCCCCCACGTCATCCCCGTGTGGGGCAGGAACGAATCGGCCAACTCCACGGCGCGGGGATGGTCCAGGTCCACGTCCACGATCCAGCCGGCGGGTTCGCCCAGCAGCGTCCCAAGATTGCAGGGCGCACCGTTGAAGTAGCGGGGCAGGTCATCGGACGCCAGCCGCAGGGTTTGCCACCCGTTGATGCGTGGTCCCTTCGACTTGTGCGGGACCGGGATCGGTGACAGTCCCCGCGCGATCAAGTCGCGGGCGCGGTCTAGTGGGGTGCGTTCGCTCATGCCGCACCCCCTTCCGGCCCGCCGGTGTTAGCCGATGCCGTAGGGCCAGCCGTGGCGAACGTGGCCGCGACCCACACCGCCGCAGGGCAACCGCGTGGCGTCGGGCGTCGCCGCCCCGAATCGACAAGCAACCCCAAGGCGCGGAGTTCACCGCGTCGGGGGGACACCGACTGGGCGCGGATGCCCGTGGCCGATTCAATCTCGGCATCGGTCGCGCCGAACGCGCCGGCTTTCACGATCACCGCCAGCACGTCGGCCCTTTGCTTGGCCGCGTGCCCTGCGATCCGCCGCGCCGCAACTTCGGACGTTCCCAACGGGGCGCTGTGGTGCGCCGGGGGCATCAGGTCCAGCGCGAGAAGGCTAGCATTCGGTGTAGGCTTTGAACGATTGGCGTGCGCCCCGTCTTGCACCGGGGCCGCGTCGTTTTTGGGGGGCGTGGTCACTGCGCCTGCCCTCCCTTCGCCGCTTCGGCGCTCAGCCACGCTTGCAGCGCGGCAACCGGGTAGAGGACGCACACGCCGACGCGCACGCACGGGATCGGACCGCGCGGCTGGGAGAGTTCCCAAAGTTTGCGCTCGCCGATGCCGAGGGCTTTCGCCGCTCCGCGAGGGCGGAGTGCGAGTGGAGTAGACGGGACAGCGCCGGGGCGGTTGGGGAGTTCAGCCACGAGGCACCCCCGGTTCGCGCTTCGCACGTTCGGCGAGCTGGGCCGCCACTGTCGGGACGTGGATGAGCACGCTGCGACCCGCGATCAGCGCGGGAATGCGTCCGGCTTCGATTTCATCCCGCAGCCACCGCGCCGGAACGCGAAGGCATCGGGCCGCCACCCATTCGGGCGAATCGTGGGCGCTCACGCCTCACCCCCGTTCGAACGCCGCGCCTGCCACGCCGCGCGGTCGGGGCACCCGGCCTCCAGCCACGCCAGCACTTCGGCACGCCGCCAGCGTGTGGAGCGGCCCAGCCGGATCGGGAGTGGAAGCCGCCCGCTGGAGTGGAGTTTCCAAAGCATCGACCGTGACACCCCGAGAAGGTGCGCGAGTTCGGTCGGACGGAGCGCGGCGGAGAAATGATTGGTGTCGTGCGGAGCGAGGGGGTTTGTTGTGGTCATGCACGGAGCATGGCCGCGAGTGTGAGCGACCGATAGGCTGAGAGGCCGTGTTTCCCGCTGTTTCCCGCTGGCTCGCGGTGACTCCCGGTGATTCCCGCTCACGCTAGTCGGCCATGAAATCTTCCGGGTTCGCTGCCATTACTTCTTGCAGTGAGTACCAGCGTACTCTCTTCAATTTCTTTGATGACGGCATCTTGCCGTCCTGCCATTGTTTGTTGAGGCGCTCCAGAGGGATGCCGTGCTTGTGGCGGAACCAGTTGCCGGGTCGTAGGTCCCCGTCACTCGCGTCGGAAGGGAAAACTGAAGCGGGATGCACGAGTTCAGCAGGCATCGGTGAGCACGCACTCCCGCCGTCGCCCTTTCCGTTCTCTTCAAACCCTCGCGCCTTCGCGCCCAGCCAATCGCGCTCGGCTACGAAGTCCGATTCGCAGAAGACCGCCGCAGACGCCGCTTTACTCTCGGCTTCCCACGGGTAGTGACCGGTGGCTTCGGTGTAGGTGATGACGTCGAGCCACGACTCCACCCATTCGATCAAATGCCCGCGCTCGGCTATCGAAGGAAAGGGTGCTGACCAATCAACCACGGCCGCCGAGTAGAAATGCACGATGGTTGCGTACGGGGGAAAGAACACCGTCCGCGTGTCGTCTCCTTCCAGACTGACGAACCGCTTCTTCTTCGGTTCAAACAGCCGGTGCAGATCCCGCCGTACAGACTCGACGGGCCGCGCCGCATTTTGTTGCTCGAACGGGTGGTATCCCGGCATGTCCCCCACAAATGGCATGTGGTTGGGACCGTAGTAGCCGCGTCCCCATCGCTCGTCTTGGCCTACTATGTAGCGCAGGACGGTGCCAACCCATCGGCTCCACCAACCGGTCTCTCCCGGATCGGTTCGCGGGTTGGTAAGCAGTTCTTCACGAAACTGCATCAGCGACTTCCATGCTTCACAGGATGTCACTCGAGGGTCTGTCGATGGGATGAAAACCATGAAGCGCTCTGGCGTCTTCGCGGCGAAGACGCGGGCTGAGTGCCCCGCATCCTCTCCGGGCTTGGTCGTATCCCGTACCTGTGCCTTCATTGCGGCCTTCCGTGCCATTGGTTCACTCCATTGTTCTGGGCCTGTCGCACCGGATCGGGCGAGCGGGCCGGACCCTATTTCGGTGGCCGGTCCTGTGGGGCCGAGCGGTTCGCGGGCACGGACATCCATGCCCTCTGGTGGATCAATGTATGGGCTAGAAGTCGTGGGACATTTGAAGGGAACAAGTCTGGACAGGTTTTCCACTTGGGTGCCCGACGCCCTGCGCGACGAGCCGCTTGCAAACGTTGATTCGTAACCCCCCAAGCCCGATTCGGCGTGAGCGACGCTCGTGGGCAGGGTGCCCTTGTGGTAAAATATGAGTGTGGGGAGCGGGGGGAATCAGCGCCACATTGGAAGCCGGGGGAACCTGCTATATCCCGCCCGCTCATCCGGGGAGGGGTGGGGGGTGCCGCGTTCCTACCGCGCGAGCAACGTCGCACCCTTTGAAACATGAGCGAGATTTCAGTCTTGGATTGGGATGGGCGCTGGTAGAGTGGGGAGGTGTCCGAGGAACGGCGAAAGTCGTTCGAAGAACCCTCCAGCCGAAAGAGAGCGCCATGTTTGCCAAGTTGCCCGTGTGTGTCGCCGTATTCGGGATCATGCCGATTCTCGGCCATTCGGTCGCTTGGGGTCAGATCATCATCCCTACGGTGAACATCGGCAGCCCAGGAAACGCCGCCGACCCACTCGTCATGAACGATGGAACGTCGGGCTACGGCGCGGTGGGATACGCCTATCAGATCGGCACCACCGAAGTGACAAACGCCCAGTACGCCGCGTTTCTAAACGCCGTGGCCGCTTCGGACCCAAACGACCTCTACAACCCCAGCATGGCTGGCGCATTCGGCGGCATCGTCCGGTCTGGCACACCGGGGTCGTACGTCTACACGACGATCAGCGGGCGCGCGAACCACCCTGTCAACTTCGTGTCTTTTTGGGATGCCTGTCGCTTCGCCAACTGGCTTCACAACTGCCAGCCCCTCGGCCCCCAGAACAGCATCACCACCGAGGACGGCGCGTACGCAATACCCGCCGGTGGCGGACTCCCAGGGGATCGCAATGCCAACTGGCGTTGGGCGGTTCCCACAGAAAACGAGTGGTACAAAGCCGCACACCATCAGCCGTTCAGCCAAGGCGGTGATGCGGACAACTTCTGGTTGTTCCCCACTTCCAGCAACACGCAGCCCACGGAGGCACAGGCCAACTACAGCAACAACCTCCCCGACGCCACGCCGGTTGGCACTTACCCCGCCAATTTCTACGGAACGCGTGACATGGCGGGGAACGTCGCGGAGTGGACCGAAGCGCGGGGGGTTGGTGGGTCAAGTGACGCGCGATACCACCGCGGCGGATCGTTTCGACTCGGAGATGTTAGAGCCGATCTGCGCTACGGTCCGGTCGCGGCAAACCAAGAGACTAACCACGTCGGTATCCGCGTCGTGCGTTCCGCCTCTCCTCCGTCTCCGAGTTGTCTGGGCGATGTGAACGGCGATTGCGCGGTGAACACGGTGGACCTTGTGGCGTTCTTGGCAGTGTTCGGCCAAGCCGTGCCGGTCAACTCCGCGTTTGACCTTTTCGGTGACGGCGTCGTGAACACCCTTGACCTCACCATATTCCTGTCATTCTTCGGCACCCGTTGCGGGCAGTAGCCCAGCGACAGCCGGAGAATGGAATGCGCGTCACTGACTCGCGCCGGCAGGGGTGTTGCCGCCGTGGTGCCCACCTACGCCCCGCTCGCCTTCACCATCGCCACGATGCCAGCCCGGATCGATGGGGTCATGCCCTCCGAGCGTGGCCACCGGGTTCATACCTAATTGCACGTCTGCCCGAACGCACCGAGGAACCGGATGAGGTCGACGGTGTTCACCAGCCCGTCACCGTTGAAGTCGGCGATGGACGGCGTTGTGAAGCCGAAGAACGCCAGGAACAGCGTGAGGTCGGCGGTGTCGATCTGTCCGTTGGGGCGAATGTCCGGGAGGACACGAACGGTGGCAGGGTTTGAGGTCGCCGACCCGCAGGAGTTCGACACAACGCAGTCATAAATGCCCGCATCGGTCATGGCGCATTGTGGGATATTCAGAGCCGAAGCGGTCTGGCCGTTAAGGCTTGCGCCGTCTTTCCGCCATTGGTAGGTCAACCCAATGCCCGTCGCGTCAACACTGATGTCATCAATGGGGGAGCCGAGGCAGCGGGTTGCACCGACCGGACTCCGGGCAATCCGGGGCGAGGTCACGGTCGCGATGCGGCTGACGCGCTTCGGGTACACCAGACCATCCGGAGAACCGCCATACACGAACACTTCGCCCGTGGCCTCAGAATAGGCCGCCATGTGGAAGGCCCGCGGCGCGAGGCCGCTGGTCGGGAGAAGCACCCAGGCCGTGCCGTCCCACTCCCACACATCACCGAAGGGAACCCCCCCCGACTTCCCGCCGATGAGCCACGTGCGGCCCCGATCCTGATTGAACACCATCGCCGAACCGCTCCGGGGCGGGAACGGGGCTGTCTGCTGCTTGAGGACCCATTGGCCCCCCGACAGTTCCCACGTGTCGGAGTACGTCACCGCGCCTCCCACGCCGTTAAAGCCCGCGCCACCGTGGAGGACCACGACGTCTCTTTGCGAGTCAAACACCATGAGGGGGAACTGGCGAGCCGAGGGACCATTCTCTCCGAGCATCCGCCACTGGCCCTGAGCGTACTCCCAGGTGGAGCGATCCAGTTTGTAGAAATCCGTGTCAGTGCTACCGCCAAACACGACCAGCCTGTTGAGGATCCCATCGAACGCTTGTCCGTGATTTGCACGTCTCGGCCCGGAAGAAGACCTGAGGGTCCAGCCGTTTGCATCCCAGACCCAGAGACTCGCTGAGATGGGAGCCGAAGAAAACGCAATAGCCCCCCCGAACAGCCAGCACTTTTGGTCCTGAGCGGAGTAGGAGAGTTGAGCACCCCTCCGTGGCACTGGAAAGTTGCTCACAAGAGGAAACCACTGGCCTCCAACCCACTCGACCGTCCGGTTGTAATCGAAAAGGACGAGGCGTCCGCGCGCTTCGTCAAAGGCCATGGCGGAGAAGGTTGATTCTGAGTTAGTAGTACTCTCCGCCGCCCCGACTTCGGACCACGCCGTCACGCACTGCGCCGCGCCCATGTCGGCCGCGGCGGCAATGACCAGCGCGATGAGGGTTCGCTTCATACAAATCTCCAAACCCCGAAGCCATTGGAAAACCTACTCATCCTCCCCCCCTGCGCCTACCACAATCCCCAGATTACTCGGGACACGCCGCCCGTCTGCGCCGCGGTGCCCCCCGCAACAGGACCATCCCGGCGGATAACCTCGGGTGGGCTTGCCCGTTGGGGCGCAAGCACCCGGTTCTGCGAATCGCCGGCAATGTCGCAAGGCGACCGGATTCCCCCATATCAGCCTGAGCGTTCGGAGGGCGTACCTAGGTGGACCCACGGGACTCCCCCCGAGGAACTCAGCGGGGGGTGTGAGGGGTCTTGCGTGGAGGCCAAGGGCCATCGAGCCTTACCCTAACCCTAGTTGATTGGAGGCGGCGTTGATGCCTGGAGAAGGTTGAGGGGTACAGCGAGACCCTTATGCGGGGCGGCAGCCCAATAGCGGCACGATTACACCTTCCCGCCTCCCCTACCGCCCGCTCGCCTTCACCATCGCCACGATGCCCGCCCGGATCGCCGGGGGCAGGTCGGGCCATGCGGCAACCACCGCCGCCAACTCGGGATCGCTGGGGGAGAGGGGTGCGGTCGGGATGCCCGGTTGGGCGGGGTCGGGAGTCGTCGCCGGGGCCGGTTGGGGGGCCGAATCGCCGCCAAGCGCGCCGGAATGCGCGCCGCCTTCGGGGGCGCTTGCTGGATTTCCCGAGGTAAACGGCGAAGGTTCGAATCCTTCCGCGCCCACTTGCTCGACCGCCCCGACCCTCGTCGGGGCTTTTTTCTTGGGCACGCCGACCCGTTTCTGGTTGTGGGCTTGCCTCGCTTTGTCGCCGCGCGACGTGGGTCGGCGAATGCCGGAACACGCGGGACGAACGATTGCAGAGCGAAGGGCCGCTTTCACGCACATGTCGCTTGAGCCGTACGACCCCGCAGCAAAGCCATCTCTCCTGCCTTCCTCCGCGAACTCCGCGTTCTCCGCGGTGAATTCCTGTTTACTTCTTCAGCAGCCGCTCGAGGAAGTGGATGTCCACCCCGCCCTTGACGAACGCCGCGTTGTTCATCAGCTCACGGTGCAGGCCGATCGTCGTCTTGATCGGCTCGATGCGGAACTCGCGCAGCGCACGGTCCATCTTCCGGATGCACTCCTCGCGCGTCTCGGCGTGCGCGATCAGCTTGCCGATCATGCTGTCGTAGTTCGTCGGCACCCGGTACCCGGCGCACGCGTGCGAATCCAGCCGGATCCCCAGCCCGCCCGGCGCTTCGTACCGCTCGATCAGACCGGCGCTGGGAATGAACCCCTTCTCCCAGTCCTCGGCGTTGATCCGGCACTCCATCGCGTGACCGCGCACCGAAATGTCCTTCTGCTCGTAAGGCAGCTTCTCGCCCGCCGCAACCCGGATCATCGTCTTGACGATGTCCACCCCGGTGATCATCTCGGTGATCGGGTGCTCGACCTGCACCCGGGTGTTGACCTCGAGTAGGTAGAAGTTCTGCTTCGCGTCCATCAGGAACTCGACGGTCGCGGCCCCGTGATAGCCCGCCGCCTTGACCAGCCGGGCCGCCGACTTGCACACTTCCTCGCGTTTTTTCGGGTCAACGTGCGGGGCCGGCGCCTCTTCGATGATTTTCTGGTGCCGCCGCTGCGTCGAGCAGTCGCGCTCGTAGAGGTGGATCGCGTTCCCGTGCTTGTCGCCCAGGCACTGCACCTCGACGTGCCGCGCCTGTTCGAGGAACTTCTCGATGTAGACCGCGCCGTTGCCGAACGCAGCCTTCGCTTCGGTCGAGGCCTGCTTGATGTTCGCGCGCAGGGCCATCTCATTGTGGCACACGCGCATGCCGCGTCCGCCCCCGCCCGCCGCGGCCTTGATGATCACCGGATAGCCGATCTTCTTGGCCCAATCGACCGCCACCGCCTCGTCGTCGATCGCCTCTTCCGGCCCCGGGAACGTCGGCACTTTCTCCTTGCGCGCCATCCGCTTGCAGTTGATCTTGTCCCCCAGCTTGCTCATCGCCTCGGGCGTCGGCCCGATGAACTCGATCTTGCAATCCCGGCACACCTCGGCGAAGTGCGCGTTCTCCGACAAAAACCCGTACCCAGGGTGGATCGCGTCGCAGTTGCCGATCTCCGCCGCCGAAATCAGCCGCGGGATGTTCAAGTACGACTGCGCCGCCGGACCCGGACCGATGCAGATCGAGCGATCCGCCAGCCTCAGATACGGCGCCGCGGCGTCCGCCTCCGAATACACGCACACCGACTCGATGCCGAGTTCGCGGCACGCACGGATGATCCGCAGCGCGATCTCGCCGCGGTTGGCAATCAAAACTCGGGTGAACTTGCGGGGCATAGGGGTAGGCACTGGGCACTCGGCACTGGGCACTGGTGACGTCAAGCACCAGCACGATCTTGGAATCGGTCCGAGCCTAGTGCCCAGTGCCTAGTGCCCAGTGCCTCTCGGCGTCAGCTCAGCCGCACAAGGAACAACTTCTGCCCATACTCCACCGGGTCGCCCGCCTTGACGAGCACCTTCTCGACGGTGCCGGAGCACTCGGCCTTGATCTCGGAAAACACCTTCATCGCCTCGACGATGCACACCACCGACTCGGGCCCGACCGACGCGCCCACCGACACATACGCCGGGCTGTCGGGGTCGGGCGAGGCGTAAAACGTTCCGACCATCGGCGAGACGATCGCGTGCAGGCCCGACTCATCGTCGCCACCGCCCCCCCCGGACGCCGCGCCGCCCCCGCCCGATGCCGCCGCGCCGCCGCCGACCATGCCCGCGCCGCCGCCCATCATCATCGGCGCAGCCATCGGCATCGGCCCGGCGATCACCGTCTGACCGTACCCGCGCTTCACCACCACCGTCTCCTGCTCGTCGCGAAGATCGAGCTCGGACAGGTCGTTCTCGACCATCAGTTTGACCAGTTCCTTCAGCTTGCGGATGTCGATCACGGGGACCTCGAGTGGTTCGATTCGGATCCGCCGCGGGGATCGCGGAGATCGCGGAGCGACTCAGAAAAAACAGACACAAACATCATGAATCACAGGCTCTCCCGCGCGGCCCGCGGCCTAGAGCGTCGCCCACTGCAGCGACTTCGGCAGGGTACACAATCCCTCGCCCCCACGCTTGGTGATCAGCACGTCGTCCTCGATCCGCACCCCGCCCACCCCCGGCAGATAGATCCCCGGCTCGATCGTCACCACCATGCCCGGCTGCAGCGTCCCCTCCGACGCGAACCGGTTCACGCGCGGGTTCTCGTGGATGTTCAGCCCGATGCCGTGCCCCAGCCCGTGCCCGAAGCGCGGACCATAGCCGGATTTCTCGATCACCCCGCGGGCCACCGCGTCAAGTTCCTGGCCGGTCATCCCGGGCCGCGCCGCCTGCAGCGCCGCCTGATGGGCGTCGAGCACGAGCTTGTACACGTCCGCCATCAGCGGGTGCCACTTGCCCAGCGTGAACGTCCGGGTCATGTCCGAGCAGTACCCGCCCGAGCGCGCTCCCCAGTCGATCAGAACCGTCCCGTTCTTTGCGAGTTTAGACACGCCCGGGACGGCGTGCGCCTTCGCCCCGTTGGCCCCGAACGCCACGATCGATTCAAACGCCGGCTTGACGCTCCCCCGCGCCTTCATCTCAAACTCCAGCCGCGCCGCCACGTCGAGCTCGCGAACCCCCGGCTTGATCATCGCCAGCGTCGCCTTCAGCGCCGCCTCCTGAATCGACACCGCACGCCGGATGAACGCGATCTCGTCCTCGTCCTTCACCGCGCGCAGCGCCGCCACGAGCCCGTTGGTCTCGACGAGCTTGGTGCCGCGCAACGCCTTGCCCATGCGGGCCCGAGACTCAAGCGTCACATGTTCCGCCTGGATGCCCAGCGTCTTGAGCGCCAAGTCTCCCGCCACCTGCTTGAGCGCCTCGAGCATGTCGCCCTGGCGCATGAACACCTGCGCGTAGCCCTTCAGTGCGCCGAGCTCGACCTCGAACCGCGCGTCGCTCAGCACCCACAGCGACGATCCGGTCACGATCGCGTACGAGTCATCGCCGCAGAACGGCGTGAGGTACCGCACATCGTTGCTGTTGGTCACCAGCAGCGCCGGCACCTCCGCGCGCGTCATCGCCGAGCGCAATCGCTTCAACCGAGGCTTGTACACACCCACCGGCGAAAACTCGCCGTCGGATTTCCGGGGCTTTTGTGGCTCTGGGGACATGCGGGCGGCGAGTATACGGAACCGGGAGAAGCACGGAGGCCCTGTAAAAACCTATTGGCCCGCCTGCTTCGGCTCCGCCGCCGGTGCGGTTTCCGGCTCCTGCGGTGCCCCCACCGGCTTGTAGTTCAGCCGCTTCCGCAGCGGATCAAACGCGAACGGGTCCATCCCTTGGGCCGTCCCCGTCAGCTTCTGGAACGCCCGACCCTGCACCTCGTTCTGGGCTTCGGCCAGCTTCTCGCTCGTCAGCGGGCGCCGTGCCTTCACCACCGCCAGGATCAACCCGCGAGCCGCGGGGTCCGGAACCACCACCGACCGTTCCCCGGCCCCGAGCGACGCCACATCCGCCTTCGGATCCCAGTTCTCGACCAGCTTCATCACCGCTTCCCGCACCGCGGGGGTGTTCGCTTCGTTCAACGTGAATGACATGGTTGCGTCGTTCGGCGTCATCGTCTCGCGCGTCACCACCGTGTCGAGCGCGGCTCGGACGCCGGGGATCGACGTGAAGTCACCCACGCCCTTGGCGATCAGACGCTCGCGGTAGGCACCCGCCTGATTCTTGAGCAGCTCGAAGCCGTCCTTGTCGGCCACGTCGGCCTTCACGCGCTCCAGCACCTCATCGATGCTCGCGGGCGGGCCCTCGGGCCGCGCTTCGACCACCCGGAAGTAGTACTCGTTCTGGCTCATCCCCGTCACGTCAACCACCGGGCCCATGATGGTGCCCAGTTGGGCCCCGTGCAGTTGGTCGTTGACGCCCAGCTCGCGCACCTGTGCCGCCGCCTGCGCGAACGACATGAACGATGCCTCGCCCACGCGCCCGCCGGTCATCCCGATCCCGGGAAGCTGGCGCAGCTCGTTCGCGGTGCGGAAGGTCGAATCCGCCGGCGTCGCGAAGATCATCCCCGGCGCCGCCGGAAGGTCGAGCGCCGCCCGGGCTCCCTCCATGAATACCTCAAGCGACGGTGCCCGCTGCAGCCAGTCCGCCGGCAGTTTCTTGTAGCGGCCCTCGTTCTCCAGCGGCCCATACAGCCGCATCTTCTGCCGATCGATCGCGTTCTTCACCGCCTCGATCCGCTTCTCGGCCTGGTCGCGCTTGAACTGGGCCTCGACGGCGCCCTTCACCTCAGAATAGTTATCGCCGAACGACGCCTTGTTCTGACGCCAGAACTTGTTCACCTCGATCGGGTCGGCGATCATCGCATCGGTGATCGCTTGCCGCGCAACGGTGATCCACTCCACCCGCACCGCGGCCTCGCGCTTGTAGCCGAAACCCATCTCGCCCGTGCCCGCAGAGACGTTCTTGTACTGCTCGAAATGGGCCGCCAGCCGGGCCTCATCGGGCGCGGGCAGCTCGCTCGCCACCGACGACGCCGGCACGATCACCAGGTCCGCCACCGCGGCGTCGAACAGCTCCCACGCAAACAGCGTCGATTCCTTCGCCGAGATCACCGTCCCCAGCGATCGCCCGGCCTGCATCATCCGCAGCACCCCCGACGCCTTCGCCAGCGTGGTATCGATCCACTTTTCCGGCCTGCCGCCGCCCGCCGCGATCCGGTTGTTGTCCACCAGCTGGCGAACTTCCGCTAGCTGCGGGGCGGGCTGCCCGCGCATCTGCGCTTCCATCTGGGCCCGGTTGAACAGCTGCGTCGCCAGGTCCTCGATGAGCCCCCGTCCGTCGCTCACCCCGCCCACGAACCCCTGACGCTCGGCCTCTCTCGAGAGCAGCATCCAGTGGTCCACGGCGTTCTCGTTCATGCGCTGACCGTCGGAGAGCCCCAGAGCCATCAGCAGCACCGGCGAAGTCTCCGACAACGCCGCGATCTCCTGCTGCGCGTTCTGGAAATCTTCGACGGTCAGCTTGCCGCCGTCCCACCGCGCCGCCGTCGAGCTGAGCTGCATGCTCCCGAACTGCTGCATCGCCTGCGGGAACAGCCACGCGATCATCAGCAGCGAGCCGCCGACGGCGAGGATCCAAACCTTGTACTTGCGGAGGAACTTGCTCATGGCGGTGGGGCCCCGGGCGCAGGCGAAGACGGTCCGTCGAAGACCGACGGCAGAATGAAAAGTCCCTCGGCCCCAATAACGGCGCCGAGGGGTGCAATCGCCAAATCAGACTAGCGGTAGAACTCGACGATCAGGTTCGTGTTCACGTCGAACGGAACCAGGTCGCTCGTCGGCAGAGCCACGACCTTCGCCATGAGTTCACCAGGATTAAAATCGATCCAGCCCGGGACGTTGTGCCCAACGATGGACTCCATCGCGTCGCGGAGGATCGGCTTGACCTTCTCTTTAAAGGTCAGCACGTCGCCAACCTTGACGCTGAAGGAGGGGCGGTCGACCTTCTTGCCGTTGACGCGGACGTGCCCGTGCACAACAAGCTGCCGGGCGGCCCAGATGGACCGCACCACGCCCGAGCGGCGGACAACGTTTTCGAGGCGACGCTCGAGCAACTGCAACAGCATCTCGCCCGAGTTGCCCTTGCTGCGCCGTGCCTCGGCCATGTAGCGCCGCATCTGGCGCTCCTGCAGGTTGTAGTGGAAGCGGAGCTTCTGCTTCTCGTTCAGGCGGATGCCGTACTCACGCAGGCGCCGCCCGCGGAACCCGTGCATGCCGGCGGGGATCAGAGCCCGCTTTGCGGTGTGCTTGGGCAGATCGGCGATCGGAACGCCGACACGACGAGACAGTTTGACCTTCGGTCCGAGGTAACGAGCCATGCGTATTCTCCGTCATCCGAGCCGCGCCAGCGTGCCCGATTCGGGCAGTGGGGGGCTGGGAGTGCTTCCCGAGAAAGGCTCCCGACAACTCGGGAGGCGATTCCGGGGTGGCGATCCGGCACGGGTGGCCGCGGCTGCGGTCCGGGCTTGCCTGTCCGCGCTCCAACACGGAGCGGGGGGCGTGGATCCGGTCTACTGGGGGTCGGGATTATGGTGGGCCGGAAGCGGGAAGTCAACGAACCGGCATCGCACGATCGGGCTTTGGAAGGTACCCCACCCCGCCTCAAGCCCCCGATTTGCGAACTCCAACCGAATGAAGACCTACAATCCTCGCGTGCCTGTCGTACTGGCTTCGCCGGCGCGAAGGCACATGGAGCGAATCGATGACCGTCACATTCGATCTCCCGCCTGACATTGAAGCGTGTGTGTCCCAGTTGGGGCCGGATGTTTCAGCCACCGTCAAGCAAGCCGCGTTGGTCGACCTCTACCGCCGTGAGGTGATCGGTCACGCGGACCTTGCCCGCGCTTTGGGGCTTTCTCGTCTCGAAGCCGACGGCCTTCTCAAAGCGCACGAGGTCTATCTCGACGACACGATCGAAAGCTTGGAAGCCGACGCCGAAGCGTTGAAGCGGTTGGTGCAACTTTGATCGTGGTTTCGGACACCTCGCCCATCAACTACCTCGTCTTGCTCGACAAGGTGGACCTGCTGCGGCAACTCTTCGGAAGCGTGGTCGTTCCCCCTTTCGTCATGACCGAGCTTCAGGACGCGCGATCGCCCGAAGCCATCCGAGCGTGGGCCGCTTCGCCCCCAGCCTGGATTCAGGTGCGCCGCCCGTCAGGCACGGTCGCCGGTCGGGGCATCCACGCCGGGGAATCCGAGGCGATCGCGCTGGCCATTGAGCTTCGGGCCGATGCGGTTCTAATCGACGACTCTCGTGCCCGCCGTTTTGCGCAAGCGCGCGGGCTTGTCGTCAAAGGAACGCTCGGCATCTTGAAACTGGCCGCGGACCGCAACTTGGTCGACCTCAATGACGCCGTGAACCAGCTTCGAGCGGGTACATTCCGCAGCCGCCCGGAACTGCTCGAACGATTGCTCCGGCGCGACCCACCCATGAACAGCCTCGGCAACGATTCGACAACCACCGAGCACGATTCCCCCAACCCCCGCGAAAAATGCGGCGTCTTCGCCGCGTGGGCCGAGCCGCACCCCGCGCGCCTTGCCTACTTCGCCCTCTACGCCCTGCAGCACCGCGGCCAAGAATCCGCCGGCATCGCCGTCACCAACGGCTCCTCCATCGAGCGCCACGCCGACATGGGCCTCGTCGCTCAGGTCTTCGATTCCCAGACCCTGGCGCGGCTCGATGCCCACGCTCACTCGAGAAAAACCGTTTCAAACCACCACGGCCCGGAGAGCCGCGCCACCAAAGATGCCCCCGGCGGTGCCATCGCCCACAACCGCTACTCCACCACCGGCGCCTCCTCACGCCTCAACGCCCAGCCCTTCACCTGCTTCGCACGCCACGGCAGCATGGCCATCGGGCACAACGGCAACATCGTCAACGCCGCCGAACTCCGCCTCGAACTCGAAGACCACGGCCACGTCTTCAACACCTCGAGCGATACCGAGGTCATCCTCCAACTCGTCGCCCACTGCGACAAGGGCCACCCGCCGGACCGCAGCGCCGACCCGCTCGCCGAAGCATTGAAGCGACTCCGCGGTGCCTTCAGCCTCGTTTTCCTCTATGACAACCGCGTCGAAGTCGCCCGCGACCCCTGGGGATGGCGCCCGCTCGTCCTCGGACGCGGACCCCACGGCGGACACGTCGTTGCTTCCGAAACCGTCGCCATCGAAGTCATCGGCGGCGAGGTCGTCCGCGAGATCGAGCCCGGCGAGATCGTTACCCTCGATGATTCCGGCGTCCACGCACGCCGGTTCAGCGACCCCGCCCCGCGCCAGGCCCCCTGCGTCTTCGAGCACGTCTATTTCGCCAGCCCCGCCAGCACCGTCTTCGGCGTCAACGTCCAGACCGCCCGCGAGCGCATGGGCGAGACCCTCGCCCGCGAAGCCCCCGCGCCCAGCGCCGATTTGGTCATGCCGATGCCGGATTCAGGCCGCTCCGCCGCCATGGGATTCGCGCGCGCCAGCGGCCTGCCCTACCGCGAAGGCATCATCCCCAACCGCTACGTCGGCCGCACCTTCATCAAGCCCACCGGCGAGGAACGCGCCATCGCCGTGCGCCTCAAACTCAACATCGTCCCCGATGTGGTCAGGGGCAAGCGCGTCGTCGTGGTCGACGACTCGATCGTCCGCGGCACGACAACGCGCAGCAAGATGGAGCAGCTCCGCGCCGCAGGCACCGCCGAAATCCACCTCCGCATCTCCTGCCCCCCCATTCGCCACCCCTGCTATTTCGGCGTTGATTTCCCGAGCAAAACCGAACTCGTCGCCCACAACCGCGACGTCGAACAAATCCGCCAGACCCTCGGCGTTGACTCGCTCGCGTTCCTCTCCAAGCAGGGCCTTCTCGACGCCGTCCACGCCGACCACACCCGCCCGGGCGCGGGCCACTGCACCGCCTGCTACGACGGCGACTACCCCATCGACATCGGTGCCGGAACCACCAAAGAAGCCCTGACGCGAGGGTGACGCAGCGCCATGCCACAGAAGTCTGTTCCGAAGGACTTCAGTGCCACGGGACCACTTGCTCTGTCTCTCACGCCCTCAATCCGAAACCCGCGGCCCCGGCAACCCCTCAAAGAACACCCGCCCCATCCTCAGCAGCGCGAACAATCCCGTCGCCTTCACCCCTTCGCGACGACGCCGCGCCCCGAGCTCAAACAGCCGCGTCCACTGCTTCGACAGCACCCCGGCCGCCCACAGCAGATTCCGACGCGGATCATATAAGTTCGTCGCCTCGCTCGACGACCCGTTGATCTCGATGATCGTGAACCCGCGTCCCCGCTTCAGCTCCGCTTCGCTCTCGAAGCGCACGTCGAGGCGGCCGAAGTCGAAGCGTCCGCCGTTCTCGCCGCGGAACCGGCGCAGCAGCCGGTCGATCGCCGCCGTCAGTTCCGGCGTGATCAGATCGGCCCCGTCCAGGAACATCGCCCCCTGGCAGTGGTTGCCCGCGAAGCCCAGCGCCACCTTCTCGCCCGCCGCAGGCACCCGCTCGGCGTCCTTCCCCAGCCGTGTCAGAAACACCTTCGCCTGCATCTGATGCCGCGGGTGGTCCCAGATGAGGTGGTCGAGCGAACGCACACCATCACCCTCGATCACCGGGAAAACCTTGCGCGTGACGGCGATGATCTCGCCGGGCGCATCGTCAAGCCGCCCCGGCGCATCGGCGCGGCGCGCCCAGAGAATCCCGCATTCCTGCGCCATGTCCGCGAACTTCTGCACCATCGCCGCCCGCGTCATCGTCTCGAAATACGCCCGCACGTCGCCGTCGTTCCGCGCCAGCTTGATCGCGTGCCCACGCTGCCCGTGGTCGGGCTTCAGCACCACCGGGTAGCCCCCGAGTTCCGAGTTTGAGCGCACCGCGTCAATCGCCACCGACGCCCGCACCTGCGGGTCCGGCCCCGCTGGCACCACCATGAAGGGCGCCACCCGCGCCGCGTCGAACGCGCCCTCGCCCAGCGAGCGATCCAGCAGACCCCGCAGCATCAGCGACTTGCTTTCGCCGACCCACCCGCCCGCGTTCTCGACACCCGGGTTCACGCACGTGAACGACATCGGGCCGTGCCGCAGCGCCAGCCACGCGATCCGCGGCGTCACCGGCAGATACAGCCCCCACGTCGGCCAGAACTCGTAACGCCAAAGTCGCTGAAGCCCCGCTTTGTTCTTATGTCGACCTTCATACGTCGCCTCGGCGCTCAACGCCCGGATCACAAAGAACAGCACCACCAGAGCGATCACGATCGCCACCGGCCCGTGGAACACCTCGCGGAAAATCCCCAGCAAGACCGGACCCATCAACACGCTTGCGATCAACAGCGCCGGCGCCCACACGCACACCGCCATCAACTCCCAGAACACAAACTGCCCCGTCTTGCGGCCCAGTATCCCAGCCGCGAGGTACGTCGGCATCCGCGTCCCCGGGATGCACCGGCACAAGAAAATCGCCTTCCCCATGTGATTGTCCAGCATCTCGCCCCACCGCACCAGCGCCGCTTCGGTCAAGAACCGCCGCGCAAGCCGGAACTTCAAAAGCCGCCGCCCAAGAACCCGGCCCACACCCCACAGCACCAGATCACCAAACACGATCCCCACAAAGCACCCCGCCAGCCCCACGAACGGATCGATCCGCCCGTCGGCAATCAGCAGCCCAACCGCGATCAGCGTCATGTCCTCAAGGATCAGCGTGCCCGCCACGATCGCCAGGATCACCGCCCACCACGCCATCCCGTGGCTGATCTCCATCCCCCCGAGTTCAGGCTTGATGCTCTCGCGGTGCGGAGCGAAGTTCGCCGAGCCCACCAGCGCCGCCACGCCCGCGCGGTCGTGGCGCACGAACAGCACACGCATCGAAGCCGCCGCCTGGTGCATCGCGGGCAGGTTCTTCTCGCCCCCCATCGGGAAAAAGTGGTTCGAGTCCAGCATCACCAGCCGGCTGCTCCGCACCAGCTCGTGCGTCCGCTCGGCGCACCAGTCCGGCACCAGGAAGTCACGCCGACCATGCACGATCAGCGTCGGCGCCTCCAGCCGACGCATCAGCGGGTCCAGCTCACGCTGGTCGCTGTCCATAAAGTTGCGGATGAACGCGTGCCGAAAGTGCCGCGGCCCCACCAGCCCGAAGTGCGGCACCACCTCCGGCACCACCACCAGCGCGAAGTACCCCACCCGGTACTTCACATGCTCAAACGCGAAACTGCCCGAGCCCTCAGCCTCCTGCACCCCGATCGACCCCAGCAGCGACACCGAAGCCACGCGATCCTTGAACAAGTCCGCCGCCGTCAGAGCGCTCCCCCCGCCCTGCGACCATCCCACCACATGCGCCCGCGGCACACCCAGAGCCTCGAGCGCCGCCATCGCGTACCGCGCGTTCGCCGCGAACGAATAGTCCGGCGCCCACTGCCCCGATTTCCCAAACCCCGGCAAATCCAGCGCGAAAACATCACGCCCCGAGTCCGCCAGCGCCGGCCCAAGCACCTTGAAATCCGCCGCACCGCCCGAGGGGCTCCCGTGCAGCAGCAGCACCGGCAACGCCCCCTCACGCCGCGCCACCCCCTCCCGCTCCGGCGTGAACTTCAGCAGCGACAACGTCTCCAGTTCGCCACCCACCCCCGCGCCCGCACCCCCGCCCGCTCCCCCGCCCGCACTCCCGCCCACCCCCCCGCCCGTCGCCGTCTGCGCCGGCACACGCACCTTCACCCGTTCCCCCGCCGCCGGCGTCCCGTCGTTCGGACGCCCCACGCCCCACACATCCGGCTGCCGCAACGCGATCACCAGGTGCGACAACGCCAGCAGCGCCACATACAAGCGCACCCACCGCGAACGCGCCGCACGCCGCAGCCACGCCCCGAACCCCACCGGCGCCGCGCCGGCCTCACTGCTCATGCGCCCGCACCCTTGCCGATCAACTCCACCGCTTCAATGCGGACTTCGCTGGAGTCCTCGGCGCAAACCCCGGACGACGCGTCGAACAAGCCCGCCGCCGACAGCGGCTCGTACCGCATGCGCACGTCATCGCCCACACTCACGCTGGTGATGGAAACCGTCCGCGCATCCTCGCGCACCATCCGCACCGAAATCTCCGGCCGCGAAGCCCACTGGTGCCGATGGAACGCGTCCTGCTCCGCTGCCGACGGCGCCCGGTCGGCAAACCAGCGCCGGAACAGCCCGAGCCGAGCCCGCGCGTGCCGATCGCCCCGCCCGTGGCTTGAAAAGCACGCAAGCCCGAGCCCGGACTCCGCCACGCTCAATCGCCCGCCGTCCGCCTCCCATCGGCATTCGATGATCGACTCCCGGTCCACCGCGACCAGCCTGAACCCTCGGAAGCCGGACAAATCCAGCGCCGAAAGCGCCGCCGCCGCATCCGCCGCAGAGGGCGCATGCGCCAGCGCCGGGATCACCAGCCCGCGCGAAAGCTTCCCAGCAGCGTCCGCCGCACCACCCCCGGCGCTTCCGCCCCCATAGATGTTCAACAGCGCCAGCGTCACCCCCGCCGCGTTCACACTCACCCAAGTGCCCCCGCCCTCAGGGTCCGTCGGCCACACAGCGGGGAACAGGCCTTCCCCCGCCGGGTGCCGAACCTCGGGTCCGACCCCCGGCACACGCCGATGGCTCTCATCACGGTTCGTGACCAGCCGGTACCCGCCAGCACCCGCGGCCAAACCGGAACCCCGGCACGCTTCCAACGGAATGATCGAGACAGTGCACATTCGTAAAGTTCACCAACGACCGACCATCGTACACGCACAGCGAACCGGTGCCACGGGCCACCGACCTGTCCTCAGGTCGGTGCTTCTTGGATGAACAGCCTACCTCAAATCCGCAGCCCCAACCTCCCCAGAAGACACGCCACAGCGATGATCCTGCCTCTCAACCGCAGGTGCTCTCTCCGTGTCCTCCGCGTCTCCGCGGCATAGAAAGCTACCCAGCCCGCGCCCGCTCATGTCTCACGGTGGACGGCGCCTTCTCAAACCCCGCCGGAACGATCACCCCCATCGACTTCGCGATCGCCGCCATCATCGCGTGATGGTGCACGGCGTGATGCGCCGCAAATGCCACCTCGCGCCCCAGCGTCGACCCGTGCTCGGCCTCTTCCCCCGTCGCCCCGTTCACCATCACCCGCACCCGCACCGCCGTCTCCGCGCGCTCCGCGTCGATGGCCCTCAGGCCCCCGCGGATCTCGCCAAGCAGCGAAAGCGCCGCCCCGACCTCCGTCTCGATCGAAGTCCCACGCTCGCGCCGGTCATAGTCGATCACCTCCCCGCGCCCCCCGGCCAGCGCCGCCGCGTAGTGGTCCAGCGCATGCCGAACATGCTGACCGATCGTCCCCCCGTGCATCACCGCGCACGCCCGCGCATACACGCCCCCATCAAGCCCGCGCAAAAACGCCTCGCACGCATCCAGCGCCGCCACCGCGCACGACGCCGTGGCGCAAAGCCTGCCATCCCTCGCCGCGCCGTCCTCGGCGTCCGCTCCCGCTTCGTCACACGCCGTCGCACTCTTGGTCGTCTTCATGATCGCTTTCATCAGCCTACCCCGGAGCGCTCCAGCATACGCGCCCCGCTCGCGATCACGCCCGATCCGCGCGACCCCGCCGTCGCCAGCAGTTCCTCGACAATCGTCCGATTGTTGGCGCACCGCGGCGCCTTGTGCTGGCCGCCCAGTTTCCCTTTCGAAGCCATCCAGGCGTGGAACGTGCCCACCGGCACGGCCGACACCACCGCGCGGGCCATCCCAAGATCGCCCGTCCGTTTGATGTTGTAATCCACCCCGCGGTTACGCAGGGCCTGATCAAACTCTTGGGCGAACGCCTCCACCAGTTTCGCCGATTCACCCGTGGGTTCCCCCCCGCCGAAATCGGCCCCGCCCCATTCCGCCACCAACTCGATCCCCGCGCGCCGTCCCGGCCCCGGATACACCGGGCTCGCCGTGAACTCGCCCACGCTCACCCGCAGCGCCCGCGCCGCCTCGACCACCGCCGTCTCGACATCCTCGACAATCAGGTTCTCCCCGAACGCATTGATGAACGCCTTGTGCCGACCCACAATCCTCAACCGCGGCGGCGCCGTCGGCCCCGCCGTATCAAACACCACCGTGTCACCGATGATGTACCGCCACAGCCCGGCACAAGTCGACATCACCACCACATACCGCTGACCCGTCTCCACCTGATCGCACGTGAAACTCCGCGCCCCTCCCCCCGCGCCGCCCGACGCCGCGAACCGATCAATCTCCTCCAGCGGCACAAACTCATAAAACACCCCGATATCCGTGTGCAGCCGCAGCCCCGGATCGCCCGCGGTGTCTTGCACCGCGATGAACCCCTCGCTCGCCGGATACACCTCCACCCGCGTCGGCACATCGATGTTCACGTCCCCCGACCACGCCTCGCGCACCCGCGCATCAAACGGCGCGTAGTTCACCCCGCCGTGGCAGAACAAACGGAAGTTCGGCCACACGTCCCGCAGCGTCCGCACCTTCGGGTTCTTCTCCCGGGCCAGCGCAATCACCTTTTCGAACAGCACCAAAGACCACGACGCCATCCCGCTGATGAACCGCACGTCCATCCCCGCCACCTGCCGCGCCATCGCGTCGATCTTCGACGGCCAGTGGTTCATCAGCGCGATGTCCGCGCTCGGTGCCACCACCTCGGTCAGGGGCCATCGGATCAGCCGCGTCACCACCCCGGACAGATCGCCCGTGCGAACCCCGTGCTCGTTGGTCTCGAGGTCCGTCGACCCTCCCAGGAACAGCAGCCGCCCCCCATAAATCCCCGGCAGCGAGCACCCGAACCGCGCCGCGTGCGCGAAAATGTCAAACGCCGCGCGCCGGTTGCTCTTCATCATCTCCGCCGACACCGGGATGTACTTCTGCCCGTTGCCCCCGGTCGTCCCCGAAGTCTGCGCCCAATCCCGAACCACCCCCGGCCACAGCACATCGGGCGCCGCCTGTTCCCGCATCCGCGCCAGTCGAGCCCGGAACACCTCGTAGTCGCCCGCCGCCGTCGCCGACTTGTACGCCCCAACCAGCTCGTGCTCCGGCAGCCGCGCCAGCCGCTCAAACCCCGCCCCTTTCCCGATCTCCGTCCCCGCCGCATGCCGCAGCAACCCCAGCAGCTGCCGCCGCTGAACCATCCCGGCGTGCCGCCCCCACCAGCGCGTGTCCGACAACGACGCCACCCGCCGCGCAAGCAGCCCCCGCATCCCCAGCCCGATCATGGAAGTCCAGCCAGCCATGCGCCCAGCATAGCCGCGTCAACGTGCCACCGACTTTCAGCCGGTGTGGGCGCCGCGCCGAGCCACGGAACTCCGTTCCGACGGACTTCAGTGCCGCTCACGCTCGCGTTCAGAAGACGCACGTCACAAACTCCCCGGCGGCGCGCGCCCAAAACGGTCGCCGCGCCACGCCGCACCAGAACTTCGTAAGACACGTCCAACCCCACGCCGCGAAAGTCTTTATCACCACCAACCCCAAAACACACTCACCCACTTTGTGCGCCGTTCCGGGGGCGCGGGGGGGAGATACGGAGGACCACATCGCGCAAGCGATCAGTCCTCGCCCGACGCAAACGCCGGCCGGCCAAGCAAGGGTCCCTCACATTTCGTTGCCTCACCGCGAGCCGAAAGGCCCGCCCTCCCACAACACAAACCAACCCGCCTACGGGTCGGCCAGTGTTGAACGGGAAACCCCCACGGACGTGCAACGAGTTTCCGACTTCGGCAACTCGTGCCCACGCTCCACACCCATGCGCATGGGCTTCACCGCCCGATTCAACCACCCCCCGCCCCCCCGCCCCCCCGCCCACTCGACCACTTGACCACTTCCGTCACCGTTTCGCCTCACGACAAAACCGCAAGCAAATCGAATCCCCCGCGCAAGCCCCCCCGCGCGCCTTGCACACCCGCCGACCATGAAAAATCAGCAGGTGGCTCAGCATGCACCACTGCTCCAGAGGGAACAGCGCCATCAACCGCGCCTCCACCCGCGCCACGTTGGCATCCTGTGGCACCAATCCAAATCGCTTCGAAAGCCGCTCGACATGCGTGTCGACCACAACCCCCTGGTTGATCCCGAACGCGTTCCCCAGCACCACGTTCGCCGTCTTCCGCGCCACCCCGCGCAGCGTCAGCAGTTCCTCCATCGTCCGCGGCACCTCGCCCCCAAACCTCTCAACCACCGCAAGCATCGCCGCCTGGATCGCCTTGGCCTTGTTCCGGAACAGCCCGATCGATTTGATGAAAGGCTCGATATCCCCCGCCGAAGCCTCCGCGAACGCGCGCACCGAAGGAAACGCCGCAAACAACCCCGGCGTCACCTTGTTCACACTCACATCCGTCGCCTGCGCCGACAGAATCGTCGCGACCAACAACTCATGCGGCCGCGCCGCGTCAAACACGAGCTCACAGTGCGCATCCGGATACCGCTCCTGCAGCGCCGCGTAAATCTCCGAAGCACGCCGCCGAGCCGCCGCCGTGACGCGAACCGCGCCCCGAGTCACCGTTGATCCCCCGCCTCAACCCCTGTCCCGCCCTTCGCCCCGTTCCTCGCCCCGCGCGCCGTCGCGCCCCGCGCCATCACCCCCATCACAATTGCCGAGAAAACCAGCACCGCCTGAGCCCCCAGCAACCGGCTCGACCACGGGTGCAGCAAATCAAACGCCGCCTTCGCCGCCACCGCCGCTTCGATCTCCCCGGCCCGAGCCGCCGCCCAATACACCTCCAGATGCCCCCGCATCGGCACCGCCACGCCCAACAAAGTCCCCACCGCCAGCACCACCAGCGCCAACCCCACCAAACGCCGCCACCACCCCATCGACCCCCAAGCGACCAGCGCCAGCGCCCCGAGCGCCAGCCCAGAAATCAAAAGCACAAAGAACGCCGGGTTCATCACATGCCCCGCGGCGATCGACCAGTGCTCCATCACCTCCACCCGAAACCCCGGCAGCACCGGCTGCAGCGACTTCATCATCGGAAACGCCGAAGCCGCCACACCCCCGACCGCCACCAGCCCCCCAAGCCAAACCCCAAGCACAACAAGATGAACCCGCTCAAGCCGCGACATGCCCGATGGTAGCCAACAGCCCCCGCCCGCCCCCAGCACCCGACGTCAGCGCCATACCGGGTGCCGGCGTACGCCGCTTTGGGCTTGCCCCGCCGCTGAGATGTTGCGCGAACTCGGAGCACGGCGAAGTCGCCGTCCCCCAGCACCCAGATTGACGGGCGCCAAGACGGACTGGCTCTGGGCGGCGGGTGGCATGGCCAAACTTGTTTGGCCATGCTCCGAAACGAGTTGCCCTGGTGAACGGTAAAGAGCATGGCCAAGAGGACTTGACCATGCCACCCGATGCTCACTGGGTTATCCGAGCATCACGCCGAACTTGTTTGCGAGGGTGGTTGCACCCTTTGAGGTGTATTCCTCGGCGAGGGTGTTTACGAACTCATCGAGGGCCACCGCGCCAGCGTCCTTCTGCAGGCCACGCACGCGCACGCTGACTTGGCGTTGTTCCGCGTCGCGCGGGCCGACCACGGCGAGGTAGGGGATTTTCTCGTCCGCCGCGGCTTTGACTTTGCCCTGGATTCGGTCGTTGGCGGTGTCGACGGTGGCGCGGAGGCCGCGGGCCTTCAGCATGTTCACCACTTCCATCGCGTAGTCGTTGGTCTTGTCGCTAATCGGGAGCACGCGGACCTGTTCGGGGCTGAGCCAGAGTGGGAAGTTGCCGGCGAAGTGTTCGATGAGGACGCCGCAGAAGCGTTCCATGCTGCCGAAGGGGGCTCGGTGGATGACGACGGGGCGGTGCGGCGTGTTGTCGGGTCCGATGTAAGAAAGATCAAAGCGGAGGGCCATGTTATAATCGATCTGCACGGTGCCGAGCTGCCACTCGCGGCCGATGACGTCCTTGACGACGAAGTCGATCTTGGCGCCGTAGAAGGCGGCCTCGCCGGGTTCTTTTGAGAACGGGACGCCGAGGGACTCGGCGGCGGCGACGCACGCGGCCTCGGCCTTATCCCATGATTCCTTGGTGCCGATGTACTTGGCGCTGTCGGGGTCGCGCAGGCCGACGCGGACGCGGTATTCCTTCATGCCGAGGGTGGCGAAGATGGTCTTCACGAGGCTGAGGCAGCCTTGCACCTCCGCGTCGACCTGGTCCTCGGTGCAGAAGAGGTGGGCGTCGTCCTGCGTGAAGCCGCGGACGCGGGTCATGCCGTTGAGTTCGC
>JBJXFG010000024.1:0-66532 GCA_046154665.1 Phycisphaerales bacterium | reverse complement strand
TGGCGATGACGATCAGGGCGGACTTGGCGCGCATGCCGGGGCGTGGTTGGGGAAACGGGGTGGGGTGTTTCGGTTTGTGGGGTGGTGGGTGCCGGGCACGGCGTCTTTGCCGTACCCCGTGGATTGTCGCAAGCGAGCGTGAGCGGGGTACACCTAAAGCGGCGTGCCCGGGCACCCGCTCTGCCGTGCCACTGAAGTCGGCGACTTTGCCGACTTCAGTGCCGAACGGGCAAGTGCGAGAAGAGCACTGAAGTCCGTCGGAACGGACTTCAGTGGCACAGGATGACTTCGATGCCACCCCGCCGCGGGGTTGAAGTGGGGATTGGGTGCCGGGGTACGGCGTCTTCGCCGTGCCCCGAGGACTTGAAGCGCGTTCGAGAGCGGGGCACGCCCAGAGCGGCGTACCCCGGCACCCGGCCCAGATCGGTGTACCGCGGCACCGGGCATGACTTTGTCAAGGGGCGATCAGAACCATGCTCAAACGAGTTGAGCATGCCAGCCGTCGCAGCGGGCCAGCTTCAGCGAGGGGACTAGAATCCAAGCTTCTTGGACACGAAATTTGCTAGTACGGAAACAACAAGTGAAATCACGACAAGCGTGAAGAGCGCGTTTCGGAGTCGGACTCGTTTGCCGTACTGAGCAGTGTATTCGCCCCAGCAGAAGTTGTAGCTTGGGCTGAGCTTTGGCAGCACAAAGGCGCAGCAAAAATAGATGGCAAGCAGACCGCCCCACATCACGAACAAAGGCCATAGCGTGTCAATCTCCGAACGGCTTGCCTTTATCTTTTCGAGCGCGATGATTGCTTCTGTCGGATTCGCGAGCTTGCCTTCCGCGTAGAGCGACTGCAATTGGACGTGCGTCGTGTCTTTAGGCTTGAAGTAGAAAGAGCCGAAGATAGAAAGTGGCATTCCGGCAAGCATAATAACTGTCATTGGCCACCGTTGTGCGAAGATTGACTCCCATGCAATGGCTTTCATTCTCTTCAGCCTCTCGTCGAGGTCAGAGGCGGCTACGAATGCCCAGTCGCGGGTGTCTCCAGAGACTCTGTACGTAGCAGAGTCCCAGTTCTTCTTGTTTGTGTTGCCATCCTTCAGCTCAACATTGATCGTACATTCTCCTCCAGGATGTGATGATGACAAAGAGCATGACACCTCGCGAATTATCTTGTTCCCTGCGTTTTCAAGTTGAAAAACGTCATCAAACTGTGCGGTTTGAAAGACGGACCCGTCCTCTAGCCTGACTTCGTACTGGCTCATACCCAGCGATGCCCCACTGGGCTTCAGCAAATGATCGGTTGCTGTTTGAATCAACCTGCGGAAGTCTTGCTCGGTGGCGACAAAGCCCCAGGAGAATGACTTAGATATCTCTGTACGCATAAGCGCTCCGTGTAGCGGGCATCACACCCACCTCAGCACAAGTATACCTTCCGCCCGCCCGCATACTCTCGCAGACGAGGGGCAGGTGGCACCGATTTGTGCCACCGACTTGCCGCAGTGGGCCGGTCGGTGCCGCACGGGGTCCGTCAGCCCGAACACCGACTTCCGAGGACGGAAGTCGGTGGCACGCGGTCACTCACAGCAGCGGGTTCTTCGCCCCATGCGTGTATTCACGGCCGGGCGTGAGATTCGGCATCGGCTCGGCGTAGACGTCGGTGTACAACTCGCTGAGTTCCGGGACGGGGGATGCCTCGGCGAAGTCCACGCTGGCGCGGACGGCTTCTTTGACCTTGTTCTGCATCGCCTGGTAGTCGGCTTCGCTCAGGGCCTTGCGCTCGTTCAAGAGGTAGTTGCTCAGCAGCATCACCGGGTCGCGTTCCTGGAACGCCGCGACTTCTTCTTTGGTGCGGTACTTCTGCGGGTCGCTCATCGAGTGGCCCTGGTAGCGGTAGGTTTTGAGGTCGACGAAGCCGGGCTTCTGCTTTTCGCGGCATTCGTCGGCGTAGGGCTTGAACTGGTCGTAGAGGCTCATGACGTCCATGCCTTCGATCTGCACGCCGTCGATGCCGTAGCCCGCGGCCTTCAGGCAAAGATTGTGGGCCATGGTGGTGCCACGTTCGATGGCGGTGCCCATGCTGTAGCCGTTGTTTTCGACGATGAAGATGACGGGGAGGCTGTAGAGGCCGGCGAGGTTGAGGGCCTCGTGGAAGCAGCCTTGATTGAGGGCACCGTCGCCGAGGTAGGCGAGGCAGACTTTCTTAGGACCGGTCTTGAGGACTTCCCATTCATACTTGGCGGCGAAGGCGAGGCCTGCGCCGAGGGCGGTCTGGGCGCCGACGATGCCGTGACCGCCGAAGAGCCAGTTGGGCTTGTCGAACATGTGCATGGAGCCGCCCTTGCCCTTGGCGCAGCCGGCGGCTTTGCCGTACATCTCGGCCATGCAGGCTTCGGGCGACATGCCGCGGGCCAGCGCGTGGCCGTGGTCGCGGTAGGCGGTGACGACGGGGTCGGTTTTCTCGATGGCGGCGAAGGGGCCGACAACGCACGCTTCCTGCCCGATGTAGATGTGACAGAAGCCGCCGATCTTGGCCTGCTGGTAGGCGGCCATGGTCTTGAGCTCGAACTCGCGGATGAGCATCAGGTCGTAGAGCCACGACTTGAGGGTCTCGACGGGGAGTTTGGCGGAGAGGGTGTAAGGAGCGCGTCCGCCGACGGGGGCCGGGGAGCGATACAGGTGCGCAGTGCTGGAGGGCGCGCCGAGCACGGCCCCGGCGGGTGATGAAGGCGAGGGAGCGGTGGTGGGGGTCGGGGCCATGGCGGGGGTCGCGGCGGGAGTCATCGCGGGGGACATGATGGTCACGGAGAAACCTCGGAGCAAATCGGGCCCGAGTTGGGCCCGGATTGGGATTCGGTTTGGAAGGCGAATGGTTGCGGTTGGGCGTGCGCGCCGGTCCACTTCCTGGAGCCATTTGGCTGGCGGGGGGAGGCGGACCCGAGAGTATACGCAGGCGTTTGGTGAAACGTTTTAGCGGAGAAGGGCCGCCGAACTTGGTCCCGGTACACTCTTGATGTGACCCCACCCCCACCGCGGAAACGCTCGTCCGGTCCGGCCCGAACCTCTGCTTCTCGGAACTCGAGTGCTCGGCCCTCGTCGGGAGGTAGTGGCCCGTCGCGCGGTCCGGCTCGGCGTTCGGGTCCTGGTGGCCCACCGACATCGCGCGGGCCTCGGGCGGGTGGGCCGGGCGGAGCGTCGGGGGGCGGAAGGGCGGGGGGCGAGCGCGGGATGGGGCGCGGACCTGACCGCGACGACGGCGGATTTCGTGGGGTTCGGGGAGAACGAAGCGATCGAGGGGATCGCGGTGATCGGGGCGACCGGCCGGGAGATCGGCCCTTCGGCGGCGGTTCCGAGCGCAGCGCCGGCAGGCCCTTCGGCAAGCCCGGAGGTGCGCCCGGAAGTAGGCCCGGCGGCCGACCGAGCGGACCGCCTCGGGACAGGTCCGACGGCCCTCGCGGCGAGCGACCCGGCGCGGGATCGGGGGGGAGATCCGAGGGGCGATCTGGAGGCCGACCCGGAGGTCGATCCGATGAGCGTCCCGGCACCGGGGCACGCCCCGGTGGTCGTCCCGGTAGGGGGGCCGGCACAGGCCCCGGCGGTTTCCGCAAACCGGGCGGCCCGCGCGGCGAGGGCCCGCGACGCGACGCCGACGCGCCGCCCCGCACCGGCGGCTTTGCGCGCGGCGCGGGCACGCCCTCACTCGCGCCGGCGGCGGTGTCGGCGCGATCGGGCTCGGCCCGCGAGCGCGTCCACCGGCTGCTTGCCAAGCAGATCAAGAAGTTCCCCGATCTTGAGATCGCTGAGCTTGACACCACAGGGCTTGATGCGCGGGATGCCGCGCTGGCGCACCACATCTATGACACGGTGCTGCGCCGCTGGTTGACGATCACGCACCTGCTGTCGATGTCGCTGGAAGTGCCGTGGGAAGACATGAATCCGAAGGTGGGTGCCCCGCTGATGGCGGCGGTGGCGCAGATGGTGTTCATGGACAAGGTGCCGGTTCATGCCGCGGTCGATGAGGCGGTGCAGGCGGCGAAGCTGGCGGGCCAGCGTTCGGCGGGGCTGGCCAATGCCGTGCTGCGCGGGCTGCTGCGCCAGCTGGGAGCGACGCAAGGCGAAGTGGAAGACCCCGACACGCACGGCGAACCGCGCGAGCAGTCGCTGCACGATGCACGCCCTTACGAGAAGCGTGCGACGTGGGGCGCGGGGTGGAACGAAGTGCCGGCCGACGACGGCGGGGCCCTGGGCTTCCGGCGCGACGTGCTGCCCAAAGACCCGATGGAAGCGCTCAGCATCGCCACCAGTCACGGCATCGATGTGCTGCGGATGTGGTCGAAGCACTTCCCGAAGACCGAAGTCCGGCGTCTGGCACAGCACGGGCTGGCCAACGCGCCGGTGATTCTGAACACGGCCCACGCGACCGCGCCGCTGCCCGAAGAGGGGCTCGAGGCGCACAACGTGCCCGGGCACCATGTATGGACGGGCTCGCACGAGGGCCTCGTCGCGCTGCTCGACTCGCGTTCTGACCTGTGGGTTCAGGACCCGGCGTCGAGCCTGGCGGTGTCGAGCGTGTCAGACCTTGCGCCGGAAGTCGTGATCGACATGTGCGCCGGGATGGGCACCAAGACACGGCAACTGGCGGCGACGTTCCCGAACGCCGAGATCATCACCACCGACGTGGACCTGCCTCGGCAGGCGACGCTGCGCGAGGCCTTTGCGGGGCACCCCGGGCGGCGTGTCAAGGTGGTTGAGTACACGAAACTGCGCGAGCACGCGGGCCGCGCCGATCTGGTGATGCTCGACGTGCCGTGTTCGAACACGGGCGTGCTGGCGCGTCGTGTCGAGGCTCGGTACCGGTTTGATCGCGGGCGGTCGGAGAAGCTGATGTCGGTGCAGAAGCAGATCATCGCCGACGCGATCCCGCTGCTAAAGGCGGGCGGGCCCGGCGCCGGTTCGGGCGCGGGAGCTGGGAAACGCCGCGGCGCGATCCTGTACTCCACATGCAGCCTCGACCCGTCGGAAAACGGTGACCAGGTGCGCTGGGCCGCGAAGTGGCACATGTTCAAGGTGACGCGCGAGAAGCAGACCTTGCCGCAGGGCGGGCCGGGCAAGCCGGTGAGCGCGTACACCGATGGTTCGTACGCGGCGCTGTTGCAGTGACATGCGACTGACACGCCGCCCCCCACGCGCCGCGCCCCACGCGCCGTGCCCCGCCCCCCGCCCCCCACGAGCGACTACCATCCCGCCCACTGGCCCACCCGCCCCCGCGAGCCCCGACCTCAATGAACCTCCGCGACATTCTCACCCTCGGAAGCATCAAGGTCCCGCTGGCCGCGACGGATAAGAAGTCGGCCATTGAGGAGTTGGTGGACGCGTTGCACGCGGAAAATCGGATCCTCAAGCCGCAGACGCTGAAGGACGCCGTTTGGGCCCGCGAGACCACCCGCACCACGGGCATCGGGCACGGGCTGGCCATCCCCCACGGCAAATGCGACGGCATCCCCAACCTGGCCATGGCCATCGGCAAGCCCGCGACGCCGATCGATTTTCAATCCATCGACAGCAAGCCTGTGAGGCTGATCGTGCTGCTCGCCAGCCCGCTTGATCGCACCAGTGACCACATCCAGGCGCTGGCGAAGATCAGCCGTCTGATGACGGTCGAGGATTTCCGGAACAAGGTCTACGCGGCGGTGTCGCCCGGCGAGGTGTTTGATCTGATCGCCGCGCAGGAAGCGCCCGCGGCGGAGAAGGTGTGAGATGAGGCACCGGGCTCCAGGCACCGGGCAACAGGAGAGTGGGGCGGCAGGGCGGGGATTCACGCTTGTTGAAGTGCTGGTCGTCGTCGCCGTGGTGGCGTTGCTGATGGCGCTGTTGCTGCCGGCGCTGAGCCAGGCGGGCCGCGCCAGCCGCGCGGCGGTGTGCCTTTCCAATCTGCGTCAGTGCTTCGTGGCGTGCCGTGTGTATGCGAACGATCACGCGGGCGTTGGGCCGGCGATCGGGCAGCCCTACGCCGCGCTGCCCAACTGGGCGCTGGTCGTGCAGGAAAGCTCGGGGCGCGTCGGCACCGGAGCCGAGTTGTACGCCGAGGCTTCGGCGTTGGTGTGCCCGGAAGCGCGGCGGTTCTATGGCCGAGCGGGCGGCACCGGCATGACGCGTACCTACGCGATGAACGCGACGGGCCACGCCGGAGCGCCGGGTGATCCAGACAACTACGACCTCGCTCCCGCGCCGGGCCAATTCCCCGCGGCGATCCGATTCGATCGCGTGAAGCGCACGGATGTCGCCGTGCTGCTCGTTGATTCGTCCGCGCCGACGCCCGGGGCGGGCCAACCTCCCCCCACCCGCACCAGCAGCGTGATTGATTTTCGGAACTCGGGGCACGTCCCATCACGACTCGGATTTGTGCACGGGAATGGGGGGGTTTTCAACGGCGGGCGCTTCGACGGCTCGGCTTCGGGCTTTGGCTCGATTGATCCGCAGTGGTCCGAGCCGCTGCCGTAAGGCTTCGTATCGGACTCCACCAGAACAAGGGGCGTCGCTCCCCAGCGTCCGACCGCAGCGCGCGTGAACGAGAGACTTGTTGCTTTCAACCGCTCGCGCTCACCCGGACAGGTGGATCGCTCGATGAAAGGCCCCGGTGGTGGGCCTTCTCCTCTTTTCGAGAGCCCACGATGTCACTCGAAGTCCACGCACAGCACGATCACACGCGAAGCGCCGGGCATGAAGCGGCTGCGCACGCGCCACCCAAGCCACGGAATCCCCGCTGGCTCGTGGCGTACATCGTGCTGGCGGCGGTCAATGTCGTCACGGTGGTGGCCAGTCTCGGTCTGTCGCACCGGCTGTTCGATCTGATGTCGGTGAGCGTGGTGCGGAACACCGAGGCGTCGGAACGGATGGACCTCTACGCGGAACTGGAAGAGCTCGCGACCGCGGTCAACGCGCCCGGGAACGACGTGTTCGAGTCACGCGATCCCGACGCGGAAGAGGCCAAGCTTGAGAAGGCTCTGCAGGATTTTCGAGCCATGATGGCGGTGGTGCGCGAGGATTCGGCCCAGGTGCCGCCCAGCGTGCGCCGCGAACTGCTGAAGGGCTCGGCCCACACCGATCAGCTGCTCGGTGAGATGGAGTCACTCGCGCGCCGCGTGCTCGACCGCATCCGCGCCGGTGACATCGCCGGTGCCGGCGCGGCGATGGCCGCGATGGACCGTGCCGGCGGTCGCTTGGGCGAGAACATCGACGCCATGCAGGACGCCATCCGCTCGTGGAACAATGAGTCGCAGGTTGCACAGCGCCACGACGGGGAACGTCTTCGTTCCTTCGAAGCGCTGGTCGCGGCCCTCGTGCTGGCGGCGCTGGTGGCCGCGGTGTGGTACGGCGGGGTCATGGCCCGCAACGCACGCCGCGCCGAGGCCGTGCTCGAGCGCAGCACCCGCGAAATGACCGAGGCGCGGACCAGCGCCGAAGTCGCCAATCAGGCCAAGACCCGGTTCCTGGCGGGGATGAGCCACGAGATCCGCACGCCGCTGAACGGCATCATCGGCTTCGCCGACCTGCTGCGGCGCGGCGCGGACGAGGGCGACCCGCAGCGCCGCGGCGAGTGGATCCAGATCATCCACTCCAGCGGGACGCACCTGCTGTCGCTGCTGAACAACATTCTGGACCTCAGCAAGGCCGAGGCCGACCGCGTCGAGATCAACTCGGCTCCGTGCGACGTGCGCCGCGCCGTCACCGAGTCGGTCTTGCTGCTGAAGTCCCGCGCCGATGAGCAATCGGTCGCACTGAACATCGAGGTTCATTCGGGCGTGGCCGAGGCCATCCGCACCGACGAGACCCGCGTCCGCCAGATCGTGATGAACCTGGTGAGCAACGCCGTGAAGTTCACAAAGGTCGGCGGGGTCAAGGTGAGCGTGCGCCAGGAGGCCGGTCCGCAAGGACCGATGCTGGCGATCGCGGTGAGCGACACCGGCATCGGCATGACGCCGGAGCAACTGACAAGGCTGTTCTCGCCCTACCAGCAGGCCGACCACCGCGTCGCCAGCGAGTACGGCGGCACGGGACTGGGCCTGTGGATCAGCCGCGAGCTGGCGCGCCGTCTGGGCGGCGACATCACCGTGACCAGCACCCGCGGTGTGGGCAGCGTGTTCGAGGTCCGGATCGCCGCGCCGGCACTGCTGCCGGGAGAGGTGCCGCCGGTGCAGGCACGCAACGTGCACGGCTCGGAGGGCATCGAGAACTCCAAGACGATGACGGGGCGCACCGTGCTGGTGGTCGACGACGTCGAGGCCAACCGCAAGGTGTGCCGCATCTTCCTTGAGCGTTCGGGCGCGCGGGTGCTGCTGGCCGAGAACGGGAAGCTGGCCATCGAGACGTGCCGAACCAAGGCCGTGGATCTCGTCCTGATGGACATGCAGATGCCCGAGGTGTCGGGCATCGACGCGACCAAGGCGATCCGGGCCGCGGGCGGTTGCATGCCCATCCTGGCGCTGACGGCGTTCTCGACCGCCGACGACCGTGAGGAGTGTCTCGCCGCCGGGATGAACGATTTCCTCTCGAAGCCGATCGATCCGACGGCGTTGATCGAGAAATCCGTGAACTGGCTGTGCCCGACGAAGCACATCGAGCAGGGGCCGCGGTCTTCGCACGACTCCATCGCTGACGAGATGGAGTTGATCGCGCGCGACTGGCTCGATGGTCTGCCGGAGCGGATCCAGGACGCACGCCGTGCGTTGACGGCGCGAGACGGAGCGCGCCTGGCGCAGGTGGGGCACGCGCTGCGCGGGACGGGCGCTTCGGTGGGCTATGACGACATCGGCGACGCCGGCGGGCAGCTCGAACACGCTGCCAAGCTGGGCGATTTCGACGCGGCCTCGCGCCACCTCGGCACCGTCGAGGCTCTCTTCGACGCGGCCCGAGGAGCGGTACGACGCAAGGCGGCGTAAACTCGATTCAGCGCAGCGCCTTCACCGCCGCGATCACGTCATCGGGCGACGCACGCTTGGAATAGTCCGGGTCAAAGTGGACATAGCGCACCGTGCCTTTGGTATCAATGACATAGGTCGCGGGGACCGGGAGCTGCCACTGCCCGTTCTCGTTGTTCTTCGACAGGTCGATGCCGTAGCCCTGGTATTTCTCGCGGGTCTTTTCGTCGAGGTCGAAGAGGGTCTTGAAGGCGCGGCACGCCGTTCCGGTTGCGTCGGCGAGCAAAAGCAGGTCGAGCTTGTGCTTCTCGCGCGTTTTGGTGATGAGCGAGGGCTTCTCCATAGCGACCGCGACCAGGGTCGCACCGGCGGCTTCGAGTTCGGCGGCGCGACCCTGCCACGCCGAGAGCGATTTGGTGCAGTACGGGCACCACCCGCCGCGGTAGAACGAGATCACGACGGGGCGGTCTTTCCACAGCGAGGCCGTCTGCACCTTCGCGTTGGTGAGAGCGTCGATGAGCTCAGCGTCGGGCGCGGCGTCGCCGATCTTCAAGCCGGTGGGCGCGGTGCCCTGCTGCGAGGCCTTCGTGTTATCACCCGCGGCGGCCTGATTGAGGAAAAACGGTGCTCCGGCGAGGGTGGCGGCCAGCAAAGCCGCGGCAATTCGAGTGTGGTTCATGGTGGATGGTTTCTGTCAGGGTGCTGCGTCAAACGAACCCGGAGCGAGAGCGACGGGCGTCGACCTCTGTGATGCTCTGACGTCCCACGGAGGTGCAAGAAAGACATCAACCGCGAACGGCGTCGATGAAGTGCCGAATCTCGGGCCGGCCGCGCCCTTTCGCGGGCCAATCCACCGCCACCACATCGATGCGGATCGGTGCTCCTCGGAAGCGCCGATCCCGCGACAGCGCCCCGCGAATCTGCTGCAGTTTCGCCCGTTTGTGGGCGTGGACCGAAGCTTCCGGCGGCGGATGGTCCGCCTCGCCCGGGCCCGATGCCAGACGCGTCTTGACTTCAACCAGCACCAACGTGACGCCGTCAGGGTCGCGCATGAGTAGGTCCGCCTCGCCGACGGGCAGCCGGAGATTGCGGCGCACCAGCTTGTAGCCGAGGCGTTTGAGATGGCGCGCGGCGGCGCGCTCGCCGCGGCGCCCCAGCGTGGCCTCCGCGACGTCGCCCCACCAGAGTCTGGCGACCCAGGCGCGCCATCGTGGGATGCTCGGGCCGCGGGAATGGGACGCCGTCAAGGTGCCGAAGTCCCGGCCCCTCCCTGACGGTCGGGGTTCTGTGCGGGCGCACTCGCCGGCGTCGCGGCGGCGGGCTGCGTGACGCGGCCTTCACCCCAGTACCGCTGGTCGGCGAACTCGGTGAGCTTCAACGCCATTTCTTCCAGACTGGTGGCGCTGGAGCGCCGCAGCAGCGTGTTGAAATACGCCGTCTCGACCTCGCGGTAGCGCTCGTTGCGGATCTTCTTCTCGATGCCGAGCTGGGCCTCGTAGAAAGGGATGTCGCGGGATGGGGCGGCGCTCTCGAGCATCACCCACCACGCCGAAGCGCCGGCGTCGATGCGCTGCGTGCGCCCGCCCGGCGCGAGGGCCCGCGCGGCGGTGTTCAGCGGGGCAGGGCCGAAGAAGTCCGATTCGCCGTAGGACTTCGTGAACTTCACATCGAGGATGAACCGGTCTTCCTTGGCGGCGCGGCGCCAGTCGCTCTCGCGCTCGGCGACGTCCATGAACGGCTCGCCCGCCGCCAGCGCCGACTCGATCCGCGCCACCCGCTCGGTCTCGGATCGCGGGGCTTGGATGATGACGAACGTGGCGACGCCCGGCTCTTTGAACTCGTTGGGGTTGTTCTCGTAGTAGCGCCGGACCTCGCCGGCGTTCACCTGCACGCGGTTGTAGACCGTGCGCCGGAGCTGGTCCTGGATGAACGCCTTGTCGCCGATGTCGCGGGCTTTTTCCTGGATGGTCTTGCCCTCTTCTTCGAGCAGTCGCTTGTTGGCGAGGGTTTCGCTGCCGAGGTTGCCGGAGCGGAGGTCCTCTTCGACTTTGGTGAGGAAGGCGGCGATGCCGGGCTTCTGCTCGGGCTTGAGGCCGGTGTTGAACTCCGAGAGGAGAAGTTCGTCGCGCATCTCGTCGCGGAGCTTCTCGCCGACGAGTTTGAAGGTCTCCTTGACCCATTCAGGCCGCTTCATGCGCTGGGCGTTGCGGCGGAGCCGGTCGTCCATGTCTTCGAGGAACGCGGACGCGTAGATGGGGCGGCCGTTGATCTGTCCGACGGAGCGGTCGACCGAGAGCAGCCGCCCGCCGGTGGGCGTGGGGGAACCGAGGGGTGTCGGCGTGGGCGTTGCGGTCGGTGCGGCGCTCGCGAGCGAGAGCGACCCGACCGAGGGCGTTCCCGTCGCGCTCGCGGCTGACGCCGGCGCGGCGGTCGGCGTCGCCGCGGTTGCAGGCGAGCCATCGATCACCACCACATCGCTGATCCCCTCGCGGGCTTCGGCTTCGGTCACCACGGGGATGGGCATCGGACGCGCGGGGGCGGGTTCCGCGGGCGTTGCGTTGGCGAAGTCGGCGGCGGTGAGGACGCGCGTCGGCCCTTCCGCGTTGCCGCCGCCAGAGCCCGAGCCGCAGCCGGGCAATCCGACGACGAGGCACAAGCCCGTCGCGGCGATGATGAGGCGGGGCTTGGCGGCGTGAAGGTGGGTCATCCGTGTCCTCCCATCGGGGGTGCCGTAAGTCGGTGCGTCGGCGTAGGCACGCCGCTTTGAGCAGTCTATCGGGTTTCCGGTGTGGCAGGCCGCTGGGCGTCGATCGAGAGCCCTGCAACCGAACCCCGGCCGTTCGGGAGGGTCCTCGTCAGAACCCCGACCGTCAGGGAGGGGCTTCCACGAACAACCGAAATCTCGGGGTGATCAAACCCCTCCCTCACGGTCGGGGTTCTGTTCGGCGCAGGTGTCTCGCGTGGAGCCGAGAACCTCCGACGACGACCAAACTCGCCCCAGCCGAACTTCGCGCTTACACTCGGCTCTCAGCACGCTCCGACTGCTTTTTCGCAGGAAAGGCCCACCGACTCATGGCGACGCTCATCATTCCCGGCGGCGGTGATTCCGCCGGAAAACCGAACAGTTCCGGCCCGGGCGCAGGGACGGGTTCGCCGTCCGCCGGTGTGGCACCGCAGTTGCAGGTGGATTCGGACTGGAAGGCCCAGGCCCAGGCCGAGCGTGAGCGTTTGGCCAAGGCCGAGGAGGAACGGGCCGCCAAAGCGACGGGTACCGCCGGGGCGGCGGGCGGGAGTGCCCAGGCGGGTGCCGCCGCGGGGGCGGGCGAAATGGCCGCGCCGGATTTCCGCTCACTGGTCGACATGCTGGCCATGCAGGCCGTCATGTACATGGGCGGCATGGCCGACCGCAACAGCGGGCGGGCGGTGTTTGACCCGGAGTACAGCCGTCACATGATCGACCTGCTCGGGGTTCTCGAAGAGAAGACCCGCGGCAACCTCGCCGCCGACGAAACGCAGGACCTCAAACTCGTGCTGAACGAGCTTCGGCTGCGCTACGTCGAGTTGATGAAGATGGTCGCCCAGCAGGCCGCTTCGAAGGGGGTTTCCGCGGCTTCATTGGGCGGCGGAGGAGCAATGGCCGGTGGAGTTGCGGGCACCCCGGGGATCAGCGCCAGCGTGTAAGCACGGAGAACAAGCCAAGTGTCCAGCCACTCGAACACCAGTCCGCCCTCAAACGAATCGTTCTTCACCCGGCACGCCTTCCTGCTGCGCCGCCTTCACAGCCTGACGGGCGTCATCCCCATCGGCGTGTTCCTCATCGTCCACCTCACCACGAACTCGTCCATCCTGTGGGGGCTGATCGATTCGAAGAAGCAGGCCTACGGGCATGCGGGCGTCGCGACCTTTCAGCACGAAGTGAACTTCATCCACTCGATGCCGTTCCTGATCTTGATCGAGATTTTCGGGCTCTGGCTCCCGATCGCGTTCCACTCGATCCTGGGGGTCTACTACGCCGTCTCGGGCAAGGGCAACACCAGCAACTACGGCTACGCGGCCAACTGGCGGTACCGGCTGCAGCGGATCAGCGGCTATGTGGGTGTGCTGTTCTTGTTCTACCACGTCGCCACGCTCCGCTGGGGGTGGACGTTCCTTGTGCCGGGCGGCACAGAATGGAGCGCCAAGTACGCCGCCAGCACCCTGGCCGCCGCCCTGCAGGGCTCGACCACGGGGATGACCTTCGCCGGCCTGCTCGTGTCGGCGTTTTACATGCTGGGTGTCTCGCTGCTGGTGTTCCACCTGGCCAACGGGCTGTGGACCGCGGCGATCACCTGGGGGCTCACCATCTCGGCCAGCGCTCAACGCCGATGGGGCTATGTGTGCGCCGGCCTGGGTGCGGCGCTGATGGCGGCGGCGTGGTCCGCGGTCATCGGCTTTGCCACCCTTGACTACTCGAAGGCGCGGGCCACCGAGGAGCGGTTGATCGCCGGTCACGGCGCTGGGACAAGCCAGCCGAACACCGGCGGTGCCCAAGAATCATTGGTCGACGCATCCGGCAACGAGGCACGGTCGAAAAGCCTGAACGACACCAACTCGGAGGCGAAGTAACCACATGGGCAGCGCATCGCAACAGCAGCGGGTGATCGTGGTGGGAGGCGGGCTGGCCGGGCTGGCCGCTGCGGTCCGCGTCGCCGAGTCGGGCATCCCCGTCGATCTCTTCAGCGTCGTCCCGGTGAAGCGCTCGCACAGCGTGTGCGCCCAGGGCGGCATCAACGCCTGCAACGAGGTCGCGCGACAGCAGGGCTATTCCGAATACGAGCACTTCGACGAATCCATCTACGGCGGCGACTTCCTGGCCCACCAGCCCCCTGTCTACGAGATGGCCCACATGGCCCCCGCGATCATCGATCTGCTCGACCGCATGGGCGTCCCCTTCAACCGCACCAGCGAAGGGCAGCGCGATCTGCGGCTCTTCGGCGGGTCGCTCTACAAACGCACCCACTTCAGCGGCGCCACCACCGGCCAGCAGCTCATGTACGCCCTCGACGAGCAGACCCGCCGCTACGAGGCCGAGGGGAAGATCACCAAGTACGAGTTCTGGGAGTTCCTGCGCCCGGTGCTGGACGACAACGGGCGCTGCGTCGGCATCGTCGCCAATGACCAGCGAACCATGCAGATCCGGGCGTTCCGGGCCGACGCGGTGGTCATGGCCACCGGCGGCAACGGGCTGGTGTTCGGCAAGAGCACCAACAGCATGATGTGTACCGGCGCCGCCGCCAGCCGCTGCTACCAGCACGGCGCGTGGTACGCCAACGGCGAGTTCATCCAGGTCCACCCCACGTCCATCCCCGGGGCCGACAAACTCCGGCTGATGTCGGAGTCGGCCCGCGGCGAGGGCGGACGCGTGTGGGTACCGGCGATCAAGGGCTCCGACGGAAAGTGGGCCAAGCACCCCGGCTCCGGCAGCGACCCACGCAAAATCCCCGAAGAAGAACGCTACTACTTCCTCGAAGAGCGCTACCCCGCCTACGGCAACATCGTCCCGCGCGACATCGCCACCCGCGAGATCTTCCAGGTCTGCATGGACGGCCTGGGCGTCGGCGGCGGGAACATGGTCTACCTCGACCTCTCCTTCAAGCCCCGCGAAGAGCTCGAACGCAAGCTCGGCGGCATCATGGAGATCTACCGCAAGTTCGTCGGCGAAGACCCGTGCGAACTGCCCATGAAGATCTTCCCGGGCGTCCACTACACCATGGGCGGCCTGTGGACCACCTACACGCCCAAGGACGACCTGCGCGGGCTCGTCAAGGGCGCCCCCAACAACATGATGTGCAACGTCCCCGGCCTCTACGCCTTCGGCGAGGTCAACTACCAGTACCACGGCGCCAACCGATTGGGAGCCAACGCCCTGCTCTCGTGCATCTTCGACGGCCTCTTCAACGGTGTCAGTGTCGTCAACTATGTTCGCGACAACCTCGCCAGCGCCTCTTCGCGCGTCCACCAGTCGGTCTACGACGCGGGGGTGAAGGGTGAAGAGGCCATCGTCGCCCGCCTGCTCGCCAGCAAGGGAACGGAGAACCCGTACCAGATCGGCATGGAACTGGGCGAGGAAATGACGACCGCCAGCACGGTGGTCAAAAGCGAGCAGCGCCTGCTGCAGGCCATCGCCAAGCTCGATGAACTGCGCGATCGTTACACGCGGATCGGCATGGCCGACGGCTCGAACTGGAACAACACCAACCTCATGTGGGCCCGCGCCGTCGGCGACATGCTCGCCATGGCCGATCCGATGCTCCGCGGCGGCCTCGCCCGGCGCGAGAGCCGAGGCAGCCACTACCGCACCGACTACACCCAGCGCGACGACCCCAACTTCCTCAAGACCACCGTCGCCAAGTTCAAGCCCGACGGCACGTCCGACATCTCCTTCGAGCCCGTGCCCGAAGGCCTCGTCGTCCCGCGCAAGCGCGACTACAGCAAGGCGGGCAAGCAGAAGTCCGAACCCGCCAAGCAGCCCGTCGGGGCGGGAGCCTGATCAACCGTGGCCACACGAGGCCCCAACCCGAAGGCCCCTCACCCCGCGTCTCCTTCCGGAGACGTGCGCGGCACCGCGGAGATGCTCGCGCTTGCCAAGCGGGTGACCCAGGTCACGGAGTGCCCCGTCGTCGGCGGCCTCGCCGTCGCGCTGCACGGCTCGGCTCGGCTCACCGAAGACATCGACATCTACAGCGACGATTTCGAGGCCACCCACGCCGCTCTCGAAGCCGAGGGCATCAAGTGGAACGCCCGGAAGCGGCAGCACGAGATCGACGGCGTCGCGGTGCACATGGTCGACGAAACCTCCCTCGGCGGACCGCCCGGCCGCACCAGCACTATCCGCGGCGTCAAGGTCATCGGCCTCGCCGACCTCGTCCGCGGCAAACTGACCGTCGGGCTCAAGGAACTCCGCCGCGCCAAGGACATCGGCGACGTGGTGGCTCTCATCGGGTCTGTGCCGCTCGACAAAGCCTTCGCCGCCAAGCTCCCCGCTCATCTGCGGGCCCCGTTCAAGGAACTCGTCGAGCAGGTCTTCGGCCCACGGCGCACCACGCTCGCCACGCTCGCCTACTACAAGAAATACGCATGACCGCCACCGCCCCCAAATCCCGCACCATCCGTTTCCGCATCACACGCCAGGACGGCCCCGGCAAGCCCCAGCGCGTCGAGGAGTTTGACGTGCCCGTGCCGTCCTCCGCCGAGGGCTCGGGCAGCGCCAACGTCATCTCGTGCCTGCAGTGGATCGCCGCCAACCCCGTGACGGTCGAGGGCAAGCGCACCACCCCGGTCTCCTACGACGTCGGCTGCCTCGAAGAGGTCTGCGGCTCGTGCACCATGGTCATCAACGGCAGGGTCCGACAGGCTTGCTCGGCGCTCATCGACGCCGTCGCGCCCCGCGACGGCGATACCGTCACGCTCGAACCGATGAGCAAGTTCCCGGTCGTCCGCGACCTCGCGCCGGATCGCTCCCGCTTCTTCGACGCCCTCAAACGCGTCAAGGCCTGGGTGCCCATCGACGGCACCTACCACCTCGGGGCCGGCCCGCGCGAACAACCCGAAGAGCAGGGCACCCGCTACGTCCTCTCGACCTGCATGTCGTGCGGCTGCTGCCTCGAAGCCTGCCCGCAATACACACTCGAAGAAGATGAGAGCAAGTGGGGCGAGAGCTTCCGCGGCGCCGCCGTCATCTCGCAGGCCCGCTACTTCAACATGCACCCCACCGGCAAGGCTCTCGAGAAAGTCCGCCTCGACGAGCTCTCCAAGCCCGGCGGCGTCAGCGACTGCGGCAACGCCCAGAACTGCGTCCGCGTTTGCCCCAAGGAGATCCCCCTCACCGAGAGCATCGCGGATGTCGGCCGTCAGGTCACGCTGCACAACATCAAGCAGTTCTTCACGGGCAAGAAGTAGGCCACGTCACCGCGTGTGCCGGTGCGTGGCGAACGCCAGGGGAGCAGCCCGTTGAGCAGCCTCGAACAAACCATCGTCGCCGCCCGCGCCGCGCTGGCCCGCGGTGACATGATGACCGCGCGCATGGCCGCGTCCGAACTCGCTCGCGGCGGCGGACGTTCGTTCGATGCACAGATGATTTTGGGCGAGGTGCTGGGTCGGACCGGCAAGAACCCCGAAGCCCACGCGGCTTTCACCGCCGCGGTAAAGCTCAGGCCCATGTCGGTCGACGCCAGGCTGAAACTCGGCGTGGTCCTGCTCTCGATGCACCGCGCCCCCGAGGCGGAAGTTGAGTTCCGGCGCGCCGTGGCCATCAAGCCGGGCGACGCCGAGGCGTGGCTGTCGCTGGCCAAGAGCCGGCACACGCAGCGCCGGCTCGATGAGGCCATCGACGCCGGGCGCGAAGCGCAGAACCGCGCGACCGATCAGACCCCCGCCGAACTGCGACAGACCATCTTCCAGTTCCTCGGCGGGGCCTACGGCGACGCCGGCCGCATGGACGAATCGCTCGACTGCGTCCGCGCCGCGGCGGACCTGCCCGTGTTCAACCCCGGCGCGGCGTCCAACTACCTCATCGCACTCAACTACCGCGCCCACGATCCGGTGTGGCTCAGAGACGAGCACCAGCGCCGCATGGACGCCGTTCTTGAACGCCTCGGCCCCGATGCGGCCCGCCTGCCCGCGTGGGCCAACACGCCCGAGCCGGACCGCCGCCTCACCGTGGCGATCCTCTCGCCTGACCTGCACAACCATGTGTGCATGCGGTTCATGCTGCCGGTGATCGAAGGGCTGGACCGCGAGCGGTTCCGTCTCGCCGCCTACGCCCACGTCACCCGCCCCGACGCGATCACCCAGCACGTCAAGCAGCGCTGTGACCTGTGGCGCGACATCACGGGATTCAACGGCCCCAACGCCGCCGAACTCGCTCGCCGCGACGGCGTCGACATCATGATCGAGTGCGCCGGCCACACCAACAACACCCGCATCGACGTGATGGCCTGGCGTGCCGCGCCCGTGCAGTGCACCTGGCTTGGCTATCCCAACACCACCGGCATGCGCACCATCGATTGGCGCATCGTCGACGCGATCTCCGACCCCGTCGGCACGAGCGAAGCCCACTGCACCGAGCGTCTGCTGCGCGTCGATCCCTGCGCCTGGTGCTACCGGCCCCCCGAGCAGATGCCGGAGGTCGGCCCGTCGCCCGCCGCCGCCTCGGGGGGCGCGGCGTTCACCTTCGGTTCGTTCAACAACATGGCGAAGGTGACGCCCGAGGTGTGCGCCGCGTGGGGAGCCATCCTGGCGCGGGCCCCGCGGGCGCGGCTCATCCTGAAGGACCGCTGGAGCAACTCGCCGAAGTCCATCGGCTGGGCTGTCGATGCGATCATCGCCGGCGGTGCCAAGCGCGAGCAGATCGAAGTGCTCGGCTTCGCTCCGCCCAGCGAGTTCTTCGCCACCTACAACCGCGTCGACCTGCAGCTCGACCCGTTCCCCTACAACGGCACCACGACCACCTGCGAAAACCTGTGGCTCGGCGTGCCGGTGCTGACGATCGAGGGAGATCGGCACGCCGCGAGGGTCGGCGCGAGCCTGCTCAGCGCCGCGGGTCTGCCCGAGTTCATCGCGCCGAACATCGAGGGCTACATCGAAAAGGCGGCAGCCCTGGCGAACGACCCCGCGCGGCTCATCGAACTGCGCCCGAAAATGCGCGACCTCATCGGTGCCAGCCCGCTGCGCGATGAGAAACGCTACTGCGAGGCGTTCGGCGAGACGCTCCGAACCGCGTGGCGCGAGTGGTGCGGGCGTCGGACGCGGACCTAGTCGTGCCACCGAGGTCGGTCTTCCGACCTCGGTGCTCTTCGAACGCGGGCAGTGTTTTCCGCACCGACTTGCGTCGGAAAGCAATTCGTTGGTACAGGCAATGATCGCGCTTCACCCCCGCCCCGCCTCCACCACCTGCGTCCCCGCCACCACATCGTGCAACCCGCGCCGCCCGCCAAGGAAAACCGCCACGAAGTAGCCAAAGAAGAGCGGCGTGGAGAGCACCTTGCTCCAGTACCGTGCGCTCGCCCGCCCGAAGCCCAGCCGCCGCCCCGACAGATCGGTTACTCGCAGCCCGCAGGCCCGCTTGCCGATGGTGCCCATCAGCACCGAGCTCTCGCAGATCGACGCGTAGATCCACTGCGTGACCCACGCCGTGAGGAACAGCAGCCACCACTCGCGGTCGGCCATCGTCAGCGCCATCAGTTTGTCCTGCGTCATCCCCCGCGCCATCATGACGAACATCACCGGCGTCACGGCCACAACCGTCGGGACCAGCAGGATCAGCTGATCGATCAGCGCCGCCGCCACCCGCAGAGCGCACAGCCGCAGCGCCGCGACGTTTGGTGCCGCGAGCATCATCGGCGAACCGACAGACCGCGGCGCGCTCGGCGCAGCCGCTTCGACCCGTGCCGAGGCCCGCCGGGGCAGAACCCCTTGCAGTTCCGGCACGTCGCTGAGCGGACGCCACGCTTCCCAGCCCTCGCGCCAGATCAGCGTGTCGCCTTCCACCACGCCGCGCGCCGCCATCGTCGTCAGGTCCGCGATGTCGGTTGGCCCGTACGCCGAACCGTCGAGCGCATAGTGCCAGCACCGCTCGACCCGCGTCGAAGCCGCCGTGGGCAGTCGCGAAGCCGCGATGTCCGAAGCTTGAGGTTCAGGCAACACCCACACGCCCCCTCTCTCGAACGCGCCCGATGACGCGCGACGCCGCCTCCTTCGCCAGAACCTCATCCAGCACCAGCGGCACGATCAGGCTGAACATGCTGCCCCGCCCCGGCTCGCTCTCGAGCTGGATTTCCCCTTGCAAGAGCTCCGCAAACTCCTTGGCGATGGCCAGACCCAGCCCGGTGCCGTGGTGCTCGCGGGTGCGGCTGCCGTCGATCTGCGTGAAGCGCTCGAACACAAACGCGTGCTGATCGCGCGGGATGCCCGGCCCGGTGTCGAGCACGCTGACGCGGACGCTGCGCCCGCCGTCGCTCCCCCGCAGCTGCTCGGCCCGCAGCGTGACCACGCCGTTCTCGGGCGTGAACTTCACCGCGTTGGAGAGGAAGTTGAACACCACCTGCTCGAGTTTCTTGCGATCGGTCTGGATCTCCGGCAGCCCGCCCTCGCGCTCGCCCGGCAGCTGCAGCACGAGTTTCACTGACTTCTTGTCCGCCAGCGGCTTGATCAGCGCCAGCAGCCCCTCGCACGCCTCGCCGACGTTGAGCTCCTGCACCGACACGTCGATGTTCCCCGCCTCGATGCGCGCCATGGCCAGAAGGTCGTTGATCATCTCTAGCAGCGTACGCCCGGCCGAGAGGATGTTTGTGAGATACTTCTGCCGCCGCGCGATTCGGTCCGGGTCGGCCCCGCGCGAAGGGTCGGCCTTCTCGCTCTCGGCGGCCTCCTGCAGCAGGTCCGCAAACCCGATGATCGCGTTCATCGGCGTCCGCAGCTCATGGCTCACGCGCGCCAGAAACTCCCCCTTCAGACGCGCCGAGTCGTACAGCGACAGATTCCGTTCAGCGAGCTTCGTCAGCTCAAGGTCCAGGCTCTTGTTCATCGCACGCGACTGCTGGTGCTGCGTCTGCAGGTCGGTCAGCATCAGGTTGAACGCGTCGGCGAGCTCCTCGAACTCGTCGCCGGTGTGGAGGTCGGAGCGCGTGTCCAGGTTCCCGGCACGCACCAACTCCGCCGTTTCGCGCAGGCTCCGCACCGGGGGCATCACCATCCGGGTCAGCACGAGATAGAACGCCCCCAACGCCAAAAGTCCCGCGAAGAACGCACCGGCACTCATCAGCACGCGATCAAACCAATACCCGGAACCCGCCACCACCCAGCGCCGCTCCACCAGCACCACGCCGGCGCGCTGGCCCTCTTCGTTGAACACCACCATCGCGTACCGGTCGAGGTTGCCCTGGTCGTCGCGCCCGCGGGCACTGATCTCCGCCACCGCCCGCGTGTTCGGCGTCACGCTGTCGAACTTTTTCTTGGCCAGCGCCCGGAACGATGCCGCCGCGTCGTCCGCCGCCGGCGTTTCCGCGTCCCACTGAAACCAGGGAACGTACCGCACTCGCAGTGCCGTCCCATCGGCATCCTCGAACGCCGCCTCCTTTGGCTGCCCCAGCTCCGCGGGCGTCCGCAGCCGCTCGGCCGCCCACGCCCGGCCAAAGTCCCGTGTCGCACCCGCGTGCGAGTCCGCGGCGATCACCCCGGCACGCCACCACAGCGCCCCGGTCGTGATCGAAACGATCAGCACCACCGCGAGCGCGAACACCAGCAGCGACTTGTCCGCGAGCGAAAGGCCACGGCCCAGCATGACAGCAGTGTATCGTTCCGGCACGACCGTCACCTGCCACGTCGGCGGACCCGTCGCTTCGTGCCACTGATGGCGGGCCGCTTTGGGACCGACATCAGTGCCGATGGGCAGGGATTGGCCTTGCACTGCTGTCTCCGCGGACGGAGCCAACAGTGGCACGAAGTGGATCCTTCACTCACCCTGCTCGCACTTTCTGTTCCCCCTTTGCTCCCCCTCACCGATCAACGCATCACCGTCATGGGCCTTGGCCACTTCGGCGGAGGCCTGGGCGTCACCCGCTGGCTCGTCGAGCAAGGCGCCGATGTCCTCGTCACCGACGCCGCCCCCGAAGAGAAACTCGCCGAAGCCCTCGCCGAACTCCGCCCGCTCATCGTCTCCGGCAAAGTCACCACGCGCCTGGGCGGGCACAACGTCAGCGATTTCACCGACACCGATCTCGTGATCGCCAACCCCGCCGTCCCCACGCCGTGGGACAACCGTTTCCTCCGCTCGGCCTCGGCGGCGGGCGTGCCCACCACCACCGAGATCCGCCTGCTCGCCGAGCGCCTGCCCAACCGCGCCAACACCATCGGCGTCACCGGCAGCGCCGGCAAGAGCACCACCACCGCCATGATCGCCCACGCCCTGCGCCGCATCGCCGGTGAGGGCAACGTCGTCATGGGCGGGAACATCGGCGGATCACTGCTCGCCGAACTCCCACGCATCACGCCGGAGACTTGGGTCGTCCTCGAACTCTCGAGCGCCATGCTGCACTGGCTCGACGCGGGCGCGGGGTATGCCGATGCTCCGGGATTCTCGCCGCGAGTCGCCGTGTGTACCAACATCGCTCCGAATCACATCGATTGGCACGCCTCGTTCGAGCACTATCAGCGCAGCAAGCGCGTCATCACCGCGCACCAGCGAGCAGGCGACGCCCTGGTGCTCGCGTCGAGCGATCCCGCGGCCCCGCCCGGCAACTGGACCGTGAACCCCGGCGTCGGCATCGTCCATGTGAAAGAGCCCGCGTGGTACGCCCAGCGCGGCCTCGACGCCGCCCTCAAACTCCCCGGCCAACACAACCGCACCAACGCGTGGACCGCGGCGGAAGGTGTCGCCGCGCTCCTGAACCCGAGCGGCGACGAAGCCGAGCGGGCCCGCCTCATGCACGACGCGCTGCAAGCCCTCGCCGATTTCCCCGGCCTGGCCCACCGGCTGTGCCAGGTCGGCACCGTCCGCACGCCCCGCGGCGAAGCCCACGCCTTCAACGACTCGAAGAGCACCACGCCCGAGTCCGCCGCCATGGCCCTCGCGGCCCTCGGCGAAGACGAACGGTTCGGTGCCGCACGCGTCCACCTCATCGCCGGCGGCTACGACAAGAAAGTCGATCTCTCACCGATGATCCGTCCGGCGTCACGCTGCGCCGGGGTCTACACCATCGGCGCGACAGGCCCCGCCATCGCCGCCGGTATCACCGCCGCCGGTGGCAGGGCCTTCGACTGCGCCACCCTCGAAGCCGCCGTCACCGCCGCCCGCGCGCACATGAACCCGGGCGACGCGCTGCTGCTCAGCCCCGGCTGCGCGAGTTGGGACCAGTTCACGCACTTCGAGAAGCGTGGCGAGATGTTCGTCGACCTGGCGACGAAGTCATCATGACGCGCGCCAAGCGCGAACCGCACAGTGACCGCGGCAGACTTGTTTTCCGCCGACCTCGCCCTCGCGATCAGCCGCCCGAGCGCCGGCGACGCAGTCCCATCGCCAGGCACGTCAACCCAGCGACCGTCGTTCCCGGCGTCGGCAGGTGCAGCGTCAAGTCAAACGCGCCGCTCACGGTCCCTGTACCGGGCCCCGCGTAGCCCTCAATAAAATCGGCCTGCAACCGGTACGTTCCCGCCGAGAGCGATCCTGAACGTGTGAACGGGCCCGGGTTCTGGTCCGGCGCGCCCTGGAACAGCAGCGCGACCGTGCGCTCGAACAGCACAGGACCGCCGTTCCGAGACAGCCGGATCGTCCAATCACTGATCCCCCCGCCAGCGAATCGGGTACCGGAGGTGTGAGTGCCAAAGAACGCGTACGGCGTCTCCTGACCCAGCGTGAAAGAGACGTCGAACCGGCTGGTGCCAAAGCCCTCCCCTGATCCGCCCGACCCGTAGTTGTCCGTCCCGCTGACGCTCCCCGTGATGCGGATGTAATCCGCGCCGAGCGTTGAGTTCTGAGCCGCTTGACCGCGGTTCATGAACTCATTCTCACCGTTGCTAAAGAAATCGGTTCGAGCGGCCACAAACGGGCCGAAGTCCGTCGCCGTGGTCGTATACGACGTGGGCGGAACGAAACCCCCTTGCGTCTGAATCGACCGGGCCTGCGAGGTGTACCCGACCGCGCCCTGCGCCACAACACCAACGCCGACCAGCGCGAACGCCACAACAGAAATCACAACCCGTTGCATTTCGAACCTCCTTTTGGTGACGAGACAGAGCGAACCCCACTGAACTATGGGACGTGATTCAGCCGCGTCAAGCCTTGTTTCATGTGCCCGGCCGAAACTTCACACAGCGGCCGCGCGGGAGCGGCCAACGCTTCCCAAAGCTTGTCGAAGAAAAAGCCCCGGACCTGGAGTCCGGGGCTTCGTGGGCATCCGCTTTGCTGACGACGGCTCGGCTCACCAACGAGCCGCGATGATCGATCCTTAGTTCTTCCCGCTCATCGCGTCGGGCAGCCCGGGGACGCCTTCCGCGCCCGCGGGAACCGTAATCGACGAGTTCTGGAAGTCGTCGCCGATGGGCTCGTACTCGCCGCCCAGGTGCTTGGCGAGGAACGCCTCCGCCACGGCGTTGAAGCTCTTGCGGTTCTCAGGCCGCGCGAAGCCGTGCCCCTCATCGGGGAACAGCACATACGAAACCGGGATGTTCTTGTCCTGCATCGCCTTGACGATCTGGTCGCTCTCGGCCTGCTTCACGCGCGGGTCGTTAGCACCCTGGCCGATCAGCAGCGGACGCTCGATCTTGTCGACGCGGCTCAGCGGGCTGCGGCTCTCAAGGTACTTGCGGCCTTCCTCGGTGCGGTGGTCGCCGCCGATCTGCTTGATCAGCGTGTTGATCATCGGCTCCCAGTACGCCGGAATGGTGCTCAGCAGCGTGTGCAGATTGGAAGGCCCGACGATGCTCACGCCCGCCGCGAACACATCGGGCGTAAACGTCAGACCCGCCAGCGTCGCGTAGCCGCCGTAGCTGCCGCCCATGATCGCCACCTTCTTCGGGTCGGCAATCTTCTCGGAAACCGCCCAGTTGACGGCGTCGATCAGGTCGTCGTGCATCTTGCCGGCCCACTCCCCGTTGCCCGCGTTGATGAAGTTCTTCCCGAACCCCGTCGAGGCGCGGAAGTTGACCGCGAGCACCGCATAGCCGCGATTGGTCAGCCACTGGTGCTGCGAGTTGTAGCCCCAGGCGTCTCGACCCCACGGCCCGCCGTGGACCAGCAGCACCGTCGGCACCGGCTTCTCGGGCCGGGCGTTGTTGTCGGTGTCGCTGCTCGGGGGGAGCGAAAGGTACGAGACCAGATCAAGCCCGTCGCGGCTCTTGATGACCGTCGGGTGCATGCGAGCCAGTTCAAGGCCTTCGAGCCGCTTGTTGTTCGTGAAGAGGAACGTCGCCTTGCCCGCCGTCCCACTGGCGCCGCGCTGGTAGCGGTAGAACTTCACCGGCCCGTTGTCGCGCATGTAGGCGACGATCCACGTCTTGTCGTCGAGGCTGCGCGAGGTGACGTTGAAGTCGCCGTCGGCCACGGTGCGCAGATAGGCGAAATCGGGCTCGATCGACTTGTCGAGGATGGTCCACTCGTTCCGCTTGTAGTTGAACGCTACCGCCTGGACGTTCCGCTCGGTGGGGTGCGTCATCACGCCGCCAGCGTCGGCCTTGGCGTTCTCGGCGATCAGCGTCTGCTTCTTCGTCGCCAGATCAATGCTGAACAGCGCCGACGTGTCGCGCCCGCGGCTGTCACGCATGTACGCCTGCGAACCGTCCTTGTTGAAGGCCACCGGCCCGGTGGTCAGGATGTCCTCAGACGGGATCGCCTGGAACTCCGTCCAGTCGTAGGTGGTTCCTTTCTTGAGTTGGGCGGTGTAGACCTTGCTCCCGCCCTCTTTAGTGTTCGTGCTGGCGAAGCGGACGCGGAAGTCGTCGTCAACGCTGACGCCGGCGCAGATATCGCCCTCGATTGTGCCGGGGTTCTGGACCACCAAAGTGCGCTCGCCGGATTGGATGTTGACGCGGTACAGATCGTGCAGGCGCTTGTCGCGGTCGTTGAGCCCGACGATGATCTCGTTGGGGAACTTCTCGCTGACGCCCTCGATCTGGGCCGCCACGCCCTTCATCGGCGTGATGTTGGTCGTCCGCGCCGAGGCCACGTCGGTCGAGTAGACGTTCCAGTTCTCGTCGCCGCCTTCATCTTGGATATAGAGGATGTTGGTGCTGTTGTACGCCCAGAAGTACGAGCGGATGCCGCGCTTGGTGTCCTTGGTGATGGCCTTGGCCTCGTCGAGGTTGTCGACGGGCGCGACCCAGACGTTCATCACGCCGTCGACCGACGAGAGATACGACACCCACTTTCCGTCGGGGCTGATCTGGACGCCGGCGCGGTCGGGGTTGCCGAACAGCACGCTGCGCGGGATGAGGCCCGTTGATCCCTTCGCGGCCGCGGCGGCGCCGGCGGTCGGTGCCGGGGTGGTGTCGGCGGACGCACCGCCCGCGCACGTCAACGCGAAGGCCACCAGGACCGACGCAACAGAAAGTTGGCGTTTCATGCTCGCTTGTTCTCCTTCAGGGTCATCACAAGGCCCGAACTTCGGACCAAAGGTGTTCTCAATCCGTCAGACGACGACCCCGAAAGAACCCCCCCAAAAGATCTCGCATCCCAGGTACGTCGGCTCTCCGAGCCGACTCTCCCAAACAAAGCGAGGGAATCTCGCATACCGCGTCATTGGGTTCCGGCTGCACCGGTTTCACCCCGCGACCACCGCCACAGGCGAAAACGACGACATTTCCGCCGAGATCGCCCCGATCCCGCGGAACATCCCCTGGGCCGCGACGGCCAGGGTCATCATCTCCGCAGGGGAGAACCCGCACGCGTTCATGTTGTTCTTAAACGCCGTCCACAGCACACGTTGCTGATCGCCGTAGGGGTCGAGATAGCGCAGCCCCGCGTGCCCGCTGATCCCGAACGATTTGGCCACCGCCCGCGCGATGAACTTGTTCCCGTTGTTCGACCCCTCCATCACATAGTGATACCCCAGCAGCGACAGGGGATCTCGGCCCGACGCCGACATGATCTCGTCCACCAGAGCCATCGTCGAAGCCAGCGGCACGATCCGAGCCACATCGAGCCCGTAGAAGGCCAGGTCTTCGAGCAGGTAAGGCTCCTGATACTGCTCAGGCTTCACCACCCGCGCGATCGCCGGGAGCGCGACCGCATGACGACGCAGCTCGCCCTCCAGCGCCCGATGCACGAGCAGCAACTGCCCGAGATACACCGCGTACTGCTCGCGCGTCACCTCGCCGCGCACCAACGACTGCTGAAACGCATGCCCCTCGGCGGCGTCGTGCATCGACTGCGTCGAAGTCTTCAACACCTCCATCACCGAAGGCATCGCGTCAGAACCGGGCTTGTGAAACGGGCATCCAGACATGGTGGCTCCTTGTGAGACTGAGTCTCAATGCTAGCGACCCGGCGTCCACCCGTCAAAGCGGCAATCGATCGAACCACCGAGCCCACGCGAATCGCACCCATCCAAAAAACATGAGACGCCCAAGCACACGAGCCCAGAGCGTGAGCGACGGGTCCGAAGGAACGACTCAACCCGCCTGAACTCTAACCCACGCGCTCACACGCAGCGCTCGTCGCGCACAGAAAAAGGCCCGGCACCCCTCAAGGGGTAAGCGCCGGGCCGGGCGGTGCGGGGGGAGCCCCTCGCGGGCTCGTGTTGCCTGTGCACATCCCTTCTCACTCAACCGGACTCAACCGAGCCCAACCTCTTCGATCGTGACCACGCACCGCATCTCAGTTCAGTTGATGGTCACGTTGATCTTGCGGGCCTTGGCGCGATCCGCCTTCGGCAGTGTCAGCGTCAGCACGCCAGCCTCATAGGAAGCAACGATCGCGACGCGTTCGATCCCTTCGCCCAGGCGGAAGGTGCGGGCGAAGTCGCCGACGCCGTACTCCCGGTGAAGCAACCCTGCGGCGGCCACCGGCCGGCGGGGCATGACCTTGCCGATGATCGACAGTTCGCTGCCGGTCATCGTCACTTCGATGGCTTCGGGCATCACGCCGGGCATGTCGAGCTTGACGGTGAAGGCCGCTTCGGTCTCGACGATGTCCGCGGCGGGGCGATAGATCGTCGTCGCCTCGACGGGCATGCAGGCCTCGGCGGTGGCACGGGCGGCAGGAACAGCGGTCGGAATCTTCTCAACAGTCGGGATGGTCGCGGCGGCGTTCATCGGGATTCTCCTGGCGATGGGTCTCTTGGGGGTTTCATCCGGGGGTGCGATATGACTGGCGACGGGGACTTCAGCGGTCAGGTACGGCGTCATCCGTTCCGAGCGAACGATGGGCTCGACGTCAGACCACTCCCTTCTCGGTGCGGACCGCGATCTTGCGGGGCAGGGCCTCCGGTGCCTTGGGAAGGATCACCATCAGCACGCCGTGGACCAGCTTCGCGGTCACCTTCTCGGCATCCACCGCCACGGGCAGGCGAACGGTGCGGCTGAAGGTGCCCTCGGCGCGCTCACGGCGAATGAACTCAAACCCCTTCATCTTCGGGGTCTCTTCGATCTCGATGCGCCGCGCGGTGGTCAGCGTGATCTCCTTATCGATCAGGCTGATGTCGATGTCGTCCATCACGAAGCCGGGCAGCTCGGCCTCAATGTAGAAGGCCAGCTCATCGTGCCAGAGGTTCAGCGCCGGGAAGGGCTTCGCGGGGGAGAACACGGTCGAGGTCTCGGGCGTGAAGCCGGCGAACACCTCGTTGAGCAGACGGTCCACATGCGCTGAGAGATCGGTCATGGGAACGGCAGTTGGAGTGCAACGGGTCAACATGGCGGGCTCCTTTCAGAAACGTGGTTGGTTGAGAAGTCGAGTCGCTTGCAGTCACTCTCTTCCGGTGGGATTGCACTGTTCGAGTTGCAAGCCGGATGCCAAACTTCGGCCTCAACGCCTGCCCCGCTGCGGGCCCAAGAACCGCGGTCGGACTGTCAATCTGACAGACCCCATGGCAGTGACGCCCCACCGTGACAGCGCGAAAGGCCCTTTCCGAATCCGTGCATGGCCCGCGTGACCACACCTCTTTCCGGCATCCCGTTTGCATCTCGTTCGCATCATGGACTTCAACCGTCTCACCCAGAAATCCCAGGAAGCCGTTCAGCAGGCCCAGACGCAGGCCGTTCGCTTCGGGCACCAGGAAACGGACGTCGAGCAGCTCGTGCTCGCGCTCGTCAACCAGCCCGAGGGGCTCGTGCCGCGGCTGCTCGAGCGCCTCGAGATCGACCCCGAAGCGCTCGCGAGCGAACTCGAAGGCGTGCTCAACAAACGCCCGAGCGTCCGCGGGCCGGGGGCCGAGCCGGGCAAAGTGTTCGTGACGCAGCGCCTGCAGCAGCTCATGGTGCGTGCCGAAGACGAAGCCAAGCGTCTCAAAGACGAGTACGTCTCCGTCGAGCACCTCATGCTGGGCGTTCTCGCCGAGAGTGGGGGGGCCGCAGACGCGCAGAAGGTTCTCAAGTCCTTCGGCGTCACCCGCGACAAGTTCCTCGCCGCCCTCACCAGCGTCCGCGGCAACCAGCGCGTCCAATCCGCCAACCCCGAAGTCACCTACGAAGCGCTCACCAAGTACGGGCGTGACCTGGTGAAAGACGCCGCCGCCGGCAAGCTTGATCCCGTCATCGGTCGTGACGACGAGATCCGCCGCAGCGTCCGCATCCTCAGCCGCAAGACCAAGAACAACCCCGTGCTCATCGGCGAGCCCGGCGTCGGCAAGACCGCCATCGTCGAGGGCCTCGCCCAGCGCATCCACCGGGGCGACGTCCCCGAAGGCCTGAAAAACAAGACCGTCTTCGCACTCGACATGGCCTCGCTCGTCGCCGGCGCCAAGTTCCGCGGCGAGTTCGAGGAGCGCCTCAAGGCCGTCCTCAACGAAGTCAAGCAGGCCGACGGCCGCATCATCCTGTTCATCGACGAGCTCCACACCATCGTCGGCGCTGGAAAGGCCGAGGGCTCGATGGACGCCGGCAACATGCTCAAGCCCATGCTGGCCCGCGGCGAGCTGCGCTGCATCGGCGCCACCACCCTCGACGAGTACCGCAAGCACATCGAGAAGGACGCCGCCCTTGAGCGCCGATTCCAGACCGTGCTCGTCGAGCAGCCCAACGTCGAAGACACCGTCTCGATCCTCCGTGGCCTGAAGGAACGCTTCGAGGTCCACCACGGCGTGCGCATCGCCGACGCCGCCCTCGTCTCCGCCGCCACCCTCTCGAACCGCTACATCACCGAGCGGTTCCTGCCCGATAAGGCGATCGACCTGGTGGACGAGGCGTGCGCCATGATCCGCACCGAGATCGATTCGATGCCCAGCGAGCTCGACGCCGTCACACGCCGCGTGCTGCGGCTGCAGATCGAAGAGGCCGCGCTGAAGAAGGAGAGCGACAAGGCCAGCCGCGAGCGGCTTGAAGACCTGGGCCGCGAGCTCTCCGACCTCAAGAACAAAGGCGACGCGATGCGGGCCCAGTGGGAACGCGAGAAGTCGCTCATCGAGAAGGTCCGCGCCTTGCGGGCCGAAATCGAATCGGTCCGTCAGCAGGCCGAGCAGGCCCAGCTCCGCTACGACCTGAACAAGGCCGCCGAACTGACCCACGGCAAGCTACCAACGCTGCTGCGTGATCTCGAAACCGCCGAGGCCGCCGCGAAGGGCGGCCCCAAGGATGGTTCGCGACTGCTCCGCGAGGAAGTGACGGAAGAAGAGATCGCCGACATCGTCTCAAAGTGGACCGGCATCCCGGTCAAGCGTCTGGTCGAGGGTGAGCGCGACAAGCTGCTGCGGCTCGACGAGATCCTGCACCAGCGCGTGGTGGGGCAGGATGAGGCCGTGCAGCTCGTCGCCGACGCGGTCATCCGCTCGCGCTCGGGAATCCAGGACCCGCGCCGCCCCATCGGTTCGTTCATCTTCCTCGGCCCCACCGGCGTCGGCAAGACCGAACTCGCCCGCGCCCTCGCCGCCACCATGTTTGACAGCGAAGACGCCATCGTCCGCATCGACATGAGCGAGTACATGGAGAAGCACTCGGTCTCGCGCCTCATCGGCGCGCCACCCGGCTACATCGGCTACGACGAGGGCGGCCAGCTCACCGAGGCCGTGCGCCGTCGCCCCTACAGCGTCGTCCTCTTCGACGAGATCGAAAAAGCCCACCCCGACGTTTTCAACACGCTGCTGCAACTGCTCGACGACGGACGCCTCACCGATTCACAAGGCCGCACCGTGAGCTTCAAGAACACCGTCGTCATCATGACCAGCAACATCGGCTCGCCGCACCTGCTCGACGGCGTGACCGCCAACGGGCAGATCACCACCGACGCGCGCCAGACGGTGATGCGCGAGCTCCGCGCCCACTTTCGCCCCGAGTTCCTCAACCGCGTCGACGACATCGTCCTCTTCAAGCCCCTTCGCATCGAGGAGATCGCCAAGATCGTCCGCCTTCTCGCACGTGACATCGAGTCGCGCCTGCGCGAGCGCGGCGTGTCCCTCGACATCACCGAGAAGGCCGCCGAGTTCATCGCACGCACCGCCTACGACCCCGTCTACGGCGCCCGCCCCCTCAAGCGCTTCCTCCAGCGCGAACTCGAGACAAAGATGGCCCGCAAGTTGCTCGCCGGCGAAGTTTCCGAAGGCGACCGAGTGGCAGTCGGTGTTTCCGGTGAAGCTCTCACCTTCGAAGTGAAGTCTGGCCCACCGGTCCACAGGCCGCGCGCCCCCGCGAGCGCCGAAGCCGGTTCGGCGTGATATCCAAACAAAGTCCGATCATGGCTGCATTCGCCCAAAAGTGCGAAACTGGCGAAAAAGCCGTATCGGTGCGCTTTCGCAGCGGTTAGGATTCCGTGGGTTCATTCATCAAGTCTGCATATGCACGGGCACTCGGTTAGCTGTTCCGATTTCCCCATGTGAAGACAGGCAAGATGCATCGAACTCGGCCCGCCCCGCGTATCGGGTTGGGCGACTCATGTCCGGCTGTCTCGCATTGGAGAGCACCGCGATGGACGCGATGGAACTCCGCAGGAAGCGGCTGCATAGTTTGGTCGATTTGGCGCGTGCCTCCAAGGGATGGAGCAAGGCCCAGCTCGCCCGCGCACTCGACCGTGATCCCACCAAAATCTACCCCGACTCGGGCAACCCCAAGGCCGACTTCTTGATGAAGCTCGCCGAGGTTCTCGAGTGGCCCGTGGGCGACGTCATGGAGATCGTCTGGGGCGCCGGCTCAGACGCCGAAAAGAACGAAGACCCCTCGCTCTCCTTTGAAGACTTGTTCAACAAGTCCCGCGCCGCCCACCATCGCGGCGATGCGCGGCAGACCGTCGCGCTGGCCAAGTCGATGTACCAGGCCGCCAAGAACGAAGATCACAAGTGCGTCGCCTGCTCGGTCGAGGCCAGCGGCTGGGACATGCTCGGTCGCTACACGCAGGAAGTCGACGCCTGCCGCCGCGGCCTGATGCACAGCCCGACCAACCCGCTGCGCCGCCAGCAGTTGCGCGCCGTGCTCGCCAACGCGTGGTACGCCCTGTGGGACTTGACGCCCGCGCTGGGCACCGCTGAACTGCTCGTCCAGTGGTTCGACAACAATCCGCCGCTGAATGATGTCGACAAGAAGCGCCCCGCGTACGTCCGCTACGTCCGTGGCAACACGCACCGTCGCCTCGCGATGATCGAGCCCGAGATGCGTGAGCAGCACCTGCGCTCCGCCCGCGAAGACCTCGCCGCCGCCGCTGGACAGCACGAAGAGCTCGCCGGCAAGCTCGACACCCCGTCGCTGGGCGGCATCGCCAACACCTGCCGCGGCGGTCTGATCGAGATCGCCGTCGAGTCCGGCCTAGAAGATGCTTCCGACGCGGTCGGCGAAATCGTCGGCTCGCTCAAAAAGATCGACCCCGCCGACGCCCAGCTCACCGGCGACTGGCTCGAAAGCTGGGGCTGGTGGTGCACCATCGGCTCCGACCTCGCTCTACGCCATCTGAAGGGCCGCGACCTCCAAGAGGCCGTCACCTTCCTGAACAGCCGAGCCCTGACGATCGCCGAACGCTCGGACAACTGGGCCCTGCGCGAGCGGGTGTTCACACTCCAATACGGCCTACACCGAACAATCACCGATTCCACAGGTTTGGACATCGATTTCAAACTTGATGAGGAGAATCGGAGCTTGGTTACCGCTACAATGGGGCGGTTCCCATCCTTCCGAACTGTCGGCTGGCAGATTTTGGCAACCGCCAAACTGGTTGACGCGAATGGGGAGGTGGGGTCATGAACATGCTCCAACACCTTCGCACCGCTCCGACCGCCCTCCGCATCAGCCTCACACTGGTCGGGCTTCTGGCGGTCAGCGCCGGCACCGCCGCGGGCGGTGAGCACACCGACTTCCCCGATCTCTCGATCCAGCCCGACGGAAGCCCGCGCCTCCCGCGCGTCCCCGCTGGCGGCGTGCCCAAGCCGACCGTCTTTGACATCATCTCGTTCATCGATGAAGGCGAAGGCACTGGCGGTGCCAACCATCTCCGCTTCCCCGCCCCAACCTTCAACCCCGTGCCGCAGACTCCGGCGTTCGTTCCGAACACCGATAGCGCCGGCGCGGTTGCCGGCTCGAACTTCTCGGCGATCCCGACGCCGGGTGCCAGCGGCCTGATGCTCATCGGCCTGGCACTCGCGGCTCGTCGTCGCCGCTGAGTGCTTCAGCCAGCATGATTCTTCAAACGCCCCGGCCTTGCGTCGGGGCGTTTTCCTTTGATCGATCATTTCGAGCGCGCAAGGCGAGTACAGCGCTCAGCACCGGTCATGCCAACCCCACTTGGTCGCCGCGTCGTGGCCGTGAGGTTCTCGTGCGCCAGCGAGGGCCGGCGCACGGACATCAAACGCGCGGGCATCAACGGGGGTTCGTTTCAGAGACCGGGCCACCTCAGGCCCCAAGCCCCAAGCCCCTACGGGCACCCCACGCCGAACTGCCCCAGGAGTTTCAGCAGGTCACGCGTGTCCACCACGCCGTCGCCGTTGATGTCGGCGGGCGTGCTGAAGGCCTCGCCGATTTGGCCGAAGCGGTTCACGAAGAACGTGAGATCGGAGGTGTTCACCGCGCCGTCGTTGTTGAAATCCGCGACGCAAGGTGCCGGCCCGGCGCACGTCAGCGCCGCCTTCACGACCTCGACCTTGTCCACCTGCCAACCCAGGAACGTGTTCTGGAAGCCGTCCACCGTGTCGAAGCTGAACGCGATGGTGGGCGAGGTGCCCGCGGCGACACTCACATCGGCGCTGCGCGTGGCCCACGCGGTCGAATCAGCGCTGGGTTGGTCAACCGAAACGCCGTTGACCAGCACCTTGGCGAGATCGAACGTCGCGGCCTGCTCGCGTTTCATGAACCAGCAGTACCGCACCGCGAGCGACTCGCCCACGCCGATCGTCGGCAGCGCCAGCGTTGGTAGCGTCAGCAGGCCCTGCTGGCGGCCCGACAGCGGCGGGCCGTACGTGCATGTAGCGTCGGCGCCGAAGTAGGCCCAGTTCACGCCGTCGCAGGGCGTGCCCTGCACGCACGCGCCGGTGACGTGCCACAGGCCGGTGGCCGACCAGCCGGCGGGCAGGCCCGCCTCGAAATCCTCCGAGAAAAGCACGGTTTCGCCCAGCGTGCCGACCTGCAGCGCAACCGGCGCCGCCGACGCGCCGCCCAGCGGAGCGGTCACGGTTCCCGATGCGACGCCGCCGACCTCGACATAGAAATCCGGCGTGTCCGAGCACGCGAATCGCGGCAGCGTGGCACGGTATTGGTCGCCCCCCAGCGCGAACAGCGGGCTGAAGCTGTAGGTGTCCGCGGGTGAGCGTCGCCACGCGAGCCTCGCCGATCCCGGCACGAGCGCATCGCCGCCGGTGTTGATGGTCACGCCGAACTGCGCGTGCACGTTTGAGGGAACGATCGAGGGCGGCGGCGCATTGATCGCGATGCTGATGGGCGTCGGCGGCGCGGTCAGAGCGCCGTTCGCCACCAGCGCGAAGCCCTGCAAACCCTGGTTCACCGCCGAGCCCTTGATCCGCAGCGTCCACACGCCGACGGCGGGGGCGTTCACATGCACCTGCTCCACGTTGTTCTTTGTGTCGGCGCTGCCGCCGCCCATCGAGAACCCGCCCGCGAACACGTTCCCGCGGAACAGCGACGCGTCCGGCGCGACCACTTCGAGATCAAGGTTGTTGATGACCGGGTCGGCGCTGCCGGCGGCGGCGGGCGGCTCGGTCCACGCCAGCGTGACGCGCAGCGATTCCCCAGAAGCGTTCACGGTGAGCGGGATTTCGACCACACCGCCGGTCGTCAGCCCGCCGGCGTTCCTCGCGTCGCGCACGAAGAGCTTCCGCGCATCGCCGGGCAGTTCCACCGAAAGGTCGGCCGCCAGGCGCCCCCAGCCCTCGCTGCTGTTGGGGATGCTCGACGAGTATGACGCCATGTCCTGCGTGGCGTTGAGGATCATCGCCTTGAGCAGCGCCCCCGAGGGCGTCATCGCGTTCGCGGGGTTCGCTGTGCCGCCGGGGTAGCGCCCGCTCACGAAGTACTCGCGGATGAGTGAGGCGATGCCCGAGACGGCGGGGGTCGCCATGCTGGTGCCGGTGAGTTGCACCACCGAGCACGCCGAGAAAGCCTGAGCCGAAGCGATGCCGCAGCCCGGCGCGAACACCTCGGGCTTGCGTCGCCCGTCGACCGTCGGCCCGACGCCGCCGGAACAGAACGAATCCTGCGACGGCGCGTCCTGCGTCGCGCCCACGGCGAGTGCGTTCTTGCAGTTCTCCGGGTTCTTCAACGTCGCCTGGTTCGTGACGGCGAAGACGACCAGATCATCCTCGTTGGCGTGCATGAAGGCGTCGATGCCGCGGGCCAATGAGTCATACTGCGTCGTCGCGTCGTTGCCCCAGGAGTTCGTGTGGACGCGGGCCCCCTGCGAATGGTGCAGGTTGAACACCCCGGTGACACTCTCCTGGTTGAACGCCGGCGTCGGGCTGTACACGAACTTGGCGGCGTAGGCGACGCCGCGGTTGTCGTCGAAGGCACCCGCGTCGCCGGCAACAATCCCCGCCACATGCGTCCCGTGGTCACGGAAAGTGAAGTTCGTCGTGTTGTACGCGAGAATCTTGCGGTGCGAAGGCCCGATCGGGTTCACATCCGAAAAAGCACAGTGATTGAAGTCCGGCCGGCTGTCGGCGATGCCGATCACCTGCCCCGCCCCGCTCAGCCCCGCCGCATACAACGGCGTGAAGTTCGGCACATTGCTCTGCACCACCCAGCGCTGCGTGCTGTCGCGCTCGACGACATCCGGCGCATCCTCGACAAACTGCACGCTGGGCAAAGACGCGAGCGCCTTGGCCGCCGCCTCGGGCATCGTCGCGGTGATCGTGACATTGCCCGCCACGCTGTCGCGCGAGCCGATCACGGCCCCTCCCCCCCCAGGGGCCACACCCTGAATCCGCGTGACCACCTCGGCGATCTCTTCCGGCGAAGCGTCCTTGAACAGCGTGACGACCACAGCGGCCTCGCCGCGCCGCGCCATCTCGCGCCGCTCCGGGCTGGTGAACGCCGCGCGGTTGAGCGCCGGCGAAACCCGCAGCAGCGCCTCATACTCACCCACCCACCGAGCGTGCGGGACACGGGCCGCGATCACGCCAGCCCCCCCACGCGGCGTCACCCGAGCCGCATGGGCCCCGTCGCCCAGATACCCCAGCAGCGTCACCCCGGCCTCGTCCAGTTCTTGCTTCTTCGCCTGGGTCAACGGCCCATCGAACTGCACAATCACGCGCCGACCGGCGGCCACGATCTCGCCGCCCACATCCGCACGGGCCCGCGTCGTATCGAGCGTGCCTGCCGCGAGGCGGATCGCGCGAGCGCCCGCGGCGGCTCCGGCGGCGGCGGGGGGCCCCGCCTGCCCCGCGGCACTTGACGCGGCGCAGCACAAGGCGAGCACAGTGACCGGGGTCCACAATGAGCCGCGTTGCTGCACGTCGAAACTCCTCTCGGAAAGTCGGAACCTGTCGGCGTGGTCGGGCCGAACCGGGTGCGGGGGGGCGGGGGGCGGGGGGGCGGGCGTCTGGCACCGGGGAGCCCGCAAAGGCCAAGTCATCATTATCGGCGCTCGGGGCGCAGGCCTGTCGCCGATCACGCCCCCACAGGGTTCGCCGCCAGGCACCCGAGGGGTGCATTTCCGATGACAACGGCAGATATTGGGAACGCGCCGCCGCGCCTTCCCAGCCGCGCGGCGCGTTTGGGCACGCGAGATTGTCGGACCTACACCCAGCCAGCCGATTCCCTCCCCGGCGACGTGTCGGCGAGACAAGCCCACCGGCGCTTGACAGACGGGGCCGCGGCAGGTCTGATAAGGCTCGCGTTAGGACACCAGCAGCGACCGGGCCCCCTCGGGCCCCGTTCGGAGGTACCTCATGGGGTGTGCGATCAGTGCTCGGCGAACTTGGGCTGGGGGGGCGACCGCGTCTGCGGCGGTGGCGGTCGTTGGCATGGCCGCCGGGACCGCGTCGGCCCAGAGCGACCCGACCCGCCAGCTCGAGCGGGCGATCCGCTCCGCCGACCAGTCGTGGCGCCTCATGGTTGACCCGAATCTGGACATTGCCGAGCGTTCGCAGCTCGACGTCGGTGGCTCGTTCTCGTTCTTCTTCCTGAACCTCAACGACAGCGACGGGAACCACCGTCGTCTCATCCAGCCCGAGTTCCAGCTCTACGGACGCGCCTCGATCGACGGCGTCCACAACTTCTTCGTCCGCGGACGCTTCCAGTACCGCGACTTCTCGCCCGGCGACAGCTTCGACGACCGCGGCGACCGCTGGACCACGCCTTTCCTTGATCGCTACGTCTATGAGTACGACCACGCCGCCAGCGTGCGGGCGTACCAGGGCAAGACCAGCGACTGGAACTTCAACATCAAGGTCGGGCGGCAGTTTGTCGACTGGGGCGAGGGTCTGGTGCTGTCCGAAGCGCTGTACGCCGTGAGGCCGACGCTGACGTTTGGGCGCTGGGAAGTTCAGGCTCTGGCGGGCGTCACGCCGGCGGACCGGAGCATCACTGACTTTGATTCCACCCGAGCCGGCTTCGACGACGACACCAAGCGCGGGTACTTCGGCGGCTTGGTCGGCTACCGCTTCCAGAACGCCAACCGCCTGTTCGGCTACTTCCTGCACATGCAGGATTTCAACGACGACAGCGATCCGCGTGATTCGTTCGCGCCGCTGAACCTCGGCGATGTCGACTTCGAATACAACGCCAACTACGCGGGCATCGGCTTCGAGGGCACCATCGGCCGCAACTTCGTCTGGCTGGGCGAGGCGACGTACCAGTTCGGGTCCAACCAGTCTGACCCGCTCCAGGGCGACCAATCGTCGGAAGACATCTCGGCGTGGGCCGGACGCCTCATGGGCACCTACCTCTTGCTCGACCCGTGGCAGACCCGACTGCAGGGCGAGTTCCTCATCGCCAGCGGCGACGACGACCGCCTCACCACCACCTCCGGCACCATCGGGGGCAACAAGCCCGGCACCGACGACAACGCCTTCAACTCCCTCGGATTCGTCAACACCGGCCTGGCCTTCAGCCCGACCCTCAGCAACCTCATCACCGCCCGCGTGGGCATCGCCACGTTCCCCTTCAACTCCATCCAGGCGTTCGAGCAGCTCCAGCTCGGCGTCGACTTCCTCATCCACAGCAAGTACGAGAGCGACGCCCCTATCGAAGAGGAAACCACCGACGACAGCTACCTCGGTTCCGAGGTCGATTTCTCGGTCAACTACCGCATCACGTCGGACCTCGCCGCGATCTTCCGCTACGGCGTGTTCTTCCCGGGCGAGGCCATCGCCACCGAGACCGAGGTCAGGCACTTCATCTTCACGGGCTTCACGCTGTCGTTCTGAGAATCATTCACCGCGGAGAAGAGTACGGCGTTTTCAACGCGGAGATCGCGGAGTTCGCGGAGGAAGGCAAAGAGAGAGAGAAGGAGAACGGGCGAACGGGGCTTGGCGCTTTCTTGGCCGGACCCCGAACCCAGACACCCGAACCCCGCTCCAATTCCGATTTGCCCTTTGCGATTTGCCATTTGAGTTCTGAGCTTTGAGATTTGAGACCCGCCCCCATGCGACACCCCCTCTTCCCCATCGCCATCGTTGCTCTCCTCGCCGCAGTCGGCTGCCAGCGGTCGATGGTTCGCGAGGCGTTGGATATCGATTCGCCCAAGACCGACGCCCAGTCGGCGCAGCTTGATTTCTGGCACTCGCTTCCAGGCAAGAGTGCCGTGAGCAACAACGAGGGGTTGCACGGGCTGATCCTCTTCGCCGACGGCACCGACCCCAGCACCAACTACGACGAGCGCGTCGCGCTCGCGAAAGAGCGCGGCTGGGTGTCGCAGTCGTTCAACGAGCCCGGCGATCTGGTGATGCAGCGCGGCACGCTGGCCAAGGCCGTGACGGTCGCCACCGGCATCAAGGGCGGCGTGATGATGCAGATCACCAACTCGCACGGGCGCTACGCCGCCCGCGAACTGCAGTACCTCGGCATCATGGGCGAGAGCACCGAGCAGCAGGCTATCAGCGGGCTCGATTTCGTCGGCGTGATCTCGAAGGTGCAGGATTACCAGGCCAGCGAAGCGGCCCGGGCCGAGGGCCGCGGCGGTCGCGCCACGGTCATCCCGCCACGGGAGCAGAACACCCCGGGCGAAGCGCCGACCGGCGAGCCTGTGACGCCGGACACCCCCGCGCCGGACCCCGGCGAGCAGGTGACGCCGCCGGCTCCTGAGCCGAAGCCCGCTTGAACCCACGCTCGATCGATGGATTCCCGCGGGGTCTTCGGCGTTCGATCGCTCGGAACAGACGCCCGAACAACGAACCCGGAGCGTGAGCGACGAGTCCGAGGATGAACAGGAATCTCAGAGTTCTTCAACCCGCTCGCTGACGCTCGGGGCTCGTTGGCGGTGCGACTCGAAACGGCCAGCCCCAACCCATCCGCCTGCCCCGCCCAGGAATCATGGAGGAGACCAGGGCCGCACAACCTCCGAGCCTCGCTTCGCCCCCCAGCGGCGGCGGCAACCCCGTCGCGCAGGTGAAGAACCGCGCCGAAAAAATGGCACGGGTGCAGTGGGGGATCGGGATGCTGGTGACGCTCGTCGTCATGGCCCTGTGGCCCACCGGTCTGCTGCGCCGGCTCGAGTTCCCGTTCGTCGATGAGTACATGCGCCGGTTTTTCAGCGCGGCGCCGCCGCCAGCGAATGACTTGTGCCTGGTCATCATCGACGATGATTCGCTCGACAACACCAAGCGCTGGCCCTGGCCCCGTGACATGCAGGCACGGGTGATCGACGAACTGCGGCTCGCCGGCGCGAAGGTGATCGCGCTCGACTTGCTGCTGAACACCCCGGAACCCGGCCCTCGATTCGAGCCCTGGCTGGACGTAGCGCAGCCCCGGAGCGCAACGCCGGTTCAGCCGCTTCACTCGCTCGGCGGCGGAGCGAACAACAAGGAGGGCGTCTTCCGCGGCATCCTTCCAGACCGGGCCTACGCCGACGCCATCGCGAGGCACGGGATGGTCGTCTTGGGTGCCGAGTTCCCGTTCATCACAGCGAGCACCGAGGACAAGGCCGAAGCGGGCACGCCCGCGCGGAAACGAGCCAGGTTTCCCGAGGTGTTCGCGGCGCTCAAAGCCAACCCAGCGCTGGACTTCGAGCAGTTGAAGCGGATGCTCCTGGACCCATCGGACTGGTCGGTGAACGAGGGTGCCCGCATCGACGACCTTCGACGTGACTCAGCGGCGGTTCGGACGCTGCTCAAGCGGCGCGAGACGCTTTCGGCACCGATGCAGGGCGACCCTGAATCGTGGCTGGCGACGCGGGCTCCCGATCTACCCGCCGAAGGGCTCTTCGAGGCAGGGGCCGTTATCGGGAGCGTGACGGCGAACGGCACCGCTGACGACGACGGCATCGGGCGACGGATGCCGCTGTGGGTCCGGCACGATGATCGGCTCTATCCCACGTTGGGTCTGGCGGCGTCGGCGGCATTTCTTGGCGTGCCTCTCAACCTTCTGCGCATCGAGCCGCGCCACACCGTCATCCCCACGTCGCGCGGCGACATCCGCCTCGAGATGCACCGCGCCGACTTGTCCGGGCACCCCAAGACCGAAGGCCTCTTCTACCTCGCGTGGCCCACCGGCACCGGGTCGCATCGCCAGTTCAGCCCCGGGAAACACGCCGACTCTTCAGAACCCGCCGCGGCAACCAAAGGCCCGTCGGCAGGATCGGTCGCGAACGAGTGCGGCGACGATCGGCGTCTGCCCCCCGCCGGTGACGAACTCGGCATCGGCGCGGTCTATGAGGCGGCGCTCGTCGAGGCCCGGATCAAGAAGAACATCGAAGACACCGATCGCAGCCTGATCGAGATTCAGCAAGACAGCGGTATCGGCGTCGGCCTGATCGAAGAACCGGTTCCCGCCTACGCCGCGCGATCGAACGCGCTGATCCGCACCCCGATGGACGACCCGGGGTGGCGCCCCGTGCTCGACGAGCACATGAAGAGACTGTCGGCCAACCGCCAGGCCGCGGCGGGTTACGTCGAGGCGCTCCGCGCCACGCCGAATCTCTCCGAAGAGGAAAAACAGGTCCTCCGCGTCTGCGAGATGTTCGTGAGCGTCTCGAACGCCGTCGAACGCGAGGTGAACTGCGGCCTGCAAGGGATCGCGCGTCACCGTGACATGCTGCGGACCCGCGTCTCGGGCAAGCTCTGTCTCGTCGGCTGGAACGCCGTCGGAGCCGCCGCCGACTTCGTGCCCACCAGCATCGACGTCAAGACCCCCGGCCCCTACCTCCACGCGGCGATCATCAACTCGATCCTCACCGGGCATCAAAAGATCGTCAGCGCCCCCGCCGTCACCTTCACCGGCCTCGCCTCCATCCTGATCATGGGCGTGCTCGGCACGTTGGTCGGCGTGCGCCTCGGGGTGATCGTCAGCCCTCTCGGCCTGCTGGGCATCGGTGCTGTCTGGGCCGTCGGTGCGGGGATCATCATCTTTGACCGCTGGAACAGCGTTTCCGCCTTCGCGTCACCCCTGCTGGCCGGCGGCGTCTCGTGGCTCACGGTCCTGCTCCATCGCCTGCTCGTCGAGCAGCGCGGGCGCAAGCAGACCGAGGCCCGGTTCCGCTCCTATGTCTCGCCCGACGTGGTCGACATCCTTGTCAACAACCCCGACCTCCAGAGCATGGCCCCGCAGCGCCGCGAGCTCACCATCATGTTCTCCGACGTCGCTAACTGGACCACCCTCACCGAACGCCTCGGCACCGAGGGCATCTTCAAGTTCCTCAGCACCTACCTGGGCGAGATGACGGACATCATCCAGAAGAACAAGGCCACCCTCGACAAGTACCTGGGTGACGGCATCATGGCCTTCTGGGGTGCCCCCGTCGTCGACCCCGACCACGCCAAGAACGCCGCCAAGGCCTGCGTCGACATGCTCGAGCGCCTCGACGAGATGAACCGCACCGGCGGGTTCGGCAACGCCGGGGCCATTGAGATCCGCTTCGGCATCGCCACCGGAGAGGTCAACGTCGGGGACTTCGGCAACCCGCCCCACAAATCGGCCTACACCGTCATCGGCGACGCCGTCAACCTCGCCGCGCGGCTCGAGTCCAGCAACAAGCAGTTCGGCACCTCGATCCTGATGACCAAGCGCGTGGTCGATCTATCCGGCAGCACCATGCTGTTCCGCCCCATCGGCCGCATCGTGGTCAAGGGCAAGACCGACTACGAAGAGCTGTACGAGCTCATCGGCGACCGCAAGCCCAAGGGCGACCGCACCGCCGAATGGATCAGGGCCACCAACGACGCGGTTGCCGCCTACCAATCGGGGCGGCTCGACGACGCCGAGCGGCTTTTTTCCACCCTTCACGACGACTTCGGCGATACCAAACTCGCAAAGCTCTACCTCCACGGCATCGAGGACCTCCGAAAGACCGGAATCCCCGAGGCCTGGGAGGGCACGCTGGTCCTGACAGAGAAGTAGCCTGACCGTACACTGCTCGCCGCCCGTCCCCGTTCCGACTTTCTCTTGCGTCTCGCTTGTCTTTCTCCCCTCGGGTGCCGCGCCGCTGAAAGCGGTGCCCGAACGACCTCACGAGGCCGACCATGAAGCGTGATTGGCGTCTTCCGATCTTCGTCACCGGGTTCACGCTTGCCGCCATGCCGGCGCACCTTGCGCTGGGCGCTCGCCCGATGGAGCGGATGGTGCAAGACGCTCCCGCGCCGACGCAGCCGGTGGCCGCCGCGGCGGGCTCGGCGCAGCCTGCCGGTCAGCCCACGCAGAACCGAGCCGTGATCGTCAGCGTCGAGGGCCAGGTTCGCATCAGGCCCGACGCGGCGTCGCCCTGGGTGCCCGCGCAGGTCGGCGCGGTGGTGCCGCCGGGCGGGCAGTTCCAGACGGGCCTCCGCAGCAAGGCCGTCGTCCGCATCGGCGAGAACCAGGTGGTCACGATTGATCGCCTCGGCACCGCCACGCTCGACCAGGCCGTCAAGGGTGCTGACAACGTTGATCGCACGGAGATCGATCTGCCCTACGGGCGCGTGGGGTTTACCGTCACCTCCACCCAAGCCGCGAACGATTTCCAGGTCAAGGCCCCCGGCACCACGCTCGCCGTCAAGGGCACCGAGGGGCTCGTCGAAGTCACCGGCGGTCAGCCGGTCCAGGCCTTCGGCACCGAAGCCAACACCGGCACCTTCACCGTGGCGTATGAAGACGGCACCACCGGCACCGTCAGCGGCGACGCCACCACATCCGCCGAATCCCCCGCCCCGGCCTCCTTCGACCTCGGCCAAACCACCCTCGACACCGGCGACTCCAGCGCCCGCGAAGGCGACGAGACCCAGGTCGTCGACCGCAGCGCCGGCGGCGGCGAAGCCGTCCAGCAGAACACCAACTCCAACACCGCCACCGGGGGCACCGGCGGGGGCGACAACGGCGGAGAGAACCCACCGCCTCCGCCGCCTCCACCGCCTCCGCCACCACCTCCTCCTCCTCCTCCCCCTCCTCCGCCGCCGCCTCCGCCACCTCCGCCGCCTCCCCCCGATGGCGGCGGCGGCCCACCACCGCCCGACGGCGGGGGCCCTCCCCCCGGCGGCGGGACAACGTTCTCAACCCGCTTCCTGCTTTCGAGCCGCGCCTCGACCAACCTGCGACTTCGAACACTCAGCGCCACCCAGTCAGACGTTGAGTACGCACCGGTTTTTCCGCCCGTCTTCACGTCCGGCGGCGGCGGGTCCATGTCCGCCGTGATCAACGGCGACGGATCAATGACCGTCTATCACCTGATGGGCGGACGCTTCTCCGGAGGCGGCTTCACCAACCCAGAGGCGTTCAACGAAATCTACACCATCACCTTCCCCTCGGGAGGCTTCTTCCCCAACCCGCCGGCTGCGGGCCAGACGTATTCGTTCCTCCGCCGCTTCGCCACTGGTGCGCAGGGCACCGCGGTCCAGGCCAATCCGCTCAACGGCATCGCTTTCCTCGACGGGGTGATGTATCTCAGCGGTTCCGACGAAGCGTTCAACGGCACCTCCGCGCTGTTCAGCGGCGGGTCCGCGATCTTTGAAGGCGTGTCCACGCCGTCGCTGGCTCTGAAGCCCCGCATGTCGATGGGCCCGTGGGACGTTGAGACCATCACGCGGGCGCAGGGACGCGGCGCGTTGTTCGCCGCACTCGGCTCGCAGCTGACTTCGCCGTTCTTCACCCGCGACGCCGTCGCGGAGCTTGATCCTCGCATCAACCACATGGTGAACGTGTGGGCGTCTTCGAGCTTCACCGCGACCGCCGACACCAACATCGGCGTCGGCGCGTCGGCCGCGTGGGTCAACGAACTGAACATCGCGCTCAGTTCCACCCACGACGGCGTGAATCTTGTCTACGCACTCCGATCGACCGGACCCGACAGCGCGCTGTTCACCAGCGACGACCGCTTCTTCTACGCGACCATCAACCCCTCGGCGACCGGCGCCGCGGGTGATCCGCGCATCCGCCGCATCGATGTCATGCCCGAGGGCGAAGCGCACCGCGGCATGGCCGCGATCCCCGGTGCCGGCACCACCCCCGGGGCCGTCAACATCCCCTTCGTCGACGACGGCCGATTCGACGCCTTCGGCGTCGACCCGCTGTTCAACACCATGTCGTTCAGCAGCCAGGCGTCGGTCGCGCTCCCGCTCGTCGACGCGGTCAAAGACCTCATCGCCTTCAACGCCGTCAACTCGGCGTCGTGCCTCGCCAGCACCTTGCTGAACTCCGTGGCTTCGACGCTGACCAGCCACGCCAACCAGCAGGGCGGTATCGGCCGCACGATGTTTGATCTCACCGCTCCGCTCGCCCCAACCCACCCGTGCTACCCGGATGTCGGCTCTGACCCCGAGTACCTCGCGCTGTTCAAAAACACCGTCTCCGCAGGCGATATCTCCGCCCGAAACTACCCCGCGATCACCGACAACCTCATCACCAACGGCACCGCCGACCTCGAACTCGAAGTCGGCATGGCCACCCAGCGGATGAACAACGGCGACCAGCTCATCTACTACATGGCCGGGGGCGACCTCGACTCGGCCAACCTCCCCACCAACGCACGCAACGAGCTGTTCACCTCGACCCGCAGCGAAGCCACCGGCAACAACACCCCGTTCGTCACCGCGGGGCCGATCCAGACGACTTCGTTGGGTGGCATACCCGCCGTCCTCACCGGTCTAGCCGTGCTCCAGAACACGCTGTACGCCGCGCAGTCAAAGGCGACGTTCTCGGTCACCACCCGATTCCCCAAGATCGTCTCGATCGACCCGCAGGCCCGCATCCCGCAGTCTACCGACGTGATGGACCTCCGCATGTTCACCAAGGGGCTGGCCTCCTCGGACCTGCGCGGCTCGCTCTTCGCCGTCGGCCTCTACAGCCCGGGCGACCCTCTCCGCCCCGGCGCGGGCGACGGGGTCGGCGGCGGCGGGCGCGGCGGTGAACGTGGGAACATCTACGGCAATCTCGCCATGTGGGAGATCGACCCGCGCAACAAGTACGTCAAGAACACCTGGTGGGGCGACGCCAGCGACTTCAACATCTCCGCCGGCACCGTCCAGGGCCCGGGCTATTCCACCACAACGTTCCCGACCATCGGCCACATCGGCGACGCCGCCACCGTCGGGCGCTATGTCGTCATCTCCGCCGATGTCAGTTTCACCCCGCCCGGCGGAGCCTTCAACAGCTTCTACATCACCGTCAACCCAGACGCCGTGGGCGCCAACAGCCCCTTCGTGGTCCGCCTCGACTCCGGCAACGGCGAGGACATCCGGGCTCTCGCGGGCGTCGCCGAGACGGCCCCCATCACCGCCCCGTCCGTCACGCTCGTTGATCCGGGTGCCGGCGGGATCGACAACACCTCGATCAACTCGCTCTTCGCGCAGACTTCCTACAGCACCCGCGCGCTGCAGTCCGGCCTGATCCGCGCCATCTACGAATCCCACTTCCTCGCCACCGCCAACAACGCCGCCGCATGCCAGGCCGACACGGTCTTCACCACCCAGCTCCCGATTGCTCTGACCAACCGCGCGGGCCAGACCAACGGCATCGGCCGCGTGACCTTTGACTTGCGGAACCCTCTGGCGGTGAACCACGTCTGCAACGGCTCGGGTACCAACCCGCCGTAAGGCCTCGGGCGGCAGCATCTCCGAACCCTGCGCGCAGGCACAGGGCTCATGTCCATCCGAGCCCTGTGCGCAAGCACAGGGCCAAGGTGACAACCGCAGCATGAGGAAACCCCTCGGCCCTGTGCTCGCGCACAGGGTTCGGATGTGCTTCTCTTCAAACCGCACCATCCAAACAGCACCAACCAAAAAAGCGAACGCCACCCGCAAAGGTGGCGTTCGCTTCTGCCACACGAGCTTTCCCCTTTCGAGGATGCATCGTGCGAGATTTCGGTGGCGGGCCTCTCTCCACCTTTCCCCTGACGCAGACCAGAGGCCTGCTGACGTATTTCGAGACTCGCCAAGCCCTCTGGCGAATCCTTTTCCCTGAACTTGGATTTCCTAGGTCCAAGCTCGACGTGTCTGACCCTAGCTGATGCCGGGTCTTCTTCCCGCCGCAGAAACGACCGAGGTCGCTCCGCTATCCGCTCCTACCTCAACGACCAGAGAATACCACAAGACCTGACGGAATCCACTATCTGACAAAGAGTTCCAGCAAATTTCCAACTTGTCTCTCCCCCTTGGCGCGATGCAAACAAAGGGACAAACCCCCCAGCTTACCGCAGGGCATCCGCCGGGTCAGACCGGGTCAGCCGGAGCCGCCCGTTCCCGGCGGGCGGGCCCAGTGCAGTTTCCGAACCAGCGTCTGCCACGGGTTGGATTCCACGTTCCGAACCAGTCGGATGGGCTGATGATGGCCTCGGCAGACGATCCGCTCACCCTCGGTCACCGGGCGGAGCACCTGGCCGTCGAGCACCATCGTTGTTCCCATCGGGGGTGCCATGTCTGGGGAGACCGCCCCGCCGGCTTCCCACAAACCGGCGTTCCGAACCGGATTCGACCTCAAGACCGTCAGTTCAATCTCCGTTCGGCTGCTGACCACGATGGGTCGGAAGCTCAAACTATGGGCCGCGATGGGGGTCACGGCGAGCGAATCCAGTTCCGGCGAGACGATTGGACCGCCCGCCGAAACGCTGTAACCTGTTGAACCGACAGGGGTTGAGATGATCACGCCGTCGCCCCGCAAGATTGGACCTTCGACGCCCCCGAGGCGGAGGCCGACCTCAATCATGCGGTAGGGGGGGCCGGCGGTGATGACGCAGTCGTTCAGAGCCAGGCCGACGAAGGAGGGTTGGACGGGGTGCGAAGGGCCGTTGGGGCTTCCCCCGCCTGAGGGACGAAACACCTCGGCACGGATCATGGTGCGATCCGAGATGACCAGCGGGCCGTTGCCGAAGAGCCCGGGCGCTTGGCGGGCGAGCGAGTCTGGGTCGAACTCGGACATGTAGCCGAGTTTGCCCAGATTGACACCGATCATGGGGAGCCCGAGGTGGACAAATCGGCGTGCCTGAGAGAGGAGCGTGCCGTCGCCCCCGAGGACGACCAGGAGGTCGGGCCGGATGGGGAAATCTGTGGCGGAGCCGGGGATCGAGTTGTGGTCGAGCTCGCCCGCGAGGGTGCCGTAGCGCTGGGCCAGGTCGCGGATGGCGGGCAGGGCGTCGGCCACCTGGGGCTTGGAACGATTGACCAGCAGCAGGACGGACCGTGGCATGGCGGGAAGTGTACCGGTCAAGTCCCGAATGGGGGCGGTGCCATGGCGTGCCATTCGGACTCGGGCGGACGTTTGTCTTTTGGGTGTGGATGGGGTAAAGTCTCGACCCCCAAAAACGACCCGGCAGCGGGCGTGTCAAAGGGTTCATCCTTGTCCCAATTTCCCTCGGCTCGCGGCTGGGGGTTTGCCATCGGAGCTTCGACCATGACCAAGCAGCCCAAGAGAGTCAAGAGCAAGCCGCACAAGGGGTTGCTGAAGCGGATCCGCATCTCCGCCACCGGCAAGCTGAAGCACAAGAAGGCCGGCAGCAAGCACCTTCGGTCGCACAAGAGCCCGAAGCGTCTGCGCCGCCTGCGCCAAGACTCGTTCATGTCCACGGCGGAAATGAAGCGTCTCAGCAAGCTGCTGTTCATGCGTCTGCGCGGTCGCGAGCAGCCCCGCTCGGCGCTTCGGAAGAGCCCCAGCCCGGCGGAACGCAAGGCCAAGCGCGAGGCGGCCCGCGCCGCGGCTGCTGCGGCGACCGCTGCGAAAAAATAACTCACCGCGGTGACGCTGCGTTCGCGGCGAAGACCGAAAGCCTTTTCAACGCGGAGATCGCGGAGTTCGCGGAGAAAGACAAGAGAGAGAGAGAAAGAAAGAGAGAGAGGTTGGGTCGGTTGGTTGCGTTGGTTTGACTGAACCCCGGCCCCCGACACCCGAACCCTCGAATCTCGCAAAGATCAACGACACCCTACCCGCCGTCCAACACACCCTATCACCTACAGCCTAAACCCTGATACCCCCCCGCCCGCCGGGCACAAGCCGGGACCTGAGTCAACGGTCCCCCCCGTCGAGCCTTGATTGATGAAGGAGTTTCGCTATGCCTCGTGCACGTAAGAGCACGGCCCGCCGGGCCAAACACAAGCGCGTGATCCGTGAAGCGCGTGGGTATTTCGGCACCAAGAGCCGTCACTACCAGCAGGCCAAGGTGGCGCTGATGCGGGCCGGGCGGTACGCGTGGCGTGACCGCCGTCGCCGCCGGCGCGATTTCCGGCGCTTGTGGATCACCCGCATCACCGCGGCGTGCAAGATGCGCGGGACGCGGTACTCGCTGTTCATCAACGGGCTCAAGATGGCGGGCATCCTGCTGAACCGCAAGATGCTCAGCCAGATCGCCATTGATGACCCGCAGACCTTTGACAACCTGGTGAACAGCGCGAAAAAGGTGTCGCTGGCGACTCCGGCGAAGGTGTGAGGTTGTAACGAAGGCACTGGGCACTGGGCACTTGGCATCAGGTTCAAGGCCATGAGAACTTCGAACCCCGGCTTGATGCCGGGGTTTTTCATTCTTGGCGGAGTGAGGTGTGGGCTGGAAAATCGGCGTCAGCTCCGGCTGGAAGCGGGTGCCACCCAACGCCAGTTCCCCCCGAGCCATCGCCACCAGGAGCGCCTAGCGTGCTTGATGCGGGAATCGGAGTTGCTCGATCACATCCGTGAACGGTCGTCGCACCTGCGGGGGCGCGGGGCGGTGGTTGTCGGGCCGGGGGATGACTGCGCGGTGCTGGCGCTGCCGGGGCTGACGTTGGCGACGGTGGACCACCTCGTCGAAGGTCGGCACTACGGGCCGTCGACGCCGATTGACTTGATTGCGCGGAAGGCGGTGGCGCGGAGCGTTTCCGACATCGCGGCGATGGGGGGCGAGCCCTCGTGTGGGTTGGCGACGGGTTGCCTGCGGGCCGACTTCGAGCGGGCCGACGAGTTGTTTGACCGGATGGCGCACTGGGGCGAGGAGTTCGGCTGCCCGCTGGCAGGCGGGGACATCGCGACCACAAAGCCTGCGAGCGAGGGGGGCGTGAACGTGCTGACGGTGACGGTTCTGGGTTCCTCGCATGTCGTTCGCGGGCCGGTGGAGCGGCGGACGGCGCGCGAGGGCGACTTGGTTTGCGTGACCGGTGCGTTCGGCGGATCGCTCGAATCGGGGCGGCATCTCACCTTTGAGCCGCGGGTGCGCGAGGGGCGCGAGTTGTGCGACCTTTTGGGAAGAAGGCTCACGGCGATGATCGATGTGTCGGACGGGCTGGGGCGCGACGCGGGGCGGATCGCGAAGGCGTCGGGGGTGCGGATTGAGATGGATTCGTGGAAGGTGCCGCTGGCACGCGGGGTGAAGGAATGGCGGCGCGGCGTGGGCGACGGCGAGGACTACGAGCTGCTGTTTGCGATCGAGCCGGGGATGGTGCCGCGGAGCGTGGGAGGCGGGACGGCGGTGACGGTGATCGGGCGCGTGGTGCGCGGGACCGGGTGCGTGGTTCTGGATGAGAGCGGCGTGACGCACGACGCTTCGCAGATGGGATGGGACCACGGCGTGAACCCGACGAACGCGGAGGCGACATCGTGAGACTCGGTGTGCGGCATCATTGCGACAGCCCCGAGGCGACCGAGGCGCTCGCCGGGGCGCTCGCGGCTCTGCTGAAGCCGGGCGACTTTGTGGCGCTGCGGGGCGAACTGGGCGCGGGCAAGACCCGGTTTGTGCGCGGCTTGGCGCGGGGGCTGGGGCACGGCGCCGGGGCGGTGAGCAGCCCGACGTTTGTGCTGGTGCATGAGTACGAATCGACGGGTTTTTCAGGCGGCACGGCGGGGGGAGCGGGGAGAGGCAAGCCGACGACACTGGTTCACATCGATGCGTACCGGCTCAAGGGGGCGGACGATGTGGATTCGATCGGGTGGGACGAGTTGCTCGAGAGCGCGTGCGTGGTGGCGGTGGAGTGGCCCGAGCGGGTGGAGGCTCGCTTGCCTGCTCGGCGGTACGAGGTGTTCATCGATCACGCCGGGGAGAATGAGCGGGATGTGACGATCACGCGGGTGGAGGCGGCGGTGGCGCGGGGGAGCGTGGTTGCGCCGGGTGTGTGCCGGACGTGCGGCATGGCGCTGGACGCGACGGCGGCGGGCGGTGCAAAGGGCGGGGCTCCGTTTTGTTCGGAGACGTGCCGGATGGCGGACCTGAACAAGTGGTTCACGGGGGCGTACCGGGTGACGAGGGAGCTGAAGGAGACGGATTTGGAGGAGGGCGTTTAGGTACGGGGGGATGGCACGGGGGGAAGGCACGGAGGCACGGAGGCACGGAGTGGGGGCTGGGGGACTCGAAACTCAACGATTAACTGGTACATCGCACTTGGCACAGGGCACACATGGCAAGTCAGGATTGGAGGGCTCTGGTGCTTCGCGTCGGGTTTCACTTCGTGCCTGCTTGCCCTTCTCTCTGATTCTTTGCCTTGCTCCGCACACTTCGCGCCTCCGCAGTGAAATCTGAAAAGAAAACCCCGCGCGATGTGGTCGCGCGGGGCGTGTGTACTTCGCTGCGGGGAGTCGGCTCGGAGAGCCGACGGACCGAAGAGGGGTTACGGGCAGGGGACGCCGAAGAGGGCGAGGAAGGTGACGAGGTCGACGGTGTTGACGGTGCCGTTGCCGTCGAGGTCGCCGCCGGTGCCGGGGGGGACGGCCTGGCCAAACTGGCCGAGGAAGAAGACGAGGTCGACGGTGTCGCGGGTGCCGCTGCCGTCGAAATCGCCGGGGCAGCTGGGCGGGGTGGCGGTGGTGAAGACGCTGGGGTTGGGGTTGCCGGTGGTGGAGGCGCCGTTGTTGGCGATGACACGCCAGTAGTAGGTGGTGTTATCGGTGAGGGTGCCGCCGGGGATGGGCTGGTTGGTGGCGACGGTGGAGGTGGAGTAGACCAAGGGGAGGATGAAGGAGAAGTCGGTATCGACTTCGACGGTGTAGGAGGTCGCGCCCGCGGAACCGGCCCAGGTGAGGGTGACGGGGAGCGCGACGCCGCTGGCACCGTTGGCGGGCGAGGTGAGATTGAAGGGTCCGGGCGGCGGGACGGGGGTGATCGTGAAGTTGGCGTTGTTGATGTCGAAGAAGATGCTGTTATCGCCCTGGACCTTGATGCGTGCGGTGGTGGTGTTGACGCTGGGGAGGGAGACGAGCTGCGAGCCGTCGTTGGGTGTGGCGTTGACGAGGAGGGTGGGGAAGGTGTTGCCGCCGTCGGTGGAGAGGAAGATGTCGACGTTGGCGGCGCTGACGGGGGCGAGGTTGGTGTTGGCGACGTTCCAGGTGACGGTCATGGTGGTGGTGAACGAACCGCCGGGGCTGTTGTTGGAGGAGACGGTGAAGGGGCCGGCGGCGTTGGTGGTCTGGAAGGAGTAGTCGGCGAAGCCGTAGCCGCCGCCGGTGGCGATGTTGTCACGGACGGTGACGCGCCAGCTCATGTTGCGTGTGGTGGTGGGGAGGATGTTGCCCAGGCTGGTGGTGCCGCCGGCGAGGATGGTGGCGAGCTGGGGGACGGTGCGGACGTTGTTGGTGGTGGGATTGAACGAGCGGCAGATGGGGCTGAAGCCGTTGTCGCCGCCGGCGAGGGTGAGGGCCCCGCCGAGGTTGCGCTGTTCCCAGCAGTAGGTGATCGGGTTGCCGTCGGAGTCGTTGCCGGAGGCCACGAGCTCGAAGGGGGTGTTGGCGGGGATGGTCAGGCCGGCGGGTGAGGTGACGGTGACGGTGGGAGTGTTGTTGCCGTTGGTGACGAAGGTGCGGCAGGCGCCGCCGGCGTTGATGAAGGTGGACATCTGGCGGAGGCTCTCGAAGTGGAAGTAGGCGTCGGAGTTTGGCTGGAGGTCATCGCTGCCGCAGATGCCGGCGTAGGCCTGGATGGTGGAGCCTGATCCGGGCTCGTAGGCGTTGGCGGCGGAGCGGTTGCCGCCGGAGCAGGCGCCGATGCTGCCGTTGAAGGTGTGCGAGCCGCCGAACTGGTGTCCCATTTCGTGGGCGACGTAGTCGATCCAGAAGGCATCGCCGGTGGGCGCGCCCGAGCCGGTGACGCCGCGGGCCTTGTTGGTGGCGGAGCAGACGGCGTTGAGTGTGGCGACGCCGCCGCCGCCGGTGGAGAAGACGTGGCCGATGTCGTAGTTGGCGGAGCCGATGACGGTGTCGCAGTTGGTCTGGTTCTGGCCCAGCATGGTGCCGCCGTTGCCGTTGGTGTAGGGGTCGGTGGCAGAGTTGGTGTAGACGATGGAGCTGTTGTTGGCGACGAGTTGGAGGCGGACGCCGAGTTCCCTTTCGTAGACGCCGGTGACGCGGTTGACGGCGGTGACGATGGCGGCCTGGCCCGCCGGGACGGTCCCGCCGAAGAAGGCGGTGTATTCGCCGGTGGCGGCGTTGGCGAGGCGGTAAGTGCGGAGGCCGGCGGCGGCGCGCTCGTTGCCGGGCTGCTCTTCGCGCTGCGAATCACGGGAGAGGCCGAAGCGTTCGGCCATGCGGCGCTCGTACTCCATGTTCTCGGGCAGGGTGTCGGCCTCGCACAGCCAGGCTTCGCGGCCCATGTAGTCGCGCTTGTAGTACGAGGAATACTGGGTGACGTCGAACTTGGTCCAGGGATCGATGAAGACCGAGCCGCTGGGGGCGAGCACCATGGCGCGGAAGCCGTGGGGGGTCATGTCGAGGCGGACGGTGGAGGCGTCTTCGTCGATTCCGACGCCGGTGTAGGTCTTGATCTCGGGGAACTTGGCCGCGAGCTCGGGGTGCATGACATCGGTTTCGACGATGGAGAATCGCTGGAAGGTGCCGTCGGGCATGGGGAGCGAGACGAACACGGGGCGCGTGATGGACTCCTGGGTGAACTCCATCGGGGCGAGTTCGAGCTGGCGCTGCATGGCGGCGGCGTCCAGCATGAGGAGTTGGGCGACCTGGGGGCGGACCATGGGCTCGGCGCCGGCGCGTTCCTGCGGCAGAGCGTCGACGAGGGTCCAGACGCGATCAGGCGAGGGGCGCGGGTTCACGGCGCCTTCACCCGCGGCCTGGGCGAAGCCCGCGGCGGTGGTCAAGGCAAGGGCGCACAGCGCGGCGCTAAAGAGGCGGCGGTTCATAGCGGACTTTTCTCCTCACGAACGGGAAAACGGCGCGACGGCCCATCCTCGATGGGCGCGTCGCACCGCGTGATCGAACGGAAAGTAACCGCGCCGGGGCAGGTGGCGCTGGGAAAACCTACTGATGACCAGAATTTGGCAGACCGCTTCGGCCCAGCCCGACCGTCAGGCCCGAAAACAGGGGGACACGTGGGATAACTCAAGTCGAATCGAGCAGCGCGAGTCAGCCCAAGCGGATTGCGCCCGCTCTTGATCGGAGCCGACGGCGCGAGCCGTCGGTCCCAGCGTTGCCGGGTTCGGTGGAGTTGGGACCGTCCGCTTGCGCGGACGGCTCTGATTCGGAACGTGGAAGGAGAATGTCCCTCAGCAACGATCCGGGCCCGACGGTTGGGGCACGATCTCATCGCCCTCGGCGAGACGGCGCTGGAACATCTCGATGGTCATGGAGATGCAGCTGGCCGCGAGGGCGGGGTCGTAGCGGTGGCCTTCGTCGCGGATGAAGGCGTGCTGGGCGTTGAACTCGTGCCACTGGTAGCGGGTGCCGGATTTCTCGAGGGTGTCGATGATGGTGCGTCGGCCGTCGTACGGGATGTGGGGGTCTTGGCGGCCGAAGATCATCAGGAGTTCGCCGTTGATTTGACGCGCGGCGACGCGGGCGAGCGAATCGTCGCCGTCTTTGCCGAGGGTGCCCTTGTGGACGTCGGTGGGGTAGTAGCAGGCGGCGGCGCGGCATTCCGGGTGCATGGCGGCGCGGAAAGCGAGATGGCCGCCGATGCAGATGCCCATGGCGCCGAGTTTGCCCGTGCAACTGGGGTGTGACTTGAGGAAATCGAAGCAGGCGCGGGCGTCGGCGTCGTAGGCGGAGACGGGCTTACCGGTTTTGTCGGCGTTGCCGCGGTCGGCGCCGGCCTGGTCATAGGCCAGGACGCAGCCGGGGGCCTCGAGTTCGTGGAAGATCTCGGGGACCAGGACGATCATGCCGTGGCCTGCGAGGGCGGCGGCGGTGCGCTTGATGGGCGCGGTGATTTGGAAGATCTCGGAGAAGAAGACGACGCCGGGGTAGCGGCCGGGGGCGGCGGGGCGGGCGATGTGGCAACGCATGGGGCCCGAGGGCGTTTGGAGTTCGACGGTTTCGTTGTCGAGGATGATCATGGGGGGAGAATACGGGGGGGAGGTGGTGAGTTGGGAGTGGGGAGATGGGGAGTGGGTTGGAGAATGCAGGGACTACGATCCCTTGATGCGTGGTGGCGTGTGGATGTGGTTGGTGGGGTTGGCGAGCGCGGTCGTGGCCGTGGGGGGGTGTGATCGATCGGAGGCGCGGGGTGGCAAAGCCGAAGCGAAGGCCGCGGCTGGCGAGGTGCGATTGGTCGTGCTGAGTCCGGCGCTGGCGGAGACGCTGCGCGAGCTTGGTCAGGGCGAGAAGATCGTCGGTCGTCACGGGTGGGATTCGTTCACGCCGAGAGAGGTTCCGGCGGTGGGGAACGAGCACGGGCTGGACTACGAAGGGATTTTGAAGGTGCGTCCGACGCACGTGGTGGTGCAGGCGGGGGCGCGGGATACGCCGGCGCGGTTGGCGGAGTTGGCGACGCAGGAGGGGTGGACGATCACGCGGGTGGCGTTGCTGACGCTGGATGATGTGGCGGCGAGCGTGGGTGTGCTGGGCGGGGTTTCGGGTGCCGAGGCTTCACGCGTGGCGGCGGTGGAGCAGTCGTTCCGTGGTGCGTTCGAGAGGCGTGCGGAGTTGGTGGGGACGGATGCCGGACGCGTGCTGGTGCTGGCGGGTGTTGATCCGCCGTCGGTGATGGGGCCGGGTTCGTTCCACTTTGAGATGGTCGAGCGACTGGGTGGCGATGCGATCCCGGATGAGGGCACGCCGTACATCCAGTGGAGCGTCGAGGATGTCATCAAGGCGGACCCGGATGTTTTGGTGCTGATGCTGCCGGGGGGGGAGAAGCAGTCGGCATCGGCGGAACCGTCGGCGAACCTCGGGCCTTTGGCGAGGGCGGGGCTTCGGTGCGTGGAGAACGGGGCTGTCGTGGTCGTCACGGACACGAAGGGGCATCTTCCGGCGGTGTCGCTGGGCGCGATCGCGAAGCAAGTTGGCGACGGGTTGGTGCGGGTGCGTGGCGGCGTTCCGCGGCGAAACCCGAGGAAGGCCGCGCCGGGGAACGTCGGGGTGCCGAAGCGGCGGCGCTCGCGGGTGAGGACGACCGCATGACGGCGCGAGCCTTGCGTGTGGTCGTTTTGCTGGGGCTGGCGATGGTCGTGGCGATCGCTCTGCGGCTGGTGGTCGCGTCCGGCGGCGGGGGGTTGGAGTGGCCTACGAGCCCAACGATCTTCGAACTGCGGGCGCACCGGGCCGTCTCGGCCGCGGCGGTGGGGATGGCGCTGGCCGTCTCGGGGGTGCTGCTGCAGGCGATGCTGCGGAACCCGCTGGCGAGCGAGTATGTGCTGGGGCTCTCGGCGGGGGCTTCGCTGGGGATCGTCGTCGCTTCGTATGTCGCGTATCGGGTGAGCGGGGTGATCGTGAGTGCTTCGCCGCCGGCGTATGCGCCGATCGCCGGGGCGGCAGCGGTGCTGGGGCTGGTGTATGTGCTGGGGCGGCGCGGAGGGCTGATCGATCCGGCCACGCTCATCCTCGCGGGGGTGGCGGTGGGCATCGTGTGCAGCGCGATCACGACGCTGATGCAGAGCCTGCTGCCGGACCAGGGCGTGGCGCTGTCGGCGCGGTGGCTGATGGGGGCGATCTCGGCGGATACGGCGTGGGCGCGGGTGTGGGCGGTGGCATCGCTCGCGGCGGTTGGCGCGGCGGTGGCAATGTGGCTGGGGCCGAGCTTTGACGCGGCCTCATTGAGTGATGATGAGGCACGCAGCGTGGGCGTGCCGCTGGCGCGGATGCGATTGCTGGCGTTCATGCTGGCCAGCGTGCTGACCGGGGCGACGCTGCTTCTGGCGGGGCCGATCGCGTTTGTGGGGCTGATCTGCCCGCACATCGTGCGGCGGCTGGCGGGTGCGCGGCACCGCGGGGTGTTCGCGGGTTCGGCGCTGGCGGGGGCGGGGCTGCTGGTGTTCGCCGATGCGCTGGTGAGCGCGATGCCCTTGACGTCGGGGCAGGCGCCGGTGGGGGTGGTGACGGCGCTTCTGGGTGGGCCGGTGTTTGTCTATTTGCTGAAGCGCGGGTTTGCGGTTGGCGGGGCGGCGGGTGCGGGAGGGCCGCGCTGATGCTGCGGGTGCGTGAGGTGAGCTTCTCATATCCCGGCCATTCCGCCACCCCGAGGCGCGTGCTCGAAGGCGTGTCACTTGAGGTGTCGAGCGGGGTGACGGCGGTGATCGGGCCCAACGGCAGCGGGAAGTCCACGCTGCTGCGGCTGATGCTCGGGGTGTTGAGGCCGAGTTTCGGGGAGGTGCTGTGGGGGGATTCGCCGACGTCACGGGGGGCGGGGGCGGGCGCCGGCGTCGCGGCGCACCGGCTGGGTGCCGCTGGGTTGGCGCGGCGTTGTGCGTACATCCCACAGCGCGGGGATGTGTCGGCGGCGTTTACGGTGCGCGAGGTGGTGGGGCTGGGGCGGTTCGCGCTCACGCCTTCGGATGAAGCGGTGTTTCGAGCGCTCGACCGGATGGACGTGCTGGACCGGCGCGATGAGCCCTTCGCGCACCTGAGCGCCGGGCAACAGCAGCGCGTGGTGGCGGCGCGGGCGTTGGCGCAGCTCGATCCGGGGAAGGGGAAGCCGGGGCCGGGGTCGCTTGGCGGCAAGGTGCTGCTGGCCGATGAGCCCTTCAGCGCGCTCGACCCGGCGCATGTGGAGGTGATGGTGTCGGCGCTGCGCGAGTCGGCGTCGCTCGGGGCGGGTGTGGTGGTGGTGCTGCATGATCTGACGACCGCGGCGCGGATGGCGGATCGGGTGCTGGTGCTGGATTCGTCGGGCAAGGTCGCGGCGCTGGGGACGCCCGATGAGGCGATGTCATCGGAGACGCTCAAGCGGGTGTTCGGCGTGGGGTTTGAGAGGCTGCAGGGAAGTGGGGGGGTGGTGATTGCGCGGGGTGGGTCGTTGCTGTGCCACTGACCCGTCTTCGGGTCAGTGCTGAGCAGTTCGGGAAGCAACGGGTCATTCGAAGACGACAGGCTCTTCGCACTGACCGGCGGACCGGTCAGTGGCACGATTCCGCCGCCCCGCCGGGGGCGTACGATCCACACCGATGCAAGGCAACAACCTCCAACTCCTGCTGATCATCCTGGTCTTCGGGTTCTCGGCGATCTCGTGGGTGATTGGGAAACTGCGTGAGCAGGCGGCGATCAAGAAGGCCCGCGACGAGCTGCGCCGGGCGCGCGACGAGCAGCTTCGGACCGGGCGTACGCCGGAGGAGGCCGGCTCGGGGCCGTCGGAAGCGAAGACGCGCTCGGGCGATCTGAACGAGTTGCGTGAGTTGGCGATGAAGCGTCAGCGTCAACTTGAGCAGATGAAGGAGATGCAGCAGCAGCAGATGCGGTCGCAGCGGACGGCGGCGCAGACGCCGACGCGCGATCCGCGGCAAGTGCCGGGAACTTCTTCCATTCCCCCGATGCCGTTCCCGATTCCGGGGACGCCGCTGCCGACGCCGAAGCCGGGTGGTGGAGGCGGTCTGCGGGGGCCGGGTATGCCGGGGGTTCCGCGGCCGCCCAAGCAGCAGAGTCGTCGTCAGCCGATGCAGCCTTCGGGCGGGGTGCAGGACATCCGTCCGGGCCAGCCGGCGATGCGTCCCAAGCCCGCGCGTCCGTTCAAAGCGGAGCAGACGTTTGACGTGCCGCCCTTCATGGTGGCCGAGCAGGCGACGCCTCGGCGATTGCTAGCTGATTCCCCGATGCCGGGGTCGGAGGCGGCACCCCTCACGGGGGTGGATCGGCGGGCGGTCCCGATTGGGCTGTCGGCGCTGCTGGGGCGGACCGACGGGGGTCGTCCGACGATGGCGGAGGTCCGCCGCGCGGTGATCTTGAGCGAGATTTTCGGGCCTCCGGTTTCGGCGCGGCGTGGGAACTCGTCAGGCGACAGCCCCATCGGCGGGTGAAATTCACATGTTCTTGACAGTGCTTGGAAACGCCTGAAAAGTCTGGGGTTTTCGTGTGATTGAACATGCATCGGTCGGGCTCAGCCGGTGTCGTGGCTTGGTCGTTTGGGTGTGGTTCCGTACCATCGTCTCCTCGCGTCGCTGGTGCGGCGTGAAGATCGAATCGTGAAGGAGTGGCTGCATGGCGCGGGTGCCTGTGCTGATCGTCGAGGACGACGCAGACATTGCGAACTTGGTGCGCTTTCACCTCGACAAAGAGGGGTTTGCGACTCGCATCGCCGCGTCCGGGACGGCGGCGCTGGCGGCGATCGACAAGGACCCGCCTCAGGCGGTCCTGCTGGACATCATGCTGCCCGACTTGGACGGGTTCGACGTGTGCCGTCGGCTGAAGCGGAGCCCGGCGACGCGGGACATCCCGATCATCATGGTGACGGCCAAAGGTGAAGAGTCGGACGTGGTGGTGGGGCTTGAACTGGGGGCCGAGGACTACATCACCAAGCCATTCAGCCCCAAGGTGCTGGTGGCGCGGGTGCGTGCGGTGCTGCGTCGGCACGAGGCCGAACCTTCGGGCCAGATCACGCTGCTGGGCGGGGACGTGGTGATCGATCCGGCGCGGCACGCGGTGCGGATCGCCGGGCAGGATGTTGACCTCACTTTGACGCAGTACAAGCTGCTGGCGTTCTTGGCGTCGCGGCCCGGGTTCGTGCGGACGCGGGACCAGATGGTGGCGGCGGTGCGGGGCGAGGACGCCGTGCTTTCGAGCCGGGCCATCGATGTCCACATCGCGGCGCTGCGGCAGAAGCTCGGCGGGATGGGCGACATCGTCGAGACGGTGCGCGGCGTCGGGTATCGGCTCAGCGATCAGAAGCCGGCGAGTTCGCGCTGATTTCGGTTGGGCTGGTCGGATACGCTCCGGGTCATGCGTTCAGGCACGCCCATGTCGTTGGTGGGGATGTATGTGCTGGTGGTGCTCGGCGCGGGGGCCGCGGCGCGGGCGGCGGCGATCGTCGGGGGGCTGTACTGGAACGGTGAGTGGGCGTGGATCTGGACACTTGCCGGCATGGTGCTGGGCGGGCTTGCCGCGGCGCGGTATGTCTCGGTGCGGATGGACGACAGCGCGGACGCGGCGGCGGCGCTGGCCCGCGGGGAGCCGCTGGCGAAGGGGGATGGGCCGTCGGTGCTGGAGTTCACGCGGCTGACGGGTGAACTGCACGCGGCCGGGGCGATGCACCGGCGCACGAGTGAGACGTTGCGCGAGCTTCGGCACGAGCAGGATGCACTCATGGACGCCGTCGAAGGCGGCGTGCTGGCCCTCGACCGCGAGCAGCGGATCATCAACCTGAACCGTGCGGCGGAGCGGATGCTGGGGATCGCGCCCCGTTCGCCCGAAGCCACGCGCGGGGCGCTGCTTCAAGAAGTGGCACGATACGACGCGCTGAACCGGTTTGTGACCGAATCGCTGGCGGCAGGCGGTTCGCTGTCGGAGGAGTTCCAGCTTGCCCAACCCATGAAAGAGGGCGGGCGGATCGGGTTCAGCGTGCGGGCTTCGAGCCGGCCGCTCGCCGATGCGCAGGGGCAGCTCGAGGGGGTGCTGGTGTTCTTGACCGACGTGACGCGGCTGCGCCGGCTGGAGGCGGTGCGGACGGACTTCGCGGCGAACGTGTCGCACGAGCTGCGGACGCCGATCACGAACATCCGCGGGTATGTGGACACGCTGGTTGAATCCGGCGTGAACGACCCGGAGAGCGCGCGGGAGTTTCTGAAGGTGGTGCAACGCAACGCCGTAAGGCTGAGCCACATCGTCGACGACATGCTGGCGCTGACGAATCTGGAGCGTCCCGACACGGCGGAGAATCTGATGATGTCGCCGACGGCGCTGAGCGGCATCATCGGGCCGGTGCTGGATGTGGTGGAACTGGAGCGCTCGCAGAAGAACGTGCCCATCAGCGTCGAAGGCGACGCGAGCCTGCGGGCGATGGTCAGCGGGCGGCTCATCGAGCAGGCGCTGCAGAATCTGGTGTCGAACGCGATCCGGTACGGGCCCGCTGGGGGGAAAGTGGTCGTGCGCTGCGGCGTGTGCGAACTGCCCGATGGCAAACCCGGGGTCGAGATGGCGGTGATCGACCAGGGCCCAGGCATCGCGGCGGAGCATCTGCCGCGGGTGTTCGAGCGGTTTTACCGGGTGGACCGAGCGCGGAGCCGCGACCAGGGGGGGACCGGGCTGGGCTTGTCGATCGTGAAGCACATCGCGCTGGCCCACGGCGGCAAGGTGAGCGTCGAGAGCACGCTGGGGCGGGGGAGCACGTTTCGGCTGAGGTTGCCCGCCGCCTGAAGGTGGGGGCGTGGATCGTCCGTGGAAAACACCCGAACGCGCGACGATTCGTCGCGAACCAGAGTCGATTTTCAAACTCACATTTACACGTCCTGAACATTGCGGCGGTATAAACAATGTCGCGCGGTGTGGGACGATCGCCGTCCGAAGCGACCGCGCCGCTGACCCTTTGAGAAGGACACAGACACCATGCTGAACGTGACTCTCCCGGCCCTCCTGGGAGCCGCGCTGACCGTGATCGCCGCCGCCTCGACCGCCTGCGGTGGAAGCGTGAAAGGCGCCGTGAAAGTCGACGGCTCGTCGACCGTGGCCCCGATCTCGATGGCCGTTGCCGAAGAGTTCAAGAAGGCCGAGCCGGGCGTTGATGTCGCGGTGGGCATCTCGGGCACGGGCGGCGGTTTCAAGAAGTTCGTGGCGGGCGAGATCGACGTCGCCGACGCCTCGCGGCCCATCAGCAAGGAAGAGGTCGAGAAGGCCGCCAGCAACGGGATCGAGTTCATCGAGCTGCCGGTGGCGTTCGACGGGCTCTCATTCGTGATCAACCCCAAGAACGACTGGGCCAAGGACATCACCCTCGACGAGATCAAGAAGATCTACCTCGAAGGCTCGGCGGTGAAGACGTGGAAGGACATCCGCCCGAGCTGGCCGGACCGCCAGATCAAGCTGTACAGCCCCGGGACCGACAGCGGCACGTTTGACTATTTCAAAGAGGTGGTCGCCGGCAAGAAGGGCGCCATCCGCGGCGACATGAGCGTCTCAGAGGACGACAACGTCCTGGTCCGCGGCGTCGAGGGCGACGTTGACGCGCTGGGCTTCTTCGGCTTTGCGTACTACATCGAGAACAAGGAGAAGCTTGGCGTGCTGGCGGTCGACGCCGGCAAGGGTGCCGTGACTCCTTCGCACGACAGCATCGAAAAGGGTCAGTACGCCCCTTTCAGCCGCCCGCTGCTCATCTATGTGAACCGCAAGTCGGCGGAGAAGCCCGCGGTCAAGGCGTTCGTGAACTTCTACATCGAGAACATGAACGAACTGGCCGAGCAGGTCGGCTATGTGAAGCTGCCCGAGGCGATCACCAAGAAGGTCAAGGCGATCTGGGAGACTCGTGCCGTCGGCTCGAAGTTCCTGGATGAGAAGGGTGGCCACAAGCACGCCCCGCTGGCGGAGATCCTCGGGCACTGAGTTCGTCTCGTGAGCCTCCGGCCCCCCTCTTCACTTCCACCACGGGTGGAGGCTCGGTTGACGGCCCTGACCTTCGCTGAGGCGGAGGTCAGATGTCCCAGAGATCACCGGCCACGATTGACCTTGCGTGCTCGGAAGCCGGTGCGTGCTTCAGGTACCTTGCGATCGCGGACGTTTCGCTTTGCGTCACGACGATGCCCAACCTCTCCTCGATCGCGACGACAGCCGGGAGCCCACCGATGAGCGGGGGAGGGCGGCCTCGCTCGCGCCTGTGGCGTGAGGTCCGTGAGCGGCTGGTCGGCACCTCGCTCGCGGGATGCGGCCTGTTCAGCCTCGTGGTCACGCTCACGATCGTGGTCGTGCTCGCTTCGGAGGCGATCAAGTTTTTCCAGCGCCCGGAGGTCTCCGCCTCCGGGTTTTTCTTTGGCACCACTTGGAACCCGCTGCTGGGCTCCGAGAAGAAGTTCGGCGTCTGGCCGCTGGTCTCGGGCACGTTTCTGATCAGTTTCATCGCGGCGTGCGTGGCGATCCCCATCGGGCTGCTCACGGCGATCTACCTCTCGGAGTATGCGCGGCCGAAGGTGCGGGCGGTGCTCAAGCCGGTGCTGGAACTGCTGGCGGGCGTGCCGACGGTGGTGTACGGCTATTTCGCGCTGGTGGTCATCACGCCGACGCTTCAGAAGCTTGGCAGCTTTGATGTGTACAACGCGATGAGCGCAGGGATCGCGGTGGGGATCATGTGCCTGCCGCTGGTGTGCTCGTTGAGTGAGGACGCGCTGCGGGCGGTGCCGCGGAGTCTGCGCGAGGGTGCGTACGCTGTGGGGGGGACGCGGCTGGACGTTTCGGTGAAAGTGGTGGTGCCGGCGGCGCTATCGGGCATCGTGGCGGCGTTCCTGCTGGCCCTGGCCCGGGCGGTGGGGGAGACGATGATCGTGGCGCTCGCGGCGGGCAGCCTGCCGAACCTGACCGCCGACCCGCGCGAGCAAATGCAGACGATGACGGGCTATATGGTGCAGATCTTCCTGGGCGATGCGCCGGCGGGGGGCGTTGAGTACGAGTCGTGCTACGCCGTCGCGGCGCTGCTGTTCGTGTTCACGTTTGTGCTCACGGCGTCGGGGCATCTCATCATGAAGCGGTACCGGGAGGCGTACGAATGAGCGCGTTCCCGGTGGATCATGCGGCAGTGGGGGGGGCACGGGTGAAGCCGGCGTCGCGACGGCGTGCGACCGATCGCGCGTTCCTGGCGGTGTGCCTGGCGGTAACGTCGATCGCCAGCCTGCTTCTCGCGATCCTGCTGATCTCGATCATCGCGCAGGGGTGGCAGGGGCTCTCGTGGGATTTCCTGACGTCGTACCCGTCACGCTTCGCCGAGAAGGCGGGCATCAAGGCCGCGCTGTGGGGCAGCGTGTGGGTGTGCATCGTGTGCGCCGCGGTGGCGGTGCCCTTGGGAGTGGGGACGGCGGTCTTGCTCGAGGAATATGCCCCGCGCGGGCGGATCACCCGGCGGCTCCACGAGTTTGTCCAGCTCAACATCACCAACCTCGCGGGCGTGCCCAGCGTGGTCTATGGCATCATCGGGCTCACCGCCTTTGCCCGCATGTTCGGGCTCTTCGGCCCGGCCAACCTCTCAAACTACGACGACATCACCACGCTGACGCTGAAGAACGGAATGGTGCTCGTGGGCTCAGTGACGGGCGAAGACGAGTCCACGGTCGTGATCGACGATTTCAGGTCCGGCGAGGTGGTCGCCGCGGTGGGGGAGATCAAGAACCGCGAGGCTTCGTACATCCGCACGCACGCCTTCACGCTCAAGGACGGCTCGGTGGTCGAGGGTCGTTTGCGTGGGAGCGATGCGAAGAACATCAAGGTGTTCCTCGGGCCTGAGAAGGGCATGGTTCCGGTGCCGCGGGACCAGATTGTCTCGCATGCCGGCAAGGCGATGGTGGAAGTGGGGGGGCGAGAGAGGCCGTGGTACTTCCACATCCCCTTCGGGAGCGGGGTGCTGGCGGCGGGTCTGACGCTGATGCTGGTGGTGCTGCCGATCGTGATCGTGGCCACGCGTGAGGCGCTGCGAGCGGTGCCCGATTCGCTGCGTGAAGGGGCGATGGCGCTGGGGGCGACGCGTTGGCAGATGATCGCCGGGATGACGCTCCCGGCGGCGATCCCCGGCATCATGACCGGGGCCATCCTGGCGATGAGCCGGGCCATCGGCGAAGCGGCCCCGATCCTGGTGGTCAGCGGCGTGGTGTTCCTGATGAACACGCCGGACAACCTGATGAGCCAGTTCTCGGCCATGCCGCTGCAGATCTACAATTGGGCGAATATGCCTCAAGACGAGTTCAAGCAGGTCGCCGCGTCGGGCATCATCGTGCTGATGGTGGTGCTGTGCTGCTTCAACCTTGCGGCGATCCTGATCCGGCAGAAGATGCAGAAGGGGCTGCAGGCATGATCACCGACGAGACGATTGAAGCGGCGCCGCGCGAGGCCTTCGGGTCGCAGGGAAATCCGCTGGCGGGTGTGGCCAGGCGCGCCGCCGCGGCACGTGGGGTTGAGGCCGAAGCCCAGACCGCGATCACCATGCGCGATCTCAACGCGTGGTACGGCGATTTCCAGGCCTTGATCGGGGTCAACCTCGAACTGCCGCTGCACCGCGTTACCGCGTTCATCGGGCCTTCGGGATGCGGGAAGTCCACGCTTTTGCGCTGGATCAACCGCATGAACGACATGATCCCCGGCGCGGTGTGCAAGGGGACGCTGGACCTGCACGGCACCGACATCCTGTCGAAGCGCATCGACGTTGTTGATCTGCGCCGGCGCGTCGGGATGGTCTTCCAGAAGCCGAACCCCTTCCCCAAGAGCATCTACGACAACGTCGCCTTCGGGCCGAGGCTGCACCTCTCAATCCCCAAGGGCGAGCTTGACGCGCTCGTCGAGCGGAGCCTGCGCGGGGCCGCGCTCTGGGATGAAGTCAAGGACCGCCTCAACAAGAGCGCCCTGAGCCTCTCGGGCGGCCAGCAGCAGCGGCTGTGCATCGCCCGCGCGATCGCCGTGAATCCTGAGGTGCTGCTGATGGACGAGCCGGCGTCGGCGCTCGACCCCAAGAGCACGGCCCGCATCGAGGACCTCATCCGCGAACTGCGGAAGAACTACACCATCGTCATCGTCACCCACAACATGCAGCAGGCGGCCCGTGTGTCGGACCGCACCGCGTTCTTCTTCGAGGGACGCCTCGTCGAAGACGGCAACACGCTCGATCTGTTCACGCAGCCCAAGCAGCGCCAGACCGAGGACTATGTGACGGGGCGGTTCGGGTGATTCTCGTGGGGTTGTGGAAAAACTGTCGGCGGTGAGTGGGGGGGGCTTGCACTCCCTTCGCGAGCCGGGAGGTCGACCCCTTCGGGGTCGCGAATCCGAATCCCGCCCACCGGGGGTGTCGTCGCAGGGCCTCCTCCACCCCCGGCTACTGAAGTTCAGGCCTTCGGCCTGCTGTGCACGCCGAACATCGAATATGCTCTCTCGATTGGCAACTGAGTGGGGGGCTGAAGCAAGAGGCTGGAGCAGGAGGCCGCTGGTGTCGCACGAGATGGAACTGGAGTTGGTCCGACTGAAGCGCGAACTGCTGACGATGTCGGCGCGGACCGAGTCTCGCGTCAGCGAGGCGTGCCAGTCGCTGCTCGACCGTGACTATCGCCTGGCGGAGCGCGTCCGCGTGAGCGACGACGAGATCGACCAGATGGAGGTCGACATCGAGGCGGCGTGCCTGCGGGTGCTGGCGCTGTACCAGCCGATGGCATCGGACCTTCGTTTCGTTCTGGCGGCGATGCGGATCAACAGCGCGCTGGAGCGGATGGCGGACCTGGCTCGCAGCGTGGCCAAACGGGCGATGAAGATCGCCGAGAAACCGCCGCTGACCATCCCCACCGAGCTCCGTGAGATGGTGGATTTCACGAGCCGGATGGTGGCCGACACGATGCTGGCGCTGAGCCGTCAGGACGCCGACCTGGCCAAGCAGGTGCGGAAATCGGACTCGGCGATCGACGCCAAGAACCGCGAGCTCTACGCCTGGGTCATCCGCGAAATCCCCGGGCACGTGGATCAGGTGCAGACCATCATCGACCTCCTGCTGGCGGCCCGCACGATCGAGCGGATCGGGGACACGGCGTCGCAGATCGCCGAGGACGTGATTTTCATGATTGGCGGCGCGATTGTTCGGCATACGCCGGCGTGAGCGGGGGGGACGGCGCGGAGTCAGGGGCCTCGGCGCTTGACGTGATCCGTCACTTCGCCCAAAGCGGCTCAGTGACGGCTTCGGGGCTGGGGGGCTTCGG
>JBJXFG010000020.1:0-10855 GCA_046154665.1 Phycisphaerales bacterium | reverse complement strand
AGCGCGACCTCGGTCTCATCGGGGTTGAAGCGCAGGGCGGGGCGGACCCACGTCCACCACGACCAGCCGAGCAGCCCCAGCCACGCGGGGAGGGTGAGCATCCGCAGCCACCCGGGGACGCGCAGGGCGTAGTCGAGCAGGGCGAGCGCGATGGCGACGGCGATGGTCGCGGCGATGAGCACGACCACACGCTGCGTGACGAGCACGCGCCGAGCGCGGCGCGTGAGCCCGGCGAGCGAGCGGGCGACGGTGGACCACAGCGCCGAGGTCGCCGCCGAATCGCTGACTTGGAACGATCCCGGCGCGGGCATGGCCGGCTGAGATTCGTCGAAGGGGACAGGGGCGGGGGTTGGTTTGGTGGGCTCGGGCATGGAATGACGACGGACCCGGCGTCCTGACGATCGGAAGGCAAGACAGAAAACCTGCCCGCCCATGACTCTTCGACAGGGCTATACCAGCCGGATGACTCTACGGCACACCCACTCGACGGTCAGCAGCAAGATTGTCAGAAGAAGGGCCATTGGCGTGTCCCAGAGCGGCTGGGCCGACTCATTCACGATGCGGACCTTGCGGTTCGGGAGATGGCTGGGGAGGGTGTCAAGGTTCTCGGGCTTGAGGACCACCCCGCCGGTGCGGGTGGAAAGCGAGGCGAGCAGCGCGTGGTTGGCGTCGGGCGAGCGGAGCTCGTCGTCGGGCAGGAACACCTCGGCGTCAGCGGTCAACCCTTGAGAACCCTTGTCCAAACGACCGGCGAGCGCCGTGTCTTGCACCTCGAAGGTGTATTCCCCGGCGGCGCTGGGGAGCCAGATCGTTGAATACATCCGCGAGGCGGCGCGGGGCTCGGCGTCAATGGCTCGGGCGCTGGGCGTGGTGACCGGCCCTTCGGCGCGGAGGGTGAGCTCGAGCGGTTGCAGGTCGTCCTGCCCAGGAACTTTCTTCGGGGCGGCGCGTACGGTGATGGTCGTCAGGCCGAGGTCCACCAGTGATTGATCGAGCAACTGGACGCTGACGCGGACGGGCTGATCGACGACGGCGCGGGAGGGAGAGACTTCGAGGAGCGCGGGTTGGCCGCTGCGGGCCAGCGCGTCGCGTCCGAGGAGGCGGATCATGGGGGTCCAGAAGCGTTCGTAGAGGGTCTCGCCGCGGGCGTAGCGCCAGCGCCAGGTTTCATCGGTGGCGCTGTAGATCACGCGGCCCGCGCCGTACTTCATCGTGAGGAGGATGGGGAAGGGCCGCTCGGAACTGAGTTCGTTGTCGCCCTTGTCAGCGGTGGCGAGCACCTCGGTGGTGGGCTTGAGGCGCGTGGGCTCGATGCGCTGCACCCAGTAGAGCTGCGACCAGCCGGTCTCGAACTTGGCGAGCGCGGCGGGCCAGGGGTTTTCTTCGCCGGGGTCGCTGAGGCGGAGCAGCGCGAGGCGGTCGGCCTCGGGCGTCGGCTTCATCAGGACGGGGTTGGCCAGCGTGGTGCCGTCGACGGCTTCTTTCTGGAACGGCAGCAGGTCGGCGAGGGGGGTTTCGACCCAGGCCAGCGGCGTGAACGAGGGGCCGGCGACCCAGATGAGCCCGCCGCCACGACGGGCAACGTGTTCCTTCAGCTGCGCGAGCTGCTCGCGGGTGAAGACATCGGGGCTGACATCGCCCAGGACCACGGCGTCAAACTCGGCCCAACGCTCGGGTGAATCGGGGAGGGTGTCGAGCTCGACGTCGCCCTCTTGGATGAACTTCTTGTCGGGCGAGAGGATGAGGGTGGAGCAGGAGATCGACTTCTCGCGGACCAGGAGGTTCTTGAGGTAGCGCTGTTCCCAGCGGGGGTAGCCGTCGACGTAGAGGACGCGGAGCGGGCGGTCGATGAGCTGGAGGGCGAGCTCGGCGCGGTTGTTGGCGGTGATGAGGTCTGCCCCTCCCCCCCCGCCTCCGCTCTCGGGCGCGACTTCGACGGCCCAGTTGGCGGGGCCGCCGAGGTCGGAGCGGTGGGTGAGGACGGTGCGGGCGGCGCCCTGCGGATCAAAGGTGACGGTCTTTTCGTCGAGCACTCTGCCGGTATCGCGGTCGATGAGTCGGACGAGGGCCGTCGATGAACCGGTGTCGCCGCCGGTGCGTTCGACTTCGACGCGGACGGGGGTGAGGTCTTTGACGAAGGCGAGTCGTGGGGCGTCGACGCGCCTGACGGCGAGGTCGCCGACGGGCTTCTCGCTGCCGAGTGCGACCGAGACGACGGGGACGCGTTCGCTTTCGAGCCGGCGCAGGGCCTGGCGCGAGGGTTCGTCGATCGAGCGGCCGTCGGAGATGATGACCACGCCGGCGAGGGGCCTTGCCGCGGCGCGGGCGAGGGCTTGATCGAGCGCGGCGCCGAGGCTGGTGCGGAGGCCTTTCGCTTCCGCGAGCTGTGGGGTCGCGATGTCGGTGGAGCTGGACGATGCGGGCAGGTCATAGGCCCCGGCGTCAAAGCCCAGCCAGATGATGGTGCGGTCTGCCGCGAGCGTGGACCACATGGGGGCGGCGGTTTCGAGGGCGCGGGTGAGCTGGCGTTCGCGGGTGACGCGCCCGGCTTCGCCGGGGAACTCGGCATCGGCGACGGCGAGCGAGGCGGAGCGATCGACCAGCACGAGCACCCAGTCGTTCTCAGAAAGGTCGGAGCGTTTGACGAGCTGCGGGCCGCAGAGCAGAGTGACGAGTAGCAGCAGGAGCGCGGCGCGGACGACGCCGAGGGACCAGCGTGCCCAGCGGTTGCCGGCGAGTCGTGAGTAGCTCCACAGGGCCAGCGCGAAGGCGGCGATGAACACGCCGGCCCACGCCCACGCGGGGAGCGGGCGCTCGAAACCGAAGCTGACGGCGGGGTCGGCGAGATCGAGCGATTGGAGGTTGAGCAGCTTGCGGAAGAGATCGTTCACGCGGCGCCTCCGGCCGTGGGAGTGGCGGCGGGCCCGGCGAGCAGGTCATCGAGGCTCGGGGCGCGCGGACCGGACGGGGCGGCTCGCTCGACCGTGGCGTGGCTGAACCAGCGGGCCAGCGCCAGCTCGATCATCGCCAGCACGAGCGCGGCGATGAACAGCGGCAGCGTCCATGCGGACTTGCCGGTGTTCTGGCTTTGGGCGGCGGCGAGGTCTGTCGCGTTGGGATCAATGAACGAGACGGCGCCGCCCGCGGTGCCCGTGTCGGCGGCGCCGATGGATGCTGAGGAACCCATCGCGGCGCTGAGCCAGGCTCTGACGGCGTCGGGTGATTGCGGGTCGAGCGTGGCGCCGTCGGGGTCGGGGTTGACGACGATGGTGCCGCGGGAACGCCCGGCGTTGTCGGTGGCGCGCCACACGCCCGCGGCGCGGACGGGGGTGGTGAGATTGCCGGCGTCGGCGACGGGGATGCGCTCGCCGATGGTGCCGGTGCTGCCTGTTGGCGCGCGGAGTTCGAACGTGCCGCCGGGGAGGCCGACGGGCCGCCCGGCGAGGGCGGTGAGGGTGTCGCCCGCTTCGCCGACACCCTGGCGGATGAGCTCTTGGACGAGCGGGACCATGAGGGGGCGCGCGGGGAGATCGGTCCAGGCGAGGACCGGGGCCGAGGCGAGCATGACGACGAGGCCTCGGCCCGCGGTTGAAGCGGCGGGCGCGGAGGCGGCGGTGGTGCTGGGCGTGGTGGTGGAAGCTGACGCGGCGGGCTCGACCGCGCCCATGCGGGCGGCGATGAGCCAGGGTTGGCCGCTCGCCAGCGTGAGAAGCGACTGGCCGTTGCCGACGCCGGCGGTGGTGGTGCGTGGGGCCGCGTCCGTCGCGGCGGCGGCGGGCGCGATGGAGACGTTGAGCCAGCGCGTGATGGTGACGGGGCGGGCGAGTTGCTGGAGTTCCTGCGCCAGCAGCGCGAAGATGGTCCCGCCGTCGGAACCCGCGCCGGGGACGAGGCCTTGCGCGGGCTCGGCGATGCGCGCGGGGGCGTCGGGGGCTGCGACGGCGGCTTCGCGGGCGATGGTCCAGTTGAGGCCCAGGGCTTTGGTGAAGGCGTCGGCCCAGAGGTGGACGGTGACGCTTTCGGGGGGCGAGACGATGACCAGGCCGCCACCCTCGGCGAAGCGGCGGACGCGCTGCCACGCGTCGTCTTTCAGAAGATCGGGCGCGGGGAGGATGATCGCGTCGAGCGAGGCGAGGGCGGGGGCATCGACAGCGGCGGGCTCGATGTCGATGATCTCGACGGGGGAAGACTCGCCGGGGCGCAGCGCGAGGCGGAACCACTCGGCGCTGGAGAGCTGGTCGGGGCGACCGGAACCTCCGAAAGCGCGCTGCGCGATGACGCCCACTTGCAGGCGGTCGCGGACTTCGATGGGTCGGCGTCGGACGTTGTCGGAAGCGAGGGCGTCGCGGTCGAGCTCGGCGACGAGGACGGCTTCGCGTCCCGATGCGCTTCCCCCCGCGTTGGCTGATTCGGTGGACGCGCCGACGGCGGTGTCGGCCTCGAGCTGCACGGTGACGACGGCGCTGCTCTGGCCCGGCGACCAGCGGACGGTGGCGCTCGACGCGGTGGGCGCGATCGAACCGCTCAGGCTCGTCGAGACGCGGACGGTGGAGACCGAGGCGGTGGAGACCGCCGCGCCGGTTCGGCGCAGGGTGACCCGGACCTGCGAGGCGGGCTCGCCGGCTTGTGTGCCGCCCGAAGAGGCCCCGCCCGAGAGGACGACGCCGCGGAGCGGTTCGAGGGCGACGATCTGGACGTTCGGCGCGGCGGTGGTGTTTGGGGCGACGGCGATGAGGCTGATGTTTTCGAGGGCGGTACCTTGGAAGGCGGCGGGCAATGGCCGCGAGAGATCGGCCGAGCCGGAGTAGAGATCGCTGAAGAGGTAGAGGGCGACGGGGCGCGAGACGCCGGAGGACTGCGTGGCCCGCTGCGAGCGGACGGTTGCGGCGACGCGTTCGAGGGCGCCGGCGAGATCGGCGGCGCTGTCGGTGGGCTTGAGGTTGTCGAGGAGCGCGGCGGCGGCGCGGGCATCGGGCGATGCGGGGACGACGAGCGCATCGGCGGGGCCGCCGAGGGTGATGACGCCGAGACGATCCGAGGCGGTGAGCGCGTCGGCGACGGCGCGGGCGGATTCGAGATGGCGGGTGAGAGCGGTCTTGTCGGAGGCGGTGTCAGAGCGGAGCGCTGAGGCGATGGAGTTGTCAACCAGCAGGTAGACATCGCGACCGGAGCCCGAGCCGCCCAGAAGGCCGGCGCCGGAGAGGATGGGCCGGGCGATCGCCGCGCCGAGGCAGGCGAGGAGGAGGCAACGGACGGCGAGCAGGATCAGGGTTTCGAGTCGGAGGCGCTTGCGCTGCTTGCGCAGGGCCTCAAGAAGGAATCGCATGGCGGCCCAGGGCAGGGGCTTGCGGCGCTGCCGGAAGAGCAAATGAATGATGATGGGGATCGCGATGGCCGCGGCGCCTGCGAGTGCGAGAGATGGGTGGAGGAAGGTCATGCGCAGGGCGGCGGGCGGCGAGCGAGGGGATAGGGTGTAGGGTCTAGGGTATGTGGGGTGTGCGGAACCGAGTTACGATTTCAGTGCCGACTTGCGGGGTTCAGTGACTTGAGCTGGGCTCGGAGCATCTTGCCGACTTCCTGGCAGAGGGCCCAGCTTGGCTTCGCGTCGGCCTTTGACATGAACCCGAGGCGACCGGCGACGATGATGTGGGTTTCAAGTTCGAGCAACGATCCGCGCGCCTAGGCGAGGTGTTGCTGATACTCCTTGGGATGGGCTCTGCCGTACCCCTCGGCGATGTTCGCGGGGATGGAGGTCGCCGCCCGTCGCGCCTGATTGGTCAGACCGAAGCGCTCCGGCTCGGGCCACTTGGCGGTCAACCGATAGACCAGTTCCACAAGGTCGACCGCCCGCTTCCAGACTTCAAGTTCGCGGTACGACTTCAGCGGCACGATGACTCCCAAACATCTCGTCGCCCAACCTTGCCAAGACCCTAAACCCTATCCCCTATACCCTCCACCTCATCCCGCCTTCGCACGCTTCAACAACGCGTTCCGCTTCGCGACAAACGCGCTGATCGACGGCCCCAGCCAGTCGTGGGTGCAGACCTGGAGGAAGTCGAATCCGAAGCCGCGGGCGGTTTTGCGCACCTGTTCGTTGTGCGCCTCGAAGGCTTCGAGGTACGCCTTGCGGATCGAACGAGGGTCGAGCTTCACGAGGCCCTCGCCCTCGAGCCCAAGCAGCGGCGTGGCGTCCTGGAAATCAAACGTTCGTTCGAGATCATCGATGACTTGCACCAGGATCACGTCGTGGCGCTTGTGGCGGACTCTGGCCAGGGCGGTGCGGACTCGGGCCGGGTCTTCGAAGAAATCGCTGACGATCACGAGCAGGCAGCGCGTGGCGAGTTTGGCGAGGGTCTGGTCGATGACGTGGCCGAAATCCGTGGGGCGGTCGACGGGGTGGTGCGAGAGCACGCCGACGATGCGGCGCCACTGGGTCATGGCGTTGGTGCGGTCGAGCGCATCGACGAGCGCATCGGCGAAGAGGCCGAGGCCGACGCGGTCGCCTTGTTTCAGCGCGAGGTAGGCGAACGCCGCGGCGGTGGCGGTGGCGTGGTCGTACTTGGTCCAGTTGGTGCGGCCATCAACGGACGCCTTCTGGCCGGTGCCGGACGCTTCGCTGTAGAGGCGGCTGCCGTAGTTCATCGAGCCGGAGCAATCAACGAGCAGGACGAGGTCGAGGTTGGTCTCCTGCTCGTACTGCTTGAGGTAGAGCTTGTCCGATCGGCCGAAGACTTTCCAGTCGAGGTGTCGGAGGTCGTCGCCCTTGACGTAGGGCCTGTGCTGGGCGAACTCGACGCTGAAGCCTTTGTAGGGGGAGCGGTGCTGGCCGCTCATGACGCCCTCGACGATCATTTTGGCGCGGAGGTCCATGCCGCCGAGGCGGGCGAGGGTCTGCGGATGGAGGTAGAGCGAGGCGTCGGCCTCTTGAGGGCGGGCGCGGTCGAGGGCGATGCTCGCGCCCGCGGCGGCGGCCGGGTTGGTCGTGGGGGATTCTGAGGGAGGGGGCATCCGGTTGGATGGTAGGGGTGGGTCGCGCGCGTGTCGGCGGGTTTCTGCGCGCGATCCGCCGAATCAAGCGGGTTGTGACCGGAACTGTGCGCACCGCGTCGGTGGGTGCGCGGCGGCGTCAAGCCGAGGATGGCTGGAGACGAGCCCCCTGCGTGGCGGTCGAGTCTGGGTGCGGGCAAAGCCCCTCGATGAGCTCGCCCCGGGCGGCGGCGAGGAGGCCCTTGCGGAACTCGTGGCGCTTGAGGGGGAGGTGCTGTTGATACAACTCGGCCAGACTGGGGGTTTCAGGCTTCTCACAGGCAAGCGATGGAAGATCGGCGGCGTCCGCGGGGCGCGGATCGGCGAGAGCCGCGAACCGGGCGCGCCACGCCGCGGCCCGAGGTTCGTCGGCGTTCATATGAGCCTGGGTTTCGGCGAGTTCGTGGGGCGCGGTAATGTCGCGGCGAAAGAGGTCTTGGGCGCACGGGGGGTTGGCGATCGCGAAGCCGAACGCCGAATAGCCCAGGCGGAACTCGCGCTTGAGATAGTCGGCGGGGGTGTAGGGGTGGTCGTGGTCGGCGCGGGCCTCGGGGCGGAAGAGCACCGGGGCGTTGAACTTGCGGGTGAAGCGCCAGGCGAACTCGACATCTTCGAAGCAGCAGTTGGCGAGGGCGGCGTCGAACTCGCCGCAGGCGCGGGCGGCTTCGGTGGGGGCGCTGAGGTTGAGCGTCCAGGCGTGGCGGTAGCCCCAATCGTGGTCAGGCGGTTGCGTCGGCGTGCCGGAGCTGTCGAGCATGCGGTCATAGAAAAAGACCATCGAGGTCTCGGCGAGCAGGCGGTCGAAGGTGGTCGGGCTCGGCGCGAGACACCAGGGCGACTGGCCGACGATCAGCGCGGGGCTGCTTGCGTCGCGCTGGGTATGGGCGCGGAGATGGGTTTCGAGGAAGTCGGGTTCGGGCAGAACGTCGTCGTTGAGGAAGACGGTGATGGTGCCGCGGGCGCGTTCGAGGCCGAGGTTCTTGGCGTGGGCGTTGCCGAGGCGGGGGGCCTGGATGGCGTGGAGGTCGAATCGTTGGCGTGTGTCGAAATCGGCGGCAGCGCGGATGCCGTGCGGGTCGGGGCCGTCGTGGATGACGATGACCTCGAACGCGCCGGCGGTTTCGGTCTGCGCGCGGAGACGTTCGAGGCAGCGGGTGAGGTGCCCGGGGCGGTTGAGGGTGGGGATGAGGACGGAGAGGTGCAGGGTTCGGGTGCCGGGGTTTGGGGTTCGGGGTTTGGGCGCGGTTATCACGGACGCTTCCGGGTTGCGTCGGAGAAGATCGGCTTGATGGGTGCGGAATCCGCGCTGAATTTCGGACGATCGGCTCATGGCGTTTGCGGGATGTCCGATACGGACGGATCAGACAGCCTGCGTTCGCCGCACCTCCCTCCTGCGCAACCGTTGACGCGGGGCGTGCGGCGGGCGCGGGCTCGGCCCCGGAGAACCGTCATGACGAGCCATTCGATCGAACGTCGTCGGCACCAGCGTGACATCATGGTGCGTCCGTGCAAGCTGCGTGATCGGCGGAGCCTGCTGTTCTCGCCGGGGCAGACGCACGATGTGTCGCCCAGCGGGGCGCTGCTGAAAGTGGATTCGGCGCGGTCGTTTTCGCCGGGGGACGAGGTCGAGGTGGCGGTCGCGTGGAACCACGACACGGTGATCGCCAGCGAAGGTCTGGTGCGGGCGCGGGTGCGCCGGGTGTTCCCGATCGACTACCACCACCAGGCGATCGCGGTGGAGTTTGAGCGGGCCGAAGCTGGGGAGCTGGCCCGGGCGGCGTGAGGCCGCAGCGCGTGGGCCTATCAGGGCAGCTCGTCGGGGCGTTCTTCGATGATGTTGAGGCGGTCCTTGTCGTAGACGCTGAGGACGCCGGGCTTTTCTTTTTCGCGGGCGGCTTTGTGGCTGCCGTCGCAGAGGGGGAAGGTGCGGCTGAGGCCGCAGGCGCAGACCGAGATCATCTTGCCCGGCGCGATGGTCGCGGGGTCGATCTTGAACGAGGCGGTGGCTTCGAGTCGGACGAGGCGTGGCATGCTTTGGGGGGGGCCGGGGGCGGACGTGCGGACGTGCGGACGTGCGGACGGGGAGCTAGCGTGCGCGGCGTCGCTTGGCGTGGCCGTTTCTTCCTTCAATCGTTTCGAGGGCGGAGATGTGCAGGTAGGGCGCGAGCGCCTGGCGGTCGGAGTTGGCAACGACGATGAAGGCCCGCGACTTGCCGAGGGCGATCATGTGGGGGTTCGTGACGGCGTACGACTCGCCGCTGCTGAGGCAGATGCGGAAGGGCTCGAACGGCTCGCGGTCGAGGAGTTCGATGATGTCGTTGGCGATCATGGATGAGGGTAGGAAGGCATCGGCTCAGGAAGGCATCGAGAGGCAGGGAGGCATCGAGGCATCAAGGGCTTTGCTCAGAGTTCGATCAGCGCGACCTCGGGTTCCTGCTTGATTTCGACTGCGGGGTAGTGGACCTGGGTTTCAAAAACCACCAGGGAGGGGAACTCGGCGGCCATCTCGCGGCGCGCGTTGCCGGCGTTGTAGCGCTCGGGCTTCGACACGCCGGCGGCGCGGGCGAGCAGGTCGAGCGCGATCTGGCCTTCGGTCCTCGCGCCCTCGTTGACGGGGATGGCTTGTTCGAACGCCTGCAGCCGGCCCTTGGCGTTCTCGAAGGTGCCGGCTTTCTCGGCGAAGGTGGCACCGGGGAGGACGATCGCGGCGCTCTCGCTCAGCGCGCTGGGGAGTGTGTCAATGAGCAACGTGAAAACGGCAGGATTGGCCTTGAGTGCCGCGGCGAAATCGGCGGTGACCCAGTCGCTGGGGTAGTTGCCGGTGAGGATGAGCGCGCCCAGATCGCCCGCGGGGCCCTTCTTGATCCACGCGGCGAGTTCGTCGAAAGAAAGCACCGCTTTGCCGTTGCTCATCGCTTCGAGAACCCGGCGCACGCCACGGGCGTTGGGGGCTTTCTCGGCGTAGACGGTGTAGCCCCCGGGGAAGGCCTTGTCGGTGCCGCTGCGGGGGATAGGTCCGACGGCGAAGACGGTGTCGGGATCGATCGCTCGCGCGGCGCGGGCCAGCAAGTACGCCTCTTCGCAGGCGAGCATCGGGCTGACCATCAGGGCCAGGTGCTTCTTTGAAGTGGCAGGCTGGAGGCCTGCCCCACCGACCGAGCCCTTCATCGCGTCGAGTGCTTCGTCATAGGCGCGGGCGTAATCGCACTCAGCCCTGCGGCCGAAGCGGACGTGCGTCGGGGCTTTGAGGCGGTCTTCGCGGTGGACGAACTTCCAGCCGTAGCGGATTTCGTCGCTGATCCACCACTTGTTGACGTCGTGGTTGGTGCGGGGCTTGAGGCGGTAGATCTTGCCTTCGTTGTACTCGATGGTGATGTTGTCGCCCGAGGCGGTGATGCCGTCGATGCTGGGGGTGGTCTTGAGGAACCACACGCGCTGGGTGAAAAGGAAGTCCTTGTCGAGCAGGGCCCCGACGGGGCAGAGATCGATGACGTTGGCGGAGAGTTCGTTGTCCAGCGGGATGCCGGGGAAGACGTCGATCTGCTCGGCGTTGCCGCGGCCTTCGACCAGGAGTTCGGCGGTGCCGGTGACCTCGCGGGTGAAGCGGACGCAGCGGGTACACATGATGCAGCGGTCGCTGTAGAGATAGACGTGCGGGCCGAGGTCTTTCTTGGGCTGCTTGACCTTGTCCTCCTCGAAGCGTGAGACGCCGCGACCGTAGTCGTAGGAATAGTCCTGAAGAAAGCACTCGCCCGACTGGTCGCACACTGGGCAGTCCAGCGGGTGGTTGATGAGCAGGAACTCCATCACCGCCTTCTGATTCTGCACG
>JBJXFG010000003.1:0-3115 GCA_046154665.1 Phycisphaerales bacterium | reverse complement strand
AATCGTCGGCTTCAGGCACCGAATGGCCGGGGGCAACGCGCCCGCGACACCAAGGGCCAAGCCGCAGAGCAGGCCCAGCCCAATCACTGTCTCATCAATCACCAGCCCGAACGCGCCCATCGAGAATCTCACCGCCAGACCGTCCAGCAGAAAGACGCCCACCGCGCACGCGATCAGCCCGCCTGCGGCCGTGGCCAGCGTGGATTCCTGAATCATCGACCAGACGATCGCCAGCCGCCGATAGCCGATGGATTGCAGCGTCCCGAGTTCGCGGATGCGAGAGGCGAACGCGGCGTACATCGTGTTCAACCCGCCGAAGAGCCCGCCCACGGCGATCAGCCCCGCCGTCACCCACGCGACGACCTTGATCGGCCCAAAGAAGCTCGCGAGCTTGCCGTAGTACTCGCGCTCGGTCATCGGCACGAGTTCCAGATCGGGGCGTGTCTTGGTGAAGGCCGCGATGTCGGCGAACTCGGCACCCTCGCCGGTGGCTTCGTCATATGGGTCGAGCGTCAGCACGACGCACGAGATGGTTTCGCGCCTGGTCGCGGCCATCAGGTCCGTCAGTGGCAGCCAGGTCTCGGCTTCGACGACGGTGCCCGGAGCGCTGAAATGCCCGACGATCGTCCAGGCGTGATTGTCGAAGGTGATCGCTTTGCCAACGGCGAGTTCAGAAGCAGCGACACCCATCACCGTCGAGACCATGCGCCCGACGATGAGTTCGTTCTCTCCCGCGCGGGGCCAGCGGCCATCCGTCAGCGAGACCGACTCATGCACGAGCGCGGCCGCCTGCGTTACGCCACGCATCATCACCTGCCGTTTGGTCGCCCCGCCGTGGTCGCTCTGGCCAACGACAACCGGCAGCATCACGTGTACCTCGGGGGACACGTACGCCACGCCCGCACGGGTGCGGATGCCCTGCACGCTCGCAGCCAGAACGCCTGGCACGCTCGCCTCGATCTCGGAGCGTTCGACGCTCTCTTCGCTCCCCGCGCCCATGAGGATGACGTTGTGCTCGCCGCCCGTGGCGCGAAGCGATTTGCTCATGCCGTTGACAAACCCGCCCGCGACCAGAATTAACAGCACCACCAGCGCTGACCCCGCAACGGACAGAAGTAGCCGCGAGGGGGAGCGGCCCAGGTTGCGAACGGCGTATGCAAACGGGAGTAGTCTCATGGGTTCCTCTTTCAAACCGCCCTGAAGCACGACGCGATCTCGCGCCGTCCGGCCCGGATCGCAGGCACTAGACCCGCCACGATCCCCACGCCCGCAGAAATGCCCAGCCCCCAGAGCAGGACCGACCACGACGCCCCCACCGATATCGATAGTCCTTCTTGTGACAGACTGAAGTGACCGAAGTGGACAACGGCCAGGGCGATGCCCGTGCCCAGTGCGCCCCCGAGCAGGCCGATGAGCATCCCTTCGCTCACGATGAGACGCGCGATGAGGCCGGAGCGGAACCCAAGAGTCTGGAGCACCGCGTGCTCCTTGATGCGGTCCTGCACGCTCAGCACGATCGCGTTGGCTACCAGCGCGAGCACCGCCGCTAGGCAGCCCCAGCCCAGCCACTGCGTGAACTTGACGATCTCCACGATGTCGGCCCCCGCTTGAGCGACAAACGCCTTCTCGGGGCGGGTCGTTGTCGGCTCAGCCTCGGCCCGAAACTGCTCGTCGATCGCCGCGGCGACGGCCTCCATCTTCGCCGGGTCATCGACACGGACGGTGAACTGCGTGACGCTCCCCAGCCCTCCGCCCTTGCCCGCTGCCTGCTGGAGGAAGTCGAGATGCACATACGCCACGTTCTGGTCCTGGGCCTCCGCGGAGCGGATGATCCCCGCCACGGTGACCGTCACACCTGAGGAATCAAACGACTGGCCGACCCTGAAGCCGCGCCGTGTCGCAAGCGTCTCGCCGACCAGGGCGGCGTCGGAGCGCTTCTCCCACTCGGCGACCGAGCCCGCGATCAGTTGCCACTTGCTCGCCCATCCCGTTGGCCCCGCGAGGTCTTCGCGCGGCACGCCGCGGAAGGTGATGACATCCAGCGAGGCTCGGCAGTTGTTGACGACGATCTTGACCGGCACCGCGCTGACCACTCCGGGAATCTTCTGGATACGGTCCACATAGAACTGCGGCAGGCGACTGGTGGCCGGGCAGAAGCGGTTCTCGCGATAGACCACCAGCGTGGTGTCGCCCGCGGCAGCCTGCGTGGACCGGCGCACGCCCTCTTGCAGCGTCTGCACGGCGATGAACAGGAACATCGCGATGGCGACACCCGAGAGCGTGAGCACGCTGCGGACGCGGTGCCGCCAGAGCTGCTTGAAGACCACGGGCATGAATCGGGGAGCGATCATGGATCAGGCCTCCTGTGGAACAAGTGGTGAGCGACGTGCGGCGAGCTGATCGGCCTCAACCAGGCGGCCCTTCTCAAGATGCAAGGTGCGCTTCGCGTAGGCCGCGCTCTTGGCGTCATGGGTCACGATGATGAGCGTCTTGCCGAGATCCTCGCAGAGCCGCGTCATGAGGTCCATGATGGACTGCGCCGACTCTTGGTCGAGGTCGCCGGTGGGCTCGTCTCCGACGATGATCGTCGGATCGGTCACGATGGCCCGCGCAATGGCGACGCGCTGCTCCTGTCCGCCGGAGAGTTGCCGCGGGTAGTGGTCGTGCCGGTCGGCGATGCCGACGAGTTGCAGCGCGGTCTGGACTTTCTCATGCCGCTCGCGGGCGGACATGCGATGCAGCAGCAGCGGGAGCTCGACGTTCTCGTACGCCGTCAGCACCGGCACGAGGTTGTAGAGCTGGAAGACGTAGCCGACGTGCGTACTCCGCCAGTCGGCGAGCTTGCCCCGCGAGAGCTTGGCGATGTTGATGCCGCCGATGATCAGTTCGCCGCCCGTGGGACGGTCGATCCCGGCGATGAGGTTCAGGAGCGTGGTCTTGCCGCTCCCCGATGGGCCCATGAGCGCGAGGAAGTCGCTCGCGGGCACCTCGAGGTCGAGTTCCTGAAGCGGCGTGATGGTGTTGTCGCCCTTCTTGTAGGACTTGGTGAGGCGGCGACACTGGATGAGCGGCGGGCCTTGGAGAGATGTTCGTGTGTGCGTGTGGTTGGTGGTCA
>JBJXFG010000001.1:0-13175 GCA_046154665.1 Phycisphaerales bacterium | reverse complement strand
CAAGAAGGTTGGCGCGTGCCACTGATGGCAGTCCGCTTTGGGACCGACATCAGTGCTGTCTTCACGCCGTGGCAGAAGCAGAAGCACCGCTGTCTCCGAGGACGGAGCCAGCGGTGGCACGAAGATTTCGCTCGTTCGATCGGTGACGCTCACGCCGCCCGCGACACCTTGAACCCCGACACAAGCTGCTCAAGCGCCTCGGCCCGCGACGTCAAGTCGGTGGCGATCGAGGCCGCCTGGCGGGCGCCCTCGCTGCACTCCTGGCCCGCCTGGGCGATGAGGGCGACGTTGCGCCCGATCTCTTCGCACGCCGAGGTTTGCTCGTGGGTGGCGCTGGCGATGGATTCGATGATCATGGCCAAAGAGCCGGTGCCGTCACAGATGGTGCCGAGCGCGCCGCCGGCGGTCTCGGCGAGCTCGACGCCCGTGGCCATGCGGCCGGAGACCTGGCCCATCGATTCGACGGCCTGGCCGGTCCCGTGCTGGATGGCTTTCACCGAGGCGGCGACCTCGCCCGTGGCCTTGGTGGTGCGGTCGGCGAGCTTGCGCACCTCGTCGGCGACCACGGCGAACCCGCGACCATGCTCGCCGGCGCGGGCCGCTTCGATCGCCGCGTTGAGCGCCAGCAGATTCGTCTGATCGGCGATCCCGTTGATCACTTCGATGATGCGACCGATCTCATCGGAACGCGCGCCCAGGTCGGCGATGTGCTTGCCGGAAGAGCCGACCAACTCGGCGATCGAACGCATGTGGTCGAGGGTGCGGCTGACGATCTCGCCGCCCTGCTTGGCGCTCTCGCCCGCGCCGCCGGACATCTTCGCGGCTTCCCGTGAGCGCGACGCCACCTCGGAGATGGACTGGTTGGATTCGAGCACCGCCGCACTCACGCTCTCGGTCTGGCGGGTCTGGTTGTCCACGGACTTGGCGACGCTCTCGGCGGCACCGTAGATCTCGCGGCACCCCGCGCCAACAGCGCGGCTCCCCGTCGACACCTTGCCGACGATCCCGTCGAGCGTTGCGAAGATGCTGTTCAGCCGGGAGCAAAGCGCGGCGAGCTCGTCGCGCGTGCCGGTGTCGAGCCGCTGGGTGAGGTCGATGCGGTCGCCGCGGCCCGACGCGGTCGCGCCGCCGTCGGCGACCATCGCGCCGACCCCGGCCTCCATGCGCCGGATCGGGCGGATGATCGAGCCGGCGATCAGCCACGCGATGGCGGCGACCCCGCCGCACACGCCCAACGCGACGCCGTACAGCATCGTCGTGCGCTGCGAGAGTGTGGCCGCCGCGGCGGCTTCCAGCTCCTTTGCCTGCGCGCTGGCGATCTCGACGGCGCGGTCAATCGCCGCGCGATGTTCGTTGTACGACGCCAGCATCGGACCGCCGAGAACTTCGCGGGCGGTGTCGAGGTCGCCCTTCCGCACCGCGGGGAGGAACTCGGCTTCCATGGTGCGGAAGAAAGCGTTGGCGGGGTCCGCCGCGCCGTGGGTGAGCAGGCTGCTCAGCTCGCCTTGCGGCAGCTGCTGACGCCAGAACTCGTTGCGAGTCTCGAACTCCTTGCGGAGCACGCTCGTGCGCGCAATCAGCGCATCGCGCTGTGCGGGGTCCTCGCAGTCGCCCAGCAGGTGGGCGGTGAGGTGGGCCTCGATGATGAACTCGGGCGGCGGCAGGATGTCGGCGAGCAGGTCCTTCTGTAAGACGATCCCGCTGTACATGGGCCCGCCCACCTTCACCCGCTCCATGGTGGCATAGGTGGCCGCACCGAACAGGGCAAAGCCCGCGGCGAACAGGGCCACCAGGAGCATCAGTTTCGAGACGATGCGAAGGCGCGAAAAGCCGAGCATGCGGATCTCCAGAACAAAGGTGGTCTGACAGCGCTCCCCGGAGCGGGTGGTTCCTCGGCCGTTGCGGGGTACCCAATGAGGCATGTGGCGACACGATTGGGTTTCCCCCGGACATGTGGGAGGTTTGAGCGACCTGAGCGGTTATCAGGCCGCGCGTAGACTCCTTTCCTCCATGAACAACGCCACGATGAGCCACGCCGCGAACAAACTGACGAACACCCCTTGCGTCTTGATCATCCGCGACGGATGGGGACAGAACCCGAACGCCGCCCACGACGCGTTCAACGCGGTCAAACTCGCACACACGCCGGTCGCGGATCGGCTGATGCGCGAGTACCCCAACACGCTGATCAAGACCAGCGGCATGGATGTCGGCCTGCCCGAAGACACAATGGGCAACAGCGAAGTGGGGCACCAGAACATCGGGGCGGGCCGGATCGTCGACCAGGAGAGCGTGCGGATCACGCGGGCGTGCCGGGCGGGCAAACTCGCTTCCAATGAGGCGCTCGCATCGGCGCTCGACGCGGCGAAGCAGCGGGGGGGGAAGGACGGCGCACTGGTACACCTGATGTGCATCTGCTCCGACGCGGGCGTCCACGGGCTGCTCGAGCATCTCTTCGCGGTGATCAAGGCGTGCAAGGAGCGCGGCGTGCCCTCGGACCGCGTGGCGCTGCACCTCTTCACCGACGGGCGCGATACTGGGCCCTTCACCGGGCTGGGCTTCGTCAAGCGGGTCGAGGCGGCGCTGCGCGAGATCGGCGGCGGCCAGGCAGCAGGGCAGATCGTCAGCGTGATCGGGCGCTACTGGTCCATGGACCGTGACTTCCGTTGGGAGCGCGTCCATCGCGCTTATGCGTGCCTCACCGGCCGCGACGCGGCGAAGCACGGCGTGCGCACCGAGACCACCGCGACCGCCGGCGTGCAATGGGGCTATGACAACCCGGCGGGCGAGACGCTCAAGGGAGACGAGTTCACCCCGCCGACGATGGTGGGGCCGGACGACGCCGCGCGCGCCCGCTCCCGCGTGAAAGACGGCGATGCCGTCATCTTCGTCAACTACCGCGGCGACCGCCCGCGCGAGATCGTCTCGGCCTTCGTCCTGCCCGATGACCAGTGGGCCAAGGTCAAGCCCTCACCCGACAGCGGCACGCCGGGGTTCCCGCGAGGGGCCCATATGAGCCTGGATTTCGTGTGCATGACGGCGTATTCCGAGGCCCTCAATCCGCACGTCAAGGTCGCCTTCCCAAAGCCGCCCAAGATGGTCGACATCGCCGGCGCGGCGGTCAGCGGGCTCGGGCTCACCCAGTTCCGCTGCGCCGAAACAGAGAAGTTCCCGCACGTCACGTTCTTCTTCAACGACTACCGCGACGAGCCGTTCCCCGGCGAGCAGCGCGCCATCATCCAGAGCCCCAAGGTCGCGACGTACGACATGCAGCCGGAGATGAGCGCCGCGGGCGTCCGCGACGCCGTGCTGGAACGGCTGCGGGCCAACGACTGCGAGCCCTTCATCGTGGTGAACTTCGCCAACGGCGACATGGTGGGCCACACCGGCAGCCTGCCCGCGACCATCAAGGCCTGCGAGTGCGTCGACGCCTGCGTCGGCGCGATCGTCGACGCAACGCTCGCGCGGGGCGGATCACTGGTGGTCACGGCGGACCACGGCAACGCCGAGCAGATGTTTGATCCGGCCACCAACAACGCGCACACGGCGCACACGACTTACGACGTGCCGCTCATCGTGGTGGGGGCGGCGTTCAAGGGTCGGAAGCTGAAGGGGCCGGGCGAAGGCCGACTGGCGGACGTGGTGCCGACGATGTTCGACATGATGAGCGTGAGCAAGCCCGCGGCGATGGAAGGGGAAAGCCTGCTGCTGCCGGGCTAGCGCGCTTTCTGTTCGGGCGTAGCGGATCATCGCAGAGCCGACGGCGCGAGCCGTCGGTCCCAAGCTCTCGAAACCGAGCACACTTCGGACCGACCGCTCGCGCGGTCGGCTCCGCGCCGCTGTGGTGGCGCACAAAGCGATCTAAACGGCACGGTCCGCACCACGAGTCACAGCCTGCGTGACGGCGCGACGGACGAGCTCAGCACCGAGCGATTCAACGCCGACGCCCTCCTCCGCCGCGGCGTGCACGATCGGCACGCGCTCCGCAAAGGCAGCCCGGACCAACGCCGCGTCCGCGGACGCATCGAGCACGACCACGCCGTCGACCAGCGCCAGCGCCGGCGCACCGAGGGCCGCGGCCCGGTCGGCGAGTCTCGCCCGAGGCACCAGCAGCAGGAAGTAGCCCAAACGGCGCGCCTGGTCTTCGGCCCCGCGCAGCGCCAGAGCGACCCCGGCATCGAGTTCATCAGGCGTGACCACCGCCAGCACCCGAGCCGAGCGGTGCATCAGCCCCGCGGCGAACACGTTCGGGCGGTAACCAAGTTCCTCGATCGCGAGCCGGATGCGCCCCAGCGTCGCCGCCGCGACTTTTTCAGGATTGTGCAGCGCCCGGCTGACCGTGGCGGGAGACACGCCGACTCGGTCGGCGACGTCGGCGAGCGAGACGGGCGGCGCGGTGGTGGTGCGGGAGGGCATGGGCAAGAGTTCACGTCGCGACCTGAAGACTGCGATCGTAGATCCTCGCATTCGTCTCAATGTGCCGCCTCGAAGTTCGCCGGTGGACGCTCGGGCACGACGACGCCCCTCAATCCGCGCCGATCCGCGGGTACACTCGCCCGCAACCCAAAGGAGCCCACCATGCCCTCAAGCGCCCCCGTCATCGGCATCGACCTCGGCGGCACCAACATGCAGATCGGCGTCGTTGACGCCGCCAACAAGGTCATCGGCCGCGTCAAGAAGAAAACCAAGGCCGACGAGGGCCAGGCCGCCGTCATTGATCGCCTGATCAGGGGCATCGAAGAAGCCTGCGTCGAAGCGAAGATCAGCGTCGCCGACCTCGCCAGCGTCGGCATCGGCGCGCCCGGGGGCATCGACCGCAAACGCGGCGTCGTCATGGAGGCACCAAACCTCCGATGGAACGACGTCCCCCTCGCCAAACTCCTTTCCGATCGCCTCAAGAACCGACCCGTCGTCGTCGACAACGACGTCAACGTCGCGGTCTACGGCGAGAACAAACTCGGTGCCGGGCAAGGTGCCGACGATGTCCTGGGCGTCTGGGTCGGCACCGGCGTCGGCGGCGGGCTCGTCCTCAACGGGCACTTGTATCAGGGAGGATTCGGCACCGCCGGCGAGATCGGCCACACCGTCCTGTTCCCCGGCGCGGCGTTGGGCAACCGCAAACTCGAAGAGAACTGCTCACGCAAGTTCATCGTCCTGCGCCTCGCTCGACTCATCCGCGCCAATAACCCTTCGATGCTCACCGAAGTCGCGGGCGGCGACGACAAGATCGAATCCGTCGGCGCGGGCGCCCTGGGCGAGTGCTACCGCAAGGGCGACGATCTCGTGAAGCGCGTCGTCGACGAATCCGCCGATCTCATGGGCATCTCCATCGCCCACACCGTCACCGTGCTCGCGCTCCCGCTGGTCATCCTGGGAGGCGGCCTCACCGAAGCCCTCGGCGAAGCCTACGTGAAACGCGTCCAGACCAGCCTCCGCGCCAACGCCTTCCCCGAACGCTGCAAGAGCGTCAAGGTCGTCGCGACCAAGCTCGAAGACGACGCGGGGCTGCTCGGCGCAGCGCTGCTCGCCCGCGAAGAACTCGCGTGACGCTCACTCGGTTGAGGCAACGATCATCCGAGCGATCGCACGCGCCCGACGAAGCCGTCACTGAGTCCTCGAAGTGACGGATCAGGATGTCCCGGAGTGCCCGATGCGCACCCACGAGCCGCACACATGGATTCACGCGGTCATCACGCTGCGCGGCTGGTGGCTCCCGGGCGATGCACGCGGATTCCGAAACCGCGAGCACCGCATCCACTCTTCGGGCAACTACAAGAGACGCCCGCCCATCGGAGAGCACGCGGGCCTGCGAGCGCTCAACGAGATTCGATCGACGCGGATCGAACCGCTCACCGTCTCCGAGCGCCGAGCCGCGGGTGAAGCGATGATCGTGAAACTCTCCTCGCTCGGCTCTATCGCGCTCGCGGTTGCTTGCGCTCCATCACACGCCCACACTCTCTTCAGTTTCGATGGGGACGACGCGGCTCCGACGCTAGGAAAGGCAAAGCAGGCGTCGTCCCACGCGGTCGCGCGCCGAGGCGGACGGATGTGGGCGCAAGGTGCGGGCATCGATCGTGTCCGCGACCGCGAGCACCAACTCGCCATCTTCGGCTACATCATTGCTCACGCCCGCGAAGGTGCTTGGGTCTGGACGTTCCGTGACCCTCATCCGTCACTTCGCTCCGCTCAGCGACGGCTTCGCTGAGCGCCGCGCGTGATCCTGTCCGCGCATGAACGCGCCCGCTCTTCACCCCCGCCCCGCGATGAGCTCGCGCGTGGGCCGGCGCGACAGCCCGCGCACATGGGGCCACGCGCTCAGCACCGCGAGCGTCACGAGGATCACCCACCCGCTCGCCACCGCGCCCCACGGTGCGACGAAGCGCGTGCTCAGCCCGAGCAGCTGGTGGTGCATGCGGAAGCCCGCGAGCGAGGCCTGAAACCCCAGCAGGGTGCCGAGGATGCACGCCGTCAGCGCCACCAGCAGCACCTCGCCGAGAACGAGCTTGGTGAGGAGTGATCGGTCGGCACCCACGGCGCGCAGCACCCCGAACTCGAAGCGCCGCGCGTCGATCCCCGCCGCCACGATGTTCCCGACGCCGAAGCACGCGATGAGCATCGCCGCCACCGCGATGGTTGACGCGATCAGCAGCCCCTCGTCGCCGATGCGCCCGATCATGGCCTTGACCTCGCGTCCGCTGCCGACCATCGCCGCGGGCCCGACCACCTCGCGCAGCCCCTTCACCACCGCCGCGTCATCGGCCTGCTGTGCCATCCCCACCTGGATCAAGTGGATCGCCTCGCTGCCGAAGACCCTTTTCAAGTCGGCACGCGAGCCGAACACCGCGCTCATCGCCTCTTCCGCATACTGCTTCCCGATGTCGAAAAACCCGTTCAAGAGCTCGAGCCCCGGGCTGCTCACCGCGCCCACGATCTCGAACTCGTGCTTCACACCCTTGTGCGTGATCGGGAACGTGTCGCCCACCTTGTAGCCGTCCTGCGCGCGCAGAAACTCTCGTGCGACCAGCACCGCGCCGCCCTCGTTCAGCCGCCTCTGCGCATACACCGGATCACCCGCGTCAAACTTCAGGTTCGCCAGCTCAAAGAACGGGTCCACCTCGAAAGCGATGAACGTCGTGCGCTTGGTGCCGAAGCCGCCGATGCCGAACCCCTTCTCGCCCTCGACGCGCAGCAGCGCGACCGCGCACGTCCCCTCGACCCCGGGGATCGCCTCGATCCGCTCACGCGTCTGTTCGTTCAGCCCGTTCCACGATTGCACAAAAGCATCGGGGAACCGGAAACCCCCCAAAAAGTCCCGAAAAACAGCGCCGCCCACGGTCCAGATCGTCGTCATCATCGACAGCCCGATCATCAGCGCCCCCGCCGTGAACCCGTTGCGGAACGGGTGCTGCGCCGTGAACCGTCCCAGCAGCGTCTTGGGCACCCCCAGCCCGCGCGATACCACACCCGCCAGCGCCCAAGTCACCGCCAGGCACAGCGGCACCCCCAGCAAAAAATACCCCACAAACATCGCCGGCAGCCCCGTCAGGATGTACGACCAGAACGACACCTCGACATCCGGGATCACCAGAATGGTCACGAGCTGCCACGACAGACCGACCGCCGCCGCGAGCCCGCACAGCACAATCCACTTTTTCTTCACGCCCCCCGCGTGGCTCCCCACCGCGCCCAGCGGCGTCATTCTTGCCGCCTTCACCGCCGGCCACACCGCGCCGCCGATCCCCGCCACAATCGCCCCGACCACCGACACCGTCAGCCCGAACCACGGCGCCACAAACCCCGCGGCAAACCGGTCCGGGAACATCGAGATCAGCGCCCACACCAGCCCCGCGCCCGCCGGCACGCCGATCATCGCACCGATGACGCCGAGTGTCGCCCCCACGCCGATCTGCGACGCGAACAACTGCCCGCCCGAAGCCCCGATGCACCGCATCACCGCCAGCTCGCGCTGTCTTTCCAGCAGGTTCGTCGTCAGCCCGGTGAGCACGATGAACGCCGACGCGATGAACCCGAGGATCGAGATCAACAGATACACCAGCCGCGCCCCGAGCATGCGCTTCTTGATCCCCGCGGTGATGCCCGCGGTGGCGTCGACCGTCATGTCCTGCGAGAGTTCCGCCGACCACGCCCGCGCCAGCTTCTCCGCCTCGCGCGGGTCGCGCAGCGCCAAACGCACCTCGTTCACACGGTCCGGGAACCCCGTCAGTTCCCACAGCGATTCCAGCGCCACCGTCGCCTCGGCCCGCTTTACCTGCTTGAACGGCAACCCCGGCGTCAAGCCCACGATCCGCCACCGCATCACCTTGTCAGCCCCGACCGCCACTTCCACGTCATCCCCAACCGTCACGCCCAGTTCCGCCGCCGTCACCGAATCCAGCACCGCCTCGCCCACGCGCTCGACCGCGCGCCCGCCCGCGAGAATCGTCTGATCCCCCAGCAATTTCTCACGCGCCGGATCAACACCGATCACCATTGTCTGCACCGCAACAGAACCCCGACCGTCAGGGAGGGGTTTCCCCTCAGGTCTCCCCCCCGTTCCCTCTTCCCCCACCACCTCCGGCAACTCCCCCACCCGAGCCGCCCTGCGCACCGCCGCCGCCCCGCGCGCCCGCGGTGCCGCCGCTTTCACTTCCTCGCGCCGCTCGAAGCTTTCCATCAGCGCCACATCAAACCGGTCCTCACCCACGCGCTTCAGCCGCAGGTCCGCCGATCCGATCGCCGCCCCGATTCCCCGTTCAATCCCCCGGTTGAGTGACTCCATGGCGCAGGCGATCGCCGTGAGGAGCGCCGCCGACGCCGCCACCGCCAGCACCAGCAGCCGCGTGCGTTTCACCCGCCCGGCCAAGGCGTTGTGCGTGAGCCGCCAGATCGCCCGGGTCCATGCCCTCACAGTTCAGCTCCTCGACCACGCGTCCGTCACGCATGAAAAACACCCGTCGGCAGTGCGCCGCCGCCGCCGGCTCGTGCGTCACCATCAACACCGTCATCGCCCGCTCACGAGCCAACGACTCCAGCAAACCCCACAACGCTTCGCTCGACCGCGAATCCAGATTCCCCGTCGGCTCGTCCGCCAGTAGCACCGGCGGCGAAAACAACAACGCCCGCGCGATCGCCACCCGCTGCTGCTCGCCCCCCGACAACGCCTCGGGCCGGTGCCCCTCGCGCCCCTCCACGCCCAGCAGGCGCAGCAGCTCCCTCGCTCGCGCCGTGAGCTCTTCCGGGGGACGCCCCGCCAGCAGCCCCGGCAGCGTCACGTTCTCCAGCGCCGACATCGTGCTGATCAGGTTGAACTGCTGGAACACGATCCCCACGCCGGTGCGCCGAAACGCCGTCAGCTCGCGCTCACTCATCGAATCAAGCCGCTGGCCGCCCACCTCGATCTCACCGGCGTCGGGCGCATCCAGCCCGCCGATGAGATGCATCAGCGTCGACTTCCCGCACCCCGAAGGCCCCATGACGGCGTAGAAGCCCGGCTCGTCGATCGACAACTCGACGCCACGCAGCGCCTCCACCCGGCGGTCGCCCAGCGAGTAGGACTTGGTGAGACCGTCACATCGAATCGTCATCGCGCACCCCATCCGAGCCCCGAGCGCAAGCTCGGGGCCACCGTACGAAACACCTTGAGTGTGCGCATCTCGATCCGCAAGCTCCGAGCCGTGGCCCTGAGCTGGCGCTCAGGGCTCGGACGACACCACCCGATCCCGCTTCACGTCTTGTATTTGCCGTTGTACGCCGCGGCATCCATCAAGTTCGCCATCCCCACATCGCCGCACTTCAGCTTCACCAGCCAGCCCTTCCCGTACGGATCGCCGTTCACCGCCGAAGGATCATCCCCCAGCGCCGTATTGACGGCGACGATCTCGCCCGCCACGCCCGAGTAGATATCGCTCGTGGCCTTGACGCTCTCGACCTCGCCCACGCTCTGACCCGCGTTCACCTTCGTTCCCACCGGCTTCATCTGCACATACGTGATGTCGGTGAGTTCATTCACGGCGAACTGCGTGATGCCCAGCACCACCACGTCGCCCTCGACGCGGTGCCACTCGTGACTGTCGGAATACTTGCAGTTGCTCGGCGCGGGCATGGCGTTCACCTCTCGAATGCGGCTCGGGAATGGAAAATCGTCTGGAAGACCGATCGGAGCCCCTGGAGGCCCGATGGCGGACGGGATGCTAACGCCCTGACGACGCGCCGTCAGACGCCCGCCATTCGCCGCCGCGAATCAGCCGCAACGGCTGTTTTCACGCACGGTTTCCCCATGGAGACTCCTCCCAGCCGCGCCCAACGTGAAATTCGGACCTCCCAATCCAATCTTCGCTTGCCACCGAATCTGGGAGATGGAATAATCATCAGAGCACGGATGAAACCCCCGAAGAACTGACACGAATCGACCATTGACGCCGATCATCCGTCGGCGTCCACCTGACCCCGCCTTCCGACTTCGCCCCCGGGCCCCCAACCAAGCTTTCTCCCCTCCAGACGGTCTGGCCTCTCGGGGCTGGACCGTCTCTTTTTTTCATCCCCCCGCGCCTTTCCCCACTCCCCACTCCCCACTCCCCACTCCCGATTCCCGCCCCCCGCCCCCAGCCGTTTGGCGATACAGTTCGCCACGATGGTGGTCGGGGCCCGTTCGGATGTGGTTCGGACTTTTCGCCCGACCATCAACGCCCACGCCCACCGCCGCACGGAGCCAACGAACCGGCATGCTGCTCACCCTCTCCGATGTGTCCTTCCGCGCCGCCCTCTCGGGGAGCAAGCCCAAACTCACCCTCGCTGATTTGCCCACGCTCGCCAAGTCCGAGCTCGGGCTCAACGGCCTGGTCCTCCACACGCAGTTCCTCGCCGGTTGGGATACCAACAAGCTCGAGCAGTTCCGCGACCGCGCCGACAAGGCCGCCGCGCCGTGTCTGCTGCTGGTCGAAGCCGAGCCGCAGCGCATTGGCGACGCCGACCCCGCCAACGCCATGGCCGCCGATGAACGCATGCAGCGCGTGCTGCAGGTCGCGCACCGCCTCGGCTGCAGCTCGGTGGCGCTGGGACTCCGCGACCCCGGCCCGAACGTGACCATCGAAGCCCTCGGCTTGGCGATCAAGAAAATCGTCCAGCGGGCCGAGCGCCTCGAACTCAACCTCCTGCTCGCGCCCTGCCCCGGCGTCACCCAGACCCCCGAAAAACTCACCGCACTCATCCGCAAAATCGGCGGCTTCCGCGTCGGATCATTCCCGGACTTCGAGACCGCGTCCTCCGCCATCGGCGGCGCGAAGGACTACCTCCGCGCCCTCACCCCGTACGCCAGCGTCGTCTCCGCCTCGTTCCAGGGGTTCGATGCGTCCGGGGCTTCGAAGGGATTTGATTTCGCCGCCTGCGTACACGCCGTCGAGAGCGTGGGATTCGACCAGACGATCTCGCTAGAATATCGTGGCAACGGCGACCCCCGCGAAGCGATCGAGCAAGCCCGGGCGTCGTTTGAATCGCTCGCCAAAGAGGAGCCCGCCAAGGACGATGACGCGGACGAAGAGGCCTAGCACGGCTGCGGACTTGAGCGGGCTCGTTCCCCCGGTCCCTGTCGTCGTCACCATCGGCCCCCACGAATCCGACGGAGCCATCGAGGTCGAGATGCGACGATTGATCGTGACCATCGACGGACCGGCGGGCACTGGAAAATCCTCGGTCGCCCGCGCCCTCGCGCTGGCCCTCGGCCTCGAGTTCCTTGACACCGGATCGATGTACCGCGCCGCCACGGCCCTGGCCATCGACCACGGCCTCAACCTCAACGACGAGCACGCCGTCACCAGGCTGCTGCGCGACGCCGATCTCTCGTTCAACTGGCAGGACGACCCGCCGACGCTGCAGGCGTTCGGGAGATCGATCATGCACCGCCTCCGCGACGCCGACGTTTCCGCCCGCGTGAGCCCCGTGTCGCAGTTGCCCGCCGTCCGCGAGGTGCTGGTCGAAGCCCAGCGCCGCATCGGCGAGGCCCACCCCAGGCTGGTCTCCGAAGGCCGCGACCAGGGCTCGGTGGTGTTCCACGATGCCGATGTGAAGGTCTACATGACCGCCAGCGTCGAGGAGCGCACCCGCCGCCGCGTGCGCCAACTGATGGACTCGGGCAAGACGGCCGACGCGATCGCCATCCGCGCCGAGATCGAAGACCGCGACCACCGCGATTCCACCCGCGAAGTGGGCCCATTGGTGTGCCCGCAGGACGCCGCGAGGATGGATACGTCCGACATGGACCAGGACACGGTGGTGCGGGCGCTGGCGGAACTGGTGCGCGGCAAGGCACCCGCCGCGCTCGCAGGCGTCGCCTGATTCCAACGGTCAACCGTTTCAAGTGATTCCACAACGACGATGAGCAAAGCCCGCAAAGCGGGCGACCGATGGTTGCCAGACGCGCAGCGTCTGGTCACCATCGCGCAAGAAAAACCCGCCCGTGACAACGGGCGGGCGAAGTTCACATCTCCGAGCAATCATGCGCACTCACCGCCGACGCCTCAACCCCGCAATCCCCGCGAGGCCAACGAGCGCCACCACCCCGGGCCCGGGCACGATCCGCACGTTGTCAATATCAAACCGCACCGCGACATTCTGCCCCGCCAGGCTCCCCGGCGTCGCCCCAAACTGCATCCGCGCCACCTGAGGGAAAATCCCCGCGTACGTCCCGCCCGGCTCAGGCACAAACGCTGCGCCAGACGAAATCGCCATGGTCACGCTCGTCCACGCCCCCGAGGGCACGCTCGACGACGCGAACAAGATGATCCCCGGAAACGCCGGCGCGCTCGCCCCGGTCCACCGCACAAACACATCCAGCGAAACCGGTGCATCGTGACGGATGTCGAACGACAGCGTCGTCACGTTCTGCGTCACCCAGTTCCCGAAAAACGAACCTCCCGAAGCGTTCGTCGTGTTCTGAGCCCGCAAGATCGCCGGCGTCGACTGAGCATTCGTCCCCGCAAAGTTGAACACCCCCGACGCGTACGACGAGCCGTCGGGCCCGCCCGCGCCCACCGCCTCGAGCGGCGCGTTGGCAGAGTTCGTCCACGACGCGTTCCCACCCGCGAACGTTTCGGTGAAAGGCACCGTCAGCCCCGACGCCGACGACACGAATCCCAACGCCGCAGCCAACGTCGACACCACAACAACATCGCGCCTCATCA